>NZ_CAMLHX010000105.1 GCF_946479965.1 uncultured Mucilaginibacter sp. | reverse complement strand
ACCGGCACCTTTGTTTGCGGGTCCTGCAAGGCAGTAGTAACAAAATCCAGCGGTTTGTTAGTAGCCGAATCAATTGCAATACCTTTAACAGTAATTGAATTAGGGGTG
Source organism: uncultured Mucilaginibacter sp. (assembly GCF_946479965.1). The sequence goes on along the minus strand of NZ_CAMLHX010000105.1, from coordinate 2,715 downwards.
TTTTGTGCGGATAATGAAATAGAAAAGCACAGCGTAATAAGGATCAGTAAAATATTCTTCATAGGTAACATGTTCGGGTATAAGACTCAAAATTGTCTAACCCGTTACAGGAAAAAGAACATTTAACAGTTATTTAACGCCAATTAACATCATTTAACTAAATGTGAGGCTATTTATTAAATTTCGTCATAGTTAACTCTGCACCAATGGTGGCAAAGCTTTTTATCATTTCAATTGATCGGTCAATCAAAGCAGGTAATTCAGGTAGCTCGTCATCATCAAATCCGCTCAACACATAATCAACCTGCCGGCCCTTAGGATAGTTATCGCCAATACCAAAACGCAGGCGCGCGTATTTATTGTCGCCCAACGTAAGTTCTATGTGTTTAAGTCCGTTATGCCCGGCGGCACTACCTTGAGGTTTAAGCCGGAGCGTGCCTAAAGGTAATGCCAGATCATCAACCAAAACCAGCACATTTTCTATGGGGATTTTCAGATCCTTCATCCAATGGTTGAGCGCCTTACCACTTAAATTCATATAAGTAGTGGGCTTTATCAAACACAACATACGCCCCTTATGCGATACTTCAGTATAGTAAGCCAGGCGCATATTGCTGAATTTGGCACCTTCGCGCTTGGCCAATTCGTCTAATATCATAAAACCTATGTTATGCCGTGTATCGGCATATTCGGGCCCAATGTTTCCTAAACCTACTATCAGATATTTCATACCCCCTCCGCCTCCGCCGCTGGCGGAGAAACTTTATATTTATGCGCTAAGATATTGTTTTTAAACAAAAACAGCCCCGCTTTAGCGAGGCTGTTTGATTCCTTTATTCCCCCTTCAGGGGGTTAGGGGGCTTATTTTTTGCCTGAAGCAGCTTCCTGCTCAGCCTGACGTAACGCACGTGAAGTAGTTACAGATACAATTGTATCTTCGGCAGCATTAGTAATTTGCAGGTTAGGCAATTTAATCTCGCCTACACGTACTGATTTACCAACCTCTAAACCTTCAATGCTAACTTCAACATTGTCTAAATGATCTTTAGGCAAGCCTTTAACACGTAGTTTTCTTAATTTTTGAACCAATTTACCACCCATTTTAACACCTGGAGAAGTACCGGTCAATTTTACCGGAATTTCAATGGCGATAGGTTTGTTTGGATCTAAAACCAAAAAGTCAACGTGAAGAATTTTCTCAGTTAACGGATGGAACTGAATATCCTGAATAACAGCTTGTGATTTAACACCAGCAACCTCAATGTCGATGAAATGAACATCCGGAGTATAAACAACGGGTTTCAAATCAGCTGCGGACACTGCAAAGTGGGTTTGAGTTGGCCCACCATAAAGTACTGCAGGCACCTTGCCGTCATAACGCAGTTCTTTAGCGTCGCGTTTCCCTACGTTCTCTCTTGGAGAACCGCTAATAGCAATTGATTTCATTTTTTATTTGTTTTAATTTATTTGTTTAAAAAGTCCATAGTCGATGGACCATAGACCATAGTATATTATATATTTATCAAAGAACTATTGACCATGGGCTATCGACCATGGACTTTAAACCTATACCTGGAACAGCTGACTGATTGAACCATGCTCATTCACGTTAATGATGGCTTTGGCAAAAAGGTCAGCAGTTGACAGTACTCTTATTTTATCACTTTGGCGCTTTAACGGAATAGTGTCTGTCACTATCAATTCTGTTAAAGCCGAATTTTCTACAGTTTCGTAAGCATCGCCAGATAAAACCGGGTGCGTACAAACCGCGCGAACACTGCGTGCACCACGCTCCATAATTAAAGCAGCAGCTTTAGCTAAAGTGCGGGCGGTATCGCAAATATCATCTATCAAAACAATGTCCTGATCGGCTACGTCGCCTATCAGTGTCATCGATTCTATTTCGTTAGCACGTTTGCGGCGCTTATCGCATATCACAACCTCAGCGTTAAAAAACTTAGCGAAGCTGCGTGCACGGTATGAGCCGCCCATATCAGGCGAAGCAATTGTTAAATGACCCAGCCCAAGGCTTTTTATATAAGGCACAAATATTATTGAAGCATCAAGGTGATCTACCGGTACATCAAAAAATCCCTGTATCTGCGCAGCGTGCAGGTCCATGGTCATAATGCGGTTAATACCCGCAGCAACCAATAAATTTGCAACCAGCTTTGCGCCTATGGCAACACGCGGCTGATCTTTCCTGTCCTGACGCGCCAATCCGAAATACGGTATAACAGCATTTACATAATGCGCAGATGCACGACGAGCGGCATCAACCATCATTAGTAACTCCATTAAATTATCGGTAGGTTGGTGTGTAGACTGGATCAGGAAAACATCGCTTCCACGAACTGATTCGTTAAAATGAGGCTGAAACTCGCCATCACTAAAGCGTGATAGTGAATAATCGCCAAGATCGCGGCCATAAGCATCGGCAATTTTTTCGGCTAAAGCTATTGAGCCTGAACCTGAAAACAATTTTACCGGATTGGATTGCTGTGGCATTTTTTGATTTCGAATTTCGGATTTACGATTTCGAATTTATTTTGTCTGTGCTATAAAAAACAATTTCGGATTTTGGATAACCTCAGATAAAATCCGAAATTGAAAATCCTAAATCCGAAATCTTTTATTGTTGCCCGACCAGGATTCGAACCTAGACAAACGGTACCAAAAACCGTCGTACTACCATTATACTATCAGGCAATCTCC
>NZ_CAMLHX010000104.1 GCF_946479965.1 uncultured Mucilaginibacter sp. | reverse complement strand
GTAACCCAGCCGCTGCCGAAATTAATTTAAATGCGGTATATGAAGTACGAACAGATATTTCGCCGCTATATACGGCCGCAGGTTTGCAATCGCCAAGGGGTAGTCAGCAAGTATTAGTACAAGCTAATTTGATTATTACAAAATCGCTGTTAAAACCGGATATTGATTTTGACTTTAACTTCCCTACCGACCCGCAAATTAAAGAAGATGTAAGTACCTATCTGGCTGACAATAATAACCGCAGCCAACAAGCGCTCAGCATTATTGTGCGACGCGCTTTTGCACCGGGTACAGGCAGCGACTTTGGCGGCCAGGTGGCACGTACCGCCACCAGCGCTTTCAGCGAATTTGCATTTAACAAACTGAACAACCTTATATCACAATCTAATATTAAAGGGTTCGACCTCACTATAAAATCGTTTAGCGATGCAAGTGCTTCGCTAAAATTTTTAAATGAGCGCTTAATATTCAACGGAAGCTTATACAATAGTAACGGCAACAACAATTTAAACTCCAGCAGCAACCTGCTCAATTCTGACTTTAATAAACTAACAAAAGATTTTGAGGCTTTGTACAGAATTAGGCCCGACGGGAACTTAACGGCCCGCTATTCGTACCGGGTACTTAATACCAATACAATAAATTCGGCAGACCAACTTAACGTACAGTATGTTAATGGCATAGGTTTAGTTTACCAAAAAGATTTTGACAGCTTTGGCGATTTTTTCCGAAATATATTCAAAAGGGGCAACCGTCGTAACCGCAAGCTTATTCCGCTTGACCAAAGCGTGCCTATAGTACCTACCCCGGGAACGCTGCCTAAAGCCGATCCACCCCCAAGCGGCCCCGCTAATAAAGACGACGAAAATTAGTGATTACGTAAAATAGCATGATCCATTTTATCGCGCTTGGTGCGTAAATACACCTCGTTATGTGGGTTAGGAGCTATTTCAATAGGTACATTTTCAACCACTTCAAGGCCATAGCCAATAAGCCCCGCGCGTTTTTTAGGATTGTTACTCATCAGCCTCATTTTTGATATTCCCAGGCTGCGCAGTATTTGAGCGCCAACGCCATAATCGCGCTGATCCATTTTAAAACCAAGCTTTATGTTTGCTTCAACAGTATCAAAACCGTTTTCCTGCAGGTTGTAAGCTTTGAGCTTATTTACAAGGCCAATACCGCGCCCTTCCTGGTTCATGTAAACTATAACGCCTTTTCCTGCCTTTTCTATCATCTCCATAGCTGCGTGTAACTGGGGGCCGCAATCACAGCGGCATGAGCCAAATATATCCCCCGTAACACATGAGCTATGTACACGCACTAAAATAGGCTCGTCAGGCTCCCATGTTCCTTTGGTCAAAGCAATATGGTTGTCGCCTGTATTAAGCTGCGTGTAGGCGGTCATTTCAAATTCGCCCCATTCTGTTGGCAGTTTAACCGATACTTCTTTCTTTATCAGCGTTTCTGTATCTAAGCGGTAAGCTATCAGATCTTTGATAGAAATTATTTTCAGATCAAGTTCCTTAGCCATTTCTTTCAACTCGGGCAGGCGCGCCATATCGCCGCTCTCGCTCATTATTTCGCATATAACACCGGCAGGCTCAAAACCCGCCATTACAGCAAGATCTACAGCCGCTTCAGTATGCCCTGAACGGCGTAACACGCCACCGTTCTTCGCTATAAGCGGGAATATGTGTCCCGGCCGTCCCAGATCTGCCGGTTTTATATTTGGATCTATCAAAGCGAGTATAGTTTTTGACCGATCAGTTGCAGAAATACCGGTGGTACAGCCTTCCAAAAGATCAACAGATACAGTAAAATTAGTTTCGTGCGATGTGGTGTTATGGCTCACCATAAGCTCCAGTTCTAACTCAGAAGCACGTTGCTGCGTTATGGGCGCGCAAACCAGGCCGCGGCCATAGCGGATCATAAAGTTTACAGTTTCAGGAGTAGCATTACGCGCGGCAGTTAAAAAATCACCCTCATTTTCCCTGTCCTCGTCATCAACCACAATAATAGTTTTACCGGCTTTTATAGCTTCAATAGCTTCTGGAATAGTATTAAGCATTTTATTAAATTAACAGCTACCTTTTAAATAACAGGCAGCTTAACAAAGTTAACGCATATTAAAAAAATAAACGTCGGTTGTTTGTAAAGAATATTAGAGCGCTTGTAAGCAGCGAATACGTTTACAAAGCAGGCTTTTTGCTGAAAAGAGCTTTTGCTTTGGTAAACAAATTGCCAAATAAGCGTTTATAAAGTTCGGCATCGAAAATAACAGAATCATTAGCTGCCTTGTATGACAAAAAGATACCGATTGGCGTAAGCACCATGATACTGATCCACATACCAATAAATGGCGATGAAACCCCTTCCTTAACAGACTTTTCGCCGATGGTTGAAATGATATAATAAAGAAGGAAAAATACAACAGAAACCACCACGGGCAAACCTAATCCGCCTTTGCGGATGATAGCGCCAAGCGGTGCGCCAATAAGGAATAGAGCCAGACAAGCCGCTGATAGCACAAACTTTTTATGATACTCAACCTGTGCGCCGTGCTCGCTTGAAGCTGTATTGTCAAAACTGCCCTTCCTGGTTTTAAACTGTTCCTTTACAGTATTGGCTTCGCTTTGTGCATCGTTTATGGCCTGCTGTTGCGTTGTTATGGGCAACGCTTTAAACCAATTAGCTTTATAAATAACCGGCTTAGTAGTGGGGCTGTCTGGTTTAGCCGGCATTGATAAGTATTTTATAAAAGGCACAACTACTTTAAAATTTGCGGCCCGGGTACTGTCCAAATTCCTATTAAGAATGCGGATGGTGTCGCCCAGTAAACGCAGGTTCATCATTTGAAAAGCACTTTTAAATGCGCTTTCGTCGGTTTTTTTGAACGTAGTTATTCCGCTTAGGTCAAGCTTTTGCGTTGTTGATTTAAACCGTTGCCTTATAAAAACCCTCCGTGGTATGTACGTTGCGCCGCCGGAACCGGAGTTCTCTTCATATCGAATACCGTCCTTTAATTCTATAATCAGAAATTTATCGTCAAATGACCGATACATCTTACCCTGTTTGGCCATCACCATAAACGAGGTGTTTTTTAAAGGATCCTTAGAGTAAATAGTAAGTCCGTAAAGTGTTTGGCCGTCCGGATCCTTACGTTGCACACGTATAGTGTTGTTGGCGAAGCTATTACTAAAGACGCCTTCGGGTAAAAAATTAGCTGATTTCTGCTCGCGTGCATCATACAGCAGCGAATAGTATTTTAAATTGGCAATGGGCAGTATATAATCAGAAAAAAAGAATGCGCTAACGCATAAAAAGCACACTACTATAAACATAGGGTACATTGCCCGGGTAAGTGATATGCCGGCTGATTTTATAGCTACCAGTTCGTAATTCTCGCCCAAACTGCCATACGTCATGATGGATGAGAGCAAAACCGACAAGGGCAATGCCATTTGCACGTTGGTAGCCGAGGCATAGGCCATAAGCTCCATTATAATGTACCACTGAAAGCCCTTACCTATCAGGTCGTCAATGTATTTCCACAGAAATAACATTAGCAACACAAACATTACAATCAAAAAAGTAACCAGGAAAGGCCTTATGAAAGACTTGAGCAGTAACAGGTGTATCTTTTTCACGTATGCAAAATTAGGGAAAATTAACCCTTATGCACCTAAAACGCTAATAAGGTACTGAATCTGATTATCCCATATCAATTTTCTTTCACCCAAGGCATCTTCGGCAGAAAAATCAGTTACAGCAAGGGCAACATCATTGGTCAGTTCATCCTGGATTATCTCCATTTCAAAATAACACTGCGGGTCGTCATCTAGCCATTTAAACCGTACCAGTTTATTTTCGCGGGCATTAACCAGTTTTGCCTTTTGCTGTTCACCGTCCCAGGTGAAAGTGTAGATCTGTTCGCGAATATTAACGTCGTCAGCAAACCATTGTGCTAAACCGTTAGGTTCAACTAAAAAAGTGTATAATATGCGTGGCGACGACTTTATCTCGTACTCAATAGAGAATTTTTTCTTTTCAGACATGGGGTTTATAATTGATGGCCCGGATTGCACGCCACAATGTTAACATTTTTTCTAAAGGAAACGAATTTCTGCTATATTTGCAAACCTTTTTTAAGGGGCGTTGTTATAGCGCAATGCGTAAGGCGGGGTAGCTCAGATGGTTAGAGCGTAGGATTCATAACCCTAAGGTCGGCAGTTCGATCCTGCTCCCCGCTAC
>NZ_CAMLHX010000103.1 GCF_946479965.1 uncultured Mucilaginibacter sp. | reverse complement strand
TGCTAAAGATCCTCAGCGCAAAGAAGGTTACCTGGTTATGTGTGAAGTACTCAGCTCTGATGGAACTGCTCACCCCAGCAATGGTCGTGCGCTGATTGAAGATGATGACAATGATTTCTGGTTCGGATTTGAGCAAGAATATTTCCTTTGGGATCCAAATACCAACAAACCTCTTGGTTTCCCGGCAGGTGGTTACCCAGGTCCGCAAGGCCCTTACTACTGTTCAGTAGGCGCTAATAACGCTTATGGCCGCGAGATTGTTGAAGAGCACTTAGACGTATGTTTAGAGGCTGGTTTGAACGTTGAAGGTATCAATGCAGAAGTTGCTGCCGGACAATGGGAATTCCAGATCTTTGCTAAAGGCGCTAAAGAAGCAGGTGACCAAATTTGGGTTGCACGTTATTTATTAGAAAGAATTGGCGAGAAATACGGAGTATCAATTAACTGGCATTGCAAACCGCTTGGTCAATTAGACTGGAACGGTTCAGGTATGCACGCTAACTTCTCCAACACATTATTGCGTACTGCTAACAGCGAAGCTAAATTCAAAGCAGTTTGCGAGGCTTTCCGCCCTGCAGTTGCTGAGTGTATAGCTGTTTACGGTGCTGATAACGATCAACGTTTAACTGGCAAACACGAAACTGCTTCTATCACTGATTTTAGCTATGGTGTATCAGATCGTGGTGCTTCTATCCGCATCCCTCTTTACGCTGTTGATCACAACTGGAGCGGTTACTTAGAAGATCGTCGTCCTAACTCGGCTGCTGATCCATACAAAGTTGCTGCGGTTATCATCAAAACTGTTAAAACAGCTAAATTGTAATCACTCTAAAGCTTAAATAATCCGATCCCTTCCGGCGCAAGCCGCGAAGGGATTTTTTTATGCTTTTAGATAAGCCATGTAATCGCCGGATATAATTTCGGTCAGGCCCTCAACTGACAGGTTATAAAGATAGATCCAACAGCTACTTGGTCTACCATCAACAGTTATTGAGATAAGTTTACGAATAAATAAATTAGGTTGTTCCTGATCTAAGCCAAAACCTTCGTAATCATCCAACACCGCTAAAGCAGCTGTTGCATCTCGGAGTCTGTATATATTTCCTTTTATATTATAACCATTGTTGTCCGCTAATGCGCCGGGATACTCGCCGCAATCATATAGTTGGCCCTTAAAATGCGCGGGCCCTACAAAATCTGCATTGTGCATGAGGTAATGACCAAATTCGTTATTGCCATCAAGCAGCGAACCATAAACAAACAAGAGATCGTTATTCATTAAACTAATATAAAGTTTTAAGGTTATAGCTGATAATAGTTTATAATAACACCGTTATTAGCTATCTTGGTACAGTTTAACTTCGACCATGAACGAACAGCAAATTTCTGCTTATTTGCAGGAAAACAACATACAGAAAATTAAATTTGCCTTTGCGGATATTGATGGCGTATTACGCGGAAAGATTATACACGCCAAAAAGTTTATTGATGGCTTAAAAACCGGATATGGCTTTTGTGATGTTGTTTTTGGTTGGGATAGCAGTGATAGCGCCTATGATAACGTAACGCTTACGGGCTGGCACACCGGCTACCCTGATAAGCTTTGTTATATTGATTTGTCCACATTTCGTACTGTACCATGGCAAGACGATATTCCTTTTTTTTTAGGGGATTTTAGCGGAGATAAAAGGGGAGGACTTGCTGCATGTCCACGCAGTCTATTAAAACGAATTACTGCTGAATGTGAATCATTAGGTTATCATCCTGAGTTCGCCCAGGAGTTTGAATGGTTCAATTTTAAAGAAACCCCTCAATCATTAAGTGATAAAAACTTTATCGACCCGCAGCCGCTAACCCCGGGTATGTTTGGTTACTCAATACTGCGTACTTCTGAAAATAGCGAATTCTGCAATGATCTGTTCAATTTGTTGATGCAGTTTAATATACCTGTCGAGGGTTTTCACACTGAGACAGGGCCCGGCGTTTACGAGGCGGCAATAATGCATAGCCATGTTATGGAAGCTGCTGACAGGGCAGTATTGCTTAAGACAGCTGTTAAGGAAATAGCCTATAAGCATGGCATAATGGCTTCTTTTATGGCTAAGTGGGATGAAAATCTTCCGGGATGCGGCGGCCATGTTCATCAGAGCCTGTGGAATGGTGACAAAACGAAGAATTTGTTTTATGATGGCAGTGATGTTAATAAAATGAGTGAATTGCATAAACAATATTTGGCTGGTCAGCTATATTGCCTTCCGTATCTAATCCCTATGTACGCTCCAACCATCAACAGTTACAAACGCCTTGTAGAAGGAGCATGGGCGCCTACTACTATAACCTGGGCGGTTGAGAATCGTACAACAGCATTAAGAGTCATCAATACATCCGAAGCTTATACCCGCCTGGAAACCCGTATACCGGGTGCTGATACCAATCCTTATTTAGTAATGGCAGCGGCTTTAGCATCAGGACTATATGGCATCAAAAACAAATTAAAGCTGGAAATACCACAAACCATAGGTAATGGATATTCAAATTCTGCCGACGGCAATATAGCTGCCAACCTCCATGATGCCTCAGTTGCCATGAAAAACTCTGCTGTCGCTAAGGAACTATTTGGCGAACCATTTGTTGAACACTTTACACAAACCCGCTTATGGGAGTGCAGGCAGTTTAATAAAGCCGTTACAAATTGGGAGCTAAAAAGGTATTTTGAGATAATTTAGATGATATTTATCATATAATTATTGCTCCAAATTATATCTTTGCCGCCCTTGTGAGCAAACAAACAATGGATCATTCTTTAATTATAAGAAAAGCCTGGGAAGGGTACGATGCTTCAAAAACCATCAAAATTATTGAAGACATCAGCGCAATGGTATCAACCAATCGTGTTTTCAGGGTGACTTTTGATGATGACGATATTATTATAGCCAAGTTTTCCTACTTCGGTAAATTTGAGAACTTTAAAGAGGATCATCGCATTATTCACAGCCTCTCTAATAACCTGCTTTATCCTTTCGAAAACGTTCTGGCCAAGTCCTTGGTAAAAAACAACCGCGTTTACATTTATCATTATAAACAAGCTAAGATTGATGCCTGGGTGGTTTTCTATAATCCGACACGTATTCTGGAGCGCCTGCCTCGCCGGTTAGAAGAACATCACATTATTAAGCTCGGGCAGCAGGTTGGCAAGTTTCATAAGGCTTGCAAGCATATAAAAAATGTGCTACCCAAATCGTCAAAGACGCTGCGTACCGATATTTATTCGTTAATGCATCAGCTGGAGGTTAACGAAAAACAGTTCGGCTCTGCCATGAAAGCTGATTTTTTGAAATATCACTGCGAGACCTTCCTTAAAAATCGCTCTAAATACACCATGAGCTCATTTGATATTATTCCGGTTTTTATTGATTGGAACATAGGGAATTTTTCGGTGGACGGTAACCTGAATTTATATTCACGCTGGGATTATGATTGGTTTCGGATGAGTTACCGCGTGCTTGATTTTTATTTTTTAAGCAGGGTAGTGTCGGATATTGGTGATAGGACAGTATTTAGTTATGGCATTAACACTTTAAACGAAGATCGTTTTATACTTTTTCTGCAAGAATATCACAAAGTAAATGCTTTAACAGCTAATGAGGTTAGATTTTTGAAGGAGGCTTACCGCTTTTTTATTTTGAATTATGTTATAAAAGACGGCAAGTACTTTTTTGCCGAACAATACGCTAAGAAGTTGCAGGCCGAAGCTTTTGAGATTTACCTGCCATCTGTAGACCGCGATTTTGATGCTGAAAAATTGGTGTCGGCGTTAAAGCTGGATTAAAGCTCATTGAGATATTACCGGCATTTGCCGCGTAAAATGATATATTTGAACTTATACTATCTAATCCCTATAAGATAAGCATGCAGCGAATTGATAATTTCAAAACCATTATTGACAAGTATGACGTAGTGTTTTTTGATGCGTTTGGGGTGTTAAAAAACTATACGGGGCTTGTTAAAGGTATTGAAGGGACCTTCGAGTATCTGGCCGAACAAAACAAAGAATATTATATAGTAACTAATGATGCCTCGCGCAGCCCTGAACAGTTGGCGGCATCGTATCACTTGCTTGGGCTAAATGCCATTACCGCTGATAGGATCATTTCGTCGGGGATGCTTACCAAGGAATACCTTGATCTGAAAGTACAGGATGGTATAGTTGCTTATTTGGGCACCGAAAACTCAGCTCATTATATAGAAAGTTCGGGTTTGCATACTATACCGGTATCGCAAATTACCGAAGATAATTTTGATCAGGTAAACGCGCTTATTTTTTTGGATGACGAGGGTTTCGACTGGCGTAACGATCTAAACACCGCGGTTAACCTGCTGCGCAGACGGCCTATACCTGCTATTGTTGCTAATACAGATTATGCATATCCTGTATCTGTACAAAACGTCGCTGTGGCAATTGGGGGTTTAGCTAAAATGATGGAAGATATT
>NZ_CAMLHX010000102.1 GCF_946479965.1 uncultured Mucilaginibacter sp. | reverse complement strand
TGACATGGTTTTAAACACCGTTGACATGGTGTTTGATTATAAAGGAACTTATACCAACGATGCTCCTGAAGCTTACGAGACACTGTTATTAGATACCATGGCAGGCGACCAGACGCTGTTTATGCGCGGCGACCAGGTGGAAGCAGCATGGGAACTAATAATGCCCATACTGAAAACCTGGGAAGGTAAAACCAGCATCAATTTCCCTAATTACTCGTCAGACTCGTGGGGACCTGAAATTGCAGAGGCATTAATTGCCCGCGATGGTTACCATTGGTTTACCCTGCCTGTTAATGGCGGCGGTAAAGCGAAGCATTAATGAATAACTTGTCATTGCGAGGAACGAAGCAATCGCACGAAGACAAGCGGACTATGCAAAGTTCGCGATTGCTCCGTACCTCGCAATGACAAATAAATAGGGTGTCATGGTGAGCCTGTCGAACCATGCGGGCGGGCCTCTACGCACGTTCTTCGACAAGCTCAGGATGACACCCTCGCTCAAAATAAAACGCAATGAAACTCAACATATTCAATACAGCCGATGAAGTGCTTTACGCACTTGCTGAATACTTTGTACAGATAGCCAACGAATCCATAGCCGCGGGTGGCCGCTTTTCGGTAGCGCTTTCAGGTGGCAGCTCGCCTAAAAAGCTTTATGAGCTATTGGCATCAACCACCTTTGCTGACAGGGTAGACTGGACCAAAACATACTTCTTTTTTGGCGATGAGCGCAATGTGCCACGCGACCACGCTGACAGCAATTACCTGATGGCAAAAAAAGCATTGTTTTCGCCTCTTTTTATTGAGGCTGATAACATTTTCGCCGTTGACACAACACTTACACCCAATGAGGCTGCACAAAAATATAGCGAGCAGATAGCCGAATTTTTTGCTGATGATGAAATGAGTTTTGATTTGGTACTACTTGGTCTTGGTGACGATACCCACACTGCCTCATTGTTCCCGCATACCGAAGTACTGGCAGATGTTACGCCTGCCGTTAAAGCTAACTTCTTGCCTGAAAAGCAGATCTACCGGATAACCTTTAACGCTCCGCTGATAAACGAAGCGAAAAATATTGCCTTCTTAGTTTATGGCGAAAACAAAGCAGAAGCAGTCTATAACGCGCTAGAAGCAGACGAAAACGTCGAAGAATACCCCGCGCAATTAATTGATTCTATTACCGGCGAAGTGCAGTGGTTTTTAGACGAGGCGGCGGCGGCTAATTTGGAAGAACAGTACTAGTATTCCTTTTAAGATTTCCGTAAAAAAAAGGGTTGTCTTTAATAAGGACAGTCCTTTTTTTATTTTGCTTCGATCACGCACCGAAAACCTTTTTCTTCATTTTTAATCTGCGGATAATTACCCAGGCGGCGCGCTATCCGCGTAATAGTAGGGGTGGTATCAAATGCTCCGCCTCTAAGTACGCGCCGGTCTCCGCGTCTTGGGCCATGCGGATTGTCTAAGGGAGATCTGGCATAATAATCTGCCGAGTACCAATCTGCGCACCATTCCAACACATTACCCGCCATGTCATAAACACCAAACCCGTTCGGCTCAAAAGCGTTTACAGGCGAAGCTGTAGCAAAGCCGTCGGTGTAGTTTTTAAAGGTGTGGAAATTACGGTTTTGATAATAACCCGATCTGAGCAAGGTTTCATCGGCCAGGTTACCGACTTTTTTTACAGGCAGGGTATCACCCCAAACAAAAACCTGGCGGGTATTTCCGTTAACGCCGGTGTGGCCTGCCCTTGCCGCATACTCCCATTCAGCTTCGTAAGCCAAACGTCCTCCCGCCCATTTACAATAACTTTCCGCATCGTACCAGCTTACATTTACTATAGGGTTAGTATCGCTCCAGCCATATGATGGTGTCGTGGGAAACACCCTGTTGGTAGCATTGCAAAATGCCCGGTATTGTGTAACTGTAACCAGCGTGCGGTACATCCAGAACCCGTTAACACGCACGCGATGAGAAGGCTGCTCGGTACGGGTATATAATTTCTCCGCTGCATCCCAGTTCAACATTTTCCATGTACGTTCAATATCGGCATAGTCGCTGCCCATTATAAACTCGCCTGCCGGAATAAACACCATTTCGGCCCCGTCTTTAGAATTGATCTTTATCTTTTGGGTTAAGGTATCGGATGAAATAGATGAGAGTTGCTTTTTTTCGAAAACAGGGCTGCATACAAATGCCATAAGTACCAGGAAGCTTGGCAGAGCACACATATAGATCAATGTATTTTCAAATTTAAAATACCGCACGTAAGGATTTAGTAAAATGAAAATAGACTATTGCGTCACTATTAAAATCAAATTTACAGTTAATTTGCCTGAAAAAATGCCGTTCCAAAGCGTTCCAAACTGTTCCAACAAGAGCACAAAACCCATTTACGTCACAATTGTCTCACAATCAATAATTTAACTTAAATTTACAGCTAAGTTTACTGACTTATAAGTAGTTTCAAAGTGTTCCAAACTGTTTCACGGTAAAAACATAAAGAGTTAAAAATCAAGAGATTAATACCGTCAGTGCTTTTTGTTCCAATTTGAGGCTTTATATTTTTTGGAACACCTGTGGCCTAAAAAATAAAAGTCCCCGCACACTCGCTGCTTGGGGACTTTCAACCTAAACCTTATCACAATGTGGGTTTTGGACCCACATCTTTATAAACGTAAAATTGTTTCATTTAGTTGTCCTGGATGATGTTTTTTTTACGCATAGTGATATTTTTATGACATTCGTCACAATACTGCTTTTTTTTAATACCAACCCTATTCTTATTTGGATTTGATTTAAATAAGCTTTATTTTTGAACACTGTTAATTCGAATTATGAAGCTATCGCAACTTGAAGTAGGACAAAAAGGTATAGTAAAAGAGTTTACTGATATGGAAATGTCTGTAAAGTTAATGGAAATGGGTTGTCTGCCCGGCGAAGAGATCAGGGTTGACCGCATTGCTCCGCTTGGCGATCCTATAGCTATCCGTGTATCCGGATACCAGCTTAGCCTACGCAAATTTGAGGCTTCGACTATTATATTACATAAGAACTAATTGAAAGCCGATATACGTATTGCACTTGTTGGAAATCCTAACACGGGCAAATCCACTCTTTTTAACGTATTAACCGGCTTAAATCAAAAAATAGGTAATTTCCCCGGTGTTACTGTCGACAAAAAAGTAGGCTATACCCAATTGCCTGACGGCCGTACCGCCGAAATTGTAGACCTTCCCGGCACTTACAGTCTCTATCCCAAAAGTCAGGACGAATCCATTGTATTTTCTGTTTTAGCTGATCGGTCCAACCCGCTGGTGCCTGATCTGGTTGTGGTTATATTGGATGCCACCAACCTAAAACGAAACCTGTTACTATACAGCCAGGTAGCCGATCTGAAGATCCCCGTTATCATTGCCCTCAACATGATGGACATGGCTAATAAAGCGGGCATCACTATTGATATTAACGCGCTTGCCGCGCAATTGGGCGTACCCGTTATTCCCATTTCAGCACGTAAGTTAGAAGGCGTAGATAAGTTAAAGCAGGCTATATCATTTGCTAACAAAATAGCCCTACAGCAAAACAGCATCGATGTAAGAAGCATTGCGCCCCAACTTGTTGATAGTATAAGCAGTGAGTTGAATATAGATAACCCATATTTGGCTTTACAACTGGCGCATCAGCATGAGACCTTAAAGTTTCTTACCCCTGAACAGTCCGGCCGTATAGAAGAATTAGAACTTAAGCATGGGTTTCATTCGCAAAAAGCGCAAGGAGAGGAAACTCTGGCCCGTTATGCTGCTATTAACGAGCTGTTATATGATACCGTTAAAACTCCTGCTACTGCTCACGACGAGACATTTAGCAACAAGATAGACAGAATACTTACCCATAAGGTATTCGGTTTTGTTATATTCTTCGCCATACTGTTGTTCATGTTTCAGGCTATATTCTCATGGGCATCGTACCCGATGGACCTGATTGAAAGCTTTTTTATGTGGGCACAGGATAGTTTGAATAACGCGCTGCCTGCAGGCCCACTAACTAGTTTACTGGTTGACGGGGTTGTGGCCGGGCTGAGTGGTGTACTGGTGTTCATACCCCAAATTGCCATTCTATTCGCGTTTATATCAATCCTTGAAGATACCGGCTACATGGCTCGCGTTACTTTTATGATGGATAAACTGATGCGCAAGGTAGGGTTGAACGGCAAATCTGTAGTGCCGCTTATTGGTGGTTTTGCCTGTGCCGTACCATCTATTATGAGTACCCGCACCATCGAGAACTGGAAGGACAGGATGATAACTATAATGGTAACACCGTTAGTAGCCTGTTCGGCACGCCTGCCGGTTTACACCTTGCTGATCGCGCTGGTTGTTCCTGATAAAAGGGTATGGGGGATTTTTAACATGCAAGGGCTGGCTTTGACAGCTATGTATGTGTTCAGCCTCCTCTCGGCAATAATAGTTGCCTGGGTGTTTAAAATGATACTGAAATCGCGCGAACGCGGCTACTTTATTATGGAACTGCCGGTATATCG
>NZ_CAMLHX010000101.1 GCF_946479965.1 uncultured Mucilaginibacter sp. | reverse complement strand
TGTTAAAGCCATTGGCAGACCTGACCACCTTAACCGATGAAGATTTTGTTGACTGGGGCCACGTAGAAGATTACGAAAAAGCAATTGGCGTTGGCGAGTGCGCGGGCGTTGTTATCGACCTTGTGGCTACGTTATTGTTTGAGTCTGATGAAAAGCTGGAATGGGCAAATGAGTCGTTTAATGGCGGTGCATGGGCAGATGCTATTTATCATTCCTACAATGTGTTCATCAACTCGGCCAAGGCTTTGTTGTTAGATAAAGGTATTAACAGCAGCACTCAGATCGGTATTATCCGTGAGTTTGATACGCAATACGTAAACACCGGCGAAATGGAATTAGGCGGTAGTTTTAACGACCTGGTTTTAGAGATCAACAAAAACGAACCATCTGAAGAATTTGCAACGGCTTACAAAGCAAAAGCGACAGCATTTCTTGAAGCGGTTAAAATAAAAAGAGAAGCAGTACTGCAATCATAATAAATAATGGCATCAGTAAACAACATCGGTCAGAATGAAGAAAATGCGGGAAACCAGTTGTTTCCGGTATTTCTTAAGCTGAACGAGTTGCATACTGTGTTAATTGGTGCCGGCAATGTTGGTTTAGAGAAGCTAACAGCTATCCTAAATAATAGCAATAACGCAAAAGTTACAGTTATTGCCAAGGAGGTTTTAGCGGAAGTTTCGCACTTGAGTGAAAACTATTCGGGGGTGACTATCAGGCAAAAATCATTTGAGCCGGCAGATTTGGACGTAGCAGATATAGTTGTGGCAGCTACCGACGATAGTGAATTAAATAAGCAAATAAGGCAAGCGGCAAAAGAACGCAAGCTACTAATCAACGTTGCTGACAAACCGGAGTTATGTGATTTCTATTTAGGATCAATAGTAAAAAAAGGCGATCTGAAGCTGGGGATCTCAACAAACGGAAAGTCGCCAACAGTTGCAAAACGGATTAAAGAAGTATTGAACTCTGCTTTACCCGACGAATTAGACATTACGTTACAGCAGTTAAATGACCTGCGAAATTCCTTAACCGGCGATTTTGCATATAAAGTAAAGGAACTGAATAGGATAACTGCAGTGTTATCGAATAAAGATAGCGACCAGTAAAAGACACATCCTTCACTGAATACAGTAAAGGGCATTAATTTAGAGAGATTTATAAAGATGGATCTGTTTAGCGAAGAAGTAAAATTATTAACAGCGGGTTTAAATCCTGTTGAAGCATTAACAGCGTTGGCCAACCGGTTTCCGGGCAAGGTTATTTTTTCTACCAGCTTTGGTTGGGAAGATCAGGTGATCTCTCATATGATATTTGAAAACAATCTGGATATTAAGGTTTTTACTTTGGAAACCGGGAGATTGTTCCCCGAGACATATTATGTGTGGAACCGCACAATGGAAAGATACGGCAAACCCATACACGCATACTATCCGCAACACGAGTTGGTAGAGCAAATGGTAACCGCGAAAGGTCCCAGCAGCTTTTATGAGTCTGTTGAGAATCGTAAAGAATGCTGCTATATCCGCAAAATAGAACCCCTTAAGCGTGCTTTACAAGGCAATGATGTTTGGATAACCGGCATCAGAGCCGAGCAATCTGCTAACAGGCAGTTTATGGACAATGTGGAGTGGGATGAATCAAACAACATTGTTAAGTATCACCCTATTTTTAGTTGGACACTTGATGAAGTGAAAGAATACGTGCGCCAATACAACATTCCCTACAACCCTCTTCACGATAAAGGCTTCCCAAGCATAGGCTGCATGCCTTGCACACGTGCCGTTGCCGAAGGCGAAGATTTTCGCGCCGGACGTTGGTGGTGGGAAGACCAGTCTAAAAAAGAGTGCGGCCTGCACGAAGTAGCTAAACAAGACTGAATTCTGTGTAACATCTGTACAATAATGGGCTATCTATTAAAATAGTTGCTTGCTTATTGCAAGCCAATTATCTACTTTTAGCATAACCGATTATACAACATCATGCAGAAAAACAAATCGAACCTATCCGGCAGGCGGGAGTTTCTTGCCGGCGTTGGTGTGCTGGCGGGCGCGTCAATTGTTACCGGCCTGCCCGGTATCAGCTTCGCCAAGAGCTTGGGAGCTGCCCCTGCTACCTTTACCGTAAAGCAGGTTATCGACATCGCACTTAGCGAAACGCCCGGCCCACCACCTGCCCGAACCGTCGACCAGATACGGGCGGGGAGTTTAGACCAGCAGGTTACGGGCATTGTAACCACCACCTTCCCTACTATGGAGGTTATCAACAAAGCTATAAAGGCGGGTGCTAACATGATCATCAGTCACGAGGCCGCGTATTATAGCCTGGATGACAACACTGCCCGAATGAAGGAAGACGACATCATCAAATACAAAACCGAACTGCTCGAAAAGAACAAAATAGCCATCTGGCGCTTCCATGATAGCTGGCACGCCCACAAACCCGACGGCATAACCTGGGGAACTTTGGTTAAGTTAGGTTGGGAGAAATACTACAATCCGGCTACGCCTAAGATCATCACCCTGCCCACCCCTATTACTTTGCAGCAAGCCGTGGCGCTTACCAAGACCAAGTTGGGCGCCCCGCAGGTGCGTGTTATAGGCGACTTGAAAAAGCCCGTTAAAACCATCTATTTTACCTTAGGCTCGGTGCCAAGCGCAGAGGTTATCCACCTTATCCAATCCGAAAAGCCTGATCTGATCATTAGCGGCGAATCGCGGGAGTGGGAAGTTTGCTTGCGGGTGCAGGATGGAACTATGATGGGCTTAAACACCAAGCTCATTGTGCTCGGTCATGCCATTAGCGAGGAAGCCGGTATGGAGTACGCCGCCAACTGGCTGGCACCAAAGGTGCAGGGCCTCAAAGTAACCCACATTGCCGCCGGCACTCCATTCAAATATGTTTAACCTTTGATCAGCACTGAAATGGGAATCACCACCTACTATACAGAACCCTCTGCACCTGCCACTTTTACCGTGCAGGATGTGATAAAGCTTGCCCTGAGCGAGAACGAAACTATAAGAACACAAACCGTTGATAAGTTGCGTTCGGGTAGCCCTGAGCAGGTGGTTACCGGCATTGTTACCACCATGTTCCCTACCATTGAGGTTATTAATAAGACCATTAAGGCCGGTGCCAACATGATAATTGCCCACGAAACACCCTTTTTCAATAATAACGACGATACCGAATGGCTGAAGGACGACGACGTTTATAAATACAAACGCGACCTGCTCGAGAAGAACAAAATTGCCATATGGCGCTTTCACGACCACTGGCATGGCCACCGCCCCGATGGTGTTATCTACGGCTGTTTGCTTAAGATGGGTTGGGAAAAGTACTATAAAACCGAGGACCGCCAGCTGCTTACCCTGCCACAGCCCGAGAAGCTAAGCTCTATTGTGGCGCGACTGAAGAAGGCGCTAAATATCCCTTCTATACGCCTGGTGGGTAATATGGATGCCGAGATAAAAACCGTTTTCTTTTGCCTGGGCTTTACCGGCATTGGCAATATATCTGTAATAAAGCCCGACCTGGTTATTAACGGCGAAACCAGCGAAACCCAGAACACTGAGCAAATACGCGATGGCCTAAGCATGGGCGAAAAGACCAATCTGCTAACCCTTAGCCACTCCGTAAGCGAGGAGCCGGGCATGGTTTATTGCGCCCAGTGGATAGCGCCAAAAGTACCCGGTGTTAAGGTAACCAGCATACCCAGCGGAACCCCTTTTCAGTATTTGTAAAAGCGGGAGATTTACAGGTGATCCAAAATAAATGCGTTACCAAAAAATTAAATTGGTAATTTATTGAATATTAAGCAGTTAACAATTTGATGTGAAACTACTTATTCGTCAGGAAGATTAGCTGTAGATTGGGTGTAAATTGCTGATTATGAGTATATTGTGCAATGTTAAAAACAGCGGTTTTTTGCCTTTTTTTGGATCAGTTTGGATCACTTTTGGATCACTTTTGGATCACCTTAGCAACACGATAGCAACACTTTTGCAACACGATAGCAACAGTTTAGCAACACTTTTGCAACAGCAAAAAGGCCGGTAAAAATCGGCCTTTTGTTTGTCTATCGGTTCCATTTGACCGGCATTCACCACAAGTTTTGCAAAATAAGTCAACGCTCATTCCAGAGGCTGGCTTCCGCAACTAAAAACGCTTCCATCTTGTTCCAACCAAACACTGCCTTCCTTAAAAAGCGCATGTATACTACCTTTATGAGCCTTTAAACCCCAGATCTGGCTTTTGTTTGATTTTGCGTTGCTACATGCCGAAACTACATTTATCCTCCACTTTACTTTTCCATTTTTCATGGCAACAACGGTTTGCAGATCTTCCTCAACAAAATAAGTTACGCCCAGGTATTTGAAACCCCGCATTTCCGTTTGATCAAAATAAACGAATGTTCTGTCGCTCACTATTTTTTGCGAATTGGTTTTTTGCGCATGGCTTTTACTGATTGTCAGCGTTAACGCTAAAAGGATTAGGTATCTCATAATTGCCCGTCTTAATTGAATTTTGCCAATGCAATTTAAATAAATACTGCAAACGGTTTTACAATGTTTACTAGCTTTTAAAGGCCCGAATGCGCCTCGGGCTGCGTATTAGCATCGACACGCGAGCAATGTCTCTTGCCTGCAAAAAAAAGCACGTTTGTAGCCAAAAATAGCCATTTCTCAGCTGTTCCCGTGGCAAATTAGCCTCTTTAGGCTGATGGCATACTTTTAGCAATCCATTTACATATAAAATATATCGACATGGAAAACTTAGACTTAACCACCGCAATTTTATTAAAAGCTGACGATATGGAACTAAAAGAACTGTTGTTGGCCGAGTTACAAACCCTACGTTCAAAAAAAGCTGCCTGATGAAAACATATAAAGCTAACGCTTCTGTAATCTACACTGATGCCCAGGGCCGCAAGATAGATACCTTCGTAATTTTTGATACGGACAGCCATACCGGACTTACCCATATAAATCACGAAAACTTAAAGGTTGCTGCAGACAAATTGCAGATCCACCCAAAAACTGTGGGCGATTACCACATGCCGCTAAACGACGCTTTCAGCTTTGAAATGCTCAAAAAACTGCGCGAAAAATATGCCATTATAGACAGTGCTAAAAAGGCAACCGTAAGCCCATTACCGGCAGTAATGCATTTAGCAAAAGCATCCTAAGCGTTTTTAACTATATCTCTTTATAATCAGAAAGCCCTGTCGCGCCAAATTCGACAGGGCTTTTATTGTCATATCCGGTTTATAGCGGCCAAGACTCCCCTCTTGAGACGGGGCGCGTGGGGACTGTGCGGCTGCGGGGGTGTGTTAGGCTGCTTACTGTTAAGTCGCTCACATAACACACCCCTCCGCCCCTCTCAAGAGGGGAATC
>NZ_CAMLHX010000100.1 GCF_946479965.1 uncultured Mucilaginibacter sp. | reverse complement strand
CACAAGCCACCCATAAATTTGTATTTTTGCCCCATGCAACAGCCCAATAATCCACTTCACGGCAAAACCCTCGAAACGATATTGAGCGACCTGGTGGCACATTACGGCTGGACCGAATTGGGTTATCGCATCCGCATTAATTGTTTCCTGTCTGATCCGTCTATCAAATCAAGCCTGAAATTTTTACGCAAAACACAATGGGCACGAACGAAAGTTGAGGAATTGTATATAGAGACTTTTAACAAGGTTTGATCTTAGTTGACACGTTAAGTGATCGGTTAACTCACTCCTCATTCAAAGGATGTAAATACAAGTCCGGATTATCTCCAAATTAGACGAAAATGCACTTCCAACCGGTTATATTGCATACGGATTTGTCCTAACCGACATTACAAGCTCCGGGGGCGTTGCCTGCATTTCTCCCTATGGCGTATAAAAATCACATATATGAATTGGAAAAATACCGTTACCGTTATCACCGGTGCCACAACCGGAATTGGTAGAGCCACTCTGGAACTCTTAAGAAATGAGGGCAGTCTGGTGTATAACCTTGACAATGCGCCATCTGCACAACCAGATCCCTACTTTATTGATTGCGATGTAAGCAACCGGTTGAATATAGAGCAGGCTATTAAAACGATCTATGATAAAGAAAAAAGAATCGACTTTCTGTTTTCAAATGCCGGCCGACATCTTTTCGCCAATATAGAAGACACCAGTTTTGAGCAGCTGGAAACATTGGTGGGCATTAATGTGATGGGTACCTTCTATCTGCTAAAAACCGTGATCCCACTTATGAAACAACAGCAGAAAGGAAGTATTGTGCTGATGGGTTCAGACCAGTGTTTCGTTGGCAAAGGCAGCAGCAGTGTGTATGGAATGACCAAGGGAGCCATAGGCCAACTTACCAAAAGTACTGCTATCGATTACGCTCCATTTAATATAAGGGTAAACTGTGTTTGCCCCGGAACGATTCAGACACCATTACTTGATAAGGCAGTGGCCCAGTTTGTTAACCAGTCCGGACAAGAAGCAGCTGCAGTATATGCTTCGCTGGATAGCGCTCAACCGCTGGGACGGATAGGTAAACCAGAAGAAATTGCCAACACGGTTCGTTTCCTTTTCTCAGATGATAGCTCTTTCATAACCGGAGCATTGATTGCTGCAGATGGCGGCTATACTTGTCAGTAAACAGGGCTCAATCCAACAAATGAAATTTTATAGTCGGGAATGCCTGGTAGAACGTAGACCGGCTTATCTGCTTCTTTTCATACTATCAAACCTTTTTCGCAATACCTTAACAGCGTTGCTTGAGTAGTCTGATTCATTTACGATTATATTTATATACGGATGCCGGGCGTCATCGTTGGGTTTGGCAACCGTAATAAACGCGCTTGATGCCTTCCTGTTGCCGCAGCGGTTATCACCGCCATATTGTGCACCGGCTTCCAAAGCCAGCATCAAAACGTCTTGTATCGGCAGCAATGCTTTCTGCGCTTTTAGTACAGCCTGTAATATTTCATTTAGCATTTTCTTGTTGCTTAAGGTATTGCCCTGTACAGATACGCCTTTAGCGGTTATACTTCCTCTGTATGGCGTTGTTTCTCTGCCGGTATACGCCTTTGGTGCATTTATTTTACTTAAGGTTACTATTGCATATTGCTGGTTTTCCGGATCAAAATCAGGATCTCTCAGCGCTTTAAGAATTTCGTCGGGCGCAGCATCGGCCAGTACCATTTGTAAACCTTTATTTCTTGCAGATTTATTACTCATGGCCTGTACTACTACCGCGCCTTTTCCGGGTACAATACCGCCAATACCATAAACGCTATAGGTACATGAAGCACCTGCTATGCCAATTTCCTTTGTTTTTGGGTCGATTATGATGATTGACCAGGTAGCTTTAGCGCTGTTGGTTAATAGTATAAGCAGACTTAAAGTTAATGCGAGCTGTTTCAGTTTTCTCATTTGATAAAGATAGGACAGAGACGGCCCTTTACAAGTGCAGCATTAAAAATTTGGTGTTCCAAACGTGTTCCAAAGTGTTCCAAAATGGATGAAAAACCTTATCTTACTTCAAGATGCTTATAATTAACTAGTTAATATAGATTTACAGCTAATCTTACTGACTTATAAGTAGTTTCAAAGTGTTCCAAACTGTTTCGGGGTAAAAAGTTAAAACGCTCATAAACAGTAAATTAATACCGTCATTCGATTTGCGATATTTTTGAGGCTTTATATTTTTTGGAACAGCACAACGCATGCCGACAGGCGGGCGTTTGTGCCGCAATTACGTTAAAAAACAACAAAGCCCGATACGGGCATGTATCAGGCTTTGTACTCAGAGCGGGAATCGAACCCGGCTCTTAATCCCTTATTATAGAATGCTTTATAAAAAGCATTATTATATATTCAACGAATCACTCGAAAGATGCCTAAGCCTCTAATCGTTATTGTAAATGTAAACAATATTTAAAACTTCTTGATCTTGTTTAAAAACTATTTGGTGGATAGGGAAGGAATAAACTAATATTATATCAATTCATATATTAAAGATTTACGAGTAACTTGTTTTCTTACTCCCAAAATACTCACCCCCTTTTTTAACAATGGGACTTCGAATTACACAAGCCTTAAAAATCCAACACGAATGAATGGTTATTTTATTCGCGTTTTCCTATACGACCATTAGTTTTCCTAAGTTTTCAATTTTAAATACAACCGATGTGGCAAAATTAGTCCCCTCCGGGTAAGTAATAACCAGTCCGTCTTGGTCTTGATGCCATTTCAGTTTTTTGGTATACCCCAGCATTTTTACATTCTTAACGTTTTTACCTAAAAGCTTAGACTGGCTGGATATAGGTGAATTTGTAAAGAAGGTCAAATTCAGTTTTTCCGATGACGAACCTGATGTGGCATTAGCAAAAGTGCGTGGAAATGTATTAAAGCTTGCCCAATCTTTGCCATTCCCCGGTGCCAAAGAAAGCGTGGGAATGGTCGTTTGGCGTCTGCAATCATTAACAAACAGTCACTTAAGCTTTTTTTATTAGCACAATTATATCTCCCAAAATCTACTGTCATGAAATTGAAAATATATTTAAGCTGCCTAACTATCGCCATTCCAGTACCATGCTCATCAACGCTACGGCCGCAATTAATGTAAGCCAATAAACTGGGAAAATTCAACATCGGCAGCGCCTGCTATAGAAAGCTGGTATTTCAGGGCCTTTAAAATAATCTTTAATAATTCTTTGATATAAGATTTTTTAAATCCACATTTGTAGTGTACTACTTAACTAATGCACTATGATACAATTTAACAATTTATCGTTTGGTTATTCGAGCAAAAAGCTGTTATACGACGACTTAACACTATCCATAAAAAGCGGAAGCATTTACGGCTTGTTGGGAAAAAATGGAGCGGGTAAATCAACCTTACTTAAAAACATGGCAGGCACATTATTCCCTGTTGGCGGCAGCATTACGGTTAACGGCATGTCGCCAAAAAGCCGCAAGCCATCGTTTTTACAAACCGTATATTATATAGCCGAAGACGTGTATGTACCGCCGTTAACTGTAAAACAATATCAAAATCTATTTGCTCCGTTTTATCCTCTGTTTGATAGCGAGGCCTTTTATAGGCATTTGCAGGAATTAGAGGTAGAAGTTAAGGGTAAGCTTAACAGCCTTTCCTTTGGTCAGCAAAAAAAATTCGTAATAGCTTTTGCACTCGCTTGTAATACCAAAGTGTTGCTACTTGATGAGCCCACAAACGGGCTTGATATTCCTTCGAAGGCGCAGTTCCGGAAACTAATTGCATCTGTAATGGATGAAGATCGCATAATTTTTATTTCTACGCACCAGATCCGCGATCTTGAGAACATGATAGATCAGGTTATCATAGTTGATTACGGCAAATTGCTGCTGCATTCGTCCATAAATAATATAGCTGATAAGGTCTGCTTTAAAACGGTTTCAGAAATTCCCCAGGGCGTAAAAGTGCTTTACTCAGAAAAAATGTTGAGGGGTATATCTGTTATTGTAGAGAATGTTAACAGCGAAGATTCTGCCCTTAATCTGGAACATTTCTTTAACGGTGTAACCGAGAATCCGGCAATGGCCAAGCAATTATTTCCAACCAATTAACCTATCACCATGAACGACATTTTAAACTTAAGCCGATTTAACCTGCTGCTTAAAAAAACCATCCTGGAGCGCCCTGTACAAATTGGTGGCCTGATGGGATTTATACTTTGCTTTACCTTTATACTATACGCCGCAGCGGTATACGCAATTGATTACGGTGCCGCACAAAATCTTTCTTTTGTATGGGGCCTTGTAGGCGGGGGCACTGTTCTATCCTCCTATGTATTTGGCTATTTTAATACCAATGCCGGTGGCGCTGCTTATCTGACCCTGCCAGTCTCGGCGCTGGAAAAGTGGCTTTGCGGCATTTTAATTGCCGGCTTTTTTTTCCTGATCATCTTTTTAGGATTCTTCAGACTAGTGGATTACAGCTTTGTAACCGCTTATCACAACGGGTTAGATAAAAACAATCCGCTTTATCAACGGCTTTATGATCATGTTTACCTCTACTCTTTCACAAATAACCGTGTGGTAGAACGAGTAATAACCATATGGGTAAATTTTTCCGGGGCAATGCTGGTAGGTTCTTTGTACTTTAACCGCGTAGCCATAGTAAAAGTTGCATTGGTAGTTTGCGGGATGTTGGGCGTAATTTACGGGCTAAATTTGGTAGTGGCGAGCTCCTTTTTTTCTAACGTAGATGTTGCCTTTCCCTATAGCAATGTAATGATCAAGGTAAAATCAGAAATAGGCGTTATTAGACTCCCGCATACAGCGGCACTTGTTTTTGATGCATTTATAAATTATATTTTGCCTATCACGTTATGGCTAACGGCCTTTATCAGGCTTAAGGAAAAAGAAATTTAATGGATTTTAGAGACAACCAGGCGATATACCTACAGATAGCGGAATACGCTTGCGAGCAAATTTTACTTAAACAGTGGGATTTGGAAAGCAAGATCATCAGTATCCGCGAACTGGCTGTGATGATGGAAGTAAATCCGAACACCGTGCAAAGGGCGTATGACTTTTTACAACAGCGGGAAATAATTACTAATAAACGCGGGGTGGGCTATTTCGTGGATGGCCGGGCTATGGAGAAAGTGAGGAATTTTAAAAAAGAGTGGTTCCTGGAAAATGAACTGCCCGTGTTTTTGCGCAGTATGTATTTGCTGGAAATTCCGCTTGAAGAAATTGAAATTAGATACAAGAAATTTATCGACGAAAATTTTAAAGAACAAAATAATGAAGATTAAGGAACTCAAAATAAGCACCCTAATAATTACCGGCGTATTTGTATTGATGGTTTTAGGGGTATTTGCATCAAACCTGGTGCTAAAGAATG
>NZ_CAMLHX010000099.1 GCF_946479965.1 uncultured Mucilaginibacter sp. | reverse complement strand
TCTGTTCGTACTTCATATACCGCATTTAAATTAATTTCGGCAGCGGCTGGGTTACCGGTCCAGCGTATATCGCCGCCCTGGTTTACCACAAAGTTTTTACTTATAAAGTCTTTAGCGGTAAACTCAAACTTGCCGGTTGTGATGCTGAATGTGCCAAACATTTCAAAGTCGCCCAAACTATTAATATTGAGCGTAAGGTTACGCGCGGTACCGCTTCCCTGTAATACGCCTAAATCGGTTGTTATTATCACAGTGCTTTTCTCGTCTACATTCAACACCATGTTAAGTGTAACACCATTAAAGTTTTTCTTTTTATCAACCACAGCATTAGCTGTATCCTTATGGCTTACAAACCTTATAAAGTCGTATTCGCTAACAGTTGATGAAGCATTTAGCGGCAAATTAAATACAGTGCCCTCTTCTGTATTTGCAACAATATTAATGCTCATGTTGTCAACCGGGCCTTTAAAGCTGAAATCGCCGGAGGCGAAGGCCTTGCCAAAGTACATGCGGTTGTCTTTAAACACCGTATTAAGGGCCATCAAATTTCTGGCTTCAAGGTCTACATCAATAATAGGATTGCCCGGATCAGCAAGGTTAACGCTGCCTGTTGCGATACCGGTGCCGCCAACAGTATCTTTTAATGTGAGTTTTTGTATGTTGATGATGCTATTTTTTACCGTTACCTTATCATTTAAAATATAGGGTGTTTTAAGGTAATTAACGGTTAATCCCATATCGTTAAACTCAACATCGCCGTTAAGCTGGGGTCTTTTGGGCGTTCCGGTAAGTTTAAGATTGGTAGAGAGCGTTCCTTTGATATTTGATACCAGATCTTTAATAAACGGTTCAAAAATAATGGCTCTTGTTTTATCCATCTTTATATCAAAATCGAGCTCATCGTCCGCATCGTTTTTTATAAAATAGGTCCCTTCTACATCCAACGTTTTAAGGCCGTTAGAGGTTATGCCTATATTCACAGCAGCCCGCTGTTTAGCGTTATCAAGGTTTGATACGATGGTTGCATCGCCTATCTGTGTATTATTCATTCTAAGCGAATCGATCTTTAACTTAGCATCAATACCAGGCGATTTAAGGATGGATGAAAGCTCAACATTACCGTTAAGCAAACCGTGCAACGCAATGTCTGATGTCCGGGTAAGCTGATTGAAGGTAGCCATATTAAACTTCTCAAAAACAATGTTTAGCTTATCATCTGTTGATGAAGATATAAACCCGTTTACCTTTACCTTTTGCAAACCGTTTGATAACTCAAAGCCTGTTACCTGTGTTTTGTTATCAAGCAGCCCTACTCTCACTGCCTCTTCTACATGCCACTTCTGGTTTTCTAATATCAGGTCTGATGGTAATATCTCCAATTTGGCAACGGTATCACGCCCAAAAGCTACGCGCCCGTAAAGGTCCAACTGGTTAGTAGCGTTCTTGTCAGCCAGTTTTATGTTAAACTTCAAGCTGTCATTGTTCAGGAAATTGGTTACGTCAACATCCTTCAAATACAGTTTATCGGTCAGATCTATCCGACTCATGGATATATTCAAACTCATAAACTGATCAAGCGTAGATTCGTCAAGGATAAAGTCGTGAAAAACCATATCGCCGTATTTTATAGTTTTGATGAACCCGTTAATGGTAGCGGTTTTTTCTTCAGAATTAAACCGGCCTATAAAAGTTCCCCGTTCGGGTATTTTTAACTCCGGCAAAAATATCGCTGTTAGCGGGTCAAGGTTTTTAATTGACAGATTGAACTCAAAATTTTGTGGTTTGGGCTCAACAATTTTTGTTTGCAGTGATGGAATATATTTTTTTACGATTGTTTTAAAATAGGATGGAAGAGTAGCCAGATCATAACTTCCCTTTATGCTTCCATCCAGGGCGTCAGACCGGAAACTGATAGAACGTACGTCGCCGATACCCACAGCGGCGATATATATAGAATCAAGCAAATAATTATTCCGCGGATCAACAATGCGGATTGGCGAAAATAGCGCTTCGCCCTGCATATTTTTAAGGCTGTTACCCGTTATTTTCGTTTTTATTTGCGTGCTGATGGTAATGGTATCATCCAGTAATTTAAGCTTATTAAGGCGCGCGTCTGTTATCAGCGCGGTAAAATCATACTCAGGCAGCGCCGATTTTAAGTTTACGCTGCCGTTAGCATCAAATTTTACGTTTACATCATTTATTGTCAGCTTGCCGCTGACTTTTTGGTCAATAAAAGTGCCATTTACGGCTACGTTATGGTAATCGTATCCTTTAAAGTAAATGTGCGCAATTTTAGCAGTAACCTTCTCATTCAACGTCTCTAATTTATCACCACTGCCCTGAACGTTAGCATTAAACGTAGCGCGACCCAGTTCAGCCTCACCTAACAATGTACCCAAATCAAAATCGTATGCGTTTACTTTACCGCTATAGCTTGGATGCCCGTTTTTGTCGATTTTAAGGTTGATATCCGGATCAAACCTCCCCAATTTAGTTTTGAAACTACCGTAGGCAACAAAGTTATTTTGCAGTCCCGTAAATCTGCCCGTAAAACTGATATTGCCAAATTTTTCAAGAATATCCGGCGCTTTGGTTTTATTATTGCCGGTAAAGCCCGCAATAATACGGTCAAGATCTTTTTTATTGGTAGCTACCTGGTCAAAGTCGAGCTCCATAAATGTTTTGTCGAAATCCGGTAATCCTTTCAAGCTAAAATCGCCCTTAATAAACGTGGCTTGGCCAGTGGTAACCAGCAAATCCTTCGCGCGCAGATCGTTCATCTTGCCTTGTATGCGGCCGGTAAGATCCAGCTCGAATTTCATTTTTTCCAGATCAGCGAAGTATGCGATATCCTTTGATGATAAATGCGACGATTTAAACCGGCCCTCCACGCGGACTTTGTTTTCAAAGTCTTTCATGTCGTCAAAGGTTTTAAAACGCATGCGCAGAAAGTCTTTTACAGTAGAATTGGGCGTCTTTAGCAGTAGATTTTCTACCAATACCTGGTTGGAATCAACAGTGGCATTGGCTGTCAGGTTTTTAATATTAAATCCGCTTTTCTCTTTTAATGTAAGATTAAGTATCTGCGCCTTAAAATAGTGGTTGTAAACATCCATGTTATTTACTACTGTACTAAAGTTGCGCACATCAATATCATCAAAATTCATCCCCTTAACAGCCTCCTTTTTTAGCAGGTTTTTATACCTAAAATGGAAGTTATTGATTGCTATTTTCTGAAAGATAAGTGTCCATGGTTTTCCGGGAGCCTTGGTAGTTGTGTCTTTTGATGCAAGGCTATCTACTATAAACTTGAAGTTGGTTTTGTTGCCCGGCAGGTTTTTAAGATAAAACGAACCATTATCTAATTGAATAAGTTTAAGGTCTATTTTGCGTTCGGAGATACTGGAAAAGAGCGAGAATCCATTTAATTCAACAGTAAGTTTTGGCGTGCGAATAAGCGTGTCTTTTTGCTTATCCAGCACATAAAAATCTTCAAGTACTACAGATGTGAAGGGCTTTATATAAATACTCTTTATATCAACCGTGGTACCCAGCTTTTCTGAAAGATAATGCGTCACTTTTTTAGCAGCCCAGGTTTGCACCGGCTGATACTGAAATACCAATAGCAAAATGCTCAGCATTAAAAACAGGAGCAGAACAATGCCGAGGGCTATTTTGAGTACTTTTTTAATAACTTTGCGGTTTAAACAATTACTGATTTATTGAATTATTGATTTACTGAATGCCACGCATTCAACTAATTAATAACACTATAACTCATTTAACTTAATATTGATTGCTAATTATCGATTTTTAATTGCTTAACAGCATTTAATTCAATAATTCAGCAACTCAATAATTCAATAATTAACAATGCCCATAATATTAGCCATAGAATCTTCCTGCGATGATACCTCGGCAGCCGTATGTGTTGACGGCGCTGTGTTAAGCAATGTTATTGCCAACCAGGCCATACACGAAGCTTACGGAGGTGTTGTCCCTGAGCTTGCCTCAAGGGTTCATCAACAGAACATAGTTCCGGCTGTACAACAAGCACTATTAAACGCAAAAGTAAACAAAAATGACATTGATGCTGTAGCTTTTACGCGCGGCCCAGGTTTATTGGGTTCTTTACTGGTTGGCGTGTCATTCGCCAAGGCATTTGCGCTGGCAAATAACATCCCGCTTATTGAGATCAACCACATGCAGGCGCATGTTTTGGCACATTTTATTGCCGATAAAAAACCATCGTTCCCTTTTTTGTGCCTTACGGTATCAGGCGGGCATACACAGATAGTTTTGGTAAAAGACTATTTTGATATGGAGATTATTGGTCAAACGCTCGACGATGCCGCCGGCGAGGCCATGGATAAAACCAGCAAAATACTGGGACTTCCATATCCCGGTGGACCGCTGATTGATAAGTATGCACGTTTGGGCAATGCCGACAGGTTTAAGTTCCCCGAACCGCAGATAGCAGAGTTTGACTATAGCTTCAGTGGGTTGAAAACCTCTATTCTTTATTTTATCCGCGATAATGTAGCAGCCAACCGTAATTTTATCGCGGAGAATTTAAATGATATTTGCGCATCGGTTGAAAAGCGTATTGTGACCATCCTGCTTAATAAGTTTGAAAAAGCCGCGAGGCAATATGGTATAAAGGATGTAGCTTTGGCAGGTGGCGTATCGGCCAATACAGGTTTAAGGCAGGGGTTACAGGCTTTAGCTGAAAAGAACGGCTGGAACCATTTTATACCTGCTATGCAATATTGTACAGACAATGCAGGCATGATAGCCATAGCTGGGTACCATAAATATTTAAAAGCAGACTTTACCGGGCAAGATGTAGCGCCGCTGGCAAGGATGCCGATTTAATTTTGAGTATTGAATTACTGAATTATTGATTAATAGTTTAGTAATTTAATAACGAACTTTGCCAATCAATAATTCAGTAATTCAATAATTAAAATGTCCGCACCTTCATTAATTTTCTGGGCAATATTTGTGCTGCCGCTTGTTGTGTTTTTAATATGGCTTTTACGTCAGGACAAGCGTAAAGGTACCATAGGCCTTATAGTGTTGGCAATTACTGTTATTGCCGGCATTGTGTGGATGTATGTAAAAACAGGCGGAAAGTAGGATAAGATTTTGTATGCAAGCTGATCATACTCATTAACCGCGTGGTTTTACCGGGGCAGCCTAACACTAGTATCCCTTATTGCCGGCCTGGTATTGCGCTTTTTAACGGCTCTAACTAAAGTATCCCTGACAGTTCTTGCCGGCTTTGTAGTTTTTTGCAGTCTTACCAAAGTATCCCTTAAAGTTCTTGCCGGCCTTAAGGTTTTTAGAAGCCTTATTGAAGTAGTATCCCTCCCGGTTCTCATCGGTCTTGAGTTTTTTAATGGCCTGATTGAAGTAACCCTTATAGTTCTGGCAGTCCTTAAGTTGTTTCGCAGCCTCATAGAGGTATCCATAAAAGT
>NZ_CAMLHX010000098.1 GCF_946479965.1 uncultured Mucilaginibacter sp. | reverse complement strand
GCAAACCCTTACCGTTAACGGAAAGAACATCCGCATTACCATACCAGCCGGTGTTGACAACGGGCAAACCATAAAAATTGCAGGGCACGGCGGGCCGGGTGCCAATGGCGGCCCGGGCGGCGACCTTTATATTAAGTTTTTGGTAAGTGATGATCCGCGATTCAGGCGGCAGGGAGCTGATCTTTTTGCTGTGGCAAAAATTGATGTTTACACAGCCGTGCTGGGTGGCGAACTCACAATAGATACCCTCACTGGCAAAGTAAAACTAAACGTTAAGCCCGAAACACAGAACGGCGCAAAGGTTAAGCTTAAAGGAAAGGGCCTGCCCGTATATAAAAAAGAAGGCCAGCATGGCGATCTGTACATTACTTATGATGTGCAGCTACCCACCAACCTGACCGAAAAACAGAAGCAATTATTTGAAGAACTGGCTAAATCATCATAAAACCAACCGAATATGAGAACAGAAAATTTAATAGCGGCCAAGCAGTTTTGCATTTACCACGAAGTGGATGATACTTTTATTACTGAACTGCAGCAAGCCGGGCTTGTTGAGGTTACCGTAGTTGACCAGGATTACTACATACCTGAAAGCGAGTTGCAAAAGTTAGAGAGACTAACGCGATTGCACAATGAGTTGGAAATAAACACAGCAGGTATTGAAGCTATAAGCCATTTATTGCAGCGGCTGGAAGATATACAGGAAGAAATGCGCCAACTGCGCAACAGACTTACGGCATACGAATAAGTATTGACCGTTTTTGCTTCATAATTTCAAATAATCTCATTTTTATAAACCTGTTTCACAGTAATTTATAACTTTCGGCAACGCATTTGTTAAACCCTGCGCTGTTGGGATCGTCTCAATAATAAACAACAACATATAGGATAATTTTAACACATACGAACATGAAGACTTTAAAAATAGCCGTAGCGACAATAGCATTAATATTAGGATTTCAGGCTGCCGAAGCACAGGTAAACATAGGCGTACAAATTGGCACGCCGGCACCGCGCCGCGTAGTTGTATATGACAGGCCGGTAGTTTACAACAGACCGGTAGTTGTACGCCACAGGTCGGTAGTATATCACAGACCAGTAGTAGTGGGTTACCGCGGCCCGTCAAGATACCGCCAGGTGGTACATTACAGGGGCGGACACCGTTACTATGTTAACCAACCCTACTACGCTCCATACAGAAGATACTAATAACAAAGAACAGAATGCATTGGGCCCTCAATTTTGAGGGCCTTTTGTTTTTTTATGGCTCGCGCTGAAACACACGTTTCTCGCTTTAATTTTTATCTTTATCTCTGTTAAGCCATATACCTTATGATCAGTATTGAATCAGTCCGTCAGTTTATATTATCCCTACCGGGGACAGAGGAATACGATCATTTCGGTAAGCCGGCTTTCAGAGCTAACAAACGCACATTCGCCACACTTTGGGTGCCCGAGCAGCGGGCAATGGTTAAGCTATCCTTAATTGATCAGTCTGTATTTTCGGCTTTTGATCCTGCCGTTATCTATCCTGTCCCTAATAAATGGGGACTGCATGGCTACACACTGTTTGAGTTAAACGCTGTACGGCAGGATATGCTGGAAGATGCTATCACCACAGCCTGGCAGGCAGCTACGGAAAAACGGGTAAAAAAGAAGAAGTAATTATCCGATGAAAAACAAACTTCAGCTCACGTTCGCTGCATTACTGGCGGTCACTTTATGGATAGGTATAGTACTTCAATTTTATATTTCCATACCCGATTATCTCGAAAAAGGCCGCACATTGGGCGGAGCCATTGTCCAACTGCTTAGTTACTTTACTATTCAAACCAATCTTTTACTGGCGCTTTTGTTGACGTTATTAGTGATAAAACCTCAATCAAAATGGGGACGCTTTTTTGCTGCACCTTATGTTATTGGCGCAATGGCCGCCTACATTACCATTGTGGGCCTGGTATATCATTTTATGCTGCGCGAACAGTTCCATCCGGTTGCTCTGTTTAAGGTTACAAGCGATATTTTCCACATTGTAAGTCCAATAGCCTTTGTTATTTTCTGGCTGGTACTGGTAAAAAAGATCACCATAAAATGGATCAACGTACTGTTTTGGTTGGTTTATCCGTTTATCTACACCATTTATATTCTTATTCGCGGCGCTTTTACCGGTCTTTATCCTTACAATTTTTTGGATGTAACCGAACTAGGTTACGGGCGGGTAATGTCTAATTGCGGGTTTCTTTTAGTGGGATTTATTATCCTGAACGCGGTATATATTTTAATTAGTCGCCTGGCAGCAAAACCGGCAAACGCATAGCCGCATTTTAAACCTTCAAGCAATATTATAGTTTAACTGATATAAGCGTGCCTGAAAAGACACTTTATATCATGAAAAAGTTAATTATAAATATAATAGCTATTACCGGTTTACTTATAACCATATTAGCAACAAGTTGCTCCGTGCATCACCGTTCAAGACAAATGCGTAGTTATAGTAGTGATCGTTATCATCACAATGATCACAACGATTATGATCGCAACCGCGAACACCGATACGCGCCACCGCGCCAATATTAATTAAGGCTTCTCCCCTGCTTTAACGCCGGGGATTTTATTTTTACATTATAGCCAAATTTTACATCCAGATTAGCTTTCCTTTTTTAAATTGCGGTTCAAAACACAGTGTAGTTTATGCGCAGAGGCGGCTTCTTTTCTATCTTCCTGTTTATAGCAGTAATAAGTTTTATTTTTGATTGGTACGTTTTCTCCGGTCTTAAAACCCTCACCAGCGACTGGAAGTCGCAATTAGCCCGTGCATTAGTTGCTTATGGATTTCCGCTTCTATCCGTTACCGTTACTGTGGTATTTTTAGTAAGCTTCGGCACCATGCGTGGCACCAAAGGTATGGGCCATTTTAACGAATGGATGCTGAGTCTTTTCCTGGCCTTTTTTGTAACCAAACTGGTATTTTCTATCGTGCTTGGCCTTGGCGATCTGGGTGGTTTTTTTGTGGGATTATATAACTTAATTGCAGAGCCTAAAGCCCAAACCCATTTCCCTGGCCGTCGTAAATTTATCAGCGAGTTGGCGGTGCTTCTTGCGGCATTTCCTTTCTTCGGCTTCTTGTATGCGATGGTTAGGGGCAAATACGATTATAAAATACACCGCCATACTATTTATTTTGACGAATTGCCTGACGCATTTGACGGCTTTACCATCACGCAATTATCCGATATTCATTCAGGTAGCTTTGATAACGAAGCCGCAATGCAAAAAGGAATTGACATGGCACAGGCTCAAAAGAGCGACCTTTTTGTTTTTACCGGCGATCTGGTAAATAACCACTCCGACGAGATCGAACAATACATTGATAACTTTAGTAAGCTGCGTTCGCCATACGGTCAGTACTCCATATTAGGCAATCACGATTATGGGGATTATGTACAGTGGGACAGCCCCCAGGCCAAAGTCGCAAACCTTGATAAGCTAAAACAGCATCACAAAGACCTTGGTTTCCGATTATTATTGAATGAGAATGTCGAAATAGAAAAAGACGGTCAAAAGATCTCACTTATCGGTATAGAAAACTGGGGCAAAGGCTTTAAACAGGAGGGCGACCTTAAAAAGGCCATGCTTGGTGTTGATAAAACTGCGTTTAAAATACTACTCTCTCACGATCCCACACATTGGGAAGAACAAGTACGCTATAACCCGACTGACATTCATCTCACCCTATCGGGCCATACCCACGGCGCACAGTTCGGTGTAGAAGTGGCGGGCATACGTTGGAGCCCGGTACAATACAGATACCTTGACTGGGCGGGACTGGTCAATCAAAAAAACCGTTACCTGTATGTTAACCGTGGTTTTGGTTTCCTTGCATTTTCGGGCAGACTGGGAATTTGGCCTGAGATAACTGTTCTCACCTTAAAAAAGAAAAAGACTTAACCTTTACTTTCTTCCCCTTAACATCTAATAGTAAATTAACATTGCGTTAATATACCGGGTGTAGCTTTGCATCACTATTCAAATGATGTACTACCCTACCGTTCTTTTTCATTGAGTAATAAGATCAGTTAATAATAAAGAGAGCAGCAAGAACTCTCTTTATATGTTAATTTTTAATTAGCTAAATGAAAATACTTTACGCAATACAAGGCACCGGCAACGGTCACTTAAGCCGCTCAATGGATATTGTGCCGCTACTACAGCAAATGGGCGATGTTGATGTGCTGGTAAGCGGCAACCAGGGCGATCTTAACCTCCCCTTCCCCATAAAATACAAATTTAACGGCTTCGGTTTTATCTTCGGAAAATCCGGAGGTGTTGACCTATGGAAGTCGTTCTTAAAATCTCGTTTTCGTAAATTTCTTAAAGAAATAAAGGAACTTCCGATTGATAAATACGACGTTGTTATCAATGATTTTGAACCAGTTTCAGCATGGGCCTGTTATCTGGCAGATAAACCCTGTATCGGTTTAAGTCATCAGGCTGCTGTTTTGGGCGAAAACGCTCCAAAAACCGATGAGGTTGACATGATAGGCAGACTTGTGCTGAAAAACTATGCACCCGTTTCTGTTCAATATGGTTTTCATTTTAAAAAGTACGATAAAAAAACATTTACGCCCGTAATAAGGCACCAGGTACGCGAGCAGCGCATCAGTAACAAGGGGCATTACACTGTTTACTTGCCTGCGTATGATGATAAGCGATTAATAAAACGCTTATCAGAATTTAAGGATATTCAATGGGATGTTTTCTCCAAACATAACAGCAAGACCAAGCGGCACGGCAATGTTTTTATTCAGCCCATCAACAACAAGGATTTTATAAAAAGCATGGCCGAAAGCGAGGGTGTGCTTTGCGGTGCCGGTTTTGAAACTCCGGCCGAAGCCCTATTCATGAAAAAGAAACTGCTGGTTATTCCCATGAAAAACCAGTATGAGCAGCAGCTAAACGCTGCAGCATTGAAAGATATGGGCGTGACTGTTATAAAAAGTCTTAAACCAAAACATAGCGAAACGATTTTAAACTGGCTCAACAACGGTACACCGGTTAAAGTAGACTATGCCGATAATACACGTGAGATTTTGGATATGATATTTAGGGAACACGTGTTGTAAAAAACGCTAAAATCAAAAAAGTCATCTGCTTTCACAGACGACTTTTTACAGCTATTTAATACCCCTATTAAAATAACCTATTGTAAATCTCAACAATAATTTATTCGTAAGCAAAGGAACGTTCCATCTTTTTCCAAAAAATGACTTATAAGTCATTTTTTATATTCTTTAAAGCAAAAGAGTTAGGTTAGTATTAATTTTTAGATTTCCCACTTTAAAGAATCTTTAAAAGTGTGTAGGGGTTTCTCTTCCTACCGCCAAATTAATTGTGGTTATTACATTATATCCTTCTAAAAATCCCTATTTTTAGCCCCTCAAAAACAGGTATCTGCAAACATTTTTTTTGTTGATATCGGGACTAAGAAATACAAAATGAAAGTTTTAAAATTTGGCGGAACATCAGTAGGCAGCCCCGAGCGGATGAAGAAACTGCTTGATATTGTTGATGCTTCTGAAAGGCAGATCGTGGTACTCTCCGCTGTATCGGGCACCACAAACAGTTTGGTTGAAATTGGACAGGCTTACCTGGCCGGAGATAAGCCAAAAGCCGCTAACCAGATAAGTGCATTAAAAGATAAATACGAGGTCTTTATTAAGGAACTTTTTGCCAAACCTGAGTTTTTAGCGCAAGGCAAAGAAGTTATTGATTATCACTTTTCGTTGCTGAGTGGTGTGGCTAATGATCTGTTTACTTCAAGATCGGAAGAGCGTCGTGTAGGGAAAGAGTGTAGATCTCGGTGGTCG
>NZ_CAMLHX010000097.1 GCF_946479965.1 uncultured Mucilaginibacter sp. | reverse complement strand
CATGTATTTTGTTTTAGGCGTTCCGGCTCCAAAACTCAGCCAGCCTGTACCCTGGCCGTCAATCAAAACGCCGGGATCAAATGGCGCATCGACATCCACGCCGGGCACTGAGCGGTCAACTATGTTTTTTCCTAATGGGTCTTTCCAGGGGCCAACGGGCGAGGTTGAAGTAAGCACGGCTGAACCACCACCACTATTGGAGTAATACAAATAGAAGTGCGTTTTACCATCAGCTTCAAGTCTGGATGTAATAGAAGGCGCCCATGACGCTGTAGTCCATGGCGCTACCTTTGCTGTATTTATGAGGCCATGATAAGTCCAGTTGACCATATCATCAGAAGACATCATCACCAGTGTACGGATATGCTCGTAACTGTTTTTCCCGGCCTTTCCAACCTTCTCAAACTGTTGATGATCATTTGTGGCATACACATAAATCCTTCCATTGTATTCTATAGCCGTTGGGTCGGCCGTAAACATAAAATCTAACAGAGGATTTGCATTATTGGTGAAAAGTTTCGGCGAAACTTTTGCCCATTTTGCTTCCAGATTTTCACTAATCTCCATCATTGGCTGTGTAACCTGAATCCGCCTGGCAATACCATTCGGAACTTCGACTGTCACTATCGCTGTGCGGGTAGCCCCCGTATTGTTGGCGGCCGCTGTTAATTTAAGCGTAGCATTTCCCGAACCTTCCGATGACTGACTTATGGTTAACCATGGCAATGAGGTATTGGCCGTCGCTGTCCAATTAACATTGCTGGTGATGGCAACATCAAAACTACTTCCCTCCGGCTCAAAATCAACTTGTATGGCAGAAACGGTGAGTTGAGGCTCAACCTCTTTCTCCTTCTTCTTGCAGGAAATAGAAACCCACGTAACCAGGAATATTATGCTTAAAAATATCCCCCGACTTCTATTTTTCATATTTATAATACGATTCATTTATGTTAGTTTAATTTATCTCTTCACAATCAATACTTCCGGATAGCGGCACTGACTAATCAGTACCGCTGTTCCAGACGTCATTAATCCAACCATTAATTTTATTTGTATCCTGCAACAAGAGCATCATACATAGCCTGATCCTTTATCACATTGTTTTTTCTATCTAGCATAAAACCTATCTCCCAAAAGAATGGCATAAGACCATTTGCTTTCATAGTTTTGGTCGAAAAAGTTGTCCAGTCATTTACAGACTTGTTGTGCTTAGCCAGATCCTTAGGAAGATTATTGGCGTTGTTAATGGCATTCCTCCTCCAGGCTGCATATTCACCTAATACCACAGGGATACCCATATCAACAAACTTTTTCATCTTTCCGTATTCAGTAACGAGTGAACTCTCTTCTCCAAAGGTGGCGTTGCGCTCCGGCTCAATAGTAGAGTGATTGCCGGCACCCCAGTAATAAACCATCTTGCCCCAACTTACATCTCCATCGGTTAGTATGGTAAATACCGAAGGAGTGTAACTGTGTACCTCAAGCATTAAACGGTTAGGTACCGGATCTGCAGGCATAGCAGTCATCAGATCAGAAGTTAAATAACTGTCAGTGGTAGGGCCCTGCACAACCAGTACCCTGTTACTGTTTCTGCC
This sequence comes from uncultured Mucilaginibacter sp., assembly GCF_946479965.1. Next base: position 5,360 of record NZ_CAMLHX010000097.1, on the reverse strand, counting down.
CCCGGTAGAGCGAACTGCCTTAATGAATGTTTCGTGATAACCCTTAAGTATGGCCATCTGCGCGGCATTATTGGCCGAAGGCTCATTCGCGCCGGCAAACAAAAGGTGCTCATCAAAATCGCGCATGGTTGTAGCAATCTGCTCCCAAATAGCTTTTTCCATTGCATTAACAGAATCTTGCTTTGCCAAATTGACATTATTTTCAAGCCAGCCACTATCACCGTGAGCATTCAGTATCACATACATATCATTGGCCACACACCATCCAACCACTTCTTTAACCCGCGCAAGCCATGCAGGGTCAATCTTTGCTTTTCCACGATCACTTAAATGGCTCCAAACCCAGTTACAGGGAAGGCGTACAGAATTGAAACCTATACTTTTTACAAATTTTACATACGATAGGGTTAATTTACTATTCTGCCAATCACCTTCGTTTGGAGATTCCATAGTGTTACCAAAATTTATTCCCATTCCCGTTTTCATTTTTGCCGCCAGTTGCACGGCATTACTGCTCATTCCGGTCATGTCAGGCGCTATGGGCGACGTATTATAACCCGGGTACAAGGTGGGGGCCTGGGTAACTGTCACCCTTCTGGCCTGGCCGTTGGAAGAGGTTATATTCAAAATACCGGAGCGGGTTGCGCCTGTAGTATTATCAGATAATGTTTGTAATTGAACAACAGTACTGCCGCTGTTACCAGATGTTTTACTTAATTGCAACCAGGAAAAAATAGGATTGCTGATGGTCCAATCGGCATTACCCGAAACGGATATGTCCTGGGTACCCCCTTCAGGCATAAAAGTTATTGTGGATGCACTAACCGTTAGTTCCGGGTCCGGATCCTTTGTTTTTTTACAGGCCGCAATACTTATAAAAATTAAGCCGGCCAAAATATATTTAAAATGTATTTTCATGATTAAATTATGAGTTTGATGTATTACCGCTGTTTCAGAAAAAGCTCTAATCCAACGTTGTTTTTACTTGTATCCGGCAATAATGGCATTTACCATCCGCTGGTCATTAACCACATTATTTTTTCTGTCGAAACCATTACTTACTTCCCACCAGAATGGTAAAAGACCATTCGCTCTCATGGTTTTGGTCGAATAAGTTAGCCAGTAATCCACAGACTTGTTATGCATAACCATGTCCTTAGGAACACCATTACCTGATGTGGGAGTCCGTCTAAAGGTTCCATATTCACCCACTATCACAGGGATACCATTATCAACAAACTTTTTCATCCTTCCGAGTTCCTCAATTACCGCATCCTCTTCTCCAAAGGTGGCGTTGCGCTCCGGCTCAATAGTAGAGTGATTCCCGGCCCCCCAGTAGTAAGCCGCTTTGGTGTTCGGACCAAGATCTCCGTCATGTCCCAGATTAAATGTATAAGGCGAGTAGAAATGCACCTCAAGCATCAACCGATTGGCTACCGGATCGTGAGGCATAGTAGTCATTAGCTTAGCAGTGTATTCACTGCTGGTACTTGGCCCCTGCACAACCAGCACCCGGTTACTGTTTCTGCCTCCGGTTGAGCGAACTGCTTTGATGAATGTTTCGTGATAAGTATTCAATATGGCCATAGTCGCGGCATCCCAACACCAAGGTTCATTCGCGCTGGCAAATAGAACGTGCTCATCAAAATCGCGCAGGGTTGTAGCTATCTGTTCCCAAAGCGCTTTTTGTTTCGCATTAACAGAATCTCTCTTAGCTTCGGTAATATTACTTTCCAGCCAGCCATTGTCCCAGTGAATATTCACTATCACATACATATCATTATTCGCGCACCATCCAACTACTTCTTTCACCCGGTTAAGCCATGCCGGGTCAATTTTCGCTTTTGACACATCGCTTAAATGACCCCAATTCCAGGCACAAGGAAGTCGTATTGCACTGAAACCTGTTGCTTTCAAAAACTTTATATATGATTCGGTAATTTTATTTCCATTCTGCCAATCGCCTTCGTTCGGCGTCTCCATGGTATTGCCAATATTTGTTCCCATTCCCGTACGCATTTTTGCTGCCAGTTGCACAGCATTACTGGTCATTCCGGTCATGTCTGGCGCTTTAGGCGACGTATTATAACCGGGGTATATGGTGGGAGCCTGAGAAACTGTCACCCTTCTTGCCTGGCCGTTGGAAGAGGTTATATTCAAAATACCGGAGCGGATTGCCCCTGTGGTATTTTGTGATAATGTTGTTAAATGAATAACCGTGTTGCCACTGTTACCCGTTGTTGTACTTAATTGCAACCAGGAATAAGCAGGATTGCTGATACTCCAATCGGCATTACCTGAAACGGTTATGTCTTGCGTACCCCCATCTCCATCAGCTGTAAAAGTTATTGTGGATGCATCTACTGTTAGTTGCGGGTCCTCATTCTTCGTTTTTTTACAGGAGAATAGGGACACACCTATGGCAAGAGCAATCAATATTACTAAAGAGTACTTAATTTTCATTAGTCTTGAAATTAGATAGTTAAAAGCCCCACGACGGATATGTTGCCGTGGGGCTTTAGCTTATTTATTTTTTACAACTCTGATATTGTCAATAGCAATATAAAAGCCAGCTGCAGTTGGCGAAGTACTGAAATTTTTAAGGGTCATATTGTAACTGTTCGCACCGGTAGGCCCTAATAATTGGTTTATTTGAGTAATTGATTGACCATCCCCTAATGTGTTAACTTTTGATTTAAACTCGCTTAAAGGAATAGTTACTGTTTGATAACCCTTCGTTTTAAAAGCAACAGGCGTATTTGAACCAGGAACTTTCCATGGCTCTAAACGCGCAACATAGTTGTCACCTGCAAAATCAGTTCTAATATAAAGAGTACCTCCATTCCAGGGCTTAGCCACACTTATTTCAAATTGAAGAGCCCAGTTTGATGGAGGATCTGCAATATTTGCTGCAGGTAACCAGTGATTACCCGTATTAGAATTACCCAATGGGGCGTACAAACTAGCACCGCCGGCTAAAGCAGGAGAATCAAAATAGATATGCATACTATTATTTGTTCCCATCGAACCATTAAAATCGGCGATAGGACCGAAAGCCAATTTAATATCTCCCCACCAGGCATAACCAAAATTATCACCCCATTCAAAATCTGCTAAAAGACCTACTTTATCGCCGGTTTGAGTATTTACTTTATAAGGAGTAGAAACCGTTCCAAAACTGGTAACAATGGTCACCGGTCCACTAGCGTAGCTGTTAGAAGCCGGAGCCCGAAACTTAACATAAGAGCCACGTGGACCTTCTATGAAATTTGTAATAACAGCACCGCCAAAAGAAATTGACTGGACAGTTTTAAGGTAAGCACCATAAACATAAACCGAATCACCAGCGTTGGCATTAGCGTTAGAAATGGCTGCAATAGTCGGCGTAGCATTTATTACACTAACGGCGGTGCCAGATTTGGTAGTTATTTTTATTTGCTTGGTGGGTGTGGCTGCCGGCATCAGAAAACCAAGAGCAGTTCCCCAGGTGTTATATTTAAACGAGTTAATTTTAGTGCCTCCGTATTCGAAGCTTTGAACTAAAACCAAATTACTACCATAAATATAAACCGAATCGCCGGGGTTGGCAAACACATCAGATACGGCACTAATAACCGGCGCTTCCGGGCCTAACTTAAAAGAAAACGTTGTAGAACCCGCTGCTGTGGTATACTGTAGCATATACAGTTTAGCAGTATCAATTGTTGAAAACTGCATGTTAGGTATTTGCACTACTGCGCTGCCCGGTGCAAACAAAGTAGGGTTAAAATTGGCAGCAACTCCATTAATTGAGATCTGCGTTGCATTTTGCAAATTCTGCCCGATTATAACCACATATCTTCCCGATTTAATAGACCAGGAAGGATCAGTTTTAAGATCACCGGTACTCAAAAGAGTGTCCTTAGGTGTTGGATTATATAGCCTAACGCTTGTAATGGCAGGCGGAGCGCTGTTTGTTGTTACGTCTTTTTTACAAGCGGACAGTAAGGCTGCCACCGTAAAAAGAACTGACAAAAAATACAGGCCTATGTGTGAATTTCTTTTCATAACAGTATTTTTTAATTTTGATTAATAATATGGAACAGGTGGATTTGCCAATTTTGGATCAGCCGTCATTTCTGATGCCGGAATTGGCAACGTAAACGAACTGATGGTTGCCGGTAACGCCGGTGCAACCGAATTTGGATTCACTGTGGCTGTCTTTGTTGCAAAGTCATATGTAAACGTCTCCCGTTTTTGGTTATTAAGATTATTAACGGCTTTTGTCGGATCGTAATAAGAAAGCCGCACCAGGTCTGCCCAATATTGTCCTTCAAAAACAAGCTCAACTCTTCGCTCTCTCAATATGGCGTCAAAGTTCAGCGTTGCAACAGTTTCCGCTCCTGCTCTTTCTCTAACTGCATTAAAGTACATCAGCGCATCGGCGTTTGAGGTTGAGGCATTGTTGCCTAAAATAGCTTCGGCATATATCAAATACACATCAGCCAACCTTAAAATAGCATTGTGCTCCGGAGACGACCAGAGATCCATGGTTGGCGAGTTGTTATCTTTCTCGTTGCCAATTATATGCTTTTTCATAGACACACCGGTCGGGATATAGCCGCCGCCTGCTGAATTCAGTTCGGGATAACGTACACCGGTAAGAAACATGCTCGCTTTGAGCCTAACCGAATCCTGTGCAGAATAAAGCTGATATAGCTCGTAATTTGGTGACAAGGGTACCCATGCACCATTTTTTTGCGGGTTTATATCATTACTTGGCGAAAAGGTTACAAATGTATTACCACTTCCGTAACCTACACCCGCCGCCCATTGAAGCGAGAATAGTGATTCAGTATTATCATTAAATTGTGCTTTGAAAAGGTTGTAATAGTTAGGCAACAAAGTCAAACCGCTGTTTTTACATACATTGCCGGCGTATTTTTTTGCACTGTCAAGCAAAGCCTGGTCGCGCGCGCCGCCGCTTTTACCAAGACCAGACATGGCTAAGTAAACCTTGCCCAGCATTCCCTGAGCCGACCAGGTTGTTACACGCCCGGTTTGATCGGTTTTCGGAAGATTTTGCGCTGCATAAGTAAGATCGCTGGCAACAAATTTATACACATCTTTAACAACATTACGGCTAAGTAAAGGATCTGCCAGCAGCTTACCGTTATCTTCAATAATGGGTACCGCACCCCAATAAATAGCCAAATGATAATAGGCTACGGCGCGAATAAACCTGGCCTCGGCTATAGCAGCGTTTTTATCTGCTGTTGATACAGAGGGCCCGGCGTTTTTTATAGCGCCGATAACTGTGTTACATTGCGCTACAACGTTGTACAAACCAGACCACCCGCTTGATATAATGGGGTTTTGTG
>NZ_CAMLHX010000096.1 GCF_946479965.1 uncultured Mucilaginibacter sp. | reverse complement strand
GCTCACGGTGGCTCACGGTGGCTCACGGTGGCTCACGGTGGCTCACGGTGGCTCAGCCTGGTGCTGAGCCACCCCCTATTTAAATTGAATGACAAAAGAAAAAATAAACATCTTCTGGTTTCGCCGGGATTTGCGCCTCGACGATAATGCTGGTTTATACTATGCCTTAAAAAGCCGATACCCTGTTTTATGCCTTTTCATTTTTGACAAGGAAATTTTGGAGCAATTGAATGATAAAAAAGATGCGCGGGTAACTTTTATTTATGATACCATAAGCGATCTGCGTGATGAGTTGCATGCACATGGCAGCAGCCTGCTGGTGCTACATGATACACCCAAAAGCGCATGGCAGCAATTACTGAAAGAATATAATGTGGCCAAAGTTTACACCAATCATGATTACGAGCCTTATGCCAAACAGCGCGATGGGGAAATAGGTAACTTGCTGGCCGGGCAGGGCATTGCATTTAACACTTATAAGGACCAGGTGATATTTGAAAAGGATGAAGTAATAAAAGATGATGGTAAGCCTTATACAGTTTTCACCCCATACAGCCGCAAATGGAAGGCAAAGCTTAGCAATTTTTACCTCAGATCATATCCTACAAAAAAGTATTTTAAAAATCTTTATCAAACAAAAGCTTTGCCGTTGCCTACGTTAGCATCGCTCGGTTTTGCAAGAAGTGAGCAAATTATACCAGCAAAAACATACAAGCAAATTATTGACGACTATGCCGAAAAAAGGGATTATCCTGGAATAAAAGGCACATCGCATATTGGCATTCACCTGCGGTTTGGCACGGTTAGTATAAGGCAACTGGCTACCGATGCTAAAAACGCTATAGAAAAAACATGGCTTAATGAACTAATATGGCGCGAATTTTATATGATGATATTGTATCATTTCCCGCAAACCGCCGACCATGCATTCAAGCCCGAATACGATAGGATTGAATGGATAAACAACGAAAGGCAATTTGAGGCCTGGTGCAACGGGCAAACAGGCTACCCCCTAGTTGATGCCGGTATGCGCGAACTTAACGAGACCGGTTTTATGCACAACCGCATCCGTATGCTTACCGCTAGCTTTTTATCAAAACACCTGCTGATAGACTGGCGCTGGGGAGAACGTTACTTTGCTGAAAAATTATTGGACTATGAAATGGCCAGCAATGTGGGTGGATGGCAATGGGCGGCCGGAAGCGGTACCGACGCGGCACCCTATTTCAGGATATTTAGTCCGGATGCACAAACGAAAAAATTTGATCCCGAACTTAAATACATAAAAAAATGGGTTCCGGAATATGCCGATTTCAGCAAATATCCTAAACCCATTATTGACCACGTTTTCGCGCGCGAACGTTGCCTTAAAACTTTTAAGGCCGCATTGAATAACTAACTACGGCGTAACATTTAAAACCTGTACGTCAAAACGTACACAGCTGTTGCCCGGTAGGTTTTGACTCTTTATACCCGGCCCTCCATAAGCAAGGGAGGATGGGATGATGACCGACATATTTGTACCGGTAGTTGCATAGCTTTTCAAAGCTTCCCTAACACCCGGAATTAGTTCAGGAATTTCAAGTTGAGCGCCCGCGCCCGCACTATTATATTCGTTAAAAATGTATCCGTTAAGTAATCTAAACGTATAATTACAGTTTACATAAGAGTCGTTTGTAACTGGTGTTGTACCTACCCCCGGGCGTATTATGGTGTAGTATATACCCGATGCTGTTTTCTGGTATCCGGTAAGGGCATTGGCTGTAATATAATTTTTTATCACCTGGTCATCATAGGTTTTTTGATTATCGCCGGGTTGGTTATTCATTACATTAATGTAATAGTCAAGGCATTGATTACCATTTATACGGGTGTTAGTTGTAGTACTGCTACCTGTTCCCACTCCTTTAGCGCCATAGCCAAGGTGCGATGGGATGAGGAGCCTCACTTTTCCGCCATAATTCCTCACCAGGTCGTAAATGGCCGTTTGCAATGCAGCAGGATACGCCGCGTCGCCGATATGGCCGAGATAACCGGTATAATGATTACTAATCGTGTCTGTGGATGCATACTGCCCATCAAAAGTGTGCAGTGTAAAAACTAAGCCAACACTGTCTGTGTATTGAAAACGAGTACCTGTGCCAGCTTTTAAAACTTTGTAGTATATACCGGTGGCGTCGCGTTGCATGCCGGTTATGCCATTAGTTTTTATATAAGCCTGTATCTGTTCTTCGTCGTATTGGTTTATATCCGGGTCTGAATCTGCTTTGCGGCATGAAACAAAGCCCATAACTGCAGCTATTAAAAGAGAGAAAATTATTTTTTTCATTTGTTACTATTACCGGCTCCGCTGGCTTACCGCCTCAGGTTCCGTTTATTAATATTATCAATTTACAGCATCGTACAGGCTGATGTCAAAATCAAGCACTGCATTACCCGGTAGCCCATCCTTTAAACCAAACGCCACACCCAACTGAGGCTGGGCATACGGTCCATACGCATAACGCGATGGTAGCAGCAATCGTACCACCCCGCCTTTTTTTATTTTTGGTATCCCTAGCTTCCATCCACGTATTACCTCACCAAGTGTAAACGTCGGGTTAAAGTCGCCAGATTCTACAAACTTCTGCCCCGTGGTTAAAAGTCTGCCCGTATAACCCACCGTAATACGGGTTGATGTGGTAAAAATAGTATTCACATTTCCGGGGTCCTTTACAATGTAATAAACACCGGTGGTATCAATCCGCTTTGCACCCAGGCCAGGATTAGCTGCCAGGTAGTCACTGATTATTTTATCATCAATAATGGCCTGCGCTTTCTCTGCAGCAGAGCCCACGTCAGATTTTTTGCAGGCAGTAAAGCAAAAAAACAGCACTAAAATTGTTATTGCTACCCTGTTCATCTCAATTTTACGAGTGCAAATTTATTCTTTTATCTCGCAAAAACCGCGGGTTAACACTTTTTAACATTTGCAGGCATTTTAACCACTGGTATGGCGCACCTATTTAAAGGTTATATTACTCTTCCGGTTTATAATTCAGCGTAAGGCGATTTATCTTTTTTAGCATATTCATCAGGTATTCCCTGTCGTTCTCGTTAATATGCTTATTCAAATAATTGTTAAATTGCTTTACTACCACACGTGCCTGTTTCCTTTTTTCAATGCCAAGCGGCGTTAAATAAATTTTAACCGATCGCCTGTCACCCTTGTTTAGCTCGCGATAAATCAAACCATTCTGCTCTAACTGATTCAGCATACGCGAAAGGCTTGTTGATTTTAACCCAAGCAAACCGGCGGCCTGAGAAACAGTAGTGCCCTCGTGCTCATCAATATTAATAAGCAAATAACCAATAGATTGCGTTATACCAAAATCAGAAACAATAAGGTTGTATTTATTGGCCATGGTTTGCCAAACAATCTTCAAATAATAATCAATGGTTTCCTGGTGTCTGATGTTACCGGCCATGGTTTATAATTGCATTTTGTGCATTGCAATGGTAAGTAATTTTTATTAAAAATACCCGGCGCATCCCCTTCATCAACTTCATTTTTTAAGCGTTGTTATTAGTTTTTTTTTGGCGTCGAAGCATAAATTGAAATAACAACCGTTATAATGAGCATGAAAAATACAACTTACATCTTAGCTTTTTTTTTCGCGTTTCTATTAGCCGGCAACCGCGCTAATGCACAGGATTACAAATGGGCCGCCGGTTTAAAATTTGGCGGGTATGAAATTGGGCCATCCGGCAAATATTTTATGCAAAGCAATGTAGCGCTTGAGGGAATAATCGGTTTTCGCAACCACGGCGTAGTGATAACGGGCCTTTATGAGATCCATCAGCCTGCTTTTAAGGTAGACAAACTCAAATTTTACTATGGCTTTGGTGCTCACCTTGGTTCTGTTGGGAGACGGGAATACATGTATTTTGGCGACCCTAGATATTATGACGCCAGCCTTTTAATAGGAGTTGATGGGGTTGTAGGTTTGGAGTATATAATTCCAAAATCGCCTATTGCCGTTAGCCTTGATCTTAACCCGCGTGTTGAATTAGCCAGAGGCCCATTTTTTGATATTGCACCCGGGCTGGGAGTGAAATACACATTTTAACATCCGAAATTCGAAATCTTAAGGAACTATTATCACTTTGTGACTGTAATCTTTCTGTCCAAGCACCACCCTTACGATGTAGGTGCCGGGCGCTTGGTGGGATATGTCTATCGACGTACTGAAACCACCCGCAGGGATACTTTTTGATTGAGTATAAACTATTTTTCCCGCGCTGTTTATCAGGTACAGGTTAAGTTGTTCCGCAGTTTTTGATTCAAACAGTACATTTAAAAACTTATTCGCCGGGACAGGGAACGTAGCTAAGCCTATCTCGGTGTTTTTATCAGGGCTTAATGCTTTTAAGGCAAAGGCGAAGTTATCAGACATTGTTGTACATCCGCTGCTTAAAAGTACACTAACGGTATAACTACCGCTTTGAACAGTGGTATACGTTTGGCTTGTGGCACCATCAATAATTTTTCCGTCCAGATACCATTGATTTCCGCTGGCCGAGCTAGAACTTAATGTGGTTGGTGATACTTGCGTGATAACCGGTTTTGATAAAGCAACTGCCACACGCTGATCAGACGCGCATCCTAAACTTTGCACGCGCATATCATAAAAATAGTAGTAAAAGTTTTTATAATAGTCAGTATCAGTACCCGACGGAGACGTTGCATCATTACCCGTTATACTGAATATCTCGCCTGCTTTAAAAGGATATCCGGTAACGCCGCCGTTATTTCTGAAAAGCGTAGCATTCCCCTCAAAAGCAACGCTTATGGTATATTTGCCCGCAACGGGTAATGTCAGGTTCAGGTTGTAAACTTTGCCTTGATCGTTAGGGTCATTTGTCGCTTCTCCCGGCGCAGGGGCATTGCGTGTGGCTACCGCATTAATAGTTGTACTTGATACGATCTGCCCGTTACTGTTACTTACATAAAAAACTATTGTGCCGGAGTTGCCGATATACAACCTGGCACTCTGTATAACAACCGGTACCGCGGTGGTTACATATACAGATGGGGTAAACTGGTTATATCCGCCCGCCGAAAATACATTTTTTGTTGCCGGACCTACCGATGCTTTAAAATCATTTAAACCCGCGTAATAAATGTTATTTACGGGCGCCTGGGTTGTAGTAACACTTTGCCCGTATGCAAACGGGATAGCGTCATTAGGGTTCAAATACCAAAAAACCTGCCCGCTACCGGCACCATTTAATAAATACTTTTTGGTATCGACACAATATACCGCAGAAAGCGCTGTCGGCGCAGCACCGGCGAGTACCGGTGTGATCACAGAAGCGCTATTATTAGCTATAATGGCGTCATTTGGTAAGTTTGTATTGGCAGTAATGGTATAAATTCCGCCCGGCGCGGCATTAAAGCTGCTGCTAATGGTAAAGTTATCTTCGGCTAACGCTTGCAGGGTGCCTATATACGTTTCGTTAAATGTAGTTGTAATGTTATCCGCGCTTTTAACAGTTACCGTAACCGGGATATTGCTTGCAGGTTGGCCACCAAAATTTTTGATCTTTACTGTGATAAGCGTAGTACCGCTACAGGTTCCGGACGTTTGGGGATTTACGATCGCGCTTATACCCACATCCACAGATGTTTGCAAAAACTGAACGCGGTAATCCTGCGTCTCTCCTTTTGCGTAACTACCACAGGCTTGTATAGACGACGCATCATTAGTTTCGGATAAAACTACACGCATTATACTATAATTACCGGGTATAACTGTTCCGGGCACAGTAATGGTGCCGTTAAAAGTAGCCGTTCCGTTAATAATATTGGTGGTAGCCGCTAACTCATCCGTTTCAAAAATGCCATTGCCGTTCCAGTCAATAAAAACTTTAGCCGCCTTATTAAAATTGCCACCGCAAGTGCCTAATGTTAAATTTAAAGGATAAGCTTTGCCGCGTTCTAACTGAATGGTTAAGCCGGTATTATCTGTGTATAATGTACATCCGGCAGATGCTGTATAATTTATGTTGGATAAAGTAAGCTGATTAACACGCGAATCGGCTGACGAAGTGGGTGCAGACCCACAATAAGCAGAGCCGCCAACACCTGTAATAATGATGGAATAGGGTTGCGAACCTGTTTGCAGCGTTCCCTTGTGTGATACGGTTATGGTATATGTTTTACCGGGTTGAGCGCCGGGTATGTAGACCTGTTCAATATTGTCCAGAATGTTATCTCCCTGAGTTGCTGCCAAAGCAGGCTGTAAGGGATTAAGTACCCATGGGCGGAATAGTGTTGTACCATCCGTCGCCCGGATATCCAGATCATTTACCAATTTAGGTGTACGGCTGTTAATCGTCCCCTCGGTTGTTGGCGTACCCTGCACATCAGTCCATGAGATAGTTGCCATCAACACGCCGTTTCCTGATGCAGTTACCGTAAACGTTTGTTGTTGGCCCTGCGCAAGTGTTTGCTCAATAATGCTGCTTTTAACACCATTATCGGTAATTGCCTGCGCGGCCTTCGGCATATTTAACAAGCCCCACCCATAAATGTAGTCGGGACCGACGTTTCCGGCATCAAAAGCAGTATGGCATGCAAGACCCTTTAAAGTAGCCGCACGCATAAAGTTACCCGCATTTTTTTGCGCGTAGTACTCCTGTAAAAGAAATAATGACCCTGTAACGTTTGGCGCTGCAAACGAAGTGCCCGACAGCGGGCTATAAGATGCTACGCCACTACTGCTTGTAGATTGTATGTTAACACCATCACCCACAAGGTCGGGTTTTATACGCCCGTCATCAGTTGGGCCCCAGCTGCTAAAACCGGCTATACTTATACCGCTACTTGTTGTAGGTCCAAAAGGCAATGGGTTAATGGCACCAACTGTTAGTATATTTTTAGCATTTCCGGTAACACTGATAATATCATACCCATCGTTGTTGCTTATGGATGCCGG
>NZ_CAMLHX010000095.1 GCF_946479965.1 uncultured Mucilaginibacter sp. | reverse complement strand
TTTCGAAATATTCTACAGGGCAGCAAAATGATTCGCAGTCGTACTGATCATTTGTATCAGCCGGATAACATAGATCAGGAAGTTTTTGAAGACAAGGTGCAGGAGTATTATTCACTACGTTGTGTTACCCAGGTATTAGGGCCGGTTTTAGACACGGTTAATAACGCTGAGCATGTTTTGGTGAATGAATTGAACTCAGTGAATGATAACCCTGTTATTGATCATCATAACTGCAACGTATTCCATGGCGGCAATTTTCATGGCGATTATGTATCGCTTGAAATGGATAAATTAAAGATAGCCATCACCAAATTATCCATGCTATCAGAACGGCAGTTGAATTATTTACTGAATGATAAGCTCAACCAAAAATTCCCGCCGTTTGTAAACCTGGGTGTTTTGGGATTCAATTTTGGCATGCAGGGAGTGCAGTTTACAGCAACATCAACCGTTGCCGAAAATCAAACACTATCTTTCCCAATGTATGTCCATAGTATTCCAAATAATAATGATAATCAGGATATTGTGAGCATGGGCTGTAATGCAGCTTTAATTACGGCAAAGGTAATTGACAATGCGTTTACCGTGTTATCAATTCAGTTAATGACGCTTTTACAGGCAATAGACTATTTACAATGCGAGGATGAAATGGCACCGGTAACCCGACAGCTATACGAGGATGTAAGGGGATTTTTTCCTAAGTTTATTGAAGATACACCCAAATATAAAGATATGGAACGGGTTAAGAAATACTTACAAACTACAGCGGCTATAGCTACACAAACGATATGAAATGTGCATTGGTTACCGGTGGATCCAGAGGTATAGGTAGGGCTATTTGCTTAAAAATGGCCGCTATGGGCTATTATGTTTTGATAAATTACAAAAGTAATATTGCCGAGGCCGAAAATACACTCACCCTTATAAAACAGGCAGGTGGAAACGGCGAATTGCTTGCTTTTAACGTTGCTGATAAAGAACAAATTAAAGAAGTACTGCAAACGTGGATAAACGCCAACGAAGGTGCTAATATTGAGGTGTTAGTCAATAATGCCGGTATACGCGATGATAGCCTGATGGTTTGGCTGAAAGATGAGCAATGGGACAACGTTATAAAAACCAGTCTGGATAGTTTTTTTTATGTTACGCGTTTGGTATTGGAAGAGATGATGCTAAACCGTTTCGGACGCATTGTAAATGTGGTGTCGTTATCCGGAATAAAAGGCTTGCCGGGTCAAACTAATTATTCCGCCGCAAAAGCAGGAGTTATAGGCGCTACCAAGGCTTTGGCGCAGGAAGTGGGCCGTAGCGGCATCACTGTAAACGCTGTAGCTCCCGGTTTTATTAAAACAGATATGACAGACGGTTTGGACGAAAAAGAACTACGACGAAACATTCCGGTTAATAGGTTTGGTCTGCCGGAAGAAGTAGCACACGCGGTTGGCTTTTTAGCATCAAAAGAAGCATCGTATATAACCGGCGAGGTTTTATCAATTAACGGAGGTCTGTATACATAATGGATGAGTTAGACATATTATCATTAATACCGCAAAAGCCGCCCTTTGTAATGGTGGATGAGTTACTTTTCTCTGATGATAACATAACACGCACCAAATTTGTCGTTCCTGCTGATAATGTATTTGTTATCAATGGTGAATTTAGCGAAGCCGGCCTAATGGAGAACATGGCGCAAACAGCCGCCGCCGGCTCAGGTAATATGGCGCGAATAGAGGACAGGCCCGTTGCAACTGGCTATATTGGACAGGTAAAGAATTTTGAAGTTTTTGCTTTGCCAAAAGTAGGCGATGAATTGCTTACCGAAATAAAAATAGAGGTGCAGGTTTTTGATGCGGGTATAGTATCGGGCAAGATATGGTGTGAAGACAAACTGCTGGCCCAGTGCGAAATGAAAATATTTATTAACCAGTAATGCGACCTGTTTATATAGCTGCAGACAATATTATATCGCCATTAGGGCACACTACATCCCAAAATATGGAGCGATTAAAACTCGGCGACTCGGGGATAGCAGAACATCGCAACACAACAATCTTTGCCAATTCTTTTTACGCATCACTTTTTGCAGAAGATGCATATAACGATGATACAACCTATACCAAGTTTGAAAAAATCATTATAGCTTCAGTAAAGCAAGCATCAGTTAGCTGTGATATCGATCTGAAAAGTGAACGCACTATTCTTATCGTTTCGTCAACCAAAGGCAACATAAGTTTGTTGGAGACAGAACCCGATAGACCTGATCTGAAAACAAAGATAGCATTACATACTTCTGCTAAATTAGTAGCGGAACATTTTGGTTTTAAGCAAGAGCCTCTTGTCGTTTCAAATGCCTGCATATCAGGTATAATGGCGATTTTAACAGGTTTACGTTTGATACAAGCCGGGCAATATGATAATGCCGTAGTTGTTGGCGCTGATGTAATAACAAAATTTGTGCTTTCGGGCTTTCAGTCTTTTCAAGCCATCAGCAGTGAACCATGCAAACCTTTCGACATTAACAGAACCGGTATTACTTTAGGCGAGGGTGCTGCAACCATGATTTTAACGGCAGATGCGCAATGCAGCAATGAGATAAAAGTTTTATCGGGGGCCGTTAGCAATGATGCTAATCATATTTCAGCCCCCTCACGCACAGGAGAAGAACTTTGCCAGGCAATTACAAGCTCACTTAACGATGCCGGCTTAACCGCAAAAGATATTGATTTTGTATCCGCACATGGTACAGCAACAAGCTATAATGATGAAATGGAAGCAAAAGCCCTTGCTTTAGCGGGACTAGGCAATGTTCCCACCAACAGCCTTAAGGGTTTTTACGGCCATACCTTAGGTGCTGCCGGACTTATTGAATCGGTTATATCTGTGCAATCACTTAAGGAAGATACCATCTTGCCTACACCTGGATTTGAAACATTAGGTGTGAGCAGTTCTATAAATGTTACCACCGAAGTCGTAAAAGCACCATTAAATTCCTTCATAAAAACAGCTTCAGGTTTCGGCGGTTGTAACGGTGCTTTGTTATTCAGTAAATAGCTTGTTCACAAGCCATTTATTTCTTATTTTAAACTGATGTTCCAATTTAAGCAGTTTAGTGTTGATCAAAGCAACTGCGCCATGAAGATAAATACCGATGGCGTGTTGTTGGGCGCACTGGCAGAAAGCGATGACTCAGCATTTGTATTGGATATTGGCACAGGTACGGGAGTTATTACACTGATGTTAGCCCAACGGTTTAAAAACGCAATTATCGATGCCGTTGAAATTGACGAATTAGCTGCAGCTACAGCAGCAGGCAATTTCAAAAACTCGGCGTTTGCACGTAGACTTAGTGTTTATGCTGTTGGATTTGAAGATTTTTTCCGAACATATCCCGACAAGAGATATGACCTAATCGTCTCTAATCCTCCGTTTTACATTAACTCACTGCATTCCCAAGTAGCAAAAAAGCAATTAGCAAAACATGCAGGCAAAGAGTTTTTTAAAAATATGCTGATTGCCGTTTCAAAACATCTGTCAGAGAATGGAGCTTGTTGGTTGATCTTGCCGCTAGAGACAGCCGAACTAGTAAAATCGATAGCCATCGGTGTGGGTCTATATGTCCAAAAAGGCATTTTTATAAAGTCGTTTGCCGACAAGGCTGCACATCGTGAACTGATGGTGCTTAGTCGCTCGAAAGGCAATCAACAACAAGATAATTTTGTGATTTATGAATCAACAGGCATTTATACCCGGCAGTATGAAAATGTCCTTAAAGACTTTTTTACGATATTTTAATCAGTACAAAGAATGGTTCGCATAGGCCTTATTTCAGACACTCATGGTTTTTTGGATGACCGGGTATTTAAGCATTTTGAAAATTGCGACGAGATATGGCACGCGGGTGATTTCGGTACCATAGAACTAGCTGATGCGTTAGCGGCCTTTAAGCCATTACGGGGCGTTTATGGCAATATAGATGGCAAAGAATTAAGGCAAACTTTTCCGGAGAATTTGCGGTTTACTTGTGAGGGACTGGATGTTTGGATCACTCATATTGGTGGGTATCCTGATAAATACAGCCCTGCTGTTAGAAAGCTCATTTATGATAATCCGCCCTGCTTATTCATTTGCGGACACTCACATATTTTGAAGGTGATTTTCGATAAAAAAATAAATTGCTTACATTTAAATCCGGGAGCCGCAGGAAAACAGGGATGGCATAAAACGCGCACACTAATGCGTTTTGCCATAGACGAAGGAAAAGTGAAGGATCTGGAAGTTATCGAGCTAAACAATAATATATAACGCTACTACCGCCTATGAAAGTAACAAAGACCCTCGGACAATTTATTATTGAAAAACAAGCTGATTTCCCTTTCGCTAAAGGTGAGCTTTCCAGGCTCTTAAGAGATATCGGAATAGCAGCCAAACTGGTTAACCGCGAAGTGAACAAAGCAGGTCTGGCTGATATTATTGGCGAAGCAGGAACCGAAAATATTCAAGGCGAAAATCAAAAAAAGCTGGATGTGTATGCTAATGAGCAATTCATCTCTGCGCTAAGTTATGGCGGTGAGTGCTGTATAGTTGTATCTGAAGAGAATGATGAATACATACATTTAGACGGTGAAGTCTCTAAAGAGGCTAAATATATAGTGGCTATTGACCCGCTTGACGGTTCCTCTAATATTGATGTAAATGTTAACGTTGGGACGATATTTTCTATCTATAGACGCAAATCAACCAGTGGTAAACCCACCATGGAAGACATTCTGCAAAAAGGGGTAGAGCAAGTAGCGGCAGGCTACGTAACCTACGGCTCGTCAACCATGTTGGTTTACACAACAGGCAAAGGTGTTAATGGCTTTACGCTTGATCCTTCTATCGGCGAATTCTGCCTTTCCCATCCTGATATGCGTATTCCCGAAGACGGTCACATTTATTCAATTAATGAGGGGCACTACACCCACTTTCCGGATGGCGTTAAAAAGTATATTAAATATTGCCAGGTAGAAGATGAGGCTACAGGTCGTCCTTATACCTCACGTTATATCGGCTCAATGGTAGCCGATCTTCACCGCAATCTTATTTTAGGCGGGATATTCATTTACCCGGTTACCGCTAGTGCGCCTAACGGTAAATTACGTTTAGTGTACGAATGTAACCCAATGGCTTTTTTGATTGAACAGGCAGGAGGGAAGGCAAGCAACGGCTATCAGCGGATTTTAGACCTTGATGTAAATGCATTGCATCAGCGGTCGGCTATCTTTATCGGCTCAAAAAACATGGTGAGTAAGGCTGAGGAACTGATGTCGTTCTTTTCGCCGCAGCAAACCAAGAAGAATTTTAATGGTGATGTAGTTATTCAGTAGCTGGAGCAATTACAGCAACCCACCCTTAGCCGCCTCCATTTCAAAAACAGAATCTATCAACAAGTCTTTCTGCTTAGCGGCCGCAACAGCCAGCTGGTCGCAGCGCTCATTTTCCGGGTGGCCATTATGGCCCCGTACCCAGTTGAACTTTACATTGTGCAATTTGCTTATCTCCAGGTATCGTAACCAAAGGTCCTTGTTCTTTTTATCCTTGAACCCCTTTTGTAGCCAGCCATACACCCAGCGCTTCTCTATAGCATCAATAACATATTTGGAATCGGAGCTTATCAAAACATCCTGATTAGGTTTTGTTAGGGCCTCCAGTCCTTTTATAACAGCCAGCAGTTCCATACGGTTGTTGGTGGTTTTGCGGAAACCTTCTGAAAGCTCTTTGTAATGCTTACCCGCTCGTAATATCACCCCATATCCCCCCGGACCCGGATTGCCACTTGATGCGCCGTCTGTAAAAATTTCAATCATTCGCCCCCCAGCCCCCTAAAGGGGGAGCCGTTGCGCGAAATTAAAAATAAAAATCTATCATTCCCCCTTCAGGGGGTTAGGGGGCTATATCTTCTTCCTTTTCAGGCGTAAAGAATTGCCTATCACCACCACATCCGAGAACGCCATGGTAAACGCGCCCATCATCGGGTTTAGAAAGCCTAGGGCAGCCACAGGGATAGCTATAATGTTATAAGCAAAGGCCCAAAACAGGTTTTGCTTTATGGTGAGCAGCGTATGCATGCTTATCTGTAAAAACTTAACCACCGTGCTTAGATCACTATTTAACAAAACAACCCTGGCCGACTGTATAGCTATCTGGCTGGCGCCGTTCATGGAGATCCCCACATCAGCACGGGTAAGGGCAGGGGCATCGTTAATGCCGTCGCCAATCATCAGGGTTTTGCCTTTCTTTTTGTAGATGTCAATAATGCTCAACTTTTCGTCGGGCAGCTTTTCGCCGTGCACATCATCTATGCCTATGGCGACTGCGACCTTTAGGCAGCGGTTTTGTTTGTCGCCGCTTAGCAGTACCGGCTTTATGCCCATCGCCTTAAGTTGGGCTATCAATCCGGCAGCCTCCGGCTTTATCGTATCATCAATCGCTATCTGTGCCAGCAGTACCTGGTTTTTGTAGAGGGATAGGTTATAATCCGTATCGGCAACCTTGCCGGCGCCTAAAAAGTAGCTATTGCCGTCCACATCTTCAGCGCGCATACCCAAGCCTTTTTCTTCTGTAGCAGAACGAAGGATAGTGTTAGTTTGTGGCAGCGCCTTTAGCTGTTCAACCAATGATACGGCAATAGGGTGATTAGACCTTTCCTCAATAGCGGTAATAATACCGCGCACTTCTTCGAGGCCCGCCCCATCAGTCAGTTTAATATCTTGTATGCTGAACTTGCCGGTAGTGAGGGTACCCGTCTTATCGAACACCACATATTTGGCGTCGGTAACAGCTTCCACTGTGTCGCCGCCTTTGATGAGGATGCCATTCTTGGCTGCACGACCCAGTCCAACCATAACGGCGGTTGGCGTAGCCAACCCCATGGCGCAGGGGCACGATATCACTAATACCGCTATGGCATTCATTAAGGAGATTTGTATACCCAGATCCCTAACAAAATAGGTAAGCAGGAATGTGACAAGCGAGATCA
>NZ_CAMLHX010000094.1 GCF_946479965.1 uncultured Mucilaginibacter sp. | reverse complement strand
TGCATGCGTGAGTTAGAAGATTAAAAGAAGCGGAGGGCGGTGCGATTCCCCTCTTGAGAGGGGTGTAGGGGTGTGTTATGGCCGAGCGTTTAACACACCCCCGCAGCCGCACCGTCCCGACGCGCCCCTCTCTAGAGGGGAGTTATGGCGGATATATTTTCCACTGCTGCCGTCACGAAAAATCTGTTCCACGGGCTGTTCCAAACTGTTCCAATTTCAAGGAAAATTTGAAAAGCCTTACAAGCGGCTTATTATCAGCCTATTGCAGGTATTTTACAGCTAATCTTACTGACTTATAAGTAGTTTCAAAGTGTTCCAAACTGTTCCACGCAAAAAAGCAACAGTGCTGATGAACAACAAGTTAGTACCGTCAGTCGCTTTTGAAAATTTTTAAGGCTTTATATTTTTTGGAACAGTACGCACCCGCCACTTAATCCACTTTCCCATTGCTAACGGCGCCATTTATCCTGCGCCAAATGTTAAGGGGATTGGCGTTTTGTAGCTCCTGAGGTAATAGCGTATCAGGCATGCTCTGGTAAGCCACCGGCCTTGTAAAGCGGAAGATAGATGCCGTACCCACAGACGTGGCCCGCGAGTCGGAAGTAGCGGGGAACGGTCCGCCGTGCACCATGGCGCTGCTCACATCAACCCCCGTAGGGAAGCCGTTGATGATGATACGGCCAACTTTGAGCTCTAATATGTCTATCAGCTCTTTATAAGCTTCCAGGTCGGCAGGGGTGCCATGTATGGTAGCCGTTAAATGACCCGAGAGGTTGCGGGCTATGTTCAGGATCTCGTCTTTAGAAGTAGCCTCCACCACAATACTCTCCGGCCCGAAGATCTCTTCGGCCAGGGTAGCATCGGCCATAAACACACTGCTATCAGTCTTAAACAATATAGGCGAGCCCACATTCAACCCTTCGGATGTTTGGCCCTTAGACAGCGTCTCAACCCCCGGATGCGCGGCTCTGTGCTGCACACCCGCATTGTAAGCGCCGGATATGTTAGGTGCCAGCATTACGCCGCCAATGGTGTTCTGAAAGTGCTCCTGCAGCTTGTTGGCGAAGTCCTCAGCGTCTTTAGATTTCTCGTATAATAAGATGCCGGGGTTGGTGCACAGTTGCCCAACACTTGCCGTAACCGATGCGGCAAAGCCTTGGGCGAAGTTGTCGGCCTGGTTCTTGGCTATCTCAGGCAAAACAAAAACCGGGTTAGAGCTACCCATTTCGGCATACACCGGGATAGGTTCATCGCGCTGCATGGCCATATCAAATATCGCCTTGCCGCCACGGTAGGAGCCGGTAAAACCGACCGCCTTTATAACCGGGTGAACCACCAGGGCTTTGGCAACGTCCAGTCCGTTATCGTATAAATGAGAGAACACGCCATCAGGCATGCCTGTTTTTAAAGCGGCACGCTGTATGGCTTTAGCCACCATTTCGCCTGTGGCAGGGTGAGCAGGATGCGCCTTTACTATCACCGGGCAACCGGCAGCAAGGGCAGCGGCGGTATCGCCGCCTGCGGTAGAGAACGCGAAAGGGAAATTACTTGAACCAAACACCAGTACCGGTCCCAAGGCAATGTGCATAAACCTTACATCGGGTTTTGGGCGGGGTGTGCGGGTTGGATCGGCAGTTTCAATGCGGGCATCCAGCCATGAGCCTTCGCGCAGCAAGCCACCAAACATTTTCAGCTGGTTAATAGTGCGGTTAAGTTCGATGGTAAGATTAGCATGCAGTAAAGCCGTTTCTGCCATACACATGGCTAGCAGCTCTTCGCTAATAATGGTCATTTCAGCTGCTATGGCATCCAGGAAGTTCGCCTTTTCAAGCCCGGATTTTTTGCGGTAAATGAGAAATGCTGCGGATGCTTTGGTAGCAGCTTCTTCAATTTCGGTAGCGGTTGCTGTATGGAAATCGGCGATCTTCTCGCCGGTGGCAGGGTTGGTGGACTGCCAAAGAACATCGCCCCCGGCCTTAATTTCAAAACCAATGATCTGTTTTCCTTCAATCATGATAGTATAAATTAGCGCCGGGGGCGTGTTTATATTTAAGAAGTAACTGTATTGCTCAGTGTACCTATTCCTTCAATGGTAATGTTCACTACGTCGCCAACCTGCAGGGTAAATTCGTCCTGAGGAATGATGCCGGTACCAGTCATCAAGAATACGCCGTATTTAAAATCAAGCTCTCTAAATAACCATGAAGCCAGTTCGCTGTGCTTACGTTTCATCTGGCTGATAGCGATAGACTCGGTGAAAGCCACTTCGCTGCCTCTTTTTATCTCTAAAGTGATCATCGCTTCAGGGTTGATGGGCGCGTCGCTTACATAAACGCAAGGGCCAACAGCTGCAGAACCTGTGTATGATTTAGCCTGCGGCAGATACAAAGGATTTTCGCCTTCAATATCGCGTGATGACATATCGTTACCAATGGTATAACCTTCAATTGTTCCGGCAGAGCACATAAACAAAGTCAGCTCGGGCTCTGGTACGTTCCATTTTGAATCTTTACGGATGCGAACGTTTGCTCCGGTACCAACGGTACGGTAAGCTGGCGCTTTAAAGAAAAGCTCTGGTCTGTCAGCATTGTAAACACGATCATAAAAAGTACCTCCACCGGCATCTTTTGATTCTTCGATACGTGCAGTACGGCTGCGGAAATAAGTAACGCCCGAAGCCCATACTTCCTGGTTAGCCAAAGGAGCCAAAACTTCGCCGTTAATTGCATCGGCTAATGATGAGTCGGCAGTAAGGCTTCCAATTTCAGCAAGCACTGTGGCATATAAGCCTTGTCTGTTAATAAAAGTATCCCAATTGGTTTGGTTTGAAAGAAAGTATTGTCCTTCGTTATCAATGACAATGCCGCGTTTGGTGTTATATATCTTCACTTTGCAGTAGGTTTAATTAAGTGGCGAATATAGGGCTTATTGATAATAAACCCAATAATACACAGCGTAAAAACTATATTACGTTGCGGTTATGCAGCCAGCACGCCGTCAATTGTGCGCTCCATATCTTCCAGGTCAAATGGCTTGGCCAGGTAAGCCTCGGCACCGGCCTGTTTGGCTAATAATTGTATATCGCTGTTGGCAGAAAAATAAACAACAGGGATGTGTTTAAGCGCATCATTGCCTTTAAGCGCCTGGGTAGCTATGATGCCGCCTGTGTCAGGGATCCAGTTATCCATTAAAATAACATCGGGCATAACTGAGCTCACCTTATCAACTATGTGGTTGCAATCAGTAAAAACGTGCACTTCCCAACCCTGCTCTTCCAATACATAGGTGCACACACTTAAAATATCCTCATCATCATCAAAAATGATGATCTTTTTACCATTAAACTTCATTAAATACGCTTGTTAGGTTGCCTCTTAGGGGGTGTGAAGCTATACATAACTATAAAGAAATGCAAATTTTTTGTTCTAAGAAATTTTTTTGCGGATGTCAAAATTCGACATAGGCCAGTCGGGTCACCTGTTTAGTGCTTCTATTGGCATCAGCAATTACTAACGCGCCTTTTTTAAACAAAGTAATTCCTTCCCAGTCGGTTTTAAAACCAGGAAAAACAGCAACTTGTTTCCACTTTTTTTTGCGATAGTTTTTAAGGTAGACAATGCGCGCGAAAGTGTGCGTTTTTAAGTAGTCAGGGTTATTAGTCAGGCTGTCTTTAAGCGCCGGTACTGCGCGTTTAATGTTATCCCCGGCATTATTCACTATGCCGTTGTCCAGGTACTTTGCATAATCGCCATCCCAAAAATAATTGATGGCATAAATACCGCCGTTGGGTGCTGTAACCGCATCCGTATTACGAAAATATAAAAATGGTGTTTTAACCGGTTCAGGCGTTTTAGTTAATGATGTGTCAATTAAATAAGCCGCATTGCCATCCGCAGCGGCGTTAAACTCATAAAAGGCAATGAGTTTGTTTACGCCTGGTAGCCAGGTAATGCTTTCGTACCCGGCGTTGCTAACATAAAAAGGCCTTTTTAATGTAAGATATTTTTTATGGTCGATGTTGATCTCGTTTTTAACTGTATCTATAACGCCCCGCACTAAATAGCAATTGACAGTGGTGTCAACCGTTTCAATGGCCATGTAAACATAATTGCCTAAAAAAGTAAGCGTTTCAAAGCCCTGATAGGTCTTTTTTATAAAGTCAGGCAGCTTTTCAAGGTTGCGAACTTTTAAAGTATTGAAAGATATCAGCGAAGTGTCTTTACCGTTTATAACGCGACTAACACTATCGGCCCGGAAGCTGTACATTTCAAACTTTCCGTCGAGCCTGGTTTCCATGGAGCTGCCGTATTGGGGTAAAATATATACGCGGTTACCCAATTGCGCCATTCCCGAAAATTCCTCATTAATACCGCGCAGTGCAGGGGGGAGCGGCAAGATTTTATATTTGGATTGTCCGCTAACAACACCGGTGATAAAAATCAACGCCACCATCAGTTTTAACCACCTCAAATGTTTTTTATACTCAATCATGAATTAAAACTAAAAATAACCATCTGGCGGCATTTTTCCTGCTGGTTGGCATAATTTGATCCAACGATAACGGTTTGTTAACAGCCAAGGTCCGCAATTAAGACCATTAAATTTTTTAGAGAAGAACAAAAAAGTCCACCGTTTTAAGAGTGGACTTTTAATAAATGTAGTAGTAATATACATTTATGAGAGCTAATAAGATCAGTTAATGGTTGCAAGATATACGATATTTTGGCATTTTTATAATTTCAATCAAAAAAAAGCCATTTCACGTAAATATTTTCAGTAATAAATCAATTTCATGATAAAAATTATAGAATATTATACATATTTTTACATTGAACCGATAAAACTATTACGATAGTTAACGGTTTTAATGTAAAATTGTGCACAAAATACCTTGAAATGAAGAAAAGCAAAGCCGTATGTGATCAAAATAATTGTTTTTTATTTAACAACTGCATGAAGGAGTGGCATCCGGCAATTTTGCAAAATCAGAGAACGTTCCGTGTAAAAAAAGGAGAGGTAATATTTAAAGAGGGCGACGAGGTTAAGGGCGTTTTTTTTGTAAACTCAGGCAATGTAAAGGTACACATAAAATGGGATGCTTATAAAGAGCTTATCGTTAGGTTTGCTAAAACCGGTTCAATTGTTGGCCACCGGGGCATTGGAAGCAGTACCGGCTATCATGTATCGGCCACTGCGTTAGAAAACAGTGTGATCTGTTTTGTTGACATCGATTTTTTTGAGGCCACATTAAAGGTGAACACAGAATTCACTAATAATCTCTTGCATTTTTTTGCCAGCGAACTGCGTGATTCTGAGAGGAAAATGCGCAATCTGGCCCACATGTCTGTAAAGGGCAGGGTAGCAGAATCATTGCTGCTGTTGCAGAAACAATTTGGAGTAACTAATGAAGGGTTTATTAATATTGACCTGAGCAGGCAGGACCTGGCGTCTTTTTCAGGTGCCACTTACGAAACCGTGTTCCGGGTAATAAATGAGCTGGTTAACGAAAAACTGGTTGCCCTTTCGGGTAAAAGCATTGCTATAATAAATCAGCAAGGCCTTTCAAATCTGACAATATTGGATAGTTAAACACTGCTATAACGAAAGCATTTCAACAACTTTTAACAAATCTGTGTTAAGGTCAATATTGTGTTTTACAGAGCGCTCAAACGATGTGTAAACAATGCTGTTGTGAATAAGTCCGGCCATTTCATTGCGGTGCCCGTTTCTTAATACTTCAACCGCAGCAACACCCAAACGGCTTGCTAGCACACGATCCATACAAGTAGGCTTTCCGCCACGCTGTATGTGCCCCAGTACTGATATGCGTGTGTCGTAATTAGGATATTTTTCTTTGATGATGCGGCCTATCTCAAAAGCCTCGCCCGGCTCTTCGCCTTCGGCCACCACCACAATTTTTGATGCTTTATCTTTACGTCCCATTTCAAGGCGGGCAAATAAAGCCGCCATATCAGACCGTGTTCCGGGGATCATCATGGCTTCTGCGCCAATGGCTATACCCACGCGCAGGGCTATCAGGCCGGAGTCGGCACCCATTACTTCAACTATAAACAAACGGTCGTGCGATTCGGCTGTGTCCCGGATCTTATCTATCGCTTCAATTGCGGTGTTAATAGCTGTGTCGTACCCCACAGTAAAATCGGTACCCATCAAATCGTTATCAATAGTGCAGGGAACACCAATTATAGGCATATCATGTTCGCGACCAAGATCCTTGGCACCTATAAACGTACCATTACCGCCAAGGGCTATCAGGCCATCAATGTTTTGAGATTTAAGCTGCTCGTAAGCTTTTTTACGACCGGCAGGCGTTTTAAACTCCTCGCTACGCCCGGCTTTAAGTATTGTACCACCACGCTGAATAATGTTAGAAACCGACTTACGGTCCATCTCAATAAATTCGCCGTTTATCATCCCCTCGTAACCGCGGCGTATCCCAACAATTTCCAGGTCGTATAACACCGCGGTGCGCACAACCGCCCTAATGGCAGCGTTCATTCCCGGTGCGTCACTTCCCGACGTAAAAACGCCTATTTTCTTTATCTGAGCCATGCTGATCTGCGAAGAAGATTATTACTATATCGTATTCGCCGCAAATTACGTCATTTTTTTGCCGCCTGTAAAGTTTTATAAGCAGAAATTCCGCTATCCAGGTATTTTATGAATTCCGGAATATCAAAAATAGCGCCTTGGGGCGGCACCAACGTTTGCCCGTTTTCGTCAATAATAACATAAAAAGGTTGGGCGTTTGAGTTGTATTTAGATATTTCAAAATCAAACCACTTGGCTCCTATTGTTGTGATTTTTTTCCCGGTTAAAGCCGATGTGGATTTTTCATTTTCCCGCAATTCTGTTTTGCGAGCACGAGCGACACGATGAAGACGACCGTCGTCAACGTCCCACCCACATTGACAATTGGCGGTAACCCGACCGTTGCGGAGGGAGGCTCCTATACGCTTAAGCTCGCCCGCAATGACCCCGCCGGCTCACTCGACGCGATCGGCTACTGGGATGTCAACTGG
>NZ_CAMLHX010000093.1 GCF_946479965.1 uncultured Mucilaginibacter sp. | reverse complement strand
ATCCACCTTGCACTATGTAATGGAAGCCTGCGCCGAAAACAATGTTGAGCTTTTGGTGCTTGACAGGCCAAACCCGAACGGTCTTACTGTTGATGGCCCAATACTGGATACAGCTTATAAATCCTTTGTTGGCATGCACCGCATACCAATAGCACACGGCATGACCATTGCCGAATATGCGCAAATGATAAACGGAGAGGGCTGGTTAAATAAGGGTGTAAAATGTAAGCTGAAAATTATAAAAATGAATAATTACAGCCATTCCATGCCGTACAAATTGCCGGTAAACCCGTCGCCTAACTTAAATACTTATCAATCTATATTGCTTTATCCCAGTGTTTGCCTATTTGAAGGTACCACCTTGAGTTTGGGCAGGGGAACTATGGAACCTTTCCAGGTTGTAGGGCATCCATCGTTAAAAGGAAAATACAGTTATTCGTTTAAACCTGTAAGCATCCCGGGCATGAGCGAAGACCCGCCGCAAAAGAATGTGATCTGCTATGGCATTGATCTTAAGAAATATAATGCCGATAGCTTAAGAAAGACCGGGAAGATCAATCTTTCATGGCTAATAAAAATGTATAATGATTTTCCGGACAAGCCGCGATTCTTCAACGCTTATTTTACCAAATTGGCCGGAACGGAGCAGCTCCGTAAGCAAATTGAACAGGGAATGACAGAGCAACAAATACGCCGTAGCTGGGAACCGGGGTTGAGCAAGTTTAAAACTGTGCGCAAAAAGTATCTGTTGTATCAGTAAAGGGTAATTTTACAGCAAAACTTAGGTTGCTGTTAACAATTTATATAGTAATTTATTTACAAAGTTTAGTTTTACAGGTAACATCACATCGCTATTATCACTATGAAAATTGTATTTATGGGCACCCCCCAATTCGCCGTTCCCTCGTTGGATGAATTGCTGCAGTCAGGTTCTAATATTGTTGGCGTTGTAACAGCGCCAGATAAGCCTGCGGGTCGGGGGCAGAAACTTAGCGAGTCGCCTGTAAAGAAGTTTGCTGTTGCTAACGGCTTAAAGGTATTACAGCCCACAAATCTTAAAGACCCTAAATTTTTAGAGGAGTTAAGAGCACTTGATGCGGACCTGCAGGTAGTGGTGGCGTTTAGAATGTTACCCGAAGAAGTTTGGACAATGCCATCAAAAGGCACTATCAATTTACATGCTTCCCTGCTGCCTCAATACCGCGGCGCGGCACCTATTAATTGGGTATTAATAAACGGCGAAAAAGAAAGTGGTGTAACTACATTTTTTCTTAAACACGAGATTGATACGGGCAATATATTATTTACCGAGAAAGTTACGCTTACCGGGCACGAAACAGCCGGCGAACTGCACGATAGACTAATGAACAAAGGCCCGCTTTTGTTGGTAAAAACCGTAAAGGCTATAGAGAGTGGCCGCTACAACCAGCATCCGCAATCTGCCTTGTTAACCGATGATACTGAACTTAAGACCGCTCCTAAATTAAGCAAGACGGATGGCCTGATAGACTGGAACCAACCCTCAGAAAACATTTACAATCTTATACGCGGCCTTAGCCCTTCGCCATCTGCCTATACTACGTTAAACGGGAAAACCTTTAAGATCTTCCGCGCAGAAACGCAACCATCGCAACCGGGCATACAGCCGGGCGGATTTTTAACCGATAACAAAACCTACCTAAAATTTGCTGCGCAGGATGGCTATGTATTAGTTACCGACGTGCAGTTAGAAGGCAAAAAACGTATGGGTATTGAGGAGTTTTTAAGAGGTGTGAAACTTTAAGTTATATTACGAATCAGAGACCTTATTTAAACGTACTCAGATCAGGCAGTTTATCCAGCTTCTTTATTTCAATATTCCGATAGTAAGCCTCTGCTCCTTCTGACTGAAACTGGATCTTTCCACCGGTTAGGGGTTTAGTAGTTCCATCAGTTTCAACAGTACGCGAATTTTCAAGCACCATTACCACGTGGCCGTTAACCACATGTATAGCTTTATCGCCAAAGCAATACAATTCAACTGTTGTCCATTCGCCATGCGGATTTTCAAAATTTCCGGCCAGGTGGGCTACGTTGTTAGCAGGCGCCCCCGTGCCGGATGAAGAAAATTTTTGTAACGGTGCAGTGGGATTATATATCCAACGCGCACGTCTTGTGGTGTCTTTCTTTTGCGCATGTATATCCATTCCCGTGCCGCCTAAAGCATAATAATCGCCCATGTCACCCTCCTGCACCTGAAACTCCTGGCTGCGCAGCCATACATGCCAAAACTGCCCATGCGGCTCTTGACCATGGTACAAGAAACCATTATCGCGTTTATCGTTTGCTCTTGGAGCATATCTTTTCTCGCCAAATTTCACCTCGGCTTTAAGGTGATAATTGCTGAATTGTGCCTTTGTACTATAACCGCCAAATATTTCGCCCGATACGTGCAATACGGGTTTACCATCCACTATTTCGACGGTAAACACATGGAGCGGATCATTATTGAGGCCCAGTGGTGTGCCGGTGTTCATGCCATCGCCCTTGTTCCAATCAGGCAAGCTGGTTAAGCTGGTGTGTGGTATACCGATAAATTTATCAAAGTATCTACCGTCTTGCGTAAGCAAGGGCGTCCAGGAATTAGTTAGCGTTTGCGCAAGAGCCGCTGACGATAATAAAAACGCACAGCACAGAATGGTTAGAAATTGTCTCATCACAAGGTAGAATTAAAAGGTTCTGTTTTAATTGGTTATACCAAATATAAACAAAACAAATAAACTTTATAATCCTACAACTTATTCAACTCATCCATCAAAGCTTTACTTACTTTGTTGAAATACCGGCGAATACCGTAGCCCATTACAGTTTGTATACCTTTTACAGAGTTGGTTAAAAAAACTTCATCCGCTTCATATAATATTTCCGGGTTTATCTGGGCTTCTATAAGTGGTATCCCTATTTTGTTCGCAATATCAATTATCACCTGGCGCATTACGCCTTCAACACAGCCTTCGCTTAAAGCCGGCGTGTATAAATGGTTTTGGTAATAAACAAACACGTTAGAGCTGCTTGCCTCGCACAAAAAACCGTTTTGGTTAAGCAGCAACACATCATCTAAATTATTTTGACTTTTATGGATGCCTGCGAGAACATAAACCAACGAATTACAGGTTTTTATGTTAGACAGAAAGTTTGTAGGCTTGCTTAGCTCTGTATAAACATCAATTATAAGGCCTTTGCTGTTTAAAAAATACCGCGGCTCATCCAAAGGCTGAATTTCGAGCTGGTAACCAACCTTATTTTGAGATGGTGTATAAAGCCCTTCAGAATCACGATAAACAGTAAGGCGAAGACGGCCATGCTTTACTTTATTAACAGAGGCTAACTGATCTGCTTTCTCCTTTAAAAACCAGCTATCCATTTGCGAATATCCGTCCATTTTTAAGGCCTTCATGCCTTTTTGCAGTCGCTTAGCGTGCTCACCTGCAAATTTAAGCTGCCCCTTTAGCATGCGCATACTTTCAAACAAACCATCGCCATACCTGAAGGACCGGTTAGCAACTGTAAGTACTTTGGTATCTGCAGGTAATATTTCCCCGTTAAAATTTATAAAAAGCATGGGCAGCAGCAGGA
Source organism: uncultured Mucilaginibacter sp. (assembly GCF_946479965.1). The sequence goes on along the minus strand of NZ_CAMLHX010000093.1, from coordinate 3,883 downwards.
CGTTTAAAATAATGTTTTGACAAAGGTAGTTTTGCTATTGTTACAAACATAGGGCTTATAAGCCTATTTATACCGGAGCGGTGTATTTTCGCCACTTTTCAAGCACTGCCCAAAAATCTGGCGGAATTGGTGCTTCAAAATTTATGTACGTCTTTTTTGATGGATGAACAAAGCCAAGGGTTTGCGCGTGCAATGCCTGCCGGGGCATCAACTCGAAACAATTTTCAACAAACTGCTTGTATTTGCTAAACACAGTTCCCTTCAATATCTTGTCGCCGCCATACGTGGCATCGCTAAATAAAGGATGCCCGATATGCCTCATATGGGCGCGTATCTGGTGCGTACGGCCGGTCTCTAACTGGCATTCTATCAACGTAACATAATTTAGCCGCTCTAACACTTTGTAGTGCGTTACAGACCATTTTCCTTTTTCGGGATCGTCATATATTGACATAACGCGCCTGTCGGCTACGCTACGGCCAATGTAGCCGGTTACGGTACCATCATGCTCTAAATCGCCCCAAACCAGTGCCAGATATTTACGTGTGATGGTGTGATCAAAAAACTGTTTAGCCAGATAATTCATAGAGCGCTCATTCTTGCTGATGAGCAGCAAACCCGACGTGTCTTTATCAATGCGGTGCACCAACCCCGGCCGGCCGTCATTTCCGGGCAGTGTAGGTAGTTGCTGAAAGTGATACACCAACGCATTCACTAAAGTACCGGTGTAGTTGTTATAACCCGGATGCACTACCATACCGGCTTCTTTATTTACCACCAATACGTCATCATCCTCATAAACAATGGTGATAGGTAAATTTTCAGGATAAACTTCTGTGTCGCGTGGTGGATGCGGTAAGACTACTGATATAACATCAAGCGGCTTCACCTTATAGCTGGGCTTAACTGCCTTATCATTCACCAGCACGTTTTCGGCGTCAATAGCGTTTTGTATGCGGTTGCGCGATGCGTTTTCAACCCTGTGCATCAAAAACTTATCAATACGTAAAAGCGACTGCCCCTTATCAACTACAACGCGTAGATGTTCATATAGGTCCTGCTCTTCCTGCTCGTATGCTTCAACGTCCTGATCCATGTAGGCAAAAGTAGCTGTTTTTTTAATATCGGTTTTGTATGATGGTTATTAAATACCCATTTGTACTTATTTTTTTAATAGTAATAATATCATACATTTACTTTACCAATTAATTTAAAATCACGATTATGAAAAAACTCTACTCTTTTATCGCGGCGGTATTACTTGTCGGCGCCTCATTAACGGCTAACGCACAGGACGATGACGGCTTTAGTGATTTATTAAGATCAAACTCGGCAGATGCAACACTGCTATTCAAAAACTATGCTAACCCTTTATTTAAAGGCTTTGGTATTGGTTTAAACAGTGGTTGGAATAACACCGCTGCTACTAAAAAACTTTTGCATTTTGATTTGCGGATAACAGCAAATGCAGCACTTGTACCAACTATGGACAAAACTTTTGATGTTACTAAGATAGGCCTGTCAAGCAAAGTTAGACCAGATGTTACTTCTACTACAAACATTGCACAAACTTTTGGTGGCGACAAAGACGTGGCAACCCCGGTTATGGCTTTGTATGATGCTAACAATACCAAACTTGGAACATTTAAAATGCCTGATGCAGTGCTTAGCGTTATACCGGCACCCAACATTCAGTTAACCGTTGGTTTAGTAAAAAACACTGATGTTACTTTCCGTATAACACCTGATATAAAACTAGGCGAAGATGCAGGAACAGTTGGGTTGTTTGGCCTTGGTTTTAAACACAACATAATAAAAGACTTTTCTAAAACAAGCACTTTTGATCTTGCGGTAGCTGTAAACTACAGCCGTATCAATTATTCAAAACCGCTTAACGTAGCTAACGACGATAACACATCAAATGCTTCAAACAACCAGCGCATTGATGCTAAATTCAGCGGCGTTAATGTACAGGCTATCCTGTCAAAAAAACTATTATTCTTTACTCCGTTTGTATCGGTAGGTTATCAAACTGCAAAAACCGATTTTGGCGTACTAGGTAAATATGTAGTTAAATCCGGCGGTACTGCCGGACCAAGCGGACCTATTTATACATATACCACACTTACAGATCCGGTTCACATTAATGAAAACAGCATAGCCGGTATTCGTGGCGATGTAGGTTTTCAGTTAAACCTGGCTATTTTACGTATTTATGCTTCGGTAGGTAGTGGCAGCGGGTATATTTCTGGTAATGGTGGCATAGGGCTTGGGTTTTAACGCCGGTTAATGAATATCGATCTGGATATTTATAGCCCCGTCCATCAAATAAAGCATTCGCTTTTTGATGAACGGGGCTTATCTGTTTTTATAAAACGCGACGACCTGATACACCCTATAATATCAGGCAATAAATGGCGTAAGCTTAAATATCTTCTTAAAAAAGCGCGGTCGCAGAACAAAAACCATTTAGTGACATTTGGAGGAACTTTCTCTAATCATTTGTTAGCCACTGCCGGCGCTGCAGCATTATTCGGCTTTAAAACCACGGGGTTTGTGCGTGGCGACGAAATTGAAAACGACATGCTTTTTATGTGCCGGATGCACGGCATGAATTTGATTTATGTTGATAGGGACAGCTATCGGGATAAACATGCACTATTCAACCAACATTTTGTTGAGGATAATGATGCGTTCTTTATCGACGAAGGCGGCGCATCGCCCGAGGCCGCGCGGGGTTGCAGTGAACTGGTGGATGAGCTAACCGAAACATACGACCATATTTTTTGCGCATGTGGCACCGGCACCATGGCAGCAGGTATTGTTAATGGCTTAAATACCCATCAATTAACCACACAAATGCATTGCATACCTGTTTTAAAAGGCGGCGATTTTTTACGCGAAGCTATTGATGCCCTTTTACTACAGCCACATGAATATAAGCTACACACTGATTATCATTTCGGCGGATACGCAAAAGTAAACCCGAAACTTATTGCTTTTATTAAAACATTTGTTGCAGAAACAGGCATACTGATAGATCCCGTTTATACCGGTAAAATGCTGTATGCTATTTATGATATGGCCGCAAAAGATCAATTTGCTCCCGGCAGTAAAATTTTAGCCATTCATAGCGGCGGTATCTGGGGTTTACTGGGGATGAAAGACAAGTTTACACTATAGAAAACCTTTATACCGTTTTTAACATCGGGACAAAAAGTTGCTTTAGTTTATTTAAAGTTGTTTTTTTTTCGATCGGTTCAAAAACCGCCCAATTATGGCATTCAGGCCATTTTTTGTACATTTGATAATATAATCTGCTGCTATGTACAATCTATCTGTCGCTCCCGAAAATGTTATAAAATCGCTGAAAAAACACGTTTTAGCCGATGGTTACGACCTTACTTTTGATATGGAAAAAAGTGAAGGCGTGTACATATACGATTCAAAAAACAAGCGGACCCTGCTTGATTTTTTTACCTGTTTTGCTTCTGTTCCCTTGGGATACAACCATCCAAAAATGCTGGGCGATGAGCAATTTAAAAAGAGTTTGATGTTAGCGGCTTTAACCAACCCTTCTAACTCTGACATATATACAACGGAGTACGCACAATTTGTTGAAACTTTTGAGCGGGTTGGCATTCCGGATTATTTACCTCATGCTTTTTTTATATCAGGCGGTGGCTTAGCCAACTGCGTGTGGGGCCGCGTGCATGCGGTCACCGACGTCACCGGCTTCGGGCTTGCTGGCCACGGCTGGGAGATGGCTGAGCGGTCGGGCGTCGGCGTGCGCTTCTACATGGACGCGGTGCCCCTGTACTCGGGAGCGCTGGCCGCGGCCGCATCCGGTACGCGAACAGGCGGCGTGGGCGCTCGCGCAGCT
>NZ_CAMLHX010000092.1 GCF_946479965.1 uncultured Mucilaginibacter sp. | reverse complement strand
TTACTGTTAAGTCGCTCACATAACACACCCCTCCGCCCCTCTCAAGAGGGGAATCACACAAGTCCGCCGCTCTTTTTAATCTTGCTAACATTTATAAATAGCATCCGCCAAGACTCCCCTCTTGAGAGGGGGCGCGTGGGGACTGTGCGGTTGCGGGGGTGTGTTAGGCTGTTTACTGTTAAGTCGCTCACATAACACACCCCTCCGCCCCTCTCAAGAGGGGAATCGCACAGGCCCGGCGCTTGTTTTAAATCAATAAGGCACGCCCTGCCCTCAAACCGCAATCTTCAGATCACTAACATAAGGCAGCACAAACATGGTGTTTTCAAATGCCCTGAAATGGACTATCAGGTGCGTATGGTCGTCAAAAAAAGCCTCAACGTAAAATTGATGCAGGTTGTACAGTCTTATGTAATACCTATCCGTTAGCCTGTCGGCCAGGAACGTACCCTTCAATACCAGTTCGGTTTTTTGTTGAAAGCTGCAGGCATTAAAATCATCCGAAGTCATATATACACGGCCTTTGTTTATACATTGATAAACAAGCTGATGCAAATGCTGTGCCCCTCTTTATATTTAGCTGTTATACAACATGCGGTTGTTCGGTTGCGACTAAAATTTTGTACACATCGTCTAAAACAGTGTTTTAAATTACCTATAACCGGTCGCACGTGCTTCTACTTTGTTAACTCCTTATACTTCTTTCCCCAGCTGCTAAGCTGCTTAAATATAGGCAAAAACTCGGTTGCCATAGGCGTAAGCTGGTACTCAACACGCGGCGGTACCTCGGCATAAACGGTGCGTTTAACCAAACCGTCTTTTTCAAGGGAGCGCAGTTGTAAGGTTAGCATGCGTTCTGTTATGTACGGAAACTCCTTTTTCAAATCTCCAAAACGCAGTGTTTGGTACCCCAACTTATCCAATATAACTATCTTCCATCGCCCGCCAATTTTACTTACGGCGTACGTCAGGTCGCAGGCTATTATAAATTTTTCGTTCTGTGAATAGGTAGAATTTTCTTTTCGCGCTGTCATTACTTACAAATTTGTTGGTATCCTACAATCGGTTGCGAAACCTACAAAAACAGGCCGTATCAATTATTATTGCAAGGTAATTTTTTAAAAAACACGTATATGGATCTGTATTTAAACGGAAAAACTGCTTTGGTAACGGGTGCAAGCCAGGGCATTGGCAGGGCTATAGTTAAACAGCTGGCCGAAGAAGGAGTTAAAGTTTTCGCGACGGGGCGTAACCAGGCTTTGCTAACCAGCTTGCAAACAGAGGTAAGCGCTTTAGGGCATGTCTCCCCTATTGTTTTTCAGCAGGATCTGCTGGCGCCTGATGGGCCCGAAAATATCGCGACAGCCGCGCTGTCAGCATTGGGGCATGTGGATATCCTGATCAACAATGCAGGGCAAAGCAGTCCGGTAGCTTTGGCGGGGCCGGATGAGCAATGGCAACAATCTATGGGGCTTGATTTTGAACGGCCGAGGCAGCTTACACAGCAACTGTTGCCGCATTTTATTGAACGTAAACAAGGCGCAATACTTAATTTAAGCAGCACCTACGAGCTGCGGTTTTTAAACATATCGGCTGTTGCTAAGGCGGCATTGGTACAGTGGTCTAAACAACTGGCTGCCGAACTGGGAAAATACAATATCAGGGTAAATTGCCTGCAACCGGGTTTAATCGACACGGAAAATATCCGCCCCTATTTTCCGGGCGATGAGCGTAAAAAACATACGCAACAAGAAATACCATTAGGCGATTTTGGTCAACCGCAGGATATGGCCAATATGGCAGCATTCCTGGTATCACCCCGCGCCGCTTATGTAACAGGTACGGTGGTTGTTGTAGATGGCGGAGCGGCACGATCAGCGTTTTGAGAGGTTGAATAGGTAATTCTTACTCTAGCATGGGTTATTTAAATATTATAAAATAAATGATGGATTTCTACGAATTTCTGGTCATCGGCGGGTAAGCGGTGTATGGAAACGTAGTGTGTTTCTTCAAGTTTTCTGAAACCTCGGATGTAAGTTTGATGGCTGGGGATTACCGTTTCAGCCGCCGATAACACAGTAGAAGGTTTTGTGCCTCTGATGAACGTAATCATAATACCGAAGTTTTCACGCCAAGATAAATATCCCTGTAATTGATCGATAGTATCTAAATACAAAGCCTGACCAGCCCATATCTTGCATTCACAGATCAAAATATCTCCTTTGGCGATATTTAAGTGAATATCGGTTTTACCTTTTGCATGGAATGTTTCACCAGTAGCCTTGCCTTCAAACACAGTATTGAGGTTGACTAATAAGATATTACGAAAATCTTCCTCACCACTGTTTTGAAATGTCACAGGTGTTCGTTCAAACTGCCTGCCCTGATTGTTCATAATGGAAATTATATCGATAACTGTGTTTCTGTCGATAACATAATTTTCTGGCTGTGTAGGTGTTGGCCTTATATTTTGAATTACGGGCTTTGTATCGACCTGAATTCGCCGAACCGCCTCATTCTCTTTCCTTTTCAAGGGAATATTGATCTGTTTGAATAGAGAATTATATTTATCCTTATCTGCGTTTAACTTCTCTTTACGAATTCGCAGGAAGTTTTTAATTTCAGCATCAAGTAAACTGTTACCGCTTTCAATATTGGTATTAATTATGTGAATATAATTTTTTACCGATTCTTGTTTATCGTTAAGTAGTCGTAACACTGTTGGTTCATCATGATCATATCCGTAACCCTTTACCTCTACGGTGTATTCGACGTGATTTTGCTTCCAATTTAAATCTGTTGGAAGCCCACCTAAGCCATAACCGTCTGGTCGTAATTGAAGGAGTTGTGTTATATTCTTATGCGGAATTATCGGCAACGTCAATTTTAGCCATTCATATTCGTAAGGCAAATCACCCTCCGCTTGATAAAAACGTTCGCGCCGATGAGCCGGAACAGTTCTGACTTCTCGAGCAGGTTCAACAGTTTCCGTTCTTTCAGGATCAATTAAAATAGGCGTTAATGCTTTTGGCGTAAAATAGTATTTGATCAATTCAGCCATATCTGTACCAACAATATAATCGTCGGGCTCCGCCATGATCTTAAGCCGGATCGCTTCGACCGCTACAGCATAATAATTTGAAAATGAATCTCTATCGAAATACATGATATGGTTTATGTTACTCATCCCGTCTGTCCAAATATGCAGTCAAACGGGGAGTATCTATTTTTGTGTATGTATCATTTAAAACTCCGCTAAACCTAATTCCTCCAACCGGATCGCCATTGTTTCAACTGAAACATTAAACATTTCAGCCATTGATCGAAAAGGTTTTTCGCGGTAAAATTCCGCCTCCGCTAAAATCCTTGAGAGTTCACGCAGACTTCTACATCGTTTTTTAAAATCACCTACTGAACCAACAGTTAAACTGAAAACAGTATTTTCATTGATTACAAATTTATTGGTTTGAAAAAGCTCTTTAAACATCTCCGTGACGATCTTGGAAGGCATTAAAAAATACGTCGCGAATTTATCCGCTTGCAATTCTGTCAGGCTTCTTTGAGTTACTGCACCTGAGCCGTCAATCGCTTTATCTCTGTGCAAAACCGCTTGACGGTGTAACAAAGCGTGTCCCAACTCATGGGCAGCAGTAAAGTTACGCGTCTCTTTGGAAAACTGTTGCGATATACTGACCAACCTTTTAGGATTATCGATTACACCCGCAACTTCATAAAATTCTCCATCAACAAAGTGGCGGCCCAAAGTTTCGGTTTCCTCATACCGATAGTTCAATATTTTAGTAATTACTATTTCAGGCCTGAGCAACTCGAGAAGATTTTCTGGGCGCGGTTGTTTGTTGATTTTATCACTGTATTGATACAAAGTGTTTTGCAGGTGTCTGGCTAATTGCTCTATGTCGGTATTTGATAACTGTTTGCCAGCCCATTTCCCAGACGCAAGTGAGTTCAATTCTTGATGAAACGCCTGATGACGTCGTGCTTCGTCTTCGAGTCGGGTTAGTCGTTCAATAGCTTTGGAAGAAAGCTCCAGATATTTCGCTTTTAATTTGCTTGCGTCGAGCCTAATCTGCTCAGTTTCTTCGTCGTTGCCTAACGATAATAAATTTAAATTAACAATAGAGAGGCAACCTGCAATAGTTGCGATTAAGTTATTTACTGCCACACCAGAATCACCTCTGGCAGCTTGGAACCCATGATCACAAACAAATAGAGCAAAGCCCGCCAAATCGGCACATAAATAAGCAATAGCAATAGGTGTTTGAGTTGCAGGGCGCATTGCATCATCCAGACTTTGCTTGATTTCTCTACTTTTTAATAGATTGCCTTCCGCTTTAAGTTCACGGCGGAGCTCAATCACTCGATCAAATTGTTCTGAATCAAGTTGAAAGTAATGTACTAACGCTGGGTAAATTCGCGTTTCCAACTCTGAAATCATATTAATCAACTCGGGGTGGTGAGGTTTATATCCTTGTCTTTTCAGAGTGAGGTCAGCGACAGTGCGAATTAATTGAGCTGACAACATACCTTGAAAAGCAGCGGCGCTGCCGGAACCAGGCTTATGATTACCGGAACCAAATTTTTCGAGTAGTTTTTCTGTCGAAAGTTCTATTAGTTTCTCCACTGTTACTTACTTATAATCAATCGTTTAAATTGCTATAAATTTACAAATTTTATTTTACTTTTTCCTGTCCCGTCAGGGTCCCACTCTGGCGCGAGATATGCATCGGGGCAACGGGCTGAGTACTCCCGACTAACATACTGCTATGCCTATCGTGTAGAGATTGCTTTCCCGAATAATCGGGACACGCTGTTCCTCGCAATAACGCGGGAAGAGGTGTTCGTTAGTTGGACGCATAACAAGTTTATGAAACGAGACAGTTTGCGTTAGGGATAGCAGCGGATACCGGCCCTCGCGCCTAAGGCCTGCAGGCGTATGAGCGAATAGCCCGGCCCGCCTCTTCGGCGGGAACGCCATAAACAAAAAGGATATTAAGCAGTCGCTCTCGCTGTATTGTTGCAAGTTGGGCGCAGAGAAGTCCCCCATCCTCCCTTTTATACTACGTATGCATTATATATAAAATGCTATTCTAAAGCTTCCTTTGTAAATCACAACTAAAACGACATAAAATGAAAACAAAACTCACCTCAATTTTAATGATCGCCATGGCGGCGATTGTATTCTGCGGCTGCAGCAAAAAGAATGATCAAACTCCAACTACCACAAGTGGCTTTACGTGGAAAGAGAATAGCAGCACAACGGTTCAAACTGCCACTACTGCTACATTTTCTACAGCGTACAAAACATTAATAGCCTCGACCGCGGCAGGTACCGTGTTTGAAATAAATTTAAGCGGCACTGCCCCGGCAACGTACACGCTTAACTCAAGCAATGTAATTACCTATACAAAGGTTACCCCGTATTTTGTTGCAACCAGCGGAAGTGTAATTATTACTGCCAATGCGGGTGGAAAAATTTCGGGTACTTTTCAGGGAGCCGGAACAGCAGTTGGCGGAATTTCTTTAGTTAGCGGCTCGTTTACCGACGTTACCGTGACTCCATAATACATACGTATTCAGTATAACGCACAAAGGCTGCCCCGGGGCAGCCTTTGTGCGTTATAAACAATGTTACGCTAATTATATACTTAAGCGTTAGCCACCAGCTTACTTACGCTGCGGTACACATAGGTGTTAAAGATATGCCTGCGCGCAAACCGCCCCGGCGAGTCGGAATTGATCAGCTTTACATATATGGCCTTGGGCACATCAAAATATTCGTACTCGCTGCCATCAACAAACGATACCTTAAGCACTTGCGAGCGGTATTCAAAATCAACCATATTAGAGGTTGTGGTAGTAAGGTTGTATTCGGTAAGCGTTTGCGCGCGTGTTTCGGGGGCAATGCTTACCAAAAAATGGTAGGCTTCTATTATCTGTTTACTTTTTTCTTCTGCCTCCAGTTTGGCCTCTTCACTTTCCTGGAACTTATCCGGGTGCCATACTTTCATCAATGACCGGTAGGATGTTTTCAGTTCCTGTAGTTCGGCAGTTCCATTTACACCTAATAACTTACGGTGCTCAACAATTTTTTTCATACTTTTTATATTGCAGTACTGCGGGCTACCGCAATAAGGGCGCAAAGGTACGGTTTTTAGTTTATAGTAGCAGTTGGCAGTAGCGGGATGAATTGGGGGTAAATACATGGCGTTTATGTGTCATAATTATGCTGATAATCAATCAACTATGATAAAAAACGCAGAAAATGCCCCTTAAACCCTGAGGAAAGCATGCTTTTGTACGATTGTGGGTAATGTTAAAACGGCATAAATATTGAATTTTCAATATTTATCAGCCACATATTTTTAATATATGTTAAAAAACATACCGATAATACCTAATAAATTACAATAATTACAATCAGCGTGCGCAATATCAACTATTTGTATTTAATTAGCTTCACCAAAAAATTTAAATAATGGAAGTTAACAAAAAGAAAAATGATGATCAGAACCAGCGTTCAGCATCCCATGATCAAAACGATCAAAGTAACAACCGTCAGGAACAACAAGCTGACAGTAACAACCTTCGCGATCAGGACACACCACGCAACCGCCGCGATAGAGACGAGTACGACAGTGCAGAATTGTAAAGGCAAATAACTTTAACAGAAAAGCCCCGGCAAAACCGGGGCTTTTCTGTTGATAGCCGATGTTATACCCACTCCTACTGCCTTAGCCTACGCTCTCCACCCTTTGGAGCTTCTCCAACAGGTCGGCCGGTTTAAATGGTTTGAGCAGGCAATCATCAATAAAAGCATAGGCTTTGATCTGCTCTATAGCCGTGCCGATTGAAGCCGTAACCGCTATTACTGCCACGGCAGCTTTCTTAGGATCAGGCAGTGATTTGATGGCTTTGGCGGCTTCCAGGCCGTCCATAACAGGCATGTTGATATCCATCAGCACCACATCAAAATCGTACACCATAACCATATCTACGGCTTCTCGGCCATTAATGGCAACCTGCGGCACAATGCCCCATTTTGCCAGTATCTTGCTAATAACCAAAACATTAATAGGCTCGTCCTCGGCAACCAAAACACGCAGGCCGGCTACAGAACCGGCGGCTGCCTCTTTTAATACAGGTTTTGGCCGAACTTGTTTTGCCAGCGGATAGGTCAGCTCAAAACTGAAGGTGGTGCCTATGCCCTCGGTACTATGTAGATGCAAACCGCTGCCATGCAATTGCAGCAGTCGGTGGGCTATGGTAAGCCCCAAACCCGTGCCATGAAACTGGCGGTTGGTGCGCGAGTTAGCCTGAATAAATGGCTGAAATACCTGCGACTGGCGGTCTTGCGGGATGCCGATACCGGTATCCTGCACCTGCAAATGCAAGGTAGCTGTTGTTTCGGTTTTGTGTAGTAGCCTCGCCTCTACCTGCACATGCCCGGCGGTGGTGAATTTTACCGCGTTACCCACCAAGATCGGA
>NZ_CAMLHX010000091.1 GCF_946479965.1 uncultured Mucilaginibacter sp. | reverse complement strand
GCCATACCTTGGTAGCGGCGAATTTTATTGTGAATATGGCGATTTTGATTACACCATTACCGCGCCGGGCAATATGCTGGTGGTAGGATCGGGCGAGTTGGTTAACCCGGCCGAAGTTTATACAGCCGCCACAATAGCAAAAATAAACGCCGCTAAGGCGAGCGATAAAACACTAATGATACGCAGCGAAGCCGACATTAACAGCGGCGCAAAGTTTGCTCTGGCAAAAGCTAACCTAACCTGGCACTTTGTATGCAAAAATGCCCGCGACGTGGCCTGGGCAGCGTCAAAGGCTTTTGTGTGGGATGCGGCACGTATTAACCTGCCAAGCGGCAAAAAGGCTTTGGCGCAATCAGTTTATCCTGCCGAAAACGGTAAGCAGGACAGTTGGGGCCGCGCCACCGAATATGTTAAGGCAACTATAGAGCAATCATCAAAAAGGTGGTTTGAGTATACTTACCCTGTTGCTACCAACGTGGCCGGCGTGGTAGGCGGTATGGAGTATCCCGGCATTGTGTTTTGCGGTGCAGGCAACCTAGATGGCGCGTTGTGGAACGTGGTTAACCACGAGTTTGGGCACAACTGGTTCCCGATGATAGTGGGCTCTAACGAGCGTAAATACGCCTGGATGGACGAGGGTTTTAACACCTTTATTAATAATTTAGATACCAAAGAGTTTAATAAAGGAGAGTATTTTGAAAAAGAGGATTTTCACAAACTGGCCCCCGGTATTTTTGGCGACGAAGCGGAACCAATTATGAGCTTGCCTGATGTGATACAGGAACCCTATTTGGGCAACGCTGCCTACAGCAAACCCGCTTTAGGTTTAACTATTTTACGCGAGCAGATATTAGGCGAAAAACGCTTTGATTATGCCTTTAATACCTACATAAAGCGCTGGGCCTTTAAACACCCAACACCCTGGGATTTTTTCCATACCATGGATAACGCGGCAGGCGAGGACCTGAGCTGGTTTTGGAACGAATGGTTTTTGACGACGTGGAAATTGGATCAGGCTGTGCGCCAGATAGATTATGTAGAGGAGGATCCCAAAAAAGGCGCTTTGATAACCATTGAGAACGCAGAAGAAATGGCGCTGCCCGTAACCGTTGAAGTGCAGGAAGAGAATGGCCGGACCGGTATTGTAAAACTGCCCGCAGAGATATGGCAGCGCGGCGGTATCTGGACCTTTTTATATCCATCAACCGCGAAGGTTAAAATGGTTACCATTGATCCTGAACATACCCTACCTGATATAGACCCCACCAATAACAGCTTTAGCGGACAAGCGGTAGAGGCGGGTGTTACCGCCGCAGGGATCGTTAAAAAATACCTGGATGCCATTGGCGGAGCCGATAAAGTAAACGCGGTGAAAGATATGGTAATTACTGCTGATGGCAGCCTGGCGGGCACGCTGCTTAAGCTCACAAATACCTATAAATCTCCGGGACTTTATTCGTACAATATTACCGCGCCTACCTATAACGACGCCCCGGTTTTGCATATTAGGGATAGCGGCGAAAGTATTAAGGTATCGCAAACAGGTAAAGATTTCCCGGTTGATAAGGCAACTGCCGAGCAGTTAAAAGCACGCTATTCTTTCTTCCAGGAACTACAGTTTGATAAGCCCGGATACAGCATCGAGCTCGACCCAATTATTCATGTGGTGGGTAAAGGCCTGGCGTACCTTGTAAATGTTACGTACCCCGGCGGCACAATAGTTAAAACCTATTACGACCAGAAAACGGGTTTAAAGCTTAGGCAACTAACCGATGTAGCTGGTGCCAGTGTTACCGAATGGAGCGACTACCGCGATACACCTGCCGGTGTTAAAATACCTTACACCATAAGCACAAGTTTGCTTGGTCAGCCGGTGGATTTTAATGTGAAGGATGTAAAGGTGAATAGTGGGGTTGGGGTTGAGGTGTTTAGGTAGTTTTTAAGGCGAAAGGTTAAAGGTGCAATACGCTTTGCGTGTCCTTCGGGGAATGAAGCTCCAGAAAGCTATCGGGACTCTACATCAGGCCAATGAATAGACCGTCACAAATTCACCACCGGTAAATTTGTGAACAGTTTGTAGCCATTATCAAAAATTAGTAACTTACCGCTAATTTAAACCTTTAAGCAATGAAAAAAATTACGCTGTTGTTGCTATTGGCTTGCGCTATCGGTGTTAATGCTACTTATGCACAAACCAATAAAGAACTGGCCTTGTCTAAAGCAAGAGAAGCTATTAAGATAGGACGAACAGGGCCGCTATGACGATGCCTTAAAACTGTTGATAGAGGCAGAACAACTAGACCCCGAAAGTTACAATTACGATACCTATAAAAGTCAAATAACTTTTCCGGGCGGTGGTAAAGTAGCCGTTAGTTTTTCAAAAAATATAACCTTATCAGTTGACCAGCTTGCGGGTGGCAAAATGCCTTTACCAATGCTGTACGAGGCTGCGACGGCTGTTGGCAGTGCTGCTGAAAAAAGTATTGATATTGACGCACTAAACCGGATACGTACTGTTGCTTTAAATTATTACATATCAATGGATAGTAAATCGCCCCTGAAAAACCTGCTGTTTGATTATCAAAAGACAATAAAGGACGCCGGGCACCTGGATGCATACAACTATTGGATAGTTTCGCAAGCGGATACGGACAAATTTACAGCATGGCAAACAGCCAATAAGGATAAATGGGGGGCTTTTGTAACATGGTTCACAGCTAATCCGCTTAAAGTGTCTGACCAAAATAAGTTTGTAAGGGTGAATTAATTGGGGGTGGATTGGTCTTCTGAAAGGGCCTATGTGAGACCCTGCGGGACATCAAAAAAACAGAAATGGGATTGTTCGATTGGTTAAAATCAAGTAAGAGTAAAGTTGAAGATTCAACACCTAAGTTGGAAACGGTTTTAAAAAAAGCCGCCACAGAGCCTGCTTATAGAGACGAGTTTTACAAATTATTATTAAGCGAAGAAGTTGTTGTACTCACTCAAAGCGATTCTCTGCCGCATGGGGCTTACACCCTTAAGGAAGACACCACCGTAAGTATTCGTACCCTGGATGATGGAAGAATACCGGTGTTTACATCAACTGATAGGATTTTTGATAAGGGCGTAATAAATTCTCAGGTGGAGTTTATGGCGATGAAGGGCATGGATCTTTTTGGCTTGGCAAAGGGAGCAACCTTTATTTTAAACCCCTATTCCGATTATGGTAAAGAATTATTGCCCGAGGAAATTGAAAGATTGTTGAATGGAACAATCATGAATCCGACTCATCAAAAAATTACCATTGAAAAAGAAACGAAGGTTTTAATAGCACAGCCAGCCATCTATCCTCAAAATATGGTGGAGTCATTTAAAATTTTATTTAAAAATAAACCCAATATAACAGCGGCATACCTGGGCTGGATTCATGATCCTGCTTCTGATATACCACCTCACTATATAATCGGAATAGATGCACAGCAACTAGATCAGCAACTTGTGGACGAAGCAAGTCACCTGGCATACCAATACTTAAGGGCTGATGAGTTTATCGATTTTATAAGCGTGAGGGATAAGAACGGTATTGCGGACTATTTAAAAACTACAGGATCTTTTTATAGTGTTTGATTACGGCCCGGTAAGCTTCCATCTTTGTTTGATTTAAAATACAATGAAAATTGCATACATAATTTTTAATGGGATAACCTGGCTGGATTTTATAGGTATTTACGATCCGATCAGCAGACTAAGATCAATGAATTATTTGCCGGATCTAACCTGGGATATTTGCTCATTTACCGAGTCTGTAACTGACACTTTTGGCCTCGCAATAAAACCCGATAAAATGCGAAATTCACTATCAGATTATGATGCTGTTATTATTCCCGGAGGGCTTGGAACCAGGAATCTACAGTTTAACGATGAATTTTTAAATTGGATCAAAACTTCTGAACCGGCAAAATATAAAATTTCTATCTGCACAGGCAGCTTGATTTTAGGCGCGGCTGGTTTTCTTGCAGACCGGAAAGCAACTACCAACTATCAGGAGTACGACACACTCAAAAAATATTGCAAAGAAGTGGTAAAAGATAGAATAGTTGATGACAATAATATAATTACAGCGGGCGCAGTTTCAGCATCAATCGATATTGGATTGTACCTATGTGAAAAATGGGCCGGAAAAAACGCTGTTTCTGAAATTAGAAGTAGAATGGATTATCGTGGGTGATTGCATTTAAGTTAACCGAAAGGGAAAAGAAAGAGGTTACAAGACCCTAAAAAATAATTGAGATGGCTTTAATACTTGTACTGATAACAACCTTTGTTATTTATTTTATAAATAGAAAAAAGCATAGTGAAAAAACTGTGTCTTTGAAAATATGGCAGCTTGTGATTTATTTCTTCTTTGCCGCTATAGGTCTGTTTCTTTTTTTTGAAATAATTCACATTATAAAATACGGCTCAATCGATTAACCAGTGTAATTACTACTCATCGCCGCTTTCCTAACAAACAATTCCGGATAATCCACCACAAAGCCCAAATCATCCACCTCAATAGTTGCTTCAAAATCATTCGGAACATTCTCGTAATGATAGGAGGTAGGCGAAATACAGGTATATTTTTGCCTTACAGCACTTATCTTTTTCTCTAAAATATCGCAGTATATTACCTTGATCTTTTGTGTTTGATCTTTGCCTTGTTTAAGCCTGTTTATCGGCAGGGTGTTGGTAAAAGGTGTAAGCGGAATATCAACATCAATGCATCCGGCAAACTCTGCCATGGTTTTGCCATTCATTGTCCAGTTGCCATTGCCGTCGCCTTTCAAAACCACGTTTTGCTTTTCATTATCGTGCCAGGCTGTTATCTCAACAAATAAGGTTTGCCATAATGTGTTGGTCTTGATGATATATTCAACCCGGTAAATCTTTTCCTGATAATAACCAACAATGGCCGAGTTAATGATACAACCGTCAAGTGCGCTGTCAACTAAGCAGCTTTCTAACGAAAAATATTCCCGCCCTTGCCAAAGTAGGTTGGTTTGCATGTAGTTAATAACAGATATTGGGCCTGTCTGTTTGAAGATGAAGCGCCGGGTCTTCACCGAGTGGCTTTAAATGCTACCTTTTAGCTAAAAACTGTGATACAATAGGCTCCGCTTCTTCGCGATAGGCATAAAAGCCTTCGTAAACGCTATATGCCCAGTTTTTTACCACTGATTTGCACTCTTCGGGGGTTTTAGCAGATAAAATATCAACGGTTGTTATAGTGCCCCTTTGGCCGGCAGGGGGAGGAGAAGGGAATGGCTCACGGTTTCTTTTATAATCATTCACCACATTGCTCAGCAAGGGGGTGAGTGTATAGTTCCATTCAACATTCTTTTCAAACAGCAGTACTAATCGGGCAAAGTGAATGTAATTATTCCATGGGCCGTGCAATTCGTAATGCTGTAGAGCCAAAGCATCAACCGCATAAAAACGTGTCACGTAATTTGCCGGATCGTTGTAATCAAGCAGTTCGGCTATGTGATGGACGTTGTGATGGCATTCTGCCACTCCACCGTTAACCGGGGCACCGCAAAATTGACAGGGGGCGGTATTTTGTAATGCTATTCCTTGTTTTGCCGCGTAGCTTTGCCAGTCGTGCATGGTGGTTATGTTATTTGGGCAGTAAAAATACAGATGTCTGCCGAAATTTACCTGATAAGATCATTTTAGCCAGCCTGATCCAAAGGTGATCCAAAATGATCCAAAGTGATCCAAAAAAAGGCAAAAAAACACCAATTTTTCGTTTTTGCAATTATTTTATAATCAATTATTTACAATAATTTTACAGCTAATTTTCCTGACGAATAAGTAGTTGCACCTAAAATTGTTAAAACATTAGTAATCAATAAATTAACTTTTCAATTTTTTGGTAACACTTTTATTTTGGATCACCCCGAAAACCAACAAAAAAAGGCCCTCATTTTTGGATGAAGGCCTTTAATATTAACGGTCTTTTTATTAGATCAGGTTGCTGTCAGCCAGCACCTGGTTCATGTTGCGTACCGCGTCTGCGCTCTTGTTAAATGCGGCCTGCTCATCGGCAGTTAAGCTGTAATCAACAATTTTCTCCCATCCGTTCTTACCCAAAATAACAGGCACAACCAATGAAATATCAGACTGGCCATACTCTCCATCCAAAGCAACACCGCATGAAAGGAGTTTCTTTTGGTCGCGCACAATAGCCTCAACCATAAACGCTGTACCCGCACCCGGTGCGTACCATGCAGATGTGCCTATCAGTTTAGTTAAAGTAGCACCGCCAACCATAGTAGCTGCAACAACTTTATCCTGCTGCTCTTTACTTAAAAAGTTGGTAACAGGTACGCTGTTCCAGTAAGCGTGGTTTATCAACGGTATCATAGTAGTATCGCCGTGACCACCGATAACTACCGCGTTAAGGTCGGCAGGAGAACAGCCCAGTTCCTGGCTCAGGTAATATTTAAACCTTGCAGAATCCAAAGCGCCACCCATACCAATTATACGGTTTTTAGGCAAGCCCGAAGTTTTAAGCGTAAGGTAGTTCATGGTATCCATTGGGTTTGATACCACTATAATAATAGTGTTAGGCGAGTATTTTAACACATTCTCGGTAACGCTTTTAACAATGCCGGCATTGGTGCCTATTAACTCCTCGCGGGTCATACCCGGTTTACGTGGCAAACCTGATGTGATTACCACCACTTCTGAATCGGCAGTAGCGGCGTAGTCATTGGTAACACCTTTTATTTTGGTATCAAACTCTAAAAGGGCCGCGGTTTGCATCATGTCAATAGCCTTGCCTTCAGCAAAACCTTCTCTGATGTCTAACAAAATTAGTTCTTCGGCTAACTCTTTCCTTGCAATGTTATCCGCACAGGTAGCGCCGACTGCACCGGCACCAATAACGGTTATTTTCATGATTTATATGATTTATTTTTATAGATGAATTAAACAGAGCGCAATTTTAATAAAAAATATACAATAGTCTCTGCACTACAGCCAAATAATAGAAAAGATAATACTACAACGGTGTAGAAGGCCGCTGTGCTGATGGCCAACCTGCAAGAAAATTAAAAATACAGACGTGGAAAATTTAATTTTAGCTGTAAAAGTTTCAATCTATGTAGAAATATAGCCTATTGGTTAAAACAAATTGGATTTTTACTGTAAACAGATAATATTTTTATGTGATTTTAAATTTTTACATAGTTTTTGTGATAATATTTGCAAAAAATAGAATTATTATTTTAGATTTGTCTTCATAATGTGATTTATACTATTAAAAATCGCAATTTGAATCAAACTTTACAAATTACATAAAAAATGGCAACAAAACTCGAGTACATTTGGCTTGATGGGTATAAACCAACTCAAAGCCTGCGTAGTAAAACAAAAATTGTTAAAAGTTTCAGTGGAAAAGTAGAAGATCTGGATAACTGGAGCTTCGATGGTTCATCAACTGAGCAGGCACCAGGTGGTTCTTCAGATTGTATCCTGAAACCGGTATTTACATGTCCTGACCCTCAAAGAAAAGATGCTCACCTTGTAATGTGTGAAGTATTAGATTCAAAAGGTCAGC
>NZ_CAMLHX010000090.1 GCF_946479965.1 uncultured Mucilaginibacter sp. | reverse complement strand
TGGCAACGAGAATAATGTAAAGATAGACATGGATGAAATAAAGTTCCCTGTTTTCGCCCCGTCGCCATTAACAATGCCTTGGTACCTGAACACAGACAGCACATTGCTCAACAATTCAAAGACAAAAACAGAACAGGCAAAAGCGCTCTCGCTTTACAAAGGGGAGGGGAACGTGCTTAAAGAAGTAAATATAAAAGCAAAAAAGATAATTAAAGGGTCAAAAAACCTTAACGGCCCCGGCGAGGCCGATTTGATAATTGATGAGGAAGAACTGGCAAAAGCTAACAAAATGACCTTGTACGATTTGCTAAAACAAAAAATAATCGGACTAACAGAGCGGGGAAGATGGACGCCCGCACCCAATGGCCCGACTGCTCCAATGACTTGGGTCTTAAATTTCAAGAAGCTACACTTTGTGTTCGACGGAATGGATCTGGAATATTTTTATCCTAAGCAAGGTCTAGAGCAACGATATCAAACCATTAAGCTTTATTTAGATTATTTCACTGCCGAAGATATTACGGGCATCGAGTTGCTGTGGAGTGATAAATACGATACAAGGTATGGGATGAGTTATTTACCTACGCCGAAGTTTGGAAGCGCTCCACAATATCAGGTTGATGCCTGGGTGGAAATTACCACCCGCTCAAAACATGGGCCGTTTATGCAGGTGGTACCAGGTACGTATTTATACAAAACTTTGCCCTTTACGCTTGCTAAATTGTTTTACCGCCCGCGTTATACGGCCAATAACCATGATAAGAGTATGGGTACGGATCTACGCTCAACCCTACATTGGGAACCCAATGTAGTAACTGATGCTGCAGGCAAGGCTACCATATCTTTTTTTAGTGCGGATAAGGCGGCAAATTATACGGTAATAGTTGAGGGTACGGATATGGATGGGCAATTAGGCTCTACAATACAAAAATTAATAATAAAAGCTCATAATTGAAGTCCTCACCCTAAATGATCAATTATAAACATATCATAAGTTGCCTATTGTTATCAGCGTTTTTTCTGCCGGCCAGGTCACAGTCGTTTTTTAATGTAGATAGCCTAAAGGAAAAGGTAAGATTATACGGCATCAAAAAGCAACGCACTGTGCTGTTTGTCCATTTTGATAAAACCATTTATACCAATAACGATAATGTATGGTTTACGGCCTATTTACATGGGGCGGTTAACAAGGCCCGATATAAAACCTTAGCATTAATGTTGGTTAATGACGATGACAAGTCGGTAATTTTGCAGGACAAATTTGTTATAAAAAATGGCAGCTCATTTGGTAATACTGTTATACCCGATTCTGTCCGTGGGGGAAACTACACGTTTATAGCTTATACCGATAATATGGTTGATGGGCATATAGATGTTGTGTTTACACAATCCATAACCATAAAGAAAGCGGGTAATAATACGGCAACACCAATAGGAAATGCAGCAGAAAAAACTGTTTCAATCACAACAAACATCCGTTTTTATCCCGAGAGCGGGAGCATGGTAAATAGTTTACGCGGCGTAATTGGCTGGGAAGCTAAAACTCCAACCGGAGCCCCCCAAGCTTTAACCGCAATGTTGTATGACGGGGATAAGGTAATTGATACAGTAGAACCGGATTTGACAGGGCAAGGTAAGTTTATGCTTAAACCCGCTTATGGCCATAACTATTATTTAAAACTGTACAATGGGGGGCAAACCATTTACAAGCTGCCGGCTGTGTTAGCACAAAGCGCAGCTATAGCACTAAAAAAAGCCGTTGTTAATGATTCATTGTTTGTAACGATCAAAAACGTTACACGTCAAAAGCTATACATAGTCTGCCATAACTACGGCAATACTTTTTTTGTTGTTCCTATATCAGCAGCTACAGAAAGCAGTATAACTTTATCATTGACCAATGTGCCGAAGGGTTTAACGCAACTTACATTGGTAGATAGCGTTGGTCGCCCTTATGCAGAGCGAACATTTTTTGCCCATTATAACCGTAAGGTGGTCCCGCAAATAACTACAGATAATAACACCTACACTAAAAGACAAAAAGTTAATGTAAAGATAAGGCTCGCCGGAAGATCAGATACCGGAACGGTGTCAATTGCCTGTGTTGAGGAAAAAAGGATCGAACCAAAAAAACAGCGTAAAATAGATGACTATGTATATCTTCAGAACGATTTGGAGAACGCCGCGACAGATCCTGCATCGTTAGAAACAGAATTGCTTATAAAAGGCTGGAAACGATATACATGGGCAGATGCATTGCAAGCTAAAGTCACGGATACCGCGCATATATATGATCATATAGAATTTAAAGGCAGGGTTTACCGAAACGACATGGAGCTAAAGCAACCCGTAGCGGTGATCAACCTGAATAAACCTACTGCCAGGTTCACAACTTTTGCCAACGGCGTTTTTTCGTTGAAGGATTCTGACCTGGTATCACCTGCCGGGAAAAAGATAAACTTTGCTGTTGATCAACGCAACAGCAAGCAATACCGGGTATTTCTATTAGACCCCTACCTTGAAATAAACGAAAAACTGAAGGACCGTTTTCGGCCGCAGCAGTATGCCATGGCGGCTTATGACAATTATAGCCCCTTACCTGCTAACTCCGGTATTGTACTGTCCGAGGCCAATATCAGATCACCTAAGGGCAAAGGTATAATAGCTAATATTTGCGGTGATTATGTGTGCCTTTATGATATTTTGAATTGTCCGAATCATCGCGATGACCCAAACAACAGGCCCGGCGTAAAAGGAGAGGTTTATTATATAAACGGCAAGAAAAATACATACCCCGGTTGTGGCGGTATCAGTGAGCATGGCTTTGCCGGGATATACGAAGCGGCAGAATTTTATCCCGCGGACTATGAAATGAAGAGCCCCCTGGGAAACGAATATGTATCCACCATTTTTTGGAAGCATCAGCTAAAAGTTTCATCAGACGACGATGCCGTAGTGTCTTTTTACACAAGCGATATAACCGGAAGGTTCAAAATAATTGTACAAGGAGCAGCCGGCAAAGATGTTACCTACGGCGAAGCGAGCTTTGAAGTTAAACCTGACGATAAAAAAGTGCAATAATGTTAAGGTCATTATACATATTCTTTCTGTTGATAGGACCACCCCTGTCTTTATCCGCGCAAACAAATAATGTTATGCAGGATAGCGTAGAACGTAAAATCAAAGTATACAGCGCCGGTAATAAATCGTCTGTGTTATTTGTACATTTTGATAAAACCGTTTATGCAAACAATGAGAACGTGTGGTTTACGGGTTATCTGTTAAATGCCGAGGACGCATCTATGTACAATACAATGTCGGTAGCTATGGTTAACGATCTTGACAGGACTGTTGTTTTAGAAAGCCGTTGTGTAATGACCAACGGTATAGCTTTTGGAAAGGCAGTAATACCTGATTCTGCACCGCCGGGCAATTACACATTTATTGTTATTACCAACCTGCTGAAAAACAAACAACCCGATATTGTATATAAAGCGCCTGTAACCATACGCTCGGCAAACGAACCTGAGTTTGTGGCCACGCTTAGCGCTGTTGATACATCAGTGAGCTTAGCTCAACAAAAGGTGATGCTGAACGTGAATTTTAACAATTTGCCTTCCTCACTAAAAAAAGGTGTACCTGCGCCGGAATTTCAGATAAACTATTACGTGGGCGATGCTTCCCGCCCGGTTGTAAAAGGTTTTGGAAAAACAAAAGGCGGTGTTTATAATTTTTCAATCCCTTCCGTAGCATTGATAGAAGGTAACAGCAAGTTATCTGCGCAGGTATGGTACCAAAACAAATCTACAGAGCTTAGCATCAATTTACCTGCGCGCAAATTAAAACCGACAATAAAATTTTATCCCGAAGGCGGCAATTTGGTAAGCAATCTGCAAAGTCGCGTGGGTTGGCAGGCTAAAACAGCCACCGGTGCACCCCTGGGGGTAACCGGATTTCTTTATAAAAACAACACAGTAATTGATACCATAACTACTGACGCTAATGGCGGAGGAGTTTTTGATTTAACGCCTTTAGCTGGTACTACATATTCAATAAAGCTATACGGACACACAGATACAGTATACTCGCTTCCGCAACCAATAGATAGGAGCCCGATATTATCGCTGCAAAACGGATTGGTTAATGATACGTTACTGGTTACAATAAAAAGTTTGCAAAATCAGAAGGTATATTTAATAGGTCACAATTTTAACGAAGTGTTTTTTAACACACCGGTAACTTTGCAGCCGGGTTATAAACGTTTGGCTTTTGTTTTAAGGGATGTACCTGCCGGTATTTCACAATTAATATTGCTTGATAGCACCGGGCGACGACTTGCCGACAGACTATTCTTTTCGCACTATGGCACACGTCCGATCGTTAATATTACTACCGATAAACCTCAATATGCCACCCGTCAAAAAGTTACAGTCAAGTTAAAACTTAGTTCGCCTGATGCTGAGCAAGCCGACGTGTCAGTAGCCGGTGTTCAGGCAAACCGTGTAGCGGCTAACACGGCTAATAATATAGCAGACTATTTTTACTGGAAAAACAAATTACCGGATGTGTTATTACCGGATGATCATTCGCTTCAAAGCAAAGCGGCCAAAGAGCAACTTGAAGCCCAGTTATTAGTTAACACCTGGGGAAGATACAACGATACGGATGTTATTACGGTTGTCCCTACAGGTTTAGCGCCACAATACAGCGACATAGCTTTTACCGGCAGAGTTACGTATCTGGGCAAGGCGCTTACTAAACCTGTAACGCTTTTTAATACCGCCAACCCGTCCCGGCTGGTTACTACAGACAATGCCGGAAAATTTGTATTGGTTAATGATGATCTCAAAACAGACTCTGCAGCTCAGTTGATTTTTATGGTATCTGATGATGACGCTAAAAATTACGGCATCTATTTAAGTGATGCTTATAGCACAAACAACCAGCAATTGGCAGCTGGCCTGGCGCCCCATAGTTTAAAAAATGCGCAAGGTAGTACGCAGTATTTATATTTGCCGGATAAGAAACATGCCATTAAACTAAAAGAGGTTAATATAAAAGCTCAGAAAGACGATCAGTTTTACGGTACTTTAGGCGGTGCTGAAATAAACAACCAAAGCAGTACGTCATTTAAGGGTAGTATCAGGAACGGTGACGGAACGGTTACCAATTTCACTAACGTTTTAATATTTAAAGATCAGAAACAAAAATATGTGCTCCGGGTAAATGGCATTCAGCAAAAAATGCCGACGTTTAAAATAGACTTAGCGCCAATTACAGAACCACAATACTTATCCACCCTGTTTTGGAAACATCAGCAAAAATTACTGCCCGGTATTGAAACAGAGATCACATTTTATACAAGTGACATAACGGGCGATTTTAAAATAATTGTACAGGGAAAAACAGCCAGTAGTGTAGTCTATGGTAAGACATCCCTTAACGTAATTAAATAAAATATGACAAAAACACATTTATTAGCATTCATCCCTTCTATACTGCTTTACGGTTTTTGCACTGCCCAAACTCCTGTGGTAAAACAATCTCCGGCAGGGGTTATTATCGACGGCAATAGCGCCGAGTGGGGTAAAGACCTTTTTACTTTAAATGGAAAGGCTAAACTTAGTTATATTATAAGTTATGATAAGGATAACCTTTTTGTTGTGTTAAAAACAAATGATGGTGCCAGGCAAAGTAGCATATTGGGTGCCGGGGTTACTTTAAGCATGGATACGCACGGCAAAAAAAAGACGGAATACGCCATTACATTTCCGGTAGGAGAGAAAGGCGACAGCCAGGAATACTTAAATCTTTTCCCGGAGCAAATCTCGGCTCAGGCAGCCCTCTCAAAGAACCGAAAAATAAAGGTGGCCGGATTTAAAGATATTACTGATGAATATTTAAGTACGGTAAACCCCTTTGGCATTAAGGTGGGGATTGGTTATGATGAAGCCGGCTATCTTGTTTACGAAGCCGCCATCCCGCTGATTTTGTTTAAAGAGAGTTTGGCAACTAAGGAGCTTGCCTTTAATATCAAAGTAAACGGCCTCGAAAAAACCAAACAAGCACAGGCGATAATAGTTTCCAGAAGTAATGCTGCTAACAATAACCCGGGACAGTCACCAGGTGGTAGTTTTGGGGCCACCGCTGGCATGGTAGAAGAGTTAACGCCTACGGTAGATTTTTGGACGAAATATAAGATGGAGTAAGTATACGCATCAGATCCAATAGCAAGGCAAGGGGTATCACTATATTCAAGAAATACGAGCCATCCTGCAAAGGGTGGCTTTTTTTGTTTAAATGTGTTTTGGAATACATTATTATGCAACGCGCCGGTGCTAACTTCTTTGCACCCTTCGACATGAAAAGCAAAGCTTTTTTATTATAGGATGCCATAATCGGTATTAACTGTGGCATACCAAAATAGCGATCTAAAAAACTGACTTAAAAGTACTTGTGGATGTTAAGTATTTGTATTTATATTTATAAACCAATTATATAACCTAATTTTTCATTATCGCATCAACCACTCTCTAAAATCACTTTTTTACATAAACGCTTTTTTCGCAATCGTTTTAGTTAACGCATATGTTAAGAGATCCCTTTAATTATTAAATACATTTTTATTATAAAAATATTTGTTGGCCAACAAATGAAGATGCTTGCCTTCGGTAAAACAGGATAGGGAAATGCCGCAACCCGATAATAGAGGCAAAATTATCTAAACTTAAAATGAAGAAAATGTTAAAATTGGAGGGCAAAGACATGCTCAACAAAGAACAATTGAGAGAAATTAAAGGAGGCTACGGTGGCGGTGGCGGTGGCAGCCCATGTGACATTCAACCAGGTGATTGTGACCCTCAATATGGATACTTTTTTGCGGACAATTGGGGTTGTATTGGCGGTACCATGTATTCTTGTACGTATCTCGGCTACCCTTGGCAGTGGCATTCATAAATTCTAAAAGAAGCCGCCTACACATCGGCGGCTTCTTATTCTTCCCAAAATATCTAATGATAAATCTCTTATTCAATACACATTGCGTTTATCACTCTTCATATTCTTTTTGTGTTTAATTTTCACCGCCAGTGCGCAGCGCGTTCCAGCCAAGCAATTAGCCAGCGGTATATCCGCGTTGTCGGCACTCCGCGAGCTTAAGCCCATAGAGAAACTCTACCTGCAAACAGACAAACCCTATTACATCCAAGGCGATACTTTAAGGTTTAAAGCCTATTTATTAGATGCCGATTACCTTAAGGCATCCGCCCGCAGCGGTTTGCTATACGTAGAGTTGGATGACGCGGCAGGCAAACCCGCAAAACGCATAATGGTGCCGGTAGAGAATGGGCTGACATGGGGAGATATAGTACTGGACAGTGTAGAAATACCACATGGTAATTACACATTGCGGGCCTACACCAACTGGATGCGCAACTTTGGCGAAGATTACATATTTAAGAAAAACATCAGCATATCAGCAGCCAATAACCCCATACTCATCAACGCGGCTTTTAAACAGGCGGGAGATAAAATGGAGGGCGAATTATTGTTCAGCAACCTGGACGGCAGGATACAGGCTTTTAAGGATGTCGACTTAAAAGTGATGAATGGCAAAAAAAACCTCTCAAAAAATAAGCTAACAACCGGCAACGACGGCAAGATCCAATTTAACTTTACAATACCTAAGGATGTGATCACCCCATCCATTAGCTTAACAGCACAGTTCGCCGGAAGCGGTGAATTGGCTGTCCCCGTAAAAATAAGCCGCCCCGAAGAGACAGATGTGCAGTTTTTACCTGAAGGCGGTAACATGGTAGCTGGTATTGCTGGCCGGGTGGGCATTAAAGCATTATCTGCCGATGGCAAAGGAACAAACATAACAGGTAAACTATTTAACAATAGCGGAGAGTTGG
>NZ_CAMLHX010000089.1 GCF_946479965.1 uncultured Mucilaginibacter sp. | reverse complement strand
CTTACGGTGCCTGACAAGGAGTCGGGTCTAAAAGGATTGATACTATATAAATTGGATGAGGTAAGCGTTGTAGTACTCCCTGCATGGCTGGCACTGAACTCTGCCTGCGAAATATTTACGGTTGCGCTTGTCCAGTTGATACTCCCGTTTGTGCCGGCTGCTACAGGTGCTCCGCTCGCCGCTTCTGTACTAAGCACGGCGCTTTGATTTAACAGTCTAAAACTGTAATTCAGGCTAACATCATTGACAGCATTTTTGGTACATGCAGCACATAGCGCAGCAATGAATAATACAACAACTGTTATTTGTTTCATGACGGTATTTTTTAATTTAAAATAATTTTACGAACTATATAATTCATATCCAAACATTACCTAAGCTTTTGTATATCAATGGTATTAAAATATAATAAATATCATATTTTAATATTATCTATTTATCGGGATACGATTTGAAATAAGCAATTTAGCGGTACCAAAACAAAACCCGGCATTTTTAATTATATTAAATACATCAATACATAATCTATCATGAATAAATTGACCAAAACGCTGTTGTTTTCGGCAGGGATTGTAGCAATCACGGCAACGGCTAATGCGCAAAGCACCATGAAAAAAGACATTGCGGGCACTATGCAGATCCAGGGCATGTTCCGCGAGAGCAAGTTAGGGCAGCTTAACGGTATTTTAAATGCCAACGGCATACCATCATTGCCTGATAACAATTACTGGATAAACCTGTCTATGAACCATGTGCAAAAAAGGTTTGTATTTGAGGATGGTATTGGCGCAAGTTTCACATCTACCTCGGCTCCAAACAGTACAAACGGTATTCACGCCAAATACAACCAGTTCCAAATTTATGGCCGGGCCGGGTATAACGTTTCAACCAACGAGAATATTCGCGCGTTCCCTTTTATTGGATTAAATTTATCACAAGCCGTGTTACGCATCCGCGATGATAAACGCACACAAAGTACCTCAGATTTTTCACCTGAACTACTGAATTTAACAGCCAGTAAAACACTTTGGAACCCGCGTTTTGGTTTGGAGTTTGGCGGTGGTTTTGATTACCTCATTCGCGCAAAAGACAAAAAAATGGATAATTATACCATCCATCGTAACATCCCTATCGGTGTACGGATTGGATATTATTTGCAAGCTTCTAACCGCAACTGGAAAATTGATGGTGACTACAACCTTAACAACGGGCCCAATAATAAACAAAGCGGCGTATTCGTGAATGTAAATATTGGGTTGGGATATAAAGTACAACGACCATAAGCGATCAAAATCTCACTAAACAAACAAAGCCTTTCTGACGCGTCAGAAAGGCTTTGTTTGTTTTCACTCCCCTCTAACTCTCCTAAGTTTTTGGTTGATTAAAGTCTTTGTAACAAATTTGTCACAAAACATAGCAAATAATATTATCTTTCGCCGATGAAAAAATTAATATGCCTAGTGGCCTTAATTATTACGCTTGCAATGCCGTGTTTATACGCGCAGAAAGCCACTAACCCCATTATTTATGCAGATGTGCCTGACATATCAATAGAACGTGTGGGTAATAGCTATTACATGAGCAGCACAACCATGCATATGAGTCCCGGGGTTCCGATCATGAAGTCGGACGACCTGGTTAACTGGAAGACGGTGGGTTATGCATATGATACTTTAGCCAATATTGACGCGACGAATCTCATAAATGGCAAAAACATGTATGGAGAGGGTTCGTGGGCAAGTTCTATTCGCTTTCATGATGGCACCTTTTATGTAACCACATTTGCGGCAACCACGGGCAAAATGCATATCTATTCTACAAAGGATATCGAAAAAGGCCCATGGAAAGCAAGGTTATTTACCCCGAACCTGGGCGATCACTCTTTGTTTTTTGATGATGACGGGAAGGTCTATATGATTGGCGGGAGCGGAGATTTAAGGTTAATTGAGTTAAAAGACGATCTTTCAGCTATAAAACCCGGCGGAACGGACAAAATTATCATTGAAAAAGCACACGTGCCTTCTGGCGGCATTGGTCTCGGTCCGGAGGGCTCTCAACTGTTTAAGATAAACGGCAAATATTATCTTTTCAATATTACATGGCCACCGGGTAAGGTACGCACCGTTATAATACACCGGGCAGATAAGATCACCGGCCCGTACGAAGGACGCATTGGCCTTCAGGATCTGGGTGTGGCGCAAGGCGGATTGGTCCAGGCGCCAAATGGCGACTGGTATTCTTATTTGTTCCGTGATTATGCCTCGGTGGGCCGTATTCCATATCTGGTACCTGTAAAGTGGGTGGATGGATGGCCTGTTTTGGGAGTTAATGGCAAAGTGACCGATACGCTCGATCTGCCTGCCGGTAAAGGCTTGATCCCGGGTATCGTCGCTTCAGATAATTTTACCCGTAAAAAGGGCGAACGGGCATTACCAATGGTTTGGCAATGGAACCATAACCCGGATAATAGTTTGTGGTCTGTTACAGCGCGGAAAGGGTATCTACGACTCACCACCGGCAGGATTGACACTGGGTTCCTGGCGGCGCGAAATACATTGACACAACGCACCATAGGCCCGGTATGTTCCGGTACAGTTTCGCTTGACATTTCTAAAATGAAAGATGGCGATTTTGCGGGTTTGGGTCTGTTGCAACGAAAATACGGCTTGGCCGGTGTAAAAATAGAAGGGGATAGCAAAGCTATCGTAATGATCAATGTAAGCACCGGAAAACCTGTAGAGGCACAAAGAATCCCCTTAAACCAAAAGGTGGTATACTTTAAGGCGGAATGCAATTTTACAAACAGAAAAGACGTGGCAGATTTTTTTTACAGCCTTGACGGGAAAACCTGGACACCCTTGGGCACACAATTAAAAATGGCCTATACCTTCCCGCATTTTATGGGCTATCGGTTTGCTTTGTTTAATTATGCTACAAAAAATATAGGGGGAGCGGCCGATTTTGACTTTTTTCATATAACAGATTCCATATCCGCGAAAAAATAAAGTCTGTTAAATATTAACGGGTAATATAAACCAACAAAGCCTTTCTGATAATTCAAAAAGGCTTTGTCGGTATGTGTGAGATGTCGAGCAGCTTTTTTTCAAATTAATTTACTTTTTACATGTTATTGTATTTTTGTTTAATTTTAATGGCCTCATTATCAATATAACTCGCGTATTTCTGATATGGTGCTTTTATATTAATATCGTAAGCAAAACCGTATATGATCAGAAATTTTATTGCCTGCTTGCTTTTGTCAATGGCTGTGCTATTTGTAAGGCAAGTTAACGGGCAGGGGTTTAGCGGCTCAATTATTTACAACCCTCCCGGCGGTCAGGATGGTTGTATCTACAGCATTGACGTTAATGTAGATATTAGCAGGCCCACAGGACATACCGGTATAGCTATAAAAACAACCGCCAGTGTTACTGCGGTAAAAGGCATAGTTTTTCAGGGTAAAACCTACTCGTCATCGCAAGTTCCGGGTGTGTTTCAGGAATATTTGGGAAGCGTACGTTCAGATTATATAAATTTAAAATACACACTTGTTGCAGGTTCAGTATCAAAAGGATACAATACATCAAGCGGTGGTTCTATAGATTGGAACAGGTTACTGGGGAAGCCTTTTACTTTTAAATCTGACGTACAGGCAGCAATTCAAAAAGAAGGGAACGACCTTTTTGATAATAATGGGATAAGTATAAGAAATGTGACGATTGATGGCACTATCCCTTTTGAAGCTTATGCAATTGCCAAATACCTTGAAGATCAACAGGTAAAAAAACAAGCTTCAAGCAGTTCTTCAGTAAGTGGTAGCTCAGCCGATAATACCACCGTATCTATTGGTTCTACCGGACAGACTAAGGCGGCGCCACAATCCTATTACAGTAGTCAGCAAAAAACAAGTAGCGGCGGTACGTCAATTAATGCCATAGGGCCATCAACACCCGGCAAAAGCACCTGGCAGGAAAGGAATGCAAAAATGCAGGAAGAGAACCGCCAACTAATTGCTCAGCAACAGCAACGTACCGCTGACATACAACGCCAAAGCAAGGAGGTGTCAGAAAAATTTGTTAGCGACGCTACCGAATTGGTTGGGATGATAGGTAATATCATTAAATCCGACAGGGAAGCAAAGGAACGAAAAGAGGAGCGCCGTTTGGCCTACGAAAGACGACAAGCTGAAGAAAAACAACAGCAAAAAGAAGAAAAAGAAGCCGAGGAGGCAGAACTGCGACGAATAGCTGCCAACCAACTGGCGCGAATTGAGCTGCGAAAGGCCTTTTTTCCTGAATTTCCGGAAGGCGGTGTGCCGTTCTCATCTACAAAAATAGATGTTGATCAACTTTATTATTTCACGTATTTATTTGATAAGGGAACAATTGAGTCGCTTAGGCCGGTTGTTACTTTAAGCAACCTGTTTATTATCAGCAGATATGCCGATGGCACCTGGCCCTTTAAAGACGCTATTTTAACTGATATCAAAAAATTGAATATTAGCGGTGATATAACCTTGATAGGATATTTTACTACGAAAGAACTAGCTGATGAAATGCGCAGTAAGTTCGTATCCATGGCCATAGAGTCGGGTATGGATATTAAAGATATTTTTTATAAAGGCCGTAAGGCTACTGTGCCAACTACCGGAGTAGCTGATGTATGGAGTGGCACCGATGAAAATAAAAAAAGCGGCAACACAACTGGTGACGATTTTTGGAGTACTGACACAAAACCGCCGGTGGCTGGTAAGGCAACAATGACTATCCCGCATACAAACGGCACAGTAACCAGGCGCGAAACTGCGAAAGAACTTGATGACTATTGGAGCACGGATAATAAAGCCGCAGCCACCACTAAGTCAGCCCCCGCCAAAAGCGAGGAAGACGATATGTGGACCGTCAAGCCGGTTAAAAAAGAAGTTGTGGCAGATAGCGTCAATATTAAAAACAAACCTAAACCTTTACTAAAAAAGAAAGCACCGGTTAAAAAACCGGCCTAATATTATAAATCTATACATGAGAAAATACCTTATCCTTGCTCAGCTAATACTTTTTTTTCATTTTAATTCTTTAGCGCAAAGCAACATTGCAAAAATAACCTATGATGACGCTGAGGAAGCCTTTTCTAAAGGAGATTACCCTACCGTTTTTACAAAGCTAGCCGAGGCCGAGAAAGCATTGGGTAAACTTAATCCGCCGATAGCTTACCTATGGGTAGCCACAATGGATAAAATGTTGGATAATTTGTCAATAACAGATACCACCTTATTACGAAAAACTATAAACATTAGCGCTTTTTACCTTAAACAATATGGCGATAATACATCGTTGATAGATAAATACCGTGAGGTATATAGAATGAATGACAGGTTAAAGGTAAAGGGTGACTCCTTTGCTATGTTTGAGGGTGCAGATTATAAAAAAGGAGACGAAGCATACGGTCAAGGAAAACTCCCCGAAGCATTGATTTTGTTTAAGAAAGCGGCTGATGCCGGCAGTGCCCGCGCTGCAAGCATGGTTGGGAGATTGTACTACTTTAAGAATGTAGGTGTAACTCAGGATTCAACCGAAGGGGTTAAATGGTACCGTAAAGCTGCTGACGGCGGTTATGATGTGGGTATGTATCGCACAGCTATGGCTTATCAAAAAGGAGAAGCAGGCATTCCAAAAGATATTAACCAGGCAATTGCCTGGCATAAGAAAGCGGCCGCTAAAGGCAATTTGAGCTCGATGTTACGACTGGGCGAAATTTACTCTGCCGGAGATGGCGTGTCAGAAAATTTTGCAGAAGCCATGACATTTTTTAAAAAGGCAGCAGCAGCCGGAGACAATATAGCGGCTTACAAAGTGGGGATATTATACTATAATGGGCAAGGTGTTACACAGAATTTTTATGAGGCTTTTAATTGGATAAAGCAAGCGGCTGATAAAGGCTATTTGCAAGCCATCAGAGATCTGGGCCTGATGTATGACAATGGGCAAGGTACAGCGCAAAATTATACTGAGGCTATGACGTACTACCATAAGGCATCCGACAAGGGCGACTTAAATGCACTAAACGACATAGGAACCTTGTACTATAATGGATCTGGTGTACCGCAAAATTACACAGAAGCCATGGTTTGGTTTAGGAAAGCTGCTGATAAGGGTTTGATTACAGCTATTAATAATATAATGGTTGCATATAAAGCAGATAAAGTTCCCAATCCCGATTACCCATGGGCACTTTCGTTGTTTAAAAAAGCGGCGAGCGATCTTCCTGATGCGGCTTACATGGTTGGCCTGTTTTACGCCAATGGCAGAGGTACAACGGTAGATTTTAGCCAGGCAGTTGTATGGTACGGAAAAGCTGCTGATAAAGATCAACTTGATGCCGTAAAGGCGTTGGCTACTTGTTACGAATATGGCACAGGTGTTGTAAAAGATGCTGTGAAAGCGCAGCAATTAATAGCAAAATCGGCAGAAATTAGTTCGAGAGCTAAAAAACCTTAATTAGCCTGTAATCCGCCATCGGTTAGAGTTACCCACGCTTTAAAGCTATATGGGAGAATTATAAAGACCTGTAAAAGATAATTTACAGGGTCTTTACGCGGTTGGACGTACCAAGCCGGAGGCGAGGCGACACGGTTTTCCACAGGTGTTTGAGACCAGCGTGACAGACGATTATTAACTGGCAATATAAAACCAACAAAGCCTTTCTAAAATGTCAGAAAGGCTTTGCTATTTATAACGGTATTGATGACCATTCAGCTGAGTTATGCGAAGTGTTGGTAGCAAAGAAGTTGATTGATGTTTAATTGTCTTTATTAATTATTAGTATTATTTTGGTAATCGCCAATTATAGAATTAAACCTGCAACGTCACTTAGCAAATTCAACAGATCTTTAATGCGCAACTCACCTGTTATAGCCAAAACGCTTGATGAAGTAATTACTCATTTAGAAAATATTGTAAAGGAATCAAAAAAGAATAAAAGCAGAGCAGGATATTTCGCTGCCTTATATCATAAAGTTACGGTAAGGGTTAAAGAGGATATTGAAAAAGGGCAATTTTCAAATGGTAATAGCCTGGCCAACCTGGATATCACCTTTGCTAACAGGTATTTTGATGCTTACCAAAAATGGAAGAACGGTGAACCCGTATCAAAATCGTGGAAAGTTGCATTTGAAAATTGTGAAAAGCCCTCGAGACTTGTTTTACAGCAGCTACTGTTAGGGATGAATGCACATATCAATTTTGATTTGGGTATAGCTACTGTTGAGGTGGCAAATGGTGATATCGACAGCTATAAAAACGATTTTGATGCAATTAATATAATTTTGTCTTCATTAACGTATGGCATCATTAGTAAACTAAACGTTATTTCACCACTTCTTTCTACGCTGGGTTTTAGTGGCACATCATCAAATTTTATGCTGATCCAGTTTAGCATGGGTAATGCCAGGGACGGCTCCTGGTGTTTCGCCGAAAAACTTAGCGGACTTTATAAAGACCAGGCCGCCTATTCAAAGGCAATTGAAGAGCGGGATACAGAAATTGCTGAATTAGGAAATAGCTTAACAAAAACTACGGGCATCCTCACAATTGGTTTGTGGTTAATTCATTTATTTGAATTAAAGAATGTAAATAGGGTTATAAAAATATTGAGTGAATATGCTAAGCCTTATATGAAGGATATGAAAAAATTCGGATAGAGCAACCTCAACCCACTAAGTCCGCTGCCTTGTACTTTCCATTTTCGTCGATATCAATTAATATGGTATGGCCAAAAAACAGATCGCCGTCATTACAATAGATCAGCGTAGAACAATCGTCATTAAAAGCAATGCTTTCTATGGTAACTCGCTTTCTAAATTCTTCAATGGTTACCGGCTGTTCTTTTTCTTCAGTATCGTCAAGCCATTCCGCATTTTTTAATTCGATCATTTCACTTTCCATTTCCAGAAGCATCTGATTATAAAATTTTGATTGCAATTGGCTATTAGCAAATTCGATAACCGTTTGAAGTTTTTCTGGCGTGGTGAAATGGATATAAACTACTATTGGATATTTATCTATGAGTTTTCCTTCGTACCAATCAAATTTCTCATCGTAAATAAGTTCGCCAATTGTGGGGATTGTGATGATTTGATCGCCAATAAAATCGGCTCTGGTTTCCTCGGAATAATGCTCGTTATTCAGTTTTTCAAATGCGGTTGTTATTCCCTTTGGCGAATCGTCATTCAGGAAAAATAACTTTCTTGTCAGTTCCGCCTCATTTGTAGGCACTACTAAGCCATCGGTTAATATCTCGATCGTATCATTTTGAATTTTAATTCCGAGGTATTTTTTCTCATTAGGTATGTAAACGTTATGCTGTGCTCCACCGTCTATAGCCGATTTGACCACAGTAATTCCCCACTGAAAATTCTCGTCTATTGCACAACTATTTAAGATTATACTTTGTTTATTAAATATTGACACTTGAAATGTCCTCAATATCAATAACATAGTAAAATCATCATTTACAGCTACAAAAGGGGCGAAGTGCTGAAGGAAATTTCTAATTTCTTTTGGGTTACCCCGTCGGGCTTGTTTAAGCAAGTCCATTAGGTTATAGCTCCAGGTTTTTTGCAGCGTCAATGTTGAAACAGGATTTTGTTTACCTGGGGTATTGACCTCGGTTACACCGAATATCTTTTTTAGTTTGCTAAACGTGCCCAATTTTTTTAATTAATTTTCTGATAGCCATCGGAAAGATAGTAAAACAAAAAGCAGTAATATAATTCCCTTAAGATTTTTGGTCAATTAAGCTGGGGCTATGGGTACCTTTGATAAGGTGCTGAGCAGGGCGTTTAACAGGCTTGTTTGTCTACAGATACCCCTTAGCCTGTAATCGAAACAGCTCAGCATATTGCCCGTTTTTTGCAAGCAGTTCGTCATGGGTTCCGCCTTCTAGTATGGTGCCGGCATTTAACACCAATATGCGGTCTGCTAATCGCGCGGTAGAAAACCTATGCGATATCAATACAGCCGATTTACCTTGCGTTAATTTAGCAAAGCGCTGAAAAACATCATATTCTGCCCTTGCATCTAATGCGGCTGTAGGTTCGTCTAATATCAGAACCTGGCTGTCTTTCATGTATGCGCGGGCCAGTGCAACCTTTTGCCACTCGCCGCCTGATAGTTCAATACCGTTGTTGAATCGTCTACCCAGCGCCTGTTCATAGCGCCCCGGTAATTTTTCGGTAAGGGAATGGGCCAAACTTTCCTTAGCTGCTTTTTGTATCAACGGCGCGTTACCCAATTCGCCAATATTGCCAACCGCTATATTTTGCGAAAGCGTCATTTGATAACGCAGGTAATCCTGAAAAATAATACCTATATTTTGCCTCAGGCTTTTTACGTCATACTCTTTCAGGTCGATACCATCTAAAAGTATGCGCCCTTCTGTGGGGTCGTACAGTCGCGCCAACAGTTTTACCAAAGTGG
>NZ_CAMLHX010000088.1 GCF_946479965.1 uncultured Mucilaginibacter sp. | reverse complement strand
CGCCGGAGAATGCTATTTGATTGATGTATTTTTTGATCTCTTCGGCGGTCATACCCAAACCACGATCAGATATGGTAATTGTTTTTGCAACCTCATCAAAAGCTACTTCAACGCGTAGGTCACCCAATTCGCCATTGTATTGGCCTAATGATGCCAGGCGTTTAATTTTTTGAGAGGCATCAACAGCGTTTGATACCAGCTCGCGCAAAAATATCTCGGTATCCGAGTATAAAAATTTCTTAATGATCGGGAAAATGTTCTCGGTGTGTATCGAGATCGTTCCTTTTTCTTGCATAGTTCTATAAATTATTTTGTCGGTTAATATTCAAGTATCAACCCTGCTTATCAATGCCTGTTCCAAAAGCTGGTTTGTTGTCAAATTGGCAGATGCAAAATGATAATTTTGTATCTTCGAAAAACTTATCGCAGCAATGAAAATACCTTTTTATCCGCTTTTTTGCCTTATCTTATTCAGTTTTTTAAGTTGTTCGAATGACAATACGAATGTTAATAACACCGATTCTACGGCAGTTAAATCAGTTGGAATAGATACCTCTTTTTTAGCGGATAAAAACTTTGCATATTTTGATTTAAAGGAAACAGAAATAGTAGGCAGAAACTCCGTTGGAGATAAAGGCCACTACTATGTAAATTCCCGCCGCGAAAAGGAGTTTGTTGCGCTTTCACTTGAACAGAAAGTAAAATTAGTAGTGCCATTTATACATGAAACGCTCGGTGTTAACAGTAATTATGTAAAACGTACGATGGAGTGCTATTTTATAGCGAAGCAAAAGAAAATAGGCGATTTGCAACCCATCATAGTGCAGATCGGCGGAGACGATTATGGTTCATTGACACTTATTATTTTAAATAAGGATTTAATACCAGTAAGTGGCTATAATTTAAGCGGCGGCATGAATTCGGGGCCATATCAAATGGGGGATTCTTTGGTTGCTTTACCCGACAATATATACTCGATTTTAGAAAAGGATAAGTTTATAACCTATAGGGTTGTAGAGTCATTTTTTAATGATTCACTAAAACGACCATCAAATGTGGATTCAGTGGTGTATAAAAGTAAAATAGAAAGCAACGGGAAGATCGCTACGAAAAAAGTAGACAGTATACGTTACCATAAACCATTTGAGCCGCAGGGAAGTTTGCTTTAAAAAAGACACGCAGTATTATTTCAAAAAAATTAAGACCTTGCACCCGTCAAATATATTATACTGTTGATGAAAAAATTAACGGAAGCTAACGCCCGATCATTTACCATAATCCTTATAATAGTTACTTTTTTTATCCGCCTGCTTATAGCCGCTTATACCGGCCTGGGTAATGGCGAATCGTACTATTTTAGGGGAGCTTTACATCTGGACTGGAGTTATTTTGACCAACCGCCTTTGTTTTTTTGGCTGGGTGGGCTCAGCATAAAACTATTCGGCCTTACCAATTTCGGTATCCGTTTCCCAACTGTTTTATTATTTGCCGGTACCAGCTGGATGCTATTTCTCATCGCGCAAAAAATATTCAATGCTAAGGCAGGTTTTTGGGCTGTAGTAGTAATGAATTTAAGTG
This sequence comes from uncultured Mucilaginibacter sp., assembly GCF_946479965.1. Next base: position 8,435 of record NZ_CAMLHX010000088.1, on the reverse strand, counting down.
CACTATTTACAGTGGCCACCGCAGTCTGGTATCAACCGGATGGACCGCTAATGTTCTTTTGGCTGGCTGCTACCTGGTACCTGGTTAAACTGATGGGCGTAGGTGAGGCGAAACTACTTGATACTAAAACGGATAAAGGCAAAATATACCGTTTATGGATATTAACAGGCATCTGTTTGGGTTTAGCCACCTTAAGCAAATACCATGTGCTGTTTATGTTTGCAGGTGTGTTTTTATATGTCTGCACCCGTAAAGATCAGCGGCATTGGCTTACCCATCCCGGTCCGTACATAGCGGTACTCATCACTATTTTAATGGCTGCTCCGGTAATTTGGTGGAATTATAATAACAACTGGGTATCGTTTGTTTGGCAGGGAGAACGCGCCGGTACGCGCGACCAGGCTTTTGAATGGCATATTGATTGGTTTTTACGCAGCATAGGCGGACAAGCGGCATGGCTGCTGCCCTGGATCTGGTTCCCAACCATAAGGCAGCTATTTGTAACGTGGAAGGAGCGGGTAAAGCCCGAATATGGCTTTAACTTTTGGATGTCTGTTCTACCCATTGTGTTCTTTACCGTGCTTACCTTATGGGCCGATCTCCAATATCATTTCCATTGGCAGGCACCGGGGTATATGATGCTCTTTATGCCCTTAGGTTTTGCCATTGATAAGGCCTTAACGGGGGCTGATGATGCCAGGAAGCGCTTAACCCGCCGCTGGCTAAATTTTTCCATTTACTTCACCGTAATTACTATTAGCGTGCTTGGCCTGCATTTGGTTACCGGTTTTTGGCAAAGCTACGGCCCTAAATGGGTAGCGAGTTTGGGCGGCGGTAAAGTAGACCCCACCATACAAGGGGTTGACTTTGATGAGATAATGACACGATTTGAAAAAGAAGGCTGGCTTAATAACGATAAGGTTTTTGCAGGCAGTAGCCGCTGGTGGCTGGCAGGCAAGGTAGACTGGGCTCTGAAAGGTAAAAAGCCCATTATATGTTTTAACCGCGATGCCCGTAACCTTGCTTTTTTAGTAGACCCGAACACCTTGCTGGGAAAAGATGCCATTATTATAGGGGAGGCTAACGCTTATGATGAAACCATCTACCAGGACGGCACACCGTTTTTTGACAGTATTATCCGACTGGAAGATATACCCATTATCCGCGGTGGCGTAGTTGAAGAACACCTACAGGTGTATTACTGCAAAAACTTCCATCAGGCCAAAGCGCCGTTAAACGATTATCCTGTTTACAGGCAGTTGAATGGCTTGCCGCCGTTTGGGAAGTAGTATATTCATATTATAATTACACATAGAGCATAAATCATAATAAACGCATAACTGTTGCGTCGATAAAAGTGCTTTTTAGCTAAATTTAACGATTAAAACCTTCGCCATGTTACTTAGAACTATCTTTTCACTTTTTTTCCTCACACTTGTTATAACAAGTAAGGCACAAAACGTAGTCAACCATACGGTAGAGCCCGTTGGCGAGTATAAGAACATCGACTTAAGTAAGGAGATGAAAATTATTGAGAATCTGATGGACCCAAAGAACAAACAAAAGGAGGCTTTAATGGAATCTGTTCAGTTTTCGGCTAATAATTACACACCAGGTCTTTTGTACATTTTGTCAGCAGCATTGTTTGCCGATGAGAAAAAAGACAAAGCGATGTTTTGGTTTTACGTCGCCCAACTGCGAGCTCGATATGATGCAAACAGATGCGTAGATAAAACAGCTTCCGCGGCGCGATATAATTCAATAATTGGATTGCCTATAAATGAGTATGCCTTAGCAAATTTGGATGTTTTGAAACGTACGATTGATAGTGTTGTAACTTATGTTAGATTAAACGAAGAAAACTACGATCAGCGCTGGATAAACATGGAGGGTATGGGGGCTTTTACCTCCACTGTAGATAAAACAAGTGCCGAAAGGCCTCTTAGCCTACCTAAAGAGCAGTGGCCAGCTATTAAAACCGCGACAATTAAGGAATATTACGACGGTTTTATTGAAGCAATGGCATCATTAGCAAGGAAGCAAAAATAATTGCAGGAGTGCTATAAAATAAAGAATTCATTATATCTTAAAACCGGCTTTATCCTCTTAGCCGCAAGCTCTTATCAACCACCTTCTCAACCAATAAACTCCGGTTAGCCTGCGCATCTACATCTATAGCGCCATGGTTATTAAATGCATCAACAGCCTCCTGCGCTTCGCGGGTTGAGGCGGCATGTACGGTAATTATGGTGCCGTTTCGCGCTAGTGAAGCGTAGTGGTCAGCTTCGTCCTGGTTTTCATACAAATGATGGAACAAATTTTCTATTTGGTCATCTTTAGCCCTTGTAGGATCGTAAGTATGGCGGTCTACATTCTCGTCCTCAAACTCGTTGGCTAATAAATAATCTCCTGCTTGTTCGGCAAGGGCAGGATCGGCAAAAATTCCTATTACTGTTATCATGTTTAGTTAAATGAACGAGCGAGGTAATTGTTTTACAGGCGTTTTATAATAATTGGCAGCGCATTTGCTATGCTTTAAACAACCTGTAATTGAAAAACATATGGACTATAAAGACGATGAGTTCCTGAATGATTTTGAAGATCAGCCGGAACAAAATGAACCCGGTGCTTATCGGGATGATAAGCCTGAAGATGATGGCGCACCAAATGCCTACGCCGTTAAGGATGATGAAGGTGTTGAAGAAAAGGACTTGAAACGTAGTTATTTATTTGGCGATGCCGAAATGAAGCCGGTGCGGGAAGGACAACCAATGGGCGGTGAAAGTTTCGGGCAAACTATCCTAACTCCATCCGGTGATGATAAGAATAATCCTTCGCGAAACGCGGGCTACAGCAATGCTTACTTTGGCCGCACAGAGCCGGCGGAGGAGCACCCTGAGAATAGCAATTTTACTGCTGATGGAGATAACGAGTATATAGAGGGAACCGCCGATCGAGATGGTGAAAGGCAAGTAGGCGTCCCCGGCCCCATTGAAATCCCCGGGCGAGAAAATGCTAATGAAGATGATGGCAAACAGCACATAGAAACGTAATAATAAAGCAGTCCCGCAAAATGCGGGACTGCAAAGGTTTAGGCATTTATTATCTTTCGGCTATTTCTTTAACCTTATCAAGCGCTTTTGGCCATATTTCCTTGAACATATCTACGTAGTCATCGGCCATATCACAATCTATCAGTAGTTCAGTTTGGCCATTTACTTCTTTGAGGGTGTAATTTTCGTGTGCGCCGGCCCATTGCCGTACCTTTTCGCTTGTGGTGTCTTCCACACCATCTTTTAGTTCGCCCAAATGTTCTATAGATAAAAATTCGTTGGGAATGTTCTCCTCAATGCGCGACACCATACCCCCCATGCCGCTGCTGTCCGTGAATATAGCTTTACTGCCTTTTTTCCAATCGGTAATAGCACGCGAACCTTCCATAAAAACAGCTGTCCACTCGCGGTAAGTAGCGTCATCCACTAATACGCTCCATACTTTTTCGCGCGGCGCGTTAATTAATGTTTTAAAATGTAGCTTTTCCATAATGTAGTTTTTAATTAATGCAAGTTAGCACTAACCCGCTTTATAAAGGTTGGGCGAAAAGGACAATAAAAGGGGTAGGATAGGACAAGTTCTAATGAAAATTCCTACCCTTATGAAACGCATCTTTTGGTGATGTTTCTGGGGGTATGGAGCGTGCATCGTACGGGAAAGGCGCGGTAACCTCGTCGCCGCGTGAGGGTATAAACGGAAAATCATCATCAGTGACAGCCGTTAAGTTATTCAGCATTTTGTTCAGGTTAAAGCAGCGGGCCGCTACTACGTGTATCACATCGCCTTCTATCTGCAATTTACCTTCTACCATAAATAATTTAGCCTGTAATATTTCTTTGCGGTATTTTTCAAATACTTTTTCCCAAACCACCAGGTTAGAAAAACCGGTCTCATCCTTTATAGTAATAAATACTATGCCCTTAGCCGTGCCGGGGCGCTGCCGTATGGTAATGAGGCCCGCCACTTTTACCTTGTCGCCATCCTTCATTTCTTTAAGCTTGCCTGTGGGCGTTATGTGCAGCATATCCAACTCGCGGCGGATAAAGCTAACCGGGTGCGCTTTAAGCGACAGACCGGTAAAAGCAAAATCATGCACCACATGCTCTGCCGGTTTCATTACGGGCAATTCCATTTGCAATTGTTGGGTATCGGTATCCTTTTTACCTGCAAAAAGACCAACTGGTTTGGTGTTAATAGCGGGTACTTCCCACAGCGCCTGCCGCCTGTCGAGCCCAATAGAGCGGAAGGCATCAGCATCGGTCAATCGCTCAATAGCAGCTTTGGGTACACCTGCATCGCTTATCTGGATCAGACCGGTATAGCCTGCCCCCCGGTTATCCACCAATACCTGCATATCCTTTTCTTTTAACCCTTTAACCTGCCTGAAACCTAGGCGCACAGTACAATATTGTCCTTCTTTTTCTTCCATTATATTGTCCCAATAGGAGTAGTTAATATCAACCGGGCGCACGGTTACGCCATGTTGCCGGGCATCGTCAACAATCTCAGCAGGCTGATAAAAACCCATCGGCTGACTGTTCAGCAGCGAGGTACAAAAAACATCGGGATAATAATACTTTAGCCAGCATGATATATAGACCAAATGCGCAAAGGCTGCCGCATGGCTCTCGGGGAAACCATAACTTCCAAAACCTTCTAACTGCTTAAAAATCCGCTCGGAAAAATCTCTATCATAACCTTTTGCAACCATACCTTCCACTAATTTATCTCTAAAAGCACTTACCTGCCCCTTAGCTTTAAAGGTAGCCATGCTGCGGCGCAGTTGGTCAGCCTCTGCGGGGGTGAAATCAGCTGCTACAATGGCAATTTCCATGGCCTGCTCCTGAAATAACGGCACACCCTTTGTACGGCCCAATACTTCTTCCAGTTCTTTCGATGGAAATATTATAGGGTCGATACCATCGCGTCTGCGCAAATAAGGATGTACCATGTCACCCTGTATAGGCCCGGGGCGAACTATGGCCACCTCAATAACCAGATCGTAAAACTCACGCGGCTTTAACCGTGGCAGCATAGACATTTGTGCGCGGCTCTCTATCTGGAAAACACCCAAAGTATCTGCTTTGCATATCATATCATAAACCTTTGGGTCATCCTGTGGGACGTTTTCCAGCGTCAGACTGTGTCCGTAATGCAACTTAACCAGATCATATGCTTTACGGATACAGGTGAGCATACCCAGTGCCAATACATCAACTTTTAAAATGCCCAATGCTTCAAGATCGTCTTTGTTCCATTCCAGTTGCGTGCGATCCTCCATGCGGGCATTGATTACGGGGCATAGGTCCGATAGTTTGCAGCGCATAATAACAAAGCCGCCGGTATGCTGCCCTAATTGCCGCGGGAAGCCACGCATTTGCATAGTGAGATCGAGAGCTTTTTTAAGCAGCGGATCATCAGGGTTGAGTCCCTGACCGATGATGCGTTCCCTATCAAAAGCCTCTTCCGAAAAATCCCATATGGCACCACCTAAACGTTTAATGGTATCTTCCGATAAACCCATGGCCTTCCCTACATCTCTCAAAGCGCCTTTATGCCTTTGCTGGGTTACAGTAGCTACAATGCCCGCATGTTCGCGACCGTAAGTTTGGTAGATCCATTGGATGATCTCTTCGCGGCGTTCATGCTCAAAATCGCAATCCACATCGGGCCATTCCTCGCGCGAATCAGACATAAAACGAGAGAACAATAACCTTGATTTGGTTGGATTTACAGGAGTTATCCCCAAACAAAAACAAACCGTACAGTTAGCCGCAGAGCCGCGCCCCTGGTGCAATATGCCCAGTTCTTCGGCTTTTTGGGTATACTCATATATCCTTAAGAAGTAAGGGGCCAACGCCCTTTTCTTAAAAAAATCAAGCTCAAAGTTGATCTGTTCTACAATTTCGGGTGTAATGCTATCGCCCAACATTTTTTTTGCGCCTGCCCAGGTATGTTCGGCTAGATGCTCATCAGCCGTGCGCCCATCCGGACTGATCCATTCTGGTTCCAGGTACTTTAATTCATCTAAAGAGAAGTTACAGGCATTGGCAATTTCCTGCGTTCGGGCCAGCGCGTCGGGGTACTGACGGAAAAGTCTCTCCAGTTCCTCCAATGGCTTTAAGTAGCGCTCTGCATTGGCATGTAACTTAAACCCCGCATTGTAAATGGTGCATTTTTCGCGCACACAGGTTTCTATGTCCTGCAATTCGCGCCGCTCAGGGGCATGGTAATGAACATTGCCGGTGGCCACCATAGGCACACCTGTTTGCGCCAAACGGTGAAAACGCTTGGCATCATCGCCGCTGTAGGAGCGACTTGCCGCTATATATAAAGCGGAACCTAATGTTGCCTTATATTGGGCCAGATCAGCTTTAAAATCCTCATCAAAATCAAAGTGAGCATTTAATTGATCAGGTGGGATCACAATAAATTTTATCCCTTCGGCATTATCAAAGATATCCTGTTTATACAGTTCGCATTTGCCCTTTTCGGTACGCAGATTGCCCTTGGTAAGCACACCGCATAAACGGCTCCATGCCTTAATATCAGTAGGGTAGGCCAGCAGACCTGGGCCATCCAGCAGATCCAAACGGCAGGCGGGTATCAGCTTAATTTTGTTTTCATTTTTTATGACGATGTGTGCCCGAACCACACCTGCCATGCTGTTATGATCAGTTATAGCGATGTGGCTATAGCCTAATTCAGCGGCGTATTCCGCCAACTCTTCCGGGTGCGAGCCGCCCCGCATGAAGGAGAAATTACTGGTTACTTGAAGTTCTGCGTATTGTATCATATCTAAGCAAAAAATCCATGAATAAACCACCTTGTATCCTCATTATCATAATGCCCTGATCTGAACAGCCAGTAGCGTCTTCCCTCGGTATCTTCCACCGCATAATAATCCCTGTGCTGCCCTTCATCGCGCCACCATTCGCGTTCTATACGCTCGGGGCCATCGGCTTTATCAATAACATGGCGCTTGCCTTTATAGATAAAGTGTTTTGGCGGATAGTCGGGCAGCAGCGCCATCACTTCAACCTGCTCGGGCCGCTGCAATAAACGCAGCGGGCGCGGCCTGTCGGTTCGCCAGATGGTAGCGGGAGCTTCCTGTAAAGAGGTTGCTTCTTTTATTGATCGCTCCGGCCAGTAGTTTTCTGTAGGCAGGTACCTGTGGATGCGCTCTGCGCCGATTTTACCGCCAAGTTTGTCCAGCAGTTCGGCAAGGGCGGCATCTTTCAGATCGGGTGGGCTTATCCATACCTTTTCTTGCTTTACCTCCATGGCTTCCACTCTGGGCACTTCCATTACAAACAGCTCGATCCCTAAAGCGGGTTCAATCTTATCTATCTGCAAACCAAAAAGCTTTTGCAGGTGCGATACACTATAAGAGCCGCGATTGGTGCTGATAGAAACCTGCACCTGTTTACCATCTATGCGGTAACATTTCAATATCGCTTTGCGAATACCTTTACCTTCGGATTGTAGCCTTGCACATAACATTTCTAATAACTGCTGTATAGCTATTTCAATACCGGGGACTGTTTTTATAGGCTCCAAACTTGGCAGGCGCTCTACATAAGGTACGGGCGGTATAAGTGGCACAAGCGGTTCATCTTTTAAACCCAAAGCCTGTGTTAGCCGCGTCAGCAATTCATCGCCAAAACGTTTACGTAGCTCGCGGCCGGGCAAATTCATAAAACTGCCAATGGTGCGGAAGCCCAGTTTCTGCAAGCGCTCTAAAACCTCCTCGTCCAAACGCAGCGCGGCAGGAGGGAGTTTGGCCAGGGCTTCGGCTTGTTTTTGCTGCGCGATGATAGGAGTAACCCTGCCGAAGCGTGCCACCGCCCAGGCAGCTCCCGGCGTATCGGCTATAGCTGCGCGGGCATCATAGCCGTTGCCACGCAGTTTTAAAACGATCTCTTTCAAATAACCGCGCTCATCTTCCCATAAGTGCGTACATCCCGAAATATCCAGCATTAGGCCATCGGGCACATCAATGGCAACTATGGGCGTATAGCGTATGCACCAAAGGCCCAGCTTGCGTAGCAGTTTCTCTTGTTTACCTATTGGATTATCAATTACCTTCAATCCAGGTGCAATTGCCTTAGCATCGGCGGCAGCCATACCTGCATAAACACCTTCTACCTCGGCTAAATTATTGGCGGCGGTTACTATGATGCGGTTACGCAGGGGAGCGGCAAAAACAAAGGGCACATCCTTTAACTCTGACTGGCGGAGGGATTGCCAATCGGTTAATAAATGCCTGAACCATATGGACATATAACGTTTTTGCATAAGCTATCATGCCAGTAGTTTATCGTATTCAGCAACCTGCTGTTCAACAATCGTTTGTTCAATCGCTACAAACTTGCCATCGG
>NZ_CAMLHX010000087.1 GCF_946479965.1 uncultured Mucilaginibacter sp. | reverse complement strand
TATGCCGAAAGCTTGATTGACGACCTTGAAATGGTTTTAGCGGCTTATAAGATCACCAATAAAAACCCATTGGGTTCCGCAGCAGGTTACGGGTCATCGTTCCCGTTAAACCGGACCATGACTACCGAGTTACTTGGTTTTGAAAGTTTGAATTACAATGTGGTTTACGCGCAAATGGGCCGTGGCAAAACTGAGCGGATAATTGCGCAGGCTTTGTCGTCTATTGCAGCTACACTGGCTAAAATGGCCATGGACCAAACCTTGTACTTAAGCCAGAACTTTGCCTTTGTTAGCTATCCTGATACGCTTACCACCGGCAGCAGCATTATGCCGCATAAAAAGAACCCTGATGTTTGGGAAATTATGCGCGGTAAATGTAACCGTTTGCAAGCCCTGCCTAATGATGCTGCCATGATGACAACTAACCTGCCATCAGGCTACCACCGCGAGCTGCAGTTGCTGAAAGAACTGCTTTTTCCGGCTTTTGCTGAGCTGAAAAGCTGCCTTAAAATGGCCACTTTTATGCTGCAAAACATTACGGTGAATACCGAGATTTTAAATGACCCTAAGTACGCTTACCTGTTTAGCGTGGAAGAAGTTAACCGTATGGTTTTAAGTGGTACGCCTTTCCGCGATGCTTACAAACAAGTTGGGTTGGCCATTGAAAAAGGCGAATTTGACCCCGCTAAATATGTTAACCACACCCACGAAGGCAGTATTGGCAACCTGAATAATGAGCGTATTACAGCCGCCATGGAAATGCTGGTAAACAGCTTTAATTTCGACAGGGTTACCTGGGCGGTGGCGAGGTTGGTGAAGTAATAACAAAATTGCTATTACAACATGAACGGACAAAACAGAAGCGATATATATCCTGGTTTAGAGGTTGATATCATTCTTAAAAAAGATCAGCGCAGCGGCAAGTTAACCCGTGGAATAGTTGAAAAACTGTTAACCAGTTCCGCCTATCATTCGCGTGGTATTAAGGTACGGCTGGAAGATGGACAGGTGGGGCGTGTGGCTTTTATAGTTGATAGCGAATAGTTCGTGGTTCATAGATCATAGTTCATGGTAACTTGTTATGTATTACAATAACTAAAAGAAGCGCAATTTGGCCATGAACTATTAACCATGATCTATGAACAATAAACAAACCAACCGCCAATTATTCTTCAGGCTTGATGCGCATTACAGGTTCCTGATAGCGCTTATAGTGGCTGTAGCGGCTTTATTTATAATCCCCAGCAGCCAAACTACCCCGGCAGTTATATTAATGGTTTGGATAGCTTTTGCTTTTACAGTGATCGTTATGGATTGGATAATCATCCTCACGTCGCATCCGCTGGAGGTGCGTAAAAATGCTAAGTTGCAAGATTCCAATCGCACATTTATTTTCCTCTTTGTTATAGCGTCATCTATAATAAGCTTAGGCGCTATAATTTTTCTGCTGATGTCTGCCAAAGGCAAAACCGGCGAGGGTGTAGCTTTTCCTGTAATATTGGCGTTAACGTCAGTGCTCGTTTCGTGGTGGCTGGTGCATACTTTATTTACATTGAGATACGCCCATTTATACTACGAGCCCGAGCATGCGCAAAAACCGGTCGGTGGATTAGATTTCCCCGGTAATGAAAAGGAACCTGACTATCTCGACTTTGTGTATTTCTCCTTTGTTATCGGCATGACTTTCCAGGTATCAGATGTAGAGATCACCTCCCGCCGTATCAGGCGGTTGGCATTGTTTCATGCGCTTATAGCCTTTGCGTTTAATACAGCCATTGTGGCTTTGAGTATTAATATTATTTCGGGGCTGGTTTAGTCCTCTACTATCTTAGAATACTTCTTCGTATCCTTCATCAACACATAAATAGTTAATGATACCAGTATACACCCGGTAACGTACCAGTAAAACCACTCCTGGTGGCCCTTATCTTTAAACAGCAAAGCAACAGGTTCGGCAGTGCCGCCAAAGAGTGAGACGGCAATACCGTAGGGAAAACCCACCCCCAACGCACGGATATTTGCCGGAAAAAGCTCCGCCTTTACTACCGCGTTGATAGATGTATAACCGCTAACAATTACCAAAGCCGTCATTATTAAAGCAAAGGCAACCCAAAAGTTATTGGTATGGCTAAGTGTTGTAAGTATAGGCACCGTTGCGCCTGCGCCAAATATCCCGAATGCGATGAGCAGAGGCTTGCGGCCTATCCTGTCGGACAAGGCGCCGAACAATGGCTGCAATAACATAAAAAACACTAAAGTTAAGGTTGATATCAGCGTAGCATCGCTTTTGCTGAAACCGGATGTGATCACCAAAAACTTCTGCATATAGGTGGTAAACGTGTAAAACGCCAATGTTCCGCCCATGGTTAAGCCTATTACGGTTAGTACCGCTTTGGGATGGGCTGCTAACGCCCTTAGCGTTCCGCGTGACGACTTTTCCTTGTCATCCGCAGCAATTGCTACCGACTCCTGCAAACTGCGCCTTAAGTACATAACGCTGATGGCCAAAACGGCACCGATAGCAAAAGGTATGCGCCAACCCCAGCTGTGCAATTGCTCTTCTGTTAAGAAAGCCCGTTGCAATATTACCAACACTCCCAGGGCCAATAATTGCCCCATTATTAAAGTGACATACTGAAATGACGAGTAAAAACCGCGACGCTTTTGTGTAGCCATTTCGCTGAGGTAGGTAGCGCTTGTGCCATACTCGCCGCCAACACTTAAGCCTTGTATAATGCGGGCCAGTACCAGCAGCACGGGCGCTGCAACACCTATCTGGCTATAACCGGGAATAATCGCAATAATAAGCGACCCAACACTCATCATTAATACGGATGCTGTTAATGCTTTTTTGCGTCCTCTTCTATCTGCATAGGTACCCATTATCCAGCCGCCTATGGGACGCATTAAAAAGCCTATGGCGAATATGCCGGCGGTGTTAAGCAACTGTACTGTCTCGTCTTCAGAAGGAAAAAAAGCGCCCGAAAAATACAGCGCGAAGGCAGAGTAAACATACCAATCGTACCATTCCACCAAATTACCTAATGAGCCACCAACTATTGACCGGAGGCGTTGGGAGGTACTTATAGTTTCGGGCATATTAATGGCTTATTTGTTTGAGATTGAATTGGTTGATGATCATTTATTGAAAATTATTACTAATTTAGATGTGTTGAATTTAAACAAAGAAACATGAAAAACCTAAGCTTCGCCCGCGTTAACACCAAAACTTACAACACATTTTTGTGCATTATTTTGCCATTAGTTAGTGTAGCATTGCTATATAAATATATTCCTCTGCTCTTAAACTTTAAGATAGATTGGATTTTTACCCTGGAGTTTCTTAAGTTGATCGTAATAATTTTGATCTACACCACCCCGGTAACTTACTTTTTATCTAAGGCTTACGAAATTTTAATTTCCAGCGATGATAAATCGCGCGCTAATACTATTTTCGGGTTGATTGCCTGCTGTCTACTTATATTCCCATTAGCCTTTATTGCTTTGGTAGTATTCGCTAAAATAAGCTTCTTTATCCCGATAGCTTTTACAGCGGCAATAATTTTTATTTACTTCCGGTCGTACAAACCGGCAACTATTTAACAAAAAAGCGGCATTCTATATTTCTTTTCTATTCTTTACCCATGCAGATACTTCGGATGAGGCCGCCTGCACGGTACTTTTCGGTGTACTTAATAAGCGTTCCATAATCAGCGCGGCTATTATGGCTTCCTGCTCGTTATCTTCATTCAAAACTTCGGGCGAGAAGTATTTTTTCACAAAATGCGTATCAAACTTACCGCTACGGAATGCCTCGTGCTGCATCACAAATTTGCCGAAGCCTAATGTGGTGGTTATGCCTGTAATAATGTATTCGTCAATGGCACGTATCATCCGTTCAATCGCCTCCTCCCTGTCTTTACCATACGTAACCAGTTTGGCTATCATGGGGTCGTAATAGATAGGTATCTCCATGCCTTGCTCAAAACCATCGTCCACCCTAACACCGGGTCCCTTAGGCGTAACATAGGTTTGCAGCGTGCCAATATCAGGTAAAAAATTATTGGCAGGGTCCTCGGCATAAACGCGTAACTCCATAGCATGACCGTTTATTTTCAGATCATCCTGTGTAAAACTCAGGGCCTCGCCCCTTGCCACGCGGATCTGCTCCTTAACCAGGTCAATACCGGTTATCATTTCGGTAACCGGATGCTCTACCTGCAAACGGGTGTTCATCTCCAGGAAATAAAAATTGAGCTGCTCATCCATAATGAACTCCACCGTGCCCGCGCCGGTATAGTTAACAGATCTGGCTACATCTACAGCACAGCGCCCCATCCGCTCCCGTATCTCCGGTGTTAAAACAGACGATGGTGCTTCCTCTATCACTTTTTGATGGCGGCGTTGAATGGAACAGTCTCGCTCAAATAAATGCACTATATTGCCATGGGTATCGCCCAACACTTGTATCTCTATATGCTTGGGCGATGATACGTATCGCTCAATAAAAACAGAACCATCACCAAATGCCGAAGTAGCCTCGGATACAGCCAGATGCATCTGTTCTTCAAAATCCTCCACATTATCTACAATGCGCATGCCTTTTCCACCTCCGCCTGCTGCTGCTTTAATCAATATCGGGAATCCCACTTCTACAGCGCGTTGCTTAGCTTCGGCAATATCAGTAATAGCTTCCTCTGTTCCCGGTACCATGGGGATATTATACCGCATTGCCGCGGCTTTAGCAGATAGCTTGTTTCCCATTATTTCCATTGCCTCGGGCGATGGACCTATCAATATTAATCCGGCATCGCGAACGGCGCGGGCAAAAGCAGCGTTCTCGCTTAAAAATCCATAACCGGGGTGTATGCCTTCTGCACCTGTTTTTTTGCAGGCGGCTATAATTTTATCAATAACCAGGTACGATTGATTTGACGGTGCTTCGCCAATAAAAACAGCTTCATCGGCATAACGCACATGCAAAGCATTCCTATCAGCAGCCGAGTAAACAGCCACCGTTTTTATACCCATTTCGCGGGCAGACCGCATTACTCTGAGCGCGATCTCGCCACGGTTAGCGATCAATATTTTTTGCATACTTATAAATGTAACAAAATTGTTGTATGATATTAATCATAAAAATAACGATATTAACGTCCTCTTTTATAAACCAATAGATCAATTTAATATTAACTTACTGGCAACATTTAATACAATGTTTACGTATTAAACAAATAATTAGTACAACTTATAAGAATGAACAATCCTATAAACCGGATAGATAAAGTGCTTAAAACAAAAGAAGACCTGCAAGGCATTGTTTTGTTGGCCTTTATTTTATTTATTCTTTTTGTTAAATGCTATATGGTGATTGCTGCTCCTAAAGCTGAAAGCACTTCTGATTCCGTTCAGAATACCAATATTGTAAAAACCACTTCGGTTCGTAATATTTAAACAGAGCAACCTGTTAAAACAAAGAAGCTCCCCGAATTTCGGGGAGCTTCTTTGTTTATAGGTCTTTCTTATTAGCCTTGTCTTGGGGCACCACCCGCCGGCGCACCTGCTGGTGGACCACCTGCTGGTGGGGCTCCTTGTGGCCTTGCTCCAGGAGCACCACCCGGAGGCGGGCCGCCGAAACCGGCGCGTTTTGGTACTGTTAACTCCAGTTTTGATTTACCATTATGGCAGGTATTGCAATTAACACTTGTTAATTTTACCATGCCCAACGTGTCCTTCTCGCCTGCTTTAAAAAACTTTTTGTTGATGGTTACCATCATTTTATACATGTGGCGTGCCATTTCCTTTTCAGGTTTAGCATCACTGGCATAGTCCCATTTGTTAGCGGCATTATCGCGAACGTGGCAAAAGTTGCAGCGTACACCCAATGACGCTGCCCATTCATCCATAATATGATCAACCTGCTTAAACGTCAACTTTTTAGGTAAAACCTTAAGATTGGTTATAACCGGATCAGGCGGACGCTGTGGTTGTTGTTGTAGTGTCATTGAGGCTAAAACCACCACTGCTAAAAGCAATGAGGTTATAACTGTAATTTTTTTGTTCAGGTGCATATTGTCATAATTAAGTCATTAAAAGTAACTATTTAGATTGAGTGTTCCAACAGGAATTGAAATATCATTAAAAAGTTACAAAAGTTAATCGTTAAAAGTTGTTAAAAAATTTGGATTATTACGAATTGTTCGTAGATTTACGAAACAATCGTAAAATATGGAGAAGTTATCACAACAGGAAGAGGAAGCAATGCAGGCAGCTTGGCAATGCGAGACTGGTTTTATAAAAGATTTTCTTGATCAAATGGAAGAACCTAAGCCGCCGTATACCACGCTGGCATCCACCATAAAAAACCTGGAACGCAAAGGCTTTTTAAAGGGAGATAAGATAGGCAACTCCTATCAGTATAAACCCCTTATAAAAGAAGAGGAATATAAAAAGCGGTTTATGAACGGCTTTGTGAGCGATTATTTTGAAAACTCTTATAAAGACCTGGTTACTTTTTTCGCGAAGGAAAAGAAGATAAGCGCCAGCGAATTGAAAGAGATAATTAAACTGATAGAAAATCCTAAACCTTAATCACAATGCCTGAGTTATTCGTCATCCTGATAAAAATAAATATAGCATTGGTGCTGTTTTGCCTGGGTTATTACCTGGTGCTGCGCAAGCTTACTTTTTACACGCTTAACCGCGTTTACCTGATAACAGCTATTGTTTGCTCTAGTGCGTATCCATTTATTGACTTGTCTGCTTTAGCACAGCAGCATCAGGAAATAATTGCGCCTGTGCAAAATGTGGTAATAATATGGCAGGCACCTGCCGAAAACTTTGTAAGGCAGGCAGTTTACTGGAACTGGCTGGAAATTGCATTCTGGGCAGGGGCAGCAGTGTTTGCCTTACGCCTGCTGTTTCAATTAATATCATTATATAAAATATATCGCGGCTCAACAGAGCGCGAGATAAACGGGCAAACCGTAAGGGTGGTAAGTGGCGACATTAGTCCGTTTTCCTTCTGGAGAAGCATTTATATTAATCCTGATAAGCTGAGCCCAACAGACCTGGACAATGTTTTAGAGCACGAACAGGTACATGTTAGCGAATGGCATACGCTTGATGTTTTGCTGACCGAGATAAGTGTGATATTTTACTGGTTCAATCCGGGCATATGGATGATGAAACGTGCGGTGCGCGAGAATATTGAATTTATAACCGATCGAAAAATATTAAACAAAGGGCTGGACAGCAAAGCTTATCAATACAGCCTGCTTAACATCACGTTCAACCATCCGGCACCTGCTATTACCAGCAATTTCAATTTTTCAACTTTAAAAAAGAGGATATTGATGATGAACGCTAAAAGATCTTCCAACCTAAACCTTACCCGTTACGCGTTTTTAATGCCTGTGGTAGTAGTATGCCTGTTCATTTTCAGTCTTTCAAAAACAGAAACAGTAAAAGCCAGCCCGGCTTTTAAAGCTGTGGCTGCTGCTGTAGAAAACATTAAGCATGTAGCTTTTAATGCAGATACTACCCCTGTTAAAAAGACGGTTAAAAAAACCACTGCCACAAAAAAGACCAAAGCCGGTGATGTTGTAATAAAAGCTATTACCACTACAACAGACAATAAACTGCAAAACCCGAGTTCGGCCGAGAACCTGATAAAAATTATTAACAATTCTTCTGTAAAGGTGCGGGGCGGGGATTTTGGCGATTCGGTAGTGATTGTTTATGATGGTAAGGTTGTTACCGGGACCCATAGTATAGATCCTACTACAATAAAAACAGTATCAGTTATAAAAGACCACCCAAACGAATACCTTAACAAGATAACAGGTTCAAACACTCCGGCTGATGGTAAATTAAAAGCCGTAATTGTTGTTTCTACTACAGGCGATCCAAATATAGCTTCAACTATTACGCCAGGCATTAACAATGTAACAGTGGTGGGCTACGGTAGTGGCAATGTCGCGAAGCCACTGGTTTTTATTGTCGACTCGGCAACTAAACGACTAACACTTAGAGCGTCAACAGCCGGCCAAAATGCTCCACTGATAATAGTAGACGGCAAAGAACAATCATCCCTGGAAGTAATAGATCAGGATAAAATTCAATCCGTAACCGTACTTAAAGACGCCTCCTCAACTTCTTATTATGGAGAAAAAGCTAAATACGGCGCCATAATTATTACTACAAAGCAGAAATAGAGATTTGTTAATTATTTACATCTAAATCATAATTATCATGCCTGAATTTTTCATCATCCTGATAAAAGTAAATATAGCACTGGTGCTGTTTTGCCTGGGCTATTACCTGGTACTGCGCAAGCTTACATTTTACACGCTTAACCGCGCGTATTTAATAACGGGTATTTTATTCTCGAGTGCTTACCCGTTTATTGATCTGTCGGCATTAGCGCAACAGCACCGGGAAATAGTAGCGCCTGTGCAAAACGTAGTGATAATATGGAAAGCACCTGCTGAAAATCTTATAAAGCAAGCTGCCTATTGGAATTGGTTAGAAATTGCCTTCTGGACAGGGGTCGCTGTGTTTGCCGCGCGGCTGCTGTTTCAGATGGTCTCCCTTTATAAAATTCATGCCAGGTCAGCCATCAAACAGATAAACGGGCAAGCCGTTCGGGTAGTAAATGGAGACATTGGTCCTTTTTCATTTTGGAAAAGCATTTATGTAAACCCTGAAAAACTAAGCCCGGCCGACCTGAAAAACGTTTTAGCGCATGAGCAGGTACACGTAGATGAATGGCACACACTGGATATTTTATTGACTGAGATAAGCGTGATCTTTTACTGGTTCAACCCCGGTATATGGATGATGAAACGGGCCGTGCGTGAGAATATTGAGTTTATAACCGACCGTAAAATATTGCAGAAAGGACTGGATAGCAAAGCGTATCAGTACAGCCTGCTTAATATCACTTTTAACCAATCGGCACCTGCCATTACCAGCAATTTTAATTTTTCAACCTTAAAAAAGAGGATACAAATGATGAACGCTAAAAGATCTTCCAACCTAAACCTTACCCGCTACGCCTTTTTAGTCCCTGTAGTTGTGGTTTGCCTGTTCACTTTCAGCTTATCAAAAGCCGAAGTGGTAAAAAGCAGCCCTGCTTTTAAAGCTGTTGCTGAGGCCGTAAAAAAAATAAACAAAGTTGTGCTAAACCACGATACCGTTCCGGCCACTACCCGCACTGTAACCGGCACTGTAACAATAAAAAAAGGTGTTAACGGCACAACAAAAGTTATAACGTTAAAAGGGGCCGATGTTAATAATTTCACCGTTGAAATAGATAGCCCGAGAATTGAACGGCAGACCGTAACCATTACAGGAAAAAGGCCGGGCCAAAAAGATTCTGTTATTACTTTTACTATAGCGGGTGGGCCATTGGGTACTTATAACTCAATAGACTTTAACGGTGCACAAACCTATAACAGCGACAGTGCAACGTTATCGAGGAATAAAATGTTAAATGGACTTACCACTTATAATTCTCGTAAAACAGCGTATGAACAACATGTTACCGCTCCTGAAAAAGCCACGGCTCAAACCATAAATGGCCTTACTTTTAAAGGAGATACGCTTAAAACAGGCAAAATCAGGTATTATGCCAACGCACTTTCTTTTAGCAGCGACGTTTCAAAGCCATCAGAACGAGCCAGGGCAGACGGTAAGAACGTAACATATACCACAAGTGACGACAAAGTAAGAACTGTAGTTGGCTATGCCAGGCCAACCAAAAGCACCACGGGCAGTGCGAGTACACTAAATAAAGTATATAAAGTAGTTGAGGGAACGGCGATTCAGGAGAACAGTGGTCTATGGCGTGTAACAACTACTGATCCCAACGGCAACCAGGTTAATCCGGTTCAACCACTTTTTATTGTAGATGGAAAAGAAGTTAACCAAAACGAGCTTAAATCTTTTGAAGGTACCGTGGTTTATCTTAATGGTAATAACGCTACCGAGAAATATGGCGCGAAAGGTAAAAATGGCGTTGTAGTTATCACCACAAAAAAGGAAAAGAAATAAGCGCTGCTAGCTGGAATCCAGAAAAAGCCTTGA
>NZ_CAMLHX010000086.1 GCF_946479965.1 uncultured Mucilaginibacter sp. | reverse complement strand
CGGCCCATTCCAGTATCCAACTGCCGCCTTGTCCGTTGCGCACCCGCAGCAGGTCAACCCGCCAGCGCGGAAACCCCAGGCCGGGCAGCCCATCCGTAGGCTCGCTGGGCAGGGGCGTCACCTGCCAGCGCGCGGCACAGGCCGTAGCACTTAATTTTTTTGATTGATTGCGAAGAACAAAGCCCGTTACCCGGCTTTGCTCCACCGCCAATTGTAATCGCCTTGATTGCTTAAAGTTGAGCTCGCGTACCTCGCCAACAGCCATTACCAGTCCGGGGCATTTTAAGGCTTCTTCCATGGCCCATAGCACATCACGGTCATTCAGCAGGTTCACAAAAATTACCCGTTCAGGGTCAACCCCGAAACTTTTTAATGCCGATGGATAAAGGTTGCCTGATAGGCCTATCCACAGACAAACGCCGCCCTGCTGCATTAAATTGGCTAATAAGCCACTTATTAAAGCACCCCCGGCGGTGGCCTGCTCTGTATTGGCGCAAACCATCTCGTGCACAGCCCCTACCGGGAAGACCCCGTTGGGGAAAGCAGCTTCTACGGGTCCAAGACCTATGGGTTTATGCTTGCCAGCCTCGGGTGGCCTGTAGCCTTCCCATTGCAAAATATCTTTTTGCAGCCTGCTAATGATGGCTTTGTTGGGAAACGGCATAAACACTAATAATTTCAGAATGTAAAATTGCTAAAAATATTAGTATTTTGGATAGAATAAACAAAAAAAGAATGGAATAAAATAACCTGGGAAAACGGATAGAAGTATAACAACCATGCTATAATGCAAACAAACTTTGTAAGTAATAGCATAATAGCTGTAATTTTATCCTGTAAAAATCAAAACAGATACCATGAAAATAAAATTAGCGCTTACACTTTTATTAGCCACAAGCCTGATGATGGCAAAGGCCCAAAGAACCGTTGCCGACCACGAAAAGGTTAAAGGTGGCGAACTTACCATTCAGCCTATAACACACGCCACATTGGTATTAAGCTACCAGGGTAAAAATATTTATGTTGACCCAACCGGCGGGGCCACTGCTTTTACAGGACTGGGTGCGGCAGATATAATATTGCTTACCGACATTCACGGCGACCATTTTGATACAAAAACCGTTGAAGCTATCAACACCGCAAAAACCACGTTGGTTGTTCCGCAGGCTGTGGCAGATAAATTACCGGCTACTATTGATAAGGCAAAAGTGATGGTATTAAACAACGATCAAAGAACCACTCAAGGCGATATTGTTATTGCTGCTGTGCCTATGTATAACCTGCCGGGGGCAGCTAATGCTAACAACCATACTAAAGGTCGCGGTAATGGCTATGTAATAACTGTAGGCGGCAAGAACATTTATATTTCAGGCGACACAGCGGGCACTTCCGAAATGAAAGCACTTAAAAATATAGACATAGCCTTTATTTGTATGAACCTTCCTTATACCATGGATGTAAACGAAGCGGCACAAGCTGTACTGGCCTTCAAACCCAAAGCTGTTTATCCTTACCATTATCGCGGACAAGATGTTAATGCTTTTAAAGCCCTGGTTAATGCAGGTGATAAGAGTATTGATGTAAGGCTGAAGGAATGGTATCCGCCAGCTAAATAATTATAATAAACGTAGGGTGGCTCACACGGGCTCACGGGGGCTCACAGGGCTCACGCAGGCTCACCCGGCTCTGAGCCACCCCCTTAATTAACGGTTCTATTTTTCCATGCGCATAACAATTATCGGTTCGGGCAATGTTGCTACACACATGGCGGCCGCGTTAAAAAACGCGGGGCATAATATTGTACAGGTATACAGCCGCGATATGCAAAACGCTGCGCTGTTGGCCTACCACGTAAAAGCCGAGCCGGTTGATGATCTTCAGCATCTTAATAGCGATACGGATGTATTTGTTATTGCTGTTAAAGACGATGTAATTGGGGTGATAGCAGAACAGCTTGCAAAGCACGATAAACTGATGGTGCATACATCAGGCGCTACTGATCTGTATGCGTTATTGGCTTTTACCGATAAGGCAGGGGTGTTGTATCCGCTGCAGACTTTTAGTAAGATTAAGGAGGTCAACTTCAGACAGGTGCCTTTATGTATTGAAGGGGCAGATGCCAGCATAAGCCGTCAAATAGAAGAACTGGCGCAGAGCATTAGCAATAATATTTATCGGGTTGACGGCGCTCAGCGTAAAATACTGCACATGGCGGCCGTGTTCGCCTGTAATTTTCCTAACTATTTGTATGAGGTAGCACGGCAACTACTGGATGACAAGGGTCTTGACTTTGAGTTATTGCGCCCACTTATACTGGAGACAGCCCAAAAAGTGCAGGAGAGGTTACCGGCGCAGGTGCAGACCGGTCCGGCGGTGCGTAATGATATAGGCACTATGAATGATCACTTAAAACTGCTTGCTGAAACACCTCATTTACAGCAGATATACACAATGTTAAGTCAGGGTATTATCAAAATGGATTTTACTCAGCACGGCGATAAGTAATTTTGTTACTTTTGCCCAAATGAATATTTTTAAATTAAAGATAAACTTTGAGGAAGCCGGTCACGAATCGGTTGAATTACCTATAGCCGAAGGCGAATCGGTGCTTGATGTTTGCCTGGATAACGATATTGAGCTGCAACATAACTGTGGTGGCGTTTGCGGTTGCAGTACCTGCCACGTTTATATTAACAAAGGGATGGATAACATCCAGGAAATATCTGATAAAGAGGAAGACTTTATTGACAGGGCCGTTAACCCGCGCATTAACTCGCGTTTGGGTTGCCAAAGCGTTGTTATTGATGGCGATATTGAAGTTACCCTGCCCAACCAGTCGCAGTTTTTAGGTCATTAATAAGTTTGTATACAGCATAACATGAAAGACGATAAATTTTCTTTACCTATTCACTGGAACGATCACGAAGATATTGCCATGAGTCTTTACGAAAAGTTTGGCGATGATTTTAACGAATCAAAAATATACCGCATCCGGTTTACCGATCTTCTGGAATGGGTGTTGGAGCTCCCTAATTTTGCCGGTACCCGCGAAGAATCAAGCGAAGGCCACCTGGAGCAGATCCAATCGGCTTGGGTGTATGAGTGGCGCGATAATCAATAGAGCATTATCAGTGTAATCATTTTGTATATCAGTGTAATCACAACAAATGGAATCATTTCTATCCAAGCTTAAAGATATTACCACATTTGTTTTTGATGTGGATGGCGTACTAACCGACGGTTCTGTATGGATAACAGATACCGGCGAGCAGGCCCGCGCTTTTAATATAAAGGATGGTTATGCTTTGCAGCTGGCGGTTAAATGCGGCTATAATGTATGTGCCATATCAGGCAGCCGGTCTAAAATCGCTATCATCCGTTTAAACTCTTTAGGTATTAAGGATGTGTTTGTGGGCGCGAACAGGAAGACAGACAAGATAAAATTATACATGGAGGAAAAGCATGTCATCGGCTCCAATGTATTGTATATGGGCGATGATATCCCGGACCTGGGCGCCATGAAACTGGTTGGCCTGCCAACCTGCCCCGCTGATGCTGTCGAAGAGATAAAGGAAGCCAGTTTATACGTTTCGCCGAATGCCGGTGGCCGTGGCTGTGTGCGCGATGTGATTGAAAAAGTACTGAAGGTACAAGGCAAGTGGATGAGCGAAGAATCATATAGCTGGTAGGGTTTGGTTGATGGTTCATGGATCATAGTTCATAGCCATTTTTAGTTGATAGTTCATGGATCATAGTTCATAGCAATTATCGTTAAACTGCCATAAAACCATGAACTATCATCCATGAACCATGAACCGTCTACTATGAACCATGAACTATCAACTATGAACAAAAAGATCATCCTCGCATCCAAATCTCCACGCAGGCAGGAACTGCTGAAGCTAATGGACCTTGATTTCCGTATTGTGCTGAAGGAGGTGGATGAATCATACCCCGATGGCCTTTCACCCGAAGAAATAGCCGTTTATATAGCCAAAAAGAAAGCCGAAGCCTTTGACGAAATGGTTAGCGACGAGGTGGTACTTACCGCTGATACCATAGTAAGCATTGGCGATAAGATATTAGGTAAACCCGAAAACGAAGAGCACGCTGTTGAGATGCTGAACCTGCTATCAGGCAGTACGCACCAGGTAATTACGGGCGTTTGTTTGTTTTACAGGCAGGAATATCACACCTTTTATGATGTATCTGATGTTACCTTCCGCCACATGACGGATGAGGAGATACGCCATTATGTAAGTAAATACAAACCCATGGATAAAGCCGGCTCATACGGTATACAGGAGTGGGTAGGGGTAACGGGCATTGTTAAGATCAATGGCTCGTACACCAATGTAGTAGGGCTGCCTACCGAGAAGCTTTACCAGGCTTTGATCAAACTATAAGTATTCCTTTTTATTTTAAAACCGGGTGTTGCAGAAATATATACAACACTTTGCAACACTTGCAACAGTGTTTTTTGTAAGTATTTGATTTTTACTTGTTTATAGATATTAAATGTTTGCACATGCAACACTTTGCAACAGACGTATTCGTCAGGAAATTTAGCTGTAGAACTGGGTTAAAATATTAATTTACAGGCGCTTGTAAATTGAGGGTTTTTGCTAAAATCTTGCAACACTTTTTTTGGGATTTTGTAAGTCTGAATAAATAACTATACCTTTAGTAATACAACCTTAAAACCGGTAACCTGACCCGTTAATGAGAAGAAAGTTAAAGCTGTTTCTGGGCATATCTTGCCTGTTGTTTGCAGGCAGGGCATGGTCGCAAAGCAGAGGCATCAACCCTGATACCTTGCAGGTTAAACTGGCTCTTTATGCAAAGATTAATGCTGCCGGGTTGCTGTTTGTACATACCGATAAAACCATTTACACCAATAACGAACCGATATGGTTTGCAGGTTATTTAATTAACAGTGGTTTGGGAAGCACTGATGACCATACCATAATTTCTGTATCGCTAATGCGGGAAGATGACCGCAAGGTTGTTTACGAGCAGCAAAACGTAATGCAACAGGGGTTAGGCAGCGGCAGCCTTGTAATTCCCGACAATGTACCGCCCGGTAATTATTTATTTAATGCCTGTACCAATGTGCTCGACCACCGTGGAAAGCCCATCGCGATATTCTCGCAATCGCTTACCATTAAAAGCATAACAGACCGCAGATTCAGCGCTACGCTGGCCTTACTGGATACCGTGATAACCAACGGTAAGGTTAGAGCAAGTGTTATATTAAACTTTAAAGACGAAAAACGAAAGGGAACCCCTGTAATAACTTACAGCGCAACCGGAAACAAAGCCGAAAAAATCAGCCTGTCAGACAAACAAAGCAGCGCAAATATCACACTGCCCGCATCTCAGCTTACAGGTGCTGACCCTGTATTACTTACTGAAATAGTTTATAACTACGATACGCTATACTTAAATGTAAAACTGCCCAAGGTGCAGTCGAAGGGACTGAACGTGCGTTTCTTTCCCGAAGGTGGTAACCTAAGCGACGGTCTGGAAAGCACTGTAGCCATAGAAACCACCACAAAGGCGGGCTTGCAAGTGGCCTTAAAAGGTGTATTATATAGGGGTGATAAACCTATTGATACCATAAGCACCAATAGTTATGGCATTGGGCGTTTTAGTTTAAAGCCCGCTAAAGGCAATATTTACACATTTAAGGTAAAAGCCAATATTTATCTTAATAAAGACACCTTATATGTGCTACCTAACATTCTTGAAAACGGTGTTGTGCTTCATTTTAACGAAGCAATTGTAAATGATACTTTAAGGATGACACTTTATAGTAAAGCAGCAAAAAAGGTGCAGGTGGCAATTCATAACTATAATGAAGCTTTTAGCCTGTTTGACACAGAAGCCCGGCCCGATGGGAAAAAGCTGAGCCTGGTACTGCCTACATTGCCAAAGGGAATAGCCACAGTAACAATAATGGATGATGAAGGAAAGCCATTAGCAGAACGAATATTTTTTGCGCACTATAATCACAGCATAACCGCGACGATAAAAACACACAAACCAACCTACGGTAAACGCGATAGCGTAGCGGTTTCCATAAATCTAAAAGACCATAATGGTAACCCCGTATCGGCAATTTTGTCTGTAGCAGCTATACAGAAGAACAGGATAGAAAGAATTAAACAGCAGGATATTGAAAGCTATGTATATCTCAACCATGATTTAGGCAACCTGCCGCCTGACCCGATGGGCAGAGGTTTTGACAACCGGCCCTATCTGGAAGATATGTTCCTTACCCGTGGCTGGCGTAGATACAGCTGGCAAAGCCTGATGCAGAGCAAAGCTACAGACACTTTAAGCATTGGGCCTTCTCCTATAGTTAAAGGTAATTTGATTCATTACGACAAGCCACTAAAGAAACCACGCGACATAGTCGTTTTTCGCCATACATTTATTGATAAATTTAGTACGGAAAAAGATGGTTCCTTTATTTTAAAGCAAGATCAGTTAGAAGTTGAAGAAGGAAAAAAGATACGTTTGTGGATAAATTTGGGTGACGAAAAGGGGTATGATCTTCGGATAGTAAATCCATTTGCCGAGATAAACAGCCACATAGCAGAAGAAGCTGTGATAATACCCAGGGGATTTGCCAAATCCGCCGAAAGTAGTACGGATCAGCAGCTCAAGGGATTTGAAAAAAGTATCCTGCTAAAGGAAGCAAATATTAGAGCCGATAAAAAAGACGAGTCCATGTTCGGTTATGCAAACGCATGCGGAGATTATATATGCCAGTTTAACATTCTAAATTGCAATAATCACAAACCCTGGAATAGTAAAGTCAGGCCTGCCGTAAAGGGTGATGTTACTACATCAGGAATATATAGGGGATGTACAACTAACGGGCAACAGGTTCCACCTGTTTTTACAGCCCGCGAGTTCTATGGTCTTAACCGGGATCCCGACAGCTCTTTTGAGCCTCAAAACCTTTCCACTTTGTTGTGGAAACCGGGTTTAGTTACCAATGAAAAAGGTGAAGCGTCTTTTTCATTTTTTACGAGTGATATTACCGGTAAATACAAAATAGTTGTTCAGGGGGTAGGAGAGAATAATGTTGTTAATGGGGTGGGTGAGTTGACGGTGAAGTAACGCATTACACACCACAACCTCCTCAGTCGGTTTTTAAACTTTTTGCAGGATTTACAACTGCGGCCTTTACAGACTCATACCCAATGGTAAGCCAGGCAATAAATAACGCTGCTATGGACGACATAACAAATATTGACCAACTAACCTGTATGTGATATACAAACCCTGATAACCACTGGTTAGCTGCGTACCATGAAAATGGTACCGCTATTGCTATCGCGATAAGGATTAGTCTGGTGATGCTCAAGGACAATAAATAAACAAGGTCAGGCACAGATGCACCTAATACTTTACGGATACCAATTTCTTTGGTCCTTTGTTCGGCCATAAATGCCGATAAACCGTATAACCCCAGGCTTGATATAAAAATTCCTAATAAGGCAAACAGGTTAAAAATATTGCCCATTTGCTGTTCACCCTTATATAAGTTGTTCAAATCCTGGTCAACAAAATCAAATGTGAAGGGGTACGAAGGGTTGAGTTCCTGGCATATTTCGCCTAAATATTTTACGGTTGCCTCCAATTGGCCGGGTTGAGTTCTTAGAACCATATAGCCGCCATTTCTATTAAATCTTAAAACTAATGGCTGTATAGACTCCTGAACGGGTTTAAAATTAAAATCCTTTAAAACACCCACAATTGTGCCTTCGTTATAGTTAAGTGAGAGCTTTTTTCCGATTGCTGTTTCGGCAGTCAGGCCCATTGTAGCAGCCATTGTTTCGTTAACCATGTAATTATTTGAGTCTGCCGTGAATGAACGGGAAAAGCTTCTGCCGGCTTTTATCGTCATTTTAAAAACATCTACAAAATCTTCGTCAACAGCTATTTTGGGCATAAATATTTGCGCCTTCGGATCTTTGCCCTTCCAGTCTATATCAAGGGTCCAGTCCCCCAGGTCGGTTGGCAGTTCAGATACAACGGTAAAATTGCTGGTGAGCGGATTTTTCGACAGCTCGTTTTTTAGCGCTTGCCGTTTGTCAGATGAAAAACCTTTTGTTGGTACGTATAAAAGATTAGCCTTTTCAAACCCCGGATTTCTATCCCTTATAAATTTAAGCTGGTTGTAAATTACCACTGTCCCTACTAGCAATATAATGGAGATCATAAATTGTGTTACAACCAAGGCGTTGCGAAATGATAAATTGCCGCCCATTGATTTTACATTATTTTTGAGCACTTTAACCGGATTGAAGCCAGATAGGAAGAGCGCCGGGTAACTTCCCGAGATAACCCCGGTTAACAACGCAATACCAAACATGCTTAACCAAAGATTGGCATCCGCTATACTTATGATTAGTTTTTTGCCGGCCAGGTCGTTAAATGCCGGCAGGGAGATATTAACTATTATCAGCGCAAAAAATAGAGAAATGAATGCAATTAATACAGATTCGGTTAAAAACTGAATGATTAATTGACTGCGTAAAGCACCTGCAACTTTCCGTAGTCCAATCTCTTTAGCTCTACGGGCCGACCGTGCCGTAGCAAGATTCATGAAATTTATACAGGCAACAACCAGTATCAAAATGGCAACAACAAAAAAGATTTTTACATATAAAGCATTACCGTGCCCAGGCAGGTCGTACTTCATTTCAGGAGCCAGATGGATGCTGGTTAAAGGCTGCAATTGATATGTAACCTTTACATCGCCAACCCGCTTGTGATAAATTTTGTCTATCTGCTTTTCCAGCTTATTTAAATTTGCAGTTGTAGGGTCAAAGTTTTTATCTAATTGAATATAAGTATGGAAATTAAAATTGCCCCACGTATCTTCTTTCAAATCGCTGATATATGGGGTAATAGCGGCCATTGATACAACAAAATCAAGTTGTATATGCGAGTTATCAGACACATCCGCTAAAACTCCGGTTACTGGCAAATTTATACCCTCGTATAACATTATAACCTTACCTATTGGGTTTTCATTACCAAAGTATTTTGTTGCGGATGATTGCGTTAATAAAATTCCGTCTGCATGTTTTAAAGCGGAGTCCCTGTTTCCTTTAACCAGGGAAAAGGAGAAAACATCTAAAAGACCTGAATCTGCAAATGCCACATGCTTTTCGTCGAATTTCTTATTCTTAAACGTTACCAGTGTTGAAGAAGGGAAGGCTAAACGAACGGTTTTTCTGATAACCGGCATTTGCGCTTTCAGCCCGCCGGGCAGGCCAGCAGGAGTAGTTGCCGCTTTTGAATCGCCAAAATCGCAGGTTAGCTTATAAATTTGATCTGCATTTTTATGAAATTTGTCGTAGGATAACTCATTTTTAACCCAAAGGAGGATAAGGATACTTGATGCCAAACCAATAGCCAATCCGGTTATATTAATAATGGAATTCGCCTTGTTTTTTATTATATTTCTATAAGCAAGTTTAAAGTAAGTTTTTAACACGGCTATGATCTTTTGAGTATTTACAATCAGTTGTTTGAAATCTATGCCAATATTTAAATATTTAATAATGAGTTACTTGTAAAAATCAATTTATAAATTCCGTACGGAAACGTTACAATCTGTGTACGGTTTATGATATGTTGATTGCCAAAATAGATACACATTAATACAACGTTAATAAACGTGACCAGAGAATTGACTTTGTGTTATGCCGAATTTATTTAGGCATAATATTGAAAGGTGACGAGTTTGAAATGGCCGTTATGCATCGCTCGTGGGATGCTGAAACAAGTTCAGCATGACGATTTGGTACCCTCACTTCAACACATCCAACACCTTAAACATCTTACCCCTGACACCGCTGGTGCTACCATTGTAGTTATTCACCATAATAGAAAAGCACAGCTCGCGGCCCCGGTGGGTAACAAAGCCCGTATAAGCCAGCACATGGTAGATGCTGCCGCTTTTCATGTGCATATCGTTATAAATAGGCAGGCTGTCGTAAAACTCATTATACCATGCTTCCTTGCGCGTACTTTGCATAATGCTGGCAATGGTTTGTGAGGTGATACGGTTGGCAGGAGAGAGGCCGCTGCCGTCGGCAACATCCATGCTGTGCGGGTCAATACCGCGGCCTTTCCAGTAGTTTTGCAAAACCTCGACGGCGTTATTGGTAGTTACAGGTTTACCCGCTTTAAGGGCCATCGCCTTCAGCAATTCCTCGGCGTATAGGTTAACGCTCTTGTGGTTGGTCCAGTAAACGATCTGCCCCAGCGTGGGCGAAGTAATATTAAGCAGGTTGTTGGCTATAACAGGTGTTGGTTGATTTTTCGCTGCTAAAGTCAGACTCGACTCTGGCGTAACATTAACTGCTATACCGAGACGTTTTAGCGTATCCAACAAGCGGTAAGCCATATCAAAAGCAGGATCGGGGATAGCAGTAGCAACCGACTTTTCAGCCTTATCAATAGCATA
>NZ_CAMLHX010000085.1 GCF_946479965.1 uncultured Mucilaginibacter sp. | reverse complement strand
ATCAACGGTGTTCCTACAATTTTTATAGTAGACGGTGTAACAGCCAGTAAGCACGTACCTCGTGGAGTTAACTTTATAAGATACATGAACAATTGGATGAGCTATATAAATGCCGAAGACGTGAAAGGCGTTGAGACGATGACCACTGCGCATAACCAGAATGTGTATAGCCATGAATATACGCCGGGCGCTCTTATTCCCCCTACTTTTATTGAGATCACTACTTATTCGGGCTATGGTCTGCTGTTCAAAAAAGAGCCGGGAAATTATTTGTATCGCCCACCGGTTTTTGCATCAACGAGGGAATTTTATGCTCCGCGATACACCGTTAAGAAAAGCGAGCCCGGCGTTGATACCCGGCCAACCCTATTTTGGGCACCTAATATAATTACGGATAATGAAGGCCGGGCATCAGTTAGTTTTTATACAGCCGACAAAACAGCCACTTATACGGTGAACGTACAGGGTGCCGATATGGATGGACTGGTGGGTGCTGTACAAAGGAAAATAAAAGTAAAAAAAGCTACTCAATAAGCTTAAAAATTAACTCCCACCTGTAAACCCGCACCAGCCGACGTAGGTAGCCCATTGCCGAAACGTACCGGAAAAGGAACCGAAACATACATGCTCGCATCCTTTCCTTTTATTATTACCTGGTTAACCACCGGCGTAAAGCCAAAGCGCCCGTTGGTTTCAAAAGCAAGGCGGCCAATTAAATTAAAGCCATGTTTAAATCTAAACACCGCGCCGGGGTGAAAAAGGACCGAATTTACTTTGGATACATGGTTTTCGGTACGTATATAGGGTACAAACTCAAAGCTGACACCGAAGCGTTCGCTTTTTAAAATGTTAACACCAAATGGAAAACCTATGTTACTTACCCCGGAAAGACCGCTGTGGAAACTGCCGCTTGAAAAAGCGCCAATAGGATGAACAACGGCAAAAAATCCGGTTACTTTTGGGTAAGCAGGTGCTTGCTGAGCCGCTACTTTGGCGGGCTTAAACATAATTAAGACAAGAAAAGCAGCTGTGTAAAATAAAAATTTGGGGGTAATGTGTTTTAGCATATTGTAGAAGATTGGTTAAAGATCCAAAATTAAAAAAGGGGGTGTCGAAAAAATTGTAGGTTTTTAACTATTTGTACGCTTTTTACCTTTTAGATGTTTCTTTATACAACTCAGCCTGCGGGTGGCAGCTCAATAACGAAGGTAGTACCCCTGCCTTCTTCACTTTCAACTTTAATGGTGCCTTTATGGCTCTCTACAATCTGTTTAACAATGCTAAGGCCAAGTCCGGTTGATTGTTCGCCTTTTAAGCCAGGGCGGCCCGCTTTAGAGAAACGATCGAAAATATGTGGCAACAGCTCCGTTGGGATGCCCAGGCCATGATCGCGCACTTTTATAGTAACAGTTTCAGCTTCCTGTTGTAAATGCAGCTCAATATTATCTTTCTCTTTTGAAAATTTCAAAGCATTGCTGATCAAATTATCCAAAACGCGTTGAAATTTCTCATTATTGATATCGGCATATACAAGTTTGGCGTTGCTCAAGAGAACAATATTGTTTTTAAGATCTTTCTGTATCTTCCACATATCAATAATGCCCTTCAGCCACTGGCTCATTTCAGTTTTTTGCAGGTCAATAGAGCTAATGGTTTCGTTTTGGGCGGCCTCCAGCAGGTCTGATATAATGCTGCGCGCCTTTACGCAGGAGGCCTTTATCATGCTAACGCTATCCTGTGTGTCTTCGTTCAGGTCGTCGTCCAGTTCCATTACCATCGCCAGCGACTCTACTGCTGCTATGGGGTTGCGCAGATCATGCGCCACCATGCCCAGTACCTGGTTTTTAAAAGCTGCGGCTTTTTCAATTTCAATATTCTTGTCGCGGATCTCCAGTATTTGCTGGTAATAACTGGCCTTATAGGAATAAAAATAACGCGATATCAAATAAAACCCCGATAGTAATATAATAGATATCAACTGGTCGTATAACATACTTGTTTCATCAGTATGTGCCAATATTAACAGCGCTGTAAAAGCAATTTCAGTAAGTATTATCATAGCTATCACCTCATCAAATTCAAAAACGCACATCATGCTTACAACGCAAAGCGCTATAAGGTAAAGCGTGAGGGCGTTACGCGGATCGGAGGTGGCGATAAAGGCAGAATACATACCCGCCAGGATGATGTAAAATGAAAAGATAAACGAAAACATGATCATGGCCACATTTGCCTTTTTTGTTTTCTTTATCTGCCGGATGAGTAGTTTGCTGGCTACATAAAAAAGCGGAGTTACGCATATGTATAACCAATTGGTAAAATTAAATTCCGGAAAGTTTTGCGCTTTGGTAAGGTTTACCGGCAGCACCATAGTAAGCAGACGCACTACCGCATTTAAAAAAAAGAAGATCAGGCTGCTCCCACGAATAGATTGCAGGTTTTGCAACGTATAGTAATTACGGAACGCGGCCCTGTATTTGCCTGATAAGCTTTTAAAAAAAAGGGTATCCAAGTTTGGTAGTTAAATTTTAGGTTCTCAAAAATATAAAAAAATTTTCCTCACCTGAAAAAATGGCGCACGTTTTTTGTGTTATTAACGTAAAGTTTAGGTTTTAAGTAATATTCATCCTAATGTGGCGACAAAACGGCGCACAGTTTTAAAAACGGATGCCATTTTTGCTTAACTTATTGTATGGCAAACATTTTGAGCTAATAGTATCAAATTACTCTGCTATGAACTTTAATAATTTCACCATAAAAGCACAGGAAGCCGTACAAAAGGCATCCGAAATTACTGTTGGCAACCAGCAACAGGCCATTGAAACAGCTCATCTGTTAAAAGGCTTATTACTTGTTGATGAAAATGTTATATCATATTTACTAAAAAAATTAAATGTAAATCTTAACCGCTTAAACACAACGCTTGACGAGCAGATAGAGTCGTTCCCGAAAGTAAGCGGAAGTGATGTTTATTTGTCATCGGGCGCTAACTCCGCCTTGCAAAAGGCGCAATCTTACCTTAAAGAATTTAAGGATGAGTTTGTATCTGTTGAGCATATATTATTGGGTATTTTATCGGTAAGCGATAAGGTAAGCACAGCGCTTAAAGATGCCGGTGTAAACGAAAAGGACCTGAGAAAGGCCATTGTTAGTTTACGCGGAGATAGCAAGGTTACCGATCAGAATGCCGAAGCAACTTTTAACGCGCTAAATAAATATGCGCGAAATCTGAACGAATACGCAGAGAGTGGCAAGTTAGACCCTGTTATTGGCAGGGACGAGGAGATCCGTCGTACTATTCAGATCCTTTCGCGCCGTACCAAGAACAATCCTATTTTGGTAGGTGAGCCTGGTGTGGGTAAAACAGCTATTGCCGAGGGTATTGCTTTTAGAATTATTAAAGGCGATGTGCCTGAAAGTTTAAAAAGCAAAACCGTTTACTCGTTAGATATGGGTGCCCTTATAGCGGGCGCCAAATACAAAGGTGAATTTGAAGAACGCTTAAAAGCAGTAATAAAAGAAGTTACCCAGGCCGATGGCGAAATAGTATTATTTATTGATGAGATACACACACTGGTAGGTGCAGGTGGGGGCGAGGGCGCTATGGACGCGGCCAATATATTAAAACCTGCCCTTGCACGCGGCGAACTAAGGGCCATTGGCGCAACAACGCTCAATGAGTATCAAAAATATGTTGAGAAGGATAAAGCCCTTGAACGCCGGTTCCAGATGGTGTTGGTGGACGAGCCGGATACTGCCGACGCCATTTCTATATTAAGAGGACTAAAAGAACGCTACGAGTCGCACCATAAGGTGCGCATTAAAGACGAGGCCATTATAGCCGCCGTTGAAATGTCGCAGCGTTATATATCTGACAGGTTTTTACCCGATAAGGCGATTGACCTGATGGATGAGGCCGCGTCAAAACTGCGCATCGAGATGGACTCGGTACCCGAGGTGGTTGATGAATTGCAACGCCGCATAATGCAGCTGGAAATTGAACGCGAAGCTATAAAACGCGAAAAAGACGAAAAAAGAGTTACCGAACTAAGTGAGGAAATAGCTAATCTGTCCGCCGAACGCGATTCGTTAAAAGCTAAATGGCAAGGTGAAAAAGATGTGGTGGATGGCATCAACCTAAAAGTTGAACAGATAGAGAACTACAAGTTAGAGGCCGATCAGGCCGAACGCGCAGGCGATTATGGCAAGGTAGCTGAGCTACGTTATGGAAAGATCCGCGAAGCGCAGGAAGAGGTGGAAAAGCTGAAGGAAGCTTTACAGGCTAATCAGTCAGAAAGCCGTATGCTGAAAGAGGAAGTTACAGCGGATGACATTGCCGGTGTGGTTTCACGGTGGACAGGTATCCCGGTTTCTAAAATGATACAGAGTGAGCGCGAGAAGCTGCTTAGCCTGGAAGATGAACTGCACAAACGCGTAGCAGGGCAAGAGGAAGCTATTGAGGCGATAAGTGATGCCATACGTCGCAGTCGTGCCGGTTTGCAGGATAAAAAGAAGCCTATTGGTTCTTTTATTTTCCTGGGAACCACGGGCGTAGGTAAAACTGAGCTGGCGAAAGCTTTGGCCGAGTACCTGTTTAACGATGAAGGCGCGATGGTGCGGATTGATATGAGCGAGTACCAGGAACGCCATGCGGTGTCAAGACTGATAGGCGCGCCTCCGGGATATGTAGGCTATGATGAAGGCGGACAGCTAACAGAAGCAGTGCGCAGAAAACCTTATAGTGTTATATTGTTAGATGAGATAGAAAAAGCACACCCAGATGTATTTAATATATTATTGCAGGTGCTGGATGATGGCCGTTTGACTGATAACAAAGGGCGGTTGGTGAATTTTAAGAACACCATTATTATCATGACATCTAACATAGGTTCTAATATTAT
This sequence comes from uncultured Mucilaginibacter sp., assembly GCF_946479965.1. The sequence continues at coordinate 6,364 of NZ_CAMLHX010000085.1, read as the reverse complement.
ACAAGAGAACTTTCAGTTTTTAGAAGAGGGCGACCGCGATGCCATCATCGCCAAAACAAAAAGTGATCTGTTTGAACTACTGCGCAAAACCATACGGCCCGAGTTTTTGAACCGTATTGACGAAATAATTATGTTCACGCCGCTTAACCGCGACGAGATAAGTGATATAGTTAAACTACAGTTTAAGCAAGTACAGCAAACGCTGGCAGAAATGGGCGTTAGCATAGAAGCCTCAGAAGAAGCCTTGGATTGGCTGGCACAGTTGGGTTACGACCCGCAATTTGGTGCAAGGCCATTAAAAAGGGTGATACAAAAACGGGTACTTAACGAATTGTCTAAGCAGATACTTGCCGGTAAGGTAGATAAAGACAGTAAAATAAAGCTGGATATGTTTGATAACCAGTTTGTGTTTTTGAATACGCCGGAGGGTTAAACCTGTTCTTGATAGGGGTTTATAAGAGTCAATATATTATAGGAGCGGCTGCCAGTATTTAAGGCAGCCGTTTTTATTTATGAATTCCCTATAATCTCTATCTCCTCATCAACGTTAGGCGATATATCTATCGGCTCCATCTTTTTTGTAAGGGCCTTTATAGTTAACGCAGCAACAATCCCTCCTAGCAAATAATAACCCACCGTTAGCAGCTTAGTTTCGGCATTCCTGGTTATTGGGGTATCATTTAAACCCAGTTGTTTGGTTAGTGCCAGTGCCCCCACACCCGCTGCTAATCCAAAAGCCGCGCCTTTGGTCAGCAAATTTTTCCTGCGGCCCCAACCTATCATACTATAATAAGCCGCGTTGCTTATTACGTCGGCTGCAAGTGTGCCCGCAAATAATGCGTTGCCTTTAAGTGGTTTGGCACCAAGGGTTGTTAATCCTTTGTTCAGAGCTTGTTCGCCTACCAGGTCAACCCTGGGCGCATTATCAATAAATTGTTTTAATGTTTGATGAACAATATTTAACGCGGCTGCACCTGCAAAGCCGCCTAAAGTGTTATTTAGAGTTTTCATAGGTACGTAATTCATTAAAAACTTATAAGCCAATATAATGCCAATATCAACCATTGGTATATACGGACTCATTGCTATAAAACATTGATCGTTTTTGTCGGTTTACTATATTATAATATATATACTATGGAAACGAAAGATCTTAATAGCCCGGGAGGGCAGGACAAACGCCCTGATTTTTTAAAAGATACGCCCGAGATTGAAAAATTTGGTGATGAAGTGGACGCAACGTTTGCCGATGAGAACTATTCCGACCTCGGTAATCAATCGCAAACAGGTGCCGCTACTAATAATAGTGATCTGGATATAGAGCCGGAGTCTGACGGTGATGAAAGCATTATAGGCACTGATGATTAGTAAACAAAAAGGGGCGGTAATTTTGCCGCCCCTTTTTATGCCAAAGAATATATGTTTAACAAACCGAAGCCGGGTTAGGATAATTATCGGTTTGATCTTCCGCAACATTATCTAAACATTGAAAGTCTTTTTCTATTAAAAGAGAAAGCTTATTGTGAACGCCATCAAATCCTACTTTCTCAGGTGCTTCCCATTCCGTTGCCATTTGCTCCGGCATATATAATGTTATGGTATTTTGAGCAAAACTCGCGTTAAGTGTAGATTCACCGTACTTTTTTAACGCGTAAACCAATTTTTGTGCGCCAAAATCAACAGTTTCCTCCAAATAGCCCGTTTTTATAAACTGCTCTACATCTGTTTTGCTCAATCTGTACCGAATTGAGTTGCCTTTTATCCTTATTTTCATAATTTCTTGTCGTTAGGACCGCTTATTTACCGAATTTTTTAATCGATTGTGATAATTTCAATGTTTTATTTTAGTCTTGATGCGATTTTAAAACGTATTGATGTGTTTTTGTAATACATTTTTTGTAATTTTTATTAATTTGTTAAAAAGCACTACAGTTTTATGTATTAAATTATTATCATTTTTATGTTTATCGTATTTTGATATTAAATATTTAACAAATCTATGTTTTAAATCAATGTAAATGTTAGTTTTTATCAAAAATGAGCATAATTTATATGACCAAAATGAGGTAAAAATTGCAAATGTGATTTTTTTTATATAAAATTGCTATGCAAACACAATAATGGGTCGCATTTTTATTGTGTTAGTCATAAAAAGTTTAAAGAAAATGGAAAAATCAACAGTTGTAGTAATTGGAAATGGGATGGTTGGTTACAAGTTCTGTGAAAAGCTTGTCAATAAGTCATCAAACTTCAACATTGTAGTATTTGGCGAAGAGCCGCGCCCGGCTTATGATCGCGTTCACTTAAGCGAATATTTTAACGGTAAGTCTGCCGAGGAGCTTTCGATGTCTTCGAGCTCATGGTATGCCGATAATGATATTACGCTTCATCTTGCTGATCCGGTACAAGACATAAACCGGACAAGTAAAACAGTTCATTCGCTTTCGGGCATTACTATAAAATATGACTACCTGGTTTTGGCGACGGGCTCATCAGCCTTTGTCCCGGATATCCCAGGGGTAGAAAAGGAAGGGGTATTTGTTTATCGTACCATTGAAGACCTTGACCTTATTAAAGCGTACGCAGCTAATGCAAAGACCGGTGCCGTAATGGGCGGCGGTCTTTTAGGTTTAGAAGCGGCTAAAGCACTGATAGATCTGGGTATAGAGCATACGCATGTAATTGAGTTTGCTCCGCGTCTTATGCCAAGGCAGATCGACTCGGCAGGAAGCGGTATGCTGCAAGCTAAATTAGCGGAGTTAGGATTAAGTATACATCTTAATAAAAGCACCTCATATATAGGAGGTGAGCATAAAGCTGAATCATTGAATTTTAACGACGGCAGCGAATTACCGATTGATATGCTGGTAATATCAGCAGGTATACGCCCACGCGATGAACTGGCTAAACTGGCCGGCCTGCACGTTGGCACCCGCGGAGGTATTTTGGTTGATGCTAAAATGCAAACCAGCGACGAAAGTATCTTCGCTATTGGTGAGTGCGCATTATATGAAGGCATGATATATGGCCTGGTAGCACCTGGTTATGAAATGGCCGATATTGTGGTATCGCAATTAACAGGTGGCAGCAAGCTGTTTTACAGTTATGACATGAGTACCAAACTAAAACTGATTGGTGTTGATGTGGCCAGCTTTGGCGACGCGTTTGTTACTGAGCCCGATTGCCGTACTATAGTTTTTGAAGATACCCACAAAGGCATTTACAAACGCATTAATATTACTACAGACGGCAAGTATTTGTTGGGTGGTATTTTAATTGGCGATGCGGATGCTTACAATATGTTGCTGCAAACAGTTAACAACAAATTGGTGCTTCCACCAAATCCTGAAGATCTGATATTAGGATCAAGGGGTGGCGCAGAAAGCGAAGGCGCAGGCGTAATGAGTTTGCCTGATGACGCTTTGATCTGCTCATGCGAGGCGGTAAGCAAAGGAGCCATTTGCTCATCAGTTACTGATCTGGGTATTACCACTGTTGATGGGATAAAAAAATGTACCAAAGCCGGTACCGGTTGCGGTGGCTGTATGCCAATGGTGAAAGATCTGGTAAACGGTACTTTAAAAGCAAACGGTGCTTATATCAAAAACACCATTTGCGAACATTTTGATTACTCGCGCCAGGAGTTGTATGATCTGGTAAAAATGAACCAGTTGAAAAACTACGATCTGGTGCTTGACCATTTTGGTAAAGGCGATGGTTGCGAAACCTGTAAGCCAGTGGTGGCAAGTATACTATCCAGCGTGTGGAATGAGGTAATTGTAAAACAATCAACTATACAAGACAGCAACGACCGTTACCTGGCAAATATTCAAAAAGGTGGTACTTACTCAGTAGTGCCACGTATCCCGGGCGGCGAGATCACTCCTGATAAATTAATAGTAATAGGGCAGGTTGCTAAAAAATATAACCTGTATACCAAAATAACCGGCGGTCAGCGTATTGACTTGTTTGGCGCACATGTTAGTGATCTGCCTTTAATATGGGAAGAACTGATAGACGCAGGATTTGAAAGCGGACATGCTTATGGCAAGGCCCTGCGTACCGTGAAGAGCTGTGTAGGCAGCACATGGTGCAGGTTTGGTTTGCATGATAGTGTATCATTTGCCATTGAGGTGGAAGACAGATACAAAGGCATCCGCGCACCGCATAAACTTAAAGGTGGTGTAAGCGGATGTATCAGGGAGTGTGCCGAGGCGCAGTCAAAAGATTTTGGCATCATCGCTACAGAAAAAGGCTGGAACCTGTATATATGCGGTAATGGCGGATCTAAACCACAACACGCGCAAATACTAGCAACTGATATTGACAAGGATACACTGGTAAAATACCTTGACAGGTTTTTAATGTTCTACATTAAAACTGCCGATCCGCTTACCCGTACCGCTACCTGGCTTAACAAAATGGAAGGCGGCATGAGCTATCTGAAAAATGTAATTATTAATGATAGCCTGGGTATTTGCGAAAAACTGGAAGAAGAAATGCAGTTATTGGTAAACACTTACCACTGCGAGTGGAAAGAGGTAGTTGAAAACCCTGAGCTCCGTAAAAAATTCTCACACTTTGTTAACGAGCCCGCTCAGAAAGATCCGAGCGTAAAGTTTGAGGAAATGCGCGGACAAGTGAAAGCTAATTGGTAATAAGAATAAGGGCAATATAAAATCTCGATAAAAAATAGACAACATGGAAACACTAACAGCACTTGATTGGATCCCGGCCTGCTACATTGATGATGTTCCTGAAAATGGCGGGGTTTGCATGAAGCATGGCGAAGAGCAAATAGCCATTTACAATTTTAGCCGTCGCAACGAGTGGTATGCTACACAAAACCTTTGTCCGCATAAACAGCAAATGGCGCTTTCACGCGGCATGATAGGCAGTGCAGGCGAAGATTGTGAACCTAAAGTGGCTTGCCCTTTTCACAAAAAAACTTTTTCGCTTTTAAGCGGCGAGTGCCTGAGCGGCGATGATTATCAAATAAAAACCTATCCTGTAAAAGTTGAAGATGGAAAAGTGTATGTAGGAATTGCAAAAGAATAATACCCCCACACCCATATAAAAAAAGCCCTGCCGGGAGGTCGCATTCCCAAACAGGACTATTACAGTTTTATCGCTTTCACAAACTAAAAACTCACCAAATGTATAAAAACGTACTCAAACAATGCAGACTTTTTACAACAATTGTAATTTTTACCTGCCTCTCGGCATATAATGCCACCGCTCAAATGACCTTAAACGGACAAATAAGGCCGCGTGCAGAATCAAGAAACGGATTTGGAAACCTTGTTTTAAAGGACTCTAAAAACGCTGGTTTTGTATCACAACGAACAAGATTAATTTTTGGATATAAATGGGACAGACTAACTGTTGGTGCCAGCATACAGGATGTACGCGTGTGGGGCGCGGATGCATCTTCAACATCGGCTACTGACAACAGACTGTTCTTACACGAAGGTTGGGCCGAGCTTACGCTGGCCAACAAGGCCGATACGACCATCGGTTTTAAATGGTTTGATCAGTTGTCTTTAAAAATAGGTCGTCAGGAATTGATCTATGACGATTCCCGATTGATTGGTAACCTGGACTGGTTGCAACAAGGCCGCCGCCATGACATGGCTTTATTAAAATTGATGCACCACGGATGGCAAGTTGATTTAGGTTATGCTTATAACCAAAACAGCGATGCTTTTGGTTTAACTAATACAGATTATGTACCGGCAAACTTACCGGCTACTGTAAAAAATTCTTTAGGCACTTTAGTTGCCGCTCCGGCAGGTATGCTTCCACTGGCCCCCGGTGGGAGCGCTGCCAATAATAGCGCAAAAACAGGCACACCTGTTTTTGCCAACCCGCCAGGCACCAATGGTGCTACACAGCAATACAAATCCTTCACAAGTTTGTACGTCAGCAAAAAGTTTGATCAAACGAAGGTTTCAGGGCTGTTTTTTAACGACAGATTTGGAAAATACCGTTTAGACTCTGTAGGTACCGCTGCGACCGGTTACGTATACGGACGTCGTTTTGTTAGAACCGGTTTGACTGATGCTTATGATTATTCTTCAGTTAACCGCTACACTTACGGTTTAATGGTTAACCATACCATTGGTAACGCGTCGGGTTTTGGCAAAATAGCCATACAGGCCGCTTACTACCGTCAGGATGGTAAGAGCCGTGATAATGTAGCGCTGGATGCTTACCACTACACAGCTGCTGTAACTTATCAAAAAGGCAACTTAAGCTTTACGCCGGGTTATGATGTGCTATCGGGGAATAGCGCGGTTAGCCCTTCAGGTAAAGATAACCGTTTTGATCCGCTATATGGCACACCGCACAAGTTTTGGGGATA
>NZ_CAMLHX010000084.1 GCF_946479965.1 uncultured Mucilaginibacter sp. | reverse complement strand
TGGCGAAATTGGTAAACGTTGCGGTCTCAGAAGCCGTTGAGAATTGTCTCTTGAGAGTTCGAGTCTCTCTTCGGGCACATCTAAAAAAGAATGGTCCGGATACTGAATCTAATTAGATTTAGCATCCGGATTTAATAATTATAGGCCCGGGTGGCGAAATTGGTAGACGCACCATCTTGAGGGGGTGGCATTCGTAAGGATGTACGAGTTCGAATCTCGTTCCGGGCACTTTTCTCTTTTAAACTTATCTATTCTCAACCCTGCCTGTAAGGCTTTAGCCTTGTTTTCCATAAAGTTGATACTGAAGATGATTGATCCGACTTTCCATCTGGCGGATGGTAGTTTCCAGCCGCTTTATTTTGGTAAGGTGTTCACGCTCCCGTTTTTGTTGCAGGGATATGATTCGGACATTTTCTGTCTCCTTTTTCTGCAGGTTTAGGATCTGTTGCGCCTGATTTTTTAGTTGGTCGCCTTGCATATTGAGTTGCGCGCGCAGATCGCCCAGCATAGTACTGTAAATTTCGGTATTAAAAAGCTGTGTTTCGGCGCTTGTTTTTTTACGCGTAGCCAGCAAAGTTATAAGCGTGCCAAACGCGGCCGAGCATAGCAAGGGCAGGAGGGATAAGAAAGTCATGAAAATAAATTTAAGAGGACGGTTATTTGTAATTCGTTTTTTGACAAGAGATTGCCATGATGTACCGGTGTTAGCTTCTTTTATATTTAAGTTTTGATGCCAATTTAGCAGAGGGTTTTTCAATACTTATATAAAGACGCCAGGCGCAAAGTATTGAAAAGAGAAGGCCGGTCGCTACCTTCAATAAACCAATATTATTTATAATAGGCAAATGCCTTGACAATCTAACTGCCGCTCTGCCTAAATCCCAATGAATAAGGTATAATGAGTAGCTTACTGTTCCCAAGAAAATAAGCCCTTTTCGCATCGCGGTTTCTTTAGTGAATTTTCCATAAAGGATAAATATTAAGGCAAATAAAGCGGAAATTGCTTGCGGTATTCTAGCTACACCAGTAGTTGCTCTCTGCCTCGATTAGCGTAAGCTTATTTTGGTTATATTCGTAATATGTTTAAAAAACTGCATAACAGTTTTGCCTTTCGTTTCCCAATTCTGTTTTATAAAAATTGGTTGGCTCTCAAACGCCCCCCAGCGCCTCGGGACAAGCCTATCGCTTTATTTAACTACGCGGTTCTCTGTGGCGCAACGCATTTTCCTTTTTTAAAGCAAGGGCTGCTGTCTATTCAAAAACAGTTTAAAAATTTGCCCTTTGTGTATGTATATCTTGATTTTGGTTTTCCGGAAAACCAGATAAGCGAGATATTATTACTTTACCCCACCTGTAAGCTCAAGATAATTTTGGCGTCAGATTGTATTAAATTTCACAAGGAACAGAAAAATGACTCCCTTGTTAGATTTGCTATTAATAATCCAATGGGTTTAAAACTTGCTGCGATTTTGCAGACATTGGAGTTAAACCAACCACTTGTTTATGGAGACACTGACGTATTATGGTTGCGGGATCCAAACTCTGACATTGAGCGCCTCGTAAATGGGTCTACGAATATACATATGCAGTATGATTACCAACCGGGTTATGACTTTAATCTTGTAGAAAAAGCCCAACTTTCCTGCCTTTACGAAGAGCCATATTACTGTGCGGGACTTATGTTAATTAATAGACTTAGCAAAACACAGCATGATATTATTCAAAGTTTGTTACCGATTTTAGTGGAAAATTCCGAACACCTAAGTGAACAAACGATTTTTGCATACTTGCAAAAACAGGCTGGGATTTCCGGCTTATCTGCAAGAAAATATATACTCAATTACGATGGTCAATTTAAAATACGATTTAGTATTGGTAAAGAATGGCTTGCTAGGCACTATATTGGTCCGATACGTCATCAGTTTTGGCGTGATGCTTTTTTTAATCAATAAGTATTGTTAATACTATCGATTAAAATTGATGCCCCAAAACAATTTGTGCGTCTACGGATTAGTTAAGTTGTACCCATTTGTATCTAGAAGCGCTGGGGCAACTAAAGAATAATTGTTTAGAACAGAAACGTTGTTTAACAACTTTTTAGTTCCAGACGCTTTAAGCGTTAAATTTCCGTAAGTGCCGCCTGTCACCTGTTGGCTTCCCGCATATTCATAATTCTGGAAACTTCCCAAAGAAAAACTAAATTGCCCAGTAGTCATTGGAGCGATAGGATTATTAAACCTTGAGCGACAATTAGCGGCTACTGATAACTTAGAGTTACTAGTCGTCCCGTTTATTGTGTTATCAAACCTAACATCGCTGTTAGATCCGCCGTTAGATCCGATAGTTAATGTAATGTCATTTATAACTACAGGATTTATCATGGCAAAAGCAGGAAGATAGTAAACAAACAAATTCTGATTGTTTGTTGTGAAAGTCCAAGTGTTATTTCCGAAATTGAAGTTCGAATCAGAGAATGTACCATTAGTGCCTATTTTGATACCTCCACGGCTTTCGATAGTTGGATTTCCAGTCCAAACTATTTTAGAGTTAAGATCTGGCGCAAATTGCCCTTTGAATAATAATGAACCTGCACTAATTTTAGAAAATGTACAACCTCCACCAACTCCAACTGTCCCATCAACACTTACATTAAACGTTGTCGTCTCTAAGTATGCTAATTGACCAAAACCTCCTATCATTAAATTGCCATTTACATTTAAATTAGCGATTAATGATGCCTTTCCTGTACCATGCAAAACCAAGCTCGGATAATATATGTCAGGCAAATTATAATCGACATTGAAATAATAACCGATTGAAACACTCGTTTTACCACTTATGGAAGTGTCGTAAATACCTGTTGTCATCGGAGGGGTTAATTGAGTTTGTAAAACCCTAGCATTATTTAAAATCAGTTTAGATGTCGAGCTAAGCCCCGTGATATTTGTAGGATTCGATGGATTGCCTAAAACAATGTCAATGAAACTACTTGCGTCTCCTAAAGTTATCTCAATACCTGCACCAATAAATACATTGCATTTCCAAGTGCTAAATTGAGTTGGGATATAGGACCTTAATACTGATTGATTGTTTGTAGTAAAATAGTAATTGCCTGTACCGGTATAAAACGAATAACTATCGTCATTTCCTGTTATCCAGCCTCCTCTAAATTCAACGTCCCCGTTACCTCTGAAGTCCCAAGTGCTATTGACGTTTACCTTCGCAAGGCCTGCGAATATTGCCCTACCTGTATTTAGCGATTTATACATCGCCCCACCGCCAGTAAGGTTTACAAAGCTATTATATCCTTTGAAGTCTATCCCAACTCCAGAGACACCAAATTGTGGACTTAAGGTCCCATATACGTTTAAGTCACCTGTGCATATTTTTATTCCCCCACCACTTGTGTTTAAGTCGTAGTAAGAGACGGTGCAATCTATGGCTTGTTCTCCAGTTCCAGCATATTCAATGCAACTTGTTCCGTATGTGTAAGTACCTAGCTTATTTATATAGCCGTACAAAAGAACCCGCGCGTTTCCCCCGGTAAAATCTATTTCTCCAGCATTGTCAAGAATTCCATTTACTTTGATTATTGGCTGAATTGGTCCTGTATATCGCAATTTCCCACCAACGGTTATAAATAGATCTCGAACTGATATAGTTTGACCAAAACTTATGCTATCGATCAAAACATTATGACTTATATAAACGGTATCTCCATTTTTTGGATATTTGCTACGTTTTTTACCATTGCTTATCCATGTCGAGGCGTCGTACCAGTTGCCATTCCTTGCTGTATACCATACAGTAAACTTCCGAATCGCAGTCAAATTAAACGGCGTTGTCGATACACCCATCATTTTAGAAACTCCTCAACTTTACGGTGATATAAATATCAGCTGTTAACGCGGCTTTATTCCTTACATAAATAGATATGCCGCTTTCCAATGTTAAAACGCGGTTCCCCGCCAGATCCATGTCAAACAAAGAGGGTGCGTTAGCCGCCAGAGATGCTAGAGATGTTGAACCATTATTACCTGAGTTTGCAGGTACGCTGATTTGGACCCTATTGTTCTCGTTTGTTGCGTTTGACCCGGTCGTGCAAATTATAATGTCGAAGTTTCGCGCATTGCTTACATCCAGATTGCGAAACAAAACATCCAGTACAATACTGGCATGACTGGCCCCGGTTGCTACCAAAGTATCGGTATTGATTGCTAAACCGGAAGCTAACCGAGTTGCAGGGTAAACACCTGTAAGGGTTGAAAACGAAAGTTGATTTGATGAAGTATCCATAGTTATAGTACTGTTTGATAAGAATTATAAGATATTTTTGACGAACCCACATCTGCTCCAATATCGGTTACCACCTCGCTCGCTGTCCTGCTTTCCAGTGCTTTTGTTGTTGGGTTATAGGTGAGGTATTTAGTAGCTGGTGAGGTGGCCGCGTCAATAACGCCGGGACATAGACGGCCGGCGAAAATGGCTGAAAAATCGTTTCCGCTTAGTTTGAACATTTCGGTTTCAACGCCGCTGTTGTCGACGTGTAAAAAGGAGTATCCGCCTACCGCGTATGGCTCAGTTCCGCCATTGTTGGCAAAAACCGTTTCTCCTTCACTGTTTGATCTGTTCCACGCTATCAGAAACCTGCCTGCAGTATTGCCATAAAAGCCCGGCGGTAGCCCGGTTGCGATGTTAGCCTGCCCTGCTTTAAAAATGCCCGTGGCTTCTACATTGGCAAACTTAACATTGCTGCCCGTGCTTAAGTTCTGGTCTTCTTTGGCTTGAAAAACTGACGTTAGTCCATTCAATTGCGCCTGCAGTTTGCCAATTGCTGCTAAAATTGTATCGGTAGCAGCCACTGCTGCGTTTGTTATAAAACTCACTCCAGACAGAACGGTGGCCAACACTCGCGAGGCTGTAAAATATTTATTAACGCTCCCTTCGGGTACGGCGTCTGTACTTCCGGGCGATGCCACCAGCTGAACGTAAGTTGATCCGCTCCAGCGATACTCGCAGTTATCGTCAAGTGTGACGTATATTTTGCTGCTTTCGCCTATGGCGGGCAAACTTGCAAAGTCGGCAAATTCCAAAACATCGTCTACATAGCTTGGTAACTGACTTGCAGGTACTTTACCCGATATCAAGTCGGCTTTTTGGGTTAAGACTGCAGATAGGGAAGCGTTATCGGTAGCCTCTCCTGTTATAATCTCAAAAGATAGATTGATATCCTCCCAATCAACATCCAGATCATCGTCGCTATGCTTAAACAGCACCTGCCCGGTTGTTCCGCCGGTAGGGATGCCCGGACCGATTACCGATACTCCGTCGCCCCAAACACCGCCGGTTTTTGGTCCGTAAAGTGTGTAAGTGCCGATATTAATGTAAAAATCGCCATTAACTCCTGTACTTGAGTTAGATGGAATGGTATTGCCACTTAATACATTAAATCCGTTTGTGCCATTCGTTCCGTTGGTTCCCGCCGCACCTTGCGGTCCCTGAGGCCCGGTTTGCATAGAAAATACCTGAGCCCATATTCCGGCTGCTTTCCGGTAGAATACTCCTGTACCTGTGTTAATATAGGTGTCGTTATCCATGCCGATTAAACCACCCGGCACACCAACGCCATAAATTATGTTACCATTTGTTGTTCCTGACGATGAAGGTATCGTGTAAACGACAGTCCAAACGCCGGAGATCTTTTGTGCAAATGCGCCGGTATCTGTCTTAATAAAAATATCGCCGTTTTTACCTGTGGTGTTCGAGGGTAATACTGCTCCGAAAGAAATTTTCGCTCCAACAGTAAGGTTGTCACCGATAAACTGCAGCAAGCTGGAAAAGGCAAATTTATAGTCAGCGCCGTCGCGTACCAGTAATGATATATCGCCGGCGTTTATGGTGGCGGTCAAAGGTAATTCGCTTATTTTTTTATCTGCCATTGTTAATTTGTTATTGGTAAGTAGTAAGCTGCATTGATTGCTTCGCCCGGAGCGTTAAAGTCTGATCTGTCTACGCCACGTACGCGCGGCCCAGCCTGGCGTGCGCTACGGTTTTTACCGTTTTGTTCCCAAAGTGGAAAATCTGCCTGGTGATCTTTCAGAAATTTCTCAACCTCGTTAGCATGTGCATTGGCCACACTACGTTGTTGTTGGACAAGCCGACTAAGCTCTGCAGGGGATAAGCGCACACTTTGATCGGGTTGTTTTTGCACCGGCCCTATAGATGTATACCTGATAGCGTCAGCCTCGATAAATCGCGAAAAAGCAAAGTATAGCAGAGTTGGTAATAATCCTTCGTACAAAACAATGTGCCCGCGTTTGTCCAGGTACTCACTACCATTTAGCAGGTCCTTGTAATGCTGCGGTGCGTCATCTTTTATAGTGCCGTCCTCGTTAAAATGTTTTATAAAGTCGTAGTAAAGCGAACGGCCTAAAAAGGGTTTCAGATCCAGATCCTGCGCTTTTGTAATAAAGATTTTCAGGCGCTCCGGTTTTATATTTGCAGAGATATCCTCGTACCGCTGAAAAGTTAGCTGGTCTATTAAAATCATAAGTGTTGTGTATTGATGAGATAGATGATTAGTGAGTCACCATACTTTCCGCTTCGGTTTGTTTAAAACCGTAGGCATGAATAAGGATGGCTATTTTGTTTTCGGCAGGCAGTTCTGACAAGAGTAATTGATTAATGCTCGAACCTGCGGTCCGACCCGGGCTATCATCAGCAACGGTGGCAGGAACAGGTATAATATTCCAGTTGGCGGAAGGATTTATAGAGACGTGGAAATTGTTAAAAATCTCCTCAAATGCTTCTGATAGCGCCAACCTTTCCGCGGCAGTATTATCATTGAATTCTCTGATCGCTTCTCTTTTTTCGCCGCCATTACTTAAGCCTGATGATTTTTCAGCATTGACCAGTTCTTTCGGAACGGAGAACCCTTTTATTATCCGCGCCTCAACTGATCTTTCTGTACTCTCAAAAAGCTTATCGTTGTTTTGGATTGAGTAGGGCTGAAACTCGGGTTTCTGGCTCTCATCCTCATATTCTATAACGATGATCTTTTGCGCGCTTTTTGCTCCCTGAAAGGTGCCTAAGTCTTTCTCCAATTGCGAAGCCTGATTGCTGCTCGATTGATCCGTTTCCGGCCCCGCGTTATCAGCCTCTTCGCGTCGAGATTGCATAAACAGCATCGTTGACGGGAGGAAACCTGTCGTTACCTCTCTGTTATTGAAGGTTTTAATACCTGCTTCAGTTTCAAAATCCTCCCAAACGCTGTCGGCTTCAATTAATGGATAGTCATCAACGGCAGGGTTAAAATAATACAGCTGGCCTTTATAATTTTTCCAGCCACCGGCTTTAATCACCTGCTTTTTTATAACCTCCATATCCGGATTATACTTATCAATAAAAGCAATTTTGCTGCGGGTTACGTTTTTCCAGGTTTTGCGGCCCCAGTCAGAATAAACAGCATATTTATCAGTGGTTTCAACGTTGTCAATATCGCCCATGCGGATATCTTCAAACTTTACATAGTTAACCGACGCTATTTTGAAATTGGCGTTGTAGTTTACATGGATGCCGAAGCCGGTAAATATTGCCACATCATGAGCTACGGCTTTAAGCAATTTAGCTAATGTCAATCCCTTGGCATTTATTATTTGCCTGCCCAGATCTTTTTGTTCAAAGCCGTTACCCGCTATAAATTTCGCACGTTTGTTCCAACAGTCTTTGGCGGTTGGCGATCCTGCCACCAGTTCAAGCATCCGTTGTGGATAAGCGTTGTCCAGATCATAGTTAAGGATACCGAAAGTTTGGTTGGGTCTTACTAAAATTCGTCGCTCAATTTGTGGCAAATAGGTTTTCATGTAGTAGTTCTTGTTGTTTTAAATGGTAAAAAGGAGTTGGCAGTCCGGCGACAGGCTTGTTACCTGTCGCCGGAAAATGACTAGGATACCAGGTCCTCCAATGCTGCAATAGTGCTTGCATAGGTTGCGCTGCCGCTGGTTGGCGGAATTGATACAGCGCGTGGCGGGTAAGGTTCTTTCAGCTTGTCGGGGTTGGTTAGCTTTAATTTGTAACCGCCATCCAAGCCTTCGTCGGCTGCGTTACGCTCAGCCTCTGTAAGGATCAATCCGTTTACAGCACCGAATAATTCAATTGCCGAATCGCTTGATTTATAGTTGTTAACCAACACGGCGCATACGCGTCCATATCCCATTGCTTGTAGTTGCGCTTTTATATCAACAGAAAGACCGGCAATATTGAAGTCTATTTCTTCGGTATAACGAGGGCCTACCGCGGTTTTGGCTATTTTTGATATAGAATTGAAGCTGTTGTTGGTTCCCTGGAACTTGTAAGCTTTGGCCGATCCAACTGCCGTCAGGTCGTCTACTATTAATGGGTTAAGGGTGTCGTAGGAGATAGTTATATCATCCTGATTAAAGATGTAGATCACATCCTCAACACCGGCCGTTATAGGCTCATCAGTACCCAGGCTGAAGCCTGCGTTTATTTTATTGTAAATTGACATAGATTGTTTAATTAGTGAATTATTGAATTAGTGATTGAGTGAATGTGATAGACAGACTTAACAAATCAGTCATTCGCTAATTCACTCAATCACTCATTAAATTAAGCCGACAGGTAGAATAGCTCGTTGGCGAATTTGTAGTTAACCGCGGCCTTCATGCGTGCTTTCATACGTACCACGTTATCGTTGGTGTAAGGCTTCATGTAAACTGTAGATAGCTCAGAAGCATCACCCAATAGATCAACACCAAGAAACAGGTTTGACGAGCGTGCACCTAAAATGGTGTTGGCCTGCCAATGGTTCATCAACTGCAATGGTAAACCCAGGTAATCCATTTTCTTTTTATCGGTGAACGCATTTAACACATTAACTGCTTTGTTCGCCTGAGCTTGTGCGTAGGCATAACCTACGTGGAATGGGATCTGCAGGTTAAAATCATCCTGACTTCTATCCGCGGGATCTAACTGGGCATACACCCCACTTAACACATCCAGCACATTGCTGGCGTTAATGTAGCTAACAGTTGCTGCTGTTGATGAGCCGGAGAATGTAGCTGCTTTGCGGGTGTTTATCTCGTTGTAATTACGCACCAGTTGAAACGTGGTTGAGCTTAAAACCTTTATAAAGTATGATTGCCCTTGCACGTCAACTCCGGAGCCTCCATTTGTAAGGTCTTTGCTTGTTCCGGTAACTGCGGTAATACTCACCACATCACCATCGGCTAAAGTTGCAGTGCTGGAGACCGTCACTACGCCCAAGCCACTGATAGCGGTTGCTGCCATTGAAGTAGCCGGTTTTCCTAAGCCTATTTTATAAACGCCTGATGCGTTGGCTATAGTTGGCAGCAAGCCCGCGAAGCCTGCGGTAAAAGCCGCTTCTTTTGTCGACGCTTTACCCAGCCAGTACAAACGCTCATTGGCTATTTGTATTTTTGTAAGGTAACGCTGCACCATAAAGTCAGATAAGTCAACCACGCCTTCATAGTCCATAAAAGCACCGGGTTTAAGGCTTTGCGCCTCCCATGATTGCACCAGCTTGTCCCATTGTTCTTCTTTCATAAATTCGTAGATCACCGGGTCCAGGTAACTTTCTTTTTGTGATGCTGTGGTGCCTTGATCAGTGAATGTGCCTGATGGGTCCTGCAGTATCACATCGTCGTCAACGTCAAGTATCACCTTGCGCGATTTTACGTCGTTGATAACGGTTAGCAAACCGCGCTTAACCGAATCGGCCTCAAGCAGCGTGCTTGCCATAAACCCCGCCAGCGCTTCGCCGGCATAGGTGTTGTTTGTAAATGTAAATTGAGCCATTAATTGTTTTTTATTTGTTTTTGATTTTGTTTAATATCAAGTAGTTAGTAGCAAGTACTTGTATAGTTCGCCAAAGACGCTCATCGTCTTACTACTTGATACTAGCTACTTGATACTTATTTAGCTACTGCCTTTTTAACCGCGTTCTGTGCCAGTGTGGTTTTCGGTGCGAAGAAGGGTTGGCTTTCTGTTTTTGCTTTGCTGCTGCGTTTTGATCCTTCGGGCGTAAAATCTGATTTTATCTCGTTTTTTATTTCTGTGCGGGTTTTGCTTAGTCGCCTGCCGGCTTCTTCTAACGCGGCTTTTGCTTCGGTCAACAATGCGTTTTGGGCATGTAGCTTGGCTTTTATTTCTTGCACACGATTTTTTATTTCTTTCTGCTTGCCGGTTTTAAAGATGCTTTCCGGCAGGATATCCTCGTCTTCTTCCTCCGCTTCAGGGGCCGCTTCTTCCGGACTTACCTTTTCAACCTGACCGTTTTTAATCGCGATTTTTTTGCCTGTCGCAGTGGTGTAACTGTCAGTAATAGCGGGCGTGGTCATGTCCTCATCCTGGTAAACTTCGGTGCCTTCGCTAAGTTCGCCGGCGTGGTGCAGGATACCTTTGTCTGTAATAGTGTGTTTGTTCACCACTTTTTTAAAGAAGTTCATAATCTTGTCCAAAACCGAGGCGGTTTTCTGGATCAGTTCTTGATTTTCGATGTTCATATTGCTGTTATTGGGTTTATTTAAGATTTTGTTGATATAGCGTTGGTAGAAAACCGGCGCAGCGGTTGTATAATTTTGAATGAGGACGGTGTTGGTTATTTCTGCCTGATAATCCTCAATTTGGTCAATAAACCCGAGGTCAAGCGCCTGGTCGGCGGTAAGCCAGGTGACGGAGTCGATCAAACTATTAACGGTAACGCCGTCCAAACCGGTCTTGTCTTCGTAAATTGCCGCCAAGCGAGATTGTACCACATTCAGTAACTGAATATCCTTAAGCAGTTCGTCGGCGTTACCGCCGCTGCCTACCATAGGTTTGTGTATCATCAGTAGCGCATACTTGCTCATCACAATATTATCACCAGCCATGGCAACAACCGAGGCTGCAGAGGCGGCCAGCGCATCAATGTATGTAGTTACATTACCGGGGTATTTCTTCAGCAGATCATAGATGGCAATGGCATCAAATGCGCTGCCCCCTGCCGAGCTAATGTGAACGTCTACATCCTGGCCGGCCGCCGCTTCTAACTGCAATTTTATCTGGGCCGATGACAGCTTGCCCGATCCGATACCCTCGGTATCGGTATCATATAAGTAAATTTTGTAGTTCATGATGGGTTTTGAGTCCGGAAGTCGGGAAGTCCGAAAGTCCGGAAGATTAGTTGTGTAAAAAGTTTTGCTTGGTGGCTGGCTTGTCGCCTGGTGTTATACAAATGTCGGTACTATTTTCCTACCTAATGGTGACACTGTTTTGTCAGTACT
>NZ_CAMLHX010000083.1 GCF_946479965.1 uncultured Mucilaginibacter sp. | reverse complement strand
TATCTTAATAGCGCCGGTTTCTGAAGCTGCAATTACGCGGCCATCACTGGTTATGGTATAACGCAACGGACGCAGACCATTACGATCCAACACCGCGCCAACAAGCTTACCATCTGTAAAGCTGATTGCAGCCGGGCCATCCCAAGGCTCCATCAAAGTAGCGTGGAACTCATAGAACGCCTTTTTGATCGGGTCCATTTGCTCATTACCGTCCCATGCTTCAGGTATCAACATCATCATAACATGCGGCAGTGAACGGCCGGTATGTTGTAATATTTCGATGATGTTATCTAAACAGGCAGAGTCAGATTGGTTGTTATCAATAACCGGCAACAGCATTTCCATTTCTTCTGCACTGAAATAGTTAGAAGCGTATGATTTTAATCCTGAATAGAACCAGTTAAGGTTACCTGTTAATGTATTGATCTCGCCATTGTGGGCAATTAAGCGGAACGGCTGAGCCAGTTTCCATGATGGAAAAGTATTGGTTGAAAACCGTGAGTGAACCACGGCCAAACCTGATGCCATACGCGGATCGCGAAGATCAGCATAATACTGACGCACCTGGTAAGTGGTTAACTGGCCTTTATATATAATAACCTTGCAAGAGAATGAAGGGAAATAAAAGCTATTGCGTGCACCCGGAAGTGTTTCGGTAACTATTTTGTTGATGTAACGGCGTAAAACATAAAGTTTGCGCTCAAAGTCGTCAACATTGGTAATGGAGTGCGGCCTTGCAACAAATATTTGCTCAACATCAGGTTCGGCACTGCGGGCTGTTTCGCCAATTACAGACGAGTCTACAGCCGGCTTACGCGAACCTAGTTTATGCAAGCCTAACTTATCAATGGCGTTGTCAACTATAGTTCGGCAGGCTTTTTTCAGCACTGAATCCTTCGGTAAGAACAACATCCCCACACCATATTCGCCGGGTTGCGGCAAACTGATCTCAAGGTCTGAGCATTCTTCCATAAAAAATTCATGCGGTATCTGCATTAAAATACCCGCGCCGTCACCCGAATCCGGGTCGCAGCCACAAGCACCGCGATGCTCCATGTTCTCTAACATGGTAAGCGCATCGTCAATTATTTGGTTGGTCTTATGTCCGTCAATATTGGTTATAAATCCCGTACCGCACGAGTCGTGTTCAAATTCCGGTCTATACAGGCCCTGGTCGCAATCAGTTTGATTCATCTCAAAAATTAAACCGTTAAAAAAATTAGATATGGTGTAATTACGAAAATACAGAATTTAACAGGCAATTTAAAACATTACTAAACTTTTTAAATAATGTTAAATAATATCGCATCTATAAGCTCTATAATTACTAAATTTTTAATAAATCGTTAAAATTATTATAAATAATTAAAAACAATTTATGCACTAAAATTGTAGGTGTTCAGTTAATATGTAGGCTAAACCTATCCTAAATTAATAAAATAAAGACAAAAACCCTAAGGATGTGTTATTTTTTATGTTTTTGATTCGATTGCAATGTTTGCATAGGCGGCCTTACAATAATTGCTAACTTTGCAAAAAATCATAAAAATGCTCCAAAAGAATAAAGCCGTTTTTTTAGACCGCGATGGCGTGTTGAACCGTGAAATGGGCGATTATATACGCCGGATTGAAGATTTTGACGTATTAGATAATTTTGCCGCGCTAAAAGAACTGCAGGACCGCGGTTACCTGCTTATTGTGGCCACCAACCAGGGTGGTTTGGCAAAAGGCTGGTACAGCGAAGAAGAATTGGGAAAAATGCATCAAAAATTAAGAGACGACTATGGCGCTCATGGTGTAGAGTTTACCGACTTTTTTTACTGTCCGCATCACCCCGATTTTACAGGAGATTGCGATTGCCGCAAACCTAAACCCGGTTTGTTGGTTAAAGGGATTGAAAAATATAACATAGATCCGGCACGCTCCTACTTTATTGGCGACCGTGAGCGCGATGTTGTGGCAGGTACTGCCGCAGGCGTAAAAGGCATATTGATTGACAGCGATCAGCCTATAAGTACCGTGTTGGATCTGATAGAATAGTCCCCCTCTAAATCTCGGGGAGAGGAATTGGGTGGGGCTTAAAAGTTTTAATATTTATGCCAAAGTCCCGCTCGTTTAAAAATATCGACTCCCTTATTGCTGCAATCGCAAGCTTCCTTGTCATACAACTTTATACCGCATACAGTGGCATCGGTGTTTCGCCCGACTCCATTATGTACGCCAGCGCGGCACGCAGTTTGGTTGACGAAGGCTCCCTTATCACCTTTAACGGTTTGCCGCTGGTTGATTTCCCCGTATTTTACCCTACCTACTTAGCGGCGGTTATGTTTGTTACCGGCGTTGATCCTTTTACTTACGGCCCGGTTTTGAATGGGATCATGTTCGGCTCGCTACTTTTTTTATGCGGATGGATAATGCAGCGCTTTACTGTAACATCGCACCTATATAAATGCCTGGCGCTGGTTGCCATAATGCTAAGCCCTGCCCTGCTGCAGATCTATACCTATTTATGGTCTGAAACGCTGTTTATTCTGCTTAGCATTGTATTTATTATAGCGTTCCGTAAATACATGATAACGCGGAGCATTACATGGCTTTTAATTGCAGCATTTATAGCGGCAGTAAGCACCATAACGCGGTATGCGGGAGTTACTATAATAGGTACAGGTGGCTTTATTTTATTGTTCGATCGTAACCTGGAGATCAAACGGAAACTCATCCATATATTAAATTATGGGTTGGTGGCCTGCTCGCTACTGGTATTAAATCTAATGCGCAACGCCCTGCTTACTAAAACCATGACGGGCCCTCGCGAACCATCATTAACACCATTCAGCGAAAACGTGTATTACTTTGGTACTGTTATGGCCGAATGGCTGCACTTTTCGCCGACACTTTATAAAACGCTATCATCACCCCTCGCCTGGATCATCTTACTGGCGCTGATCGGCATGCTGATCTATCAGTTGATAAAGGGTAAAATGTCAGCTTACGAAAACATCGCGCTTACGTTTGCCCTTGTTTACGGGTTGTTCATTATAATATCCTCTACATTTTCGCGCTATGAGCGTATCAATCCGCGACTGCTTTCCCCCATGGTTATCCCCTTGATATGGAGCCTTACCAGCTGGGTGCTTACCGCGTTCAGGAACGTTAGTTTTGACCTGAGAAAACGCCAACTCATTAACTGGGGATTTAGCCTGATAATGGTTGTTTTTATAGCGAATGAGGCTTATGCCGATTGCGACCGCCACCACGATCAAAAAGATTATGGCAACCCGGGTTATACCGACGATACCTGGAACAAATCAAAATTTGTTGTTTTTTTAGAGAACAACAAGCATATATATAAACCCGGTATACCCATTTACTCTGACGCTAATGAAGCCGCGTACTTTACATCGGGCATACGTTGCAAAAACTTACCACACCGTTTCTTTCCCAATAAAATAGCAGAGTTTTATAAGGTACCGCATTATTATCTTATCTGGTTTGAAAAGCTGGAGAACCCCGAACTCATCAACCTGGAGCATGTTATGCAAAGGCAAAAACTGGTAAAACTTTATGATTTTGGCGATGAAGGAGCGGTTTATGAAATGAAGCCGGAGATGCAGAGACGATAATCATAAAACATAGCGATGGATTTAAACCTTTAAACTCCTTCCTTGGGGAAGGGTGCGGTTGACTGTGCGTTGGCGGGAGGGGTTTAGTAAAGTGGCAAAACCCCTCCGTACACCCTCCCAAGGGAGGGAATCGCACTACCCCCGCTTTTTTAAACCTTCACTTCACGTTTTAAACTCATCGCTATGTTTTATGACACCGTATTTCTTGTCAAAACAACAATTAATATATAGTTTTGGTGGTAACCAAAAGATCACCTAATGAATTCTTCTTTCCTGAAAAAACCTTTAATAGCAATATTGCTTTGCGTAGCTACGCTTGCGGCAAATGCACAATCAAAATCATTTAAAAGCTGGGCGCAAACGCCGCCTATGGGCTGGAACAGCTGGGATTGCTACGGGCCTACCGTTACCGAGGCTGAAGTAAAAGCCAATGCCGACTACATGGCTGCCAATCTTAAAAAATTTGGCTGGGAATACATTGTGGTTGATATCAGATGGTTTGTTGAGAACGATAAGGCCGGCGGCTACAACCAAACCGACCCTATTTATGCAATGGATGAGTACGGCAGATATTTGCCGTCTATCAAAAAATTCCCGTCATCTGCCAATGGCAAAGGCTTTAAACCGCTGGCTGACTATATGCATAGTAAAGGTTTAAAATTCGGTATACACATTATGCGCGGCGTACCAGTAAAAGCTGTTAACGAAAAACTGCCCATAAAAGGCGCTAATGGCATTACTGCAGATAAGATATATACCACAGCATTACAATGTAGATGGCTGAGGGATAATTATACCGTACTTGCGGATAAACCGGGGGCGCAAGAGTATTACAATTCTATAATGGAGCTGTATGCATCATGGGGGGTAGATTTTATTAAGATAGACGATCTTTCGCGCCCCTACCACTTGGGCGAGATAGAATTGATTAGAAAAGCGATTGATAAAACCGGCAGACCAATAGTGTTAAGCACTTCTCCCGGCGAAACACCAATTGCCAACGCCGACCATGTGAAAGAACATGCCAACATGTGGCGCATGGTTGATGATGTTTGGGATATATGGAAAGATCTTGTTCACCTGATGAATGTAGCAAAGGGCTGGTATCCGTACATTGCGCCCGGCACTTGGCCCGATTGTGATATGATCCCATTGGGCCGTATAGCGGTACGTGGCGAGCGCGGTGTTGATCGCATGACCCGTTTAACCAAAGATGAGCAGGTGTCGCTGATGAGCTTCTTTACCATTTTCCGTTCACCGCTGATGTTTGGTGGCGATATGCCATCTAACGATGCTTTTACCCTATCGTTGCTTAACAATAAGGACGTATTAAAAATGCACCGTGAAGGTACCGATGTAAAGCAATTATTTATGGAAAACGGACAGGTAGCGGTTACGTCGCGCAATAGCAAAACCGGCGAGCGTTATATCGCACTGTTTAACATTGGCGATAAAGATGCGAGCACAATATCTGTAAACCTGAAGGACCTTGGCTTAACGGGAAAAGTTAAAGTAACCGACCTGTGGAGCGGTAAGTCTGTAACGCAAACAGATGCGGTTTTATCAAGGGTAATTGCGCCACATGCGAGTGTTTTGGTAAGTGTGGGGAAGTAAAGATTTCCGTCAACTAATAATTAAGATAGAATAACATCTATATCTTATAAATCACTTACTTTTAGCTATCAGAAGTAACCATCTTATGAAATCAACCAACAGAAGAAAATTTTTAACAACCACAGCCGTATTGGCCGCGGGAACAGCAGCATCAGCCATGTCAACAAACAATGCAGCAGATAAATATCCGGTAGTACACCATGTATTATTCTGGTTAAAGAACCCCAACTCAAAAGCCGATCGCGATAAATTAATTGCGGGTGTAAAAAGCCTGGGAAAAATTAAAAGCGTACGCGAGTTGCATGTTGGCGTTGTAGCCAGTACCGAAAAGCGCGACGTGGTAGATAACAGCTGGGCGGTTTCTGAATTAATGCGTTTCAGCGACCTGGCAGGACAAAAAGCCTATCAGGACGACCCGATCCACTTAAAATTTGTTGAAGAATGCAGTCCGCTTTGGGACAAAGTGATTGTTTATGACGCGATAGAGGCGTAAAACCTTATTACATAAAAAAAGCGTGTTGGGAAGCCAACACGCTTTTTTTATGGACCGCTCTGTTACTTACGCAGCAGCGGGAACAGTAACTTTTGCCATTATAGCGGCTTTTTGCTGTTCAAGGTCAATTAGTATTTCTTTCTTTTTATTGATCTTTTCTGTCAGCTTCTTTATGTCCTTAGCGTTATCGTATTTGTCGCTCTTCGCGTCGCCGGCATCATCAGCCTGGTTGCTTGCCTTCTTTGCCTGTTTCATAGCGATTTTAGCGTCACCCATATCGCCGTTAGTTGCTGTAGCAGCAGTTTCTTTACTGCTCTGGGCAGATGTGGCCGCATCCTGAGCGGTAGACACTATTTTAGATTGATAACCGGCAGTTTTATTTTGCTCTTCAATTAGCTTTGAATTTAATTTGGCAAGTTCCACCTTCACCTGGCCATACTTTTTATTTAATTTAAGGGTGTCGGCAGTAGTTTTGTATTTTTGGGCGGAAGCGGAATTAGTAAACCCTAAAGTGCCTAATGCGAATGCAAAAAGCATCACTGTAATTGTTGATAATTTGATCATTGCTTGTTTAATTAGATTGTCGTTGTATGACAACCTTGTTAATCAACAATCGGTCCGCTATGCAATTAGCTTCAAAAGCGTAACTTATTGTATTTCAATAAAATAAACTGTAGCTTAATTAGGATTTAGTGTAGTTAATAAGCTTGCTTTTCCGGTAATCTACAAGCTGATGCTAATCCTGAAACAGGTTTATACGCCTGTTGCAAAAGTGTTGCTAAACTGTTGCTATTGTGTTGCTATTGTGTTGTTAAAGTGATCCAAACTGATCCAAAAAACGGCAAAAAATTGTCGTTTTTAGCCATTTGCAATATACTCATAATCAGAAATTTACAGCAAATCCACAGCTAATTTTACTGACGAATAAGTAGTTTCACATTAAATATATAACTATTTGATATTCAATAAATTACTTATTTATTTTTTTGGTAACGCATTTATTTTGGATCATCCCTAAAAACGAATAGCCAATAGGACTTTAAATAAGGGTCCTATTGGCTGTTGTCGTTTATTAAATATTTCTTACCAGTCGAGTTTCAGCAGCGCCACACCCTGCCTTGCCAACGAGGTATTGATGGTCAGGTTGCCATTTTTAACAGCCAGTTTCTGCGGTTTACCAACGGCTTCCAGCATACCTGCTTTTTCTAATGTGGCTATCTGCTCTTTAGTTGGGCTTTGCGGTGATCCCATCTTTTTCCAAACCTCGTAAGAGTTGCTATGCGTGGCATCAACCAGGTACTGCGTTAAGGTAACATTAGTTGCCTTTAAACCGGTTAATGATACGGCGACGGGTTCAGGCGGCGCCTGTATATCCATATCATGGTAGTTCCATATCATTACTGTAGCCTTTCTTGCATCTTTAGCAGCCAGGGCACCGATATCAGTTTGCTGTCCACGTGCGCTTGAATCTACAAAGGTTCTGAGCGGGTACATGCGATTACCAACAACCTCTACCCTTTTGCCCGACATCTTACCAAACATGCGGAACACATTAAGCACAGGCTTATCTACACCATTGGTAGCCAAATCCCGGAAACCGTAAAACCATGGCTGATCCTCAAACTCAAATGCCCAGGTAACAGCTCCTTTAAAGTTAATGCCTATCTGGTCGGCCAAGGCATATTTACGGGCAAACGAAGCCGCTGTATAGCTTGGATACATAGTACCATTACGGTAAGCGTTCTGCGGACTGGTAACCATACCGCAAGCAGCGCAACCTTCGGGATCAGACTCGCCTATCATTATAGGTAAATTCTTAAGCGTAGGGAAAGATGCTACTATATTAAAGCCTTTCTGTATGTCACGCATTTGGGTACCCACATTCATACGGACAACGCCATTAACCAACGTGGGTGCGCCTTTGGCATGAAACGATATCAGATCTATAGGTGTACCCGCCTTGCCCGTAACATAGTTGGTTCCGGATACGCAATGGGTTAAAAAGTCCGTCAAAAATTTAGTACCACCATTGCCTCCTGTACCGGCAACGTCAGCACCGCCTATGCGGGCGGTTGGCAGGGCGCGTTTAACGGCGTCGGCTGTATAATCGTATAATTTAAAAAACTCTTCGGGGGTACCCTTCCAGTAACCAATGTTGGGCTCGTTCCAAAGTTCCCAGTACCAGCTTTCCACCTCGGCTTTGCCGTAACGGCTAACCGAGTGTTTAACCCACTGGTAAACCAACTCGGCCCACTTGTTATAATCCTTCGGCGGATAGGCCCAGCCGGTGTAAATAGATTCTTTGCCGCCCGGTGTCCAGTTATGTTTATATGGTTGGGGATTGGTTGATAGCGCCTCGGGCATAAAACCGATCTGCGCAAAAGGCTTCATACCTCGTTTTACATAGGTATCAAAAATACTGTCTACCAGTCTCCAGTTATAAATTGGTTTGCCGTTAGCGTCTTCTGTATAAGCGTTGGTTGAACCCCATTTAAGCTTGGCCACGCCATCACCAGTAACCAACATGCTGTGCGCCCGTACATATACAGGCACCGGGCTTAAAGCTGCCAGCTCGCTAAGCAGTTTTTTACCATCCTTCATGTAGGTATAGTTCGGTTCGTCATAACCAAACCAGGCCCACATCGGGTACATGGCTCCTACCTCTTTATCAAGTTTTACCTGAATGGTAGCCGGAGTTGCCTGAATTTGCGCGAAACTGTAATTACACCAGGCAGCACAAAGTACAAGCAAAGTGCCGCAAGCTTTTAATGATCTTAACATAAACAGAGTTGTTGATTTATACATCAAATATAATGAAACATTGTTGAATTAATGTAAACACACAGCCAACAAAAAAGCGGTATATCTAAATTTAGATATACCGCTTTAATATTATAAGCACAAAAGCTTCGCGTTTATGCTTTGTCTTTTGTCCAGTTGCCGTCTACCAGGCGAAGGATATTTAATGGATTACCTTTTTTCAATGGCTCAGGAAGCAGATCATCCGGGAAATCCTGGAATGCAACCGGGCGAACGAAACGAAGGATAGCACCGGTACCTACCGAAGTAGACGCAGCGTTGCTGGTTGAAGGGAACGGTCCGCCGTGTACCATTGAATGACAAACCTCAACACCGGTTGGGTATCCGCCATAAATAACACGACCCGCTTTTTGCGTAATGATGCTAACCACAGGCAATAAAGCATCTTTATCACCATCAGCAGCATGAACAGTAGCAGTCAACTGACCTTCTAATGATTCAAGCACTTGTGCAAGTTCAGCAGCATCTTTACAAACTACAAATAATGTAGCCGGGCCGAATACTTCTTCAGATAACGCTTTGTTAGTTAAAAATTCAGCAGCAGTAGTGCTGAAAGCTGACGGGCGTGCTTCTGCTTTATCAGCGTTAGCGGCAGTAGCAGCTTCGGCAATTAAAGTGGTGTTAGCAGCACCTTTAAGTGCATCTATACCACCTGAGTATGCTTTGCAGATGTTTTTGTTAAGCATGGTCCCTGGCACAGTATTTACAAACTCGCCTGCAAATGATGCAAGGAAGTCTTGAGCCGCAGGGCTGTCAACCAATAAAATTAAACCAGGGTTGGTACAAAACTGACCAACTCCCATGGTTACAGAACCAGAAAGTGCTTTAGCAATTTTTTCTTTTTGAGTGATCAGCGCGTTCTCCATTAACACAACAGGGTTAATAGCGCTCATCTCCGCATAAACAGGGATCGGCTCGGGGCGGCTAACTGCTGCGTTAAACAGGGTCATGCCCACATGCCGCGAACCGGTAAATCCAACAGCTTTAATAACCGGATGCTGAACTAATTTAACTGAATGCTCGTGATTCAAATATATTGATGAGAAAACACCTTCCGGCATACCGGTAGCTTGCGCCGCCTTAGCGATTGCAGAGCTTACCAATGCGTTTGTACCGGGGTGTGATGAGTGCGATTTTACAATAACAGGGCAACCGGCTGCTAAAGCCGAAGCGGTATCGCCACCAGCGGTTGAGAATGCCAACGGGAAGTTACTTGCTCCGTAAACGGCAACAGGGCCTATAGGGATCAACATTCTTCTGATATCTGATTTAGGCAATGGCTGACGATCTGGCTGAGCAGTATCAACACGTGCATCTAACCACCAACCATCTCTTAGCAATTGCGCGAATAATTTTAACTGTCCGCAGGTTCTGCCACGCTCGCCGGTTATACGTGCAATTGGTAAGCCAGACTCGGCACTACATCTTTCAATCAGCGCATCGCCTAAAGCCATTATCTCGTCGGCAATGGCGTCAAGAAACTGCGCACGTTTCTCGTAAGATAACTCACGGTATGCAGGGAATGCTTGTTGAGCTAAAGCAATAGCCGCCTCAAACTCCTCTTCGGTAGCCTGTGTAAATTTCTCAGGCAGATATTCATTTTTCGCAGGTGCAAAAGACTGGAAAGTTTTCTCGCCCTTAGCGCTGTTTTTAAATCCTATAAAATTATCAGCTATCAGTGTCATAAAATGTTTTGGTATATGTTAAGCTTTTATTTAGATACGCAAATATGGGTTTTTCTATTTAATATCCGAGAGCCTGTTGTGCCTGCAAACGGTCATTTTTTGTAAAAGTAATGATAGATAAGAAAACGTTTGCGTACACACCAAAATCTCTTTACATTAGCTCAACGAATTAGAAACCAGGCGCACGCCCTATAATATTCTATTTATGATGAAGTTAAACCGAAGATCAACCATAAAACACATGCTTACCGGAGCTGCTGTACTTTCAGCCAACAATTTATTGGGGACCCCCCTATCTAAAACAGACGCAGACGCAGCATTTTTGCCGTTAAAGGGTAATATCAATCATTCCGTTTGCAGGTGGTGTTATGACGACATCGATTTAGAGAAACTTTGTGCGGAAGGTAAAAAGATGGGCCTTAAAGGTATTGATCTGGTTGGACCTAAAGATTGGCCAACACTAAAAAAATATGGTTTACATTCATCCATGTGCTGGGGTGCAGAGCTCAATTTAGTAGACGGTTTCAATGATAAAAAGTTTCATCCTGAGCTTATAAAACGATACAGCGACATGATTCCGTTGGTTGCCGAGGCCGGTTATACCAACCTGATATGCTTTAGCGGCAACAAACGCGGAAAGACAGATGAAGAAGGTTGGCAAAACTGTGTAGAAGGTTTAAAACAGCTACTTCCGCTTGCAGAGAAACATAAAGTGGTACTTGTCATGGAACTGTTGAACAGCCGGGTTAATCACAGGGACTATCAGTGCGATACTACAAAATGGGGCGTTGAGCTCTGCAATCGGATAGGATCTGAAAACTTTAAGTTGCTATATGATATATATCATATGCAAATTGACGAAGGTGACGTTATAGCTACAATCAAAAAATATAACAAGTACTTTGCTCACTATCACACAGGAGGAGTACCGGGACGCCATGAAATTGACGACACGCAGGAATTATATTATCCCGCAATTATGAAAGCAATTATAGATACCGGCTATAAAGGGTTTGTTGCCCAGGAGTTTCTTCCAAAAGAAAAAGGACAGCTTGTAACCTTAAATAAATGTGTGCAGATATGTGATGTGTAAAGGGTTTAAGAGAATAATTATACACCCAAATAATTGTGCCGCTTACCATAATTATTTGGGTGTATAACGTTATTAATAATCAAGATTACCTATAAAA
>NZ_CAMLHX010000082.1 GCF_946479965.1 uncultured Mucilaginibacter sp. | reverse complement strand
TTTTGCGATAAACAAAAATGCTATTAAAGATAAAGCTTTAAAAGTTGCGCTCATCGTAAAATTTTCGTGTCAATAGCCCTGTCATTCAAAGCTAATTTATTTATTAGCCAAGGCCCATTTTATATCCGACCCTTTATGGCTAATTTTACTTTACCAATCAATCATTATGAGGAAGAATCTTTTTTGGGGATGCGGAGTCTCTGTAATAACTATTGCCGCTTTATTGTCGTTCAAAATGCTGGGTACCGTCCCGGCTGATAATGCCGGGCTTACCCTGCCGCAAGGTTTTAAGGCAATGACTATTGCAGAGAATATCGGCAGTGCCCGCCATATAGTGGTTACCCCGCAAAACGATATATACGTGCATTTAGCACGCCCTAAAGATGGCAAAGGCATAGTTGTATTGCATGATAACGGCAGCGCAAAGGCGGATGTTAAAACAAGCTTTGGCAGTTTTGGTGGTACAGGTATCCGCATACACAATGGCTACTTGTATGCGTCGTCAAACAATACTGTATACAGGTTTAAACTAAACGCCAATAACGAAGTGACCAACCCTGACGCACCTGAGGTAGTGGTTAGCGGATTGGTATCAAAAAGAACGCATGAGGATAAATCCCTGGCTTTTGATAACGCGGGTAACATGTATGTAAATATAGGTGCCTACTCCAACATCTGCTCAGAACTTGACCCTCAAAAAAAGGGTTGCCCGATATTAGATTCTGCAGGCGCGATATGGCGTTTCAAAACCGATAAGATCAATCAAAAGCAGGCCAATGGTACCCGTTTTGCTTCGGGCTTGCGCAATGTTGTTGGCCTCGACTGGAATCAGCAAGCCAATCAATTGTTTGTTATGCAGCATGGACGCGACTTACTTGCGGCCCTGTTCCCAAAGCTTTATACAACTAAGCAATCGGCTGAGTTACCATCCGAAGTTATGTTTGCTTTAAAAGAGAGTGATAACGCCGGGTGGCCGTATGTTTATTATGATCATCAGAAGCAAAAGGTTATGATGGGCCCCGAGTATGGCGGCGATGGAGAGAAAGAAGCTGATCCAAAATATCTTAAACCTGTTGCGGGTTATCCGGGTCATTTGGCTCCTGTTGGGTTGATGTTCTATACCGGCAATCAGTTCCCGGCCAAATATAAAAATGGTGCATTTATAGCTTTCCACGGATCATGGAACCGCGCACCTGAGCCTCAGGAGGGATACTTTGTAGTATTCCAGCCTTTTAAAAACGGACGTCCTGATGGCCAATGGGAAGTGTTCGCCAACGGTTTTGCCGGAACGCCTGAACAAAAGGCAGCAGGTAGGGCAGAACACCGCCCGGTTGGTTTAGCACAGGCTAATGATGGTTCTATTTATGTAAGCGATGACAGTAAAGGCTTCATTTACAAAATAAGCTACCAGAAATAAAGAATGAGTATTAGAATAGCCGGAGTATTGCTGGTGATAATTTTTTCGGTTTGGGCCGGCAATAGTAAAGCGCAGGCTAAAAAGCCTGCGCCCACCCGGTCTATTTCTGCGGTCACTTTAAGCAAAGGTAAAGCGGTTTATACAAACACCTGCCTGCCCTGCCACATGGCTGATGGCGGCGGCGTACCCCGGATGAACCCACCGCTCGCGGCCACCACTTATGTGTTAGGCGACAAAGCCAAACTAATAGATATCGTGCTAAACGGCTTCAGCGAAGACGTTGAAATAGACGGTCAAAGGTATTCTAACACCATGCCCCCTCAGGCGCAATTAACAGATGCCCAAATTGCCGACGTGTTAACCTACGTGCGTAATAGCTTTGGCAATAAGGCAAGTACCGTTACTGTTACAGAAGTGAAAGCGGCAAGGTCGCCGACAAAAAAATAGCACGGAAATCCCTACTTTTATTGCCTATCCAATTATTTGATGAAAACCTTCCTCATTATAATATTTTCCTGTTTGGCAAGTTTTGCGCAGGCCCAGCAAAAAGTAAACATCAGTTTAATTGATGGTAAATCAGGTTCGGCGCTAACTGCAGTTTCTATTACGAGCGGAAAACGTGTGCTGGCTATAACAGATAGCAGCGGGAATGCCATACTCTCCCTAACGCCCGGTAATCACGCTTTTAAGTTTTCAATAACAGGTTACGAAGCCAAAGACACCATAATTACCATTCCCGGCAGCGATAAATTAATTATAGCCATGGCTGCTGAAGAAACTTCTTTAGAGGAAGTTACTATTGTATCATCCACCCGAAACAACCAAACCATAGAGAACGGCCCTATGAAAGTGGAGGTTTTGGGGCTGGAGGAAATGAACGAAGAGGCCGGTTTAAAGCCCGGCAACATAGCCAGTATTTTGGGCGATTTAAGTGGCGTACAGATACAGCAATCCTCGGCAACATCAGGCAACAGTAACGTGCGTATACAAGGGCTTGACGGACGATATACGCAGATAATACGAGATGGCATGCCGATGTACGAAGGCTTTTCGGGTAATTTTGGGATACTCACCATTCCGCCGCTTGATCTGAAACAGATTGAACTGATAAAAGGATCGGCCAGTACGCTTTATGGTGGTGGCGCAATTGCAGGCCTGGTCAACCTGATATCTAAAAGGCCCACACAAAAACAGGAATTGGATGTGTTACTTAACTACACCACGCTGCACGAGTTTAATGCCAACACTTACATCGCCAAACGTAACAGCAAATGGGGTTATAATTTATTTGCAGGATATAACCGCCAGGAAAAGCAGGATGTAGATAAAGACGGACTTAGCGATCTGCCCGATGCCAAAAGCTTTCTTTTTCATCCTAAAATATTCTTCTATCCTTCCACCAAAACTATTATCTCTGTTGGATACAATGGCTCATTTGATGACCGCAAGGGCGGCGATATGCTGGTATTACAAAACAAGCCGGATGCGGTCCATCAATATTTTGATGCCAATAAAACGCAGCGACATACCGGCGAGTATTTACTGGAGCAATTTTTTAGCGGCGATACAAAATTGACCGTTAAGGGTAACATCAGCAACTTTAACCGGGACAATACCAGCAACCAATATTTTATCAAAGGCAAACAGTTAAGCTACTATCACGAAGCTTCTATCTACGCGCCTTTTGGCAAAAATGACCTCGTGGCCGGCGTTAATCTTACCGGGCAGCGTTACCAAACTGTTGCTCCCCAAAGCGCAGGTTTAAAAGAATTTTCGGGCAATACCATTGGCGCTTTTGCGCAGTACGACCTAAAAATTCACGATAATACCACAATAGAAAGCGGTATGCGGTTTGACCATCACGACCAATACGGATGGTTTGCATTGCCGCGTATAGCAGTGTTCCATCGCTTAAATGAGCATTGGGCTACCCGCGCCGGTTTTGGCATGGGGTATAAAACGCCAAACCCGCTGGTTGAGCAAAATTTTGATTACAACGTGCTTGATCTGGCCGCATTTAATTTCGCTGTCAAGGCAGAAAAATCATACGGTTATAACGCTGAAATCAACTATAAAAAGGAGTGGGGGAAAGACATTACTTTATTCATTAACCAGGCATTCTTTTTAACTACGATAAGCAGTCCGGTAGTGTTTAATGTAAATGGCGCCGGTAAAATTGAGCTGATGAATGCGGCATCGCCTACAAAAAGTAAAGGGCTTGATACCTACATTAAGCTTGATCTGTATGATTGGGAACTATACGCAGGCTACACACTCACAGATGCCCGTAATACATATATGAGCGGCAATAACTTTATCCCGTTAACCCCTAAAAATCGTTTTGCTTTTGTAGTGGCTAATGAAATATCGGAAGAGTTAACTGCCGGCCTTGAGGGTTCATACACTGGTACACAATTCAGGTACAACGGTACAAAAACACCATCGTACTTTTTTATGGCGGCCATGGTTAAATATGCCTTAACCGAGCACGCCACCGTTGTATTGAACTGCGAAAACCTTTTGGATTATAGAATGAATAAAATTGAGCAGGTTTATACAGGTAGTATAACCAACCCGGTGTTTAAACCACTGTGGGCACCAATTGATGGGCGCGCCATCAACCTGTCGGTAAGGTGGAAATTGTAAGTTTATTTATTGACGCTTCGTTTAGCTAATTCTTTAGCGATTCCATTAAGGGCTTTTTGCTTTTTGTTGGCTGCGGCTTTCTTTTGCTTTAACGCTTCGGCCTTTAGCAATGCCTTTTCGGTGTGGGTGCGTTCGTAATAACGGCAGAACCAGGTTAAAGGGCATATCTCGCATTTTGGGTTACGGGCCACGCAAATATAGCGCCCGTGTAAAATAAGCCAATGATGGGCTACCCCTAAAGTATCAGGAGGCAGATACTTCATTAATTGTTTTTCGACAGCTAAAGGCGTACGCGCATTGGTAGTAAGCCCAATACGATCAGCTACCCGGAACACATGCGTATCTACCGCTATAGCAGGTGCGTTATAAACTACCGATGCAATTACATTAGCTGTTTTACGGCCAACGCCCGGCATTTTCTGCAGATCCTCAATTTCTGAGGGTACTTCTCCGTTAAAATCATGCAGCAAAACTTTGGCCATCCCCAACAGGTGCTTTGCCTTGTTGTTAGGGTAGCTTACACTGCGGATGTAGGAGAAGATCTCCTCTACACTTGAGTTTGCCAGGCTTTCAGGAGTAGGGAAACGTTCAAATAATGCAGGCGTTACTTGGTTGATACGTTTATCGGTGCATTGAGCAGATAAAATAACGGCTATTAGTAACTGAAAAGGATTGCCATAATGCAATTCGGTTTCAGCGTCGGGCTGATTTTTAGAGAAGTATTCAACAAAGTGGCGGTAACGTTCTGAGCGTAGCATAATGCGGGTTAAAGCGGAGCGCTAAAATAAAAAAAGTCCGGACATGAATGCACCATCTCCGGACCCCAATGCTATCTTTTGATTTCCTTACCTAAGGCTTCTTGAGTAATCAAGCAGGTAATGGATGGTTTGCAGCTTGGGCTTTTTAGCCAAAGTTTCAAGGTCTGCACGCAACGAATGATAAAAGAGCAGATCATCAGCACTTAAAGTTTCTGTGGTACTCATTTTTTCCTCCTCGCTTTGGTTATCGACAGCTTTTAAAAAAGTAAAGGTTTCACCCATAAGCATTATTTTGATCAGTTAAGTTATTATACGATGTATAACGGTGCCGTGTTGCAAATATTTTATGAAAGATGAAATTTTAATGAAATTTTCATCTTTTTTTTATGTTGCAACAATTAAGGGATACAATAATGGAATACAGTCCCTAGTAATATGTTTTTTTTCACTAAAACAAACAATAATGCAGTTATTTAGTTGTTTAAACATGATATTAATCATAGTGAATTGTTAAATTTGCAGCATCAGTTATAAGCATGAAGCTTTCAAAAGTTAATTACTTGTTTGTTTTGTTATGCCTGTTTTGTCTAATGGAGAAAACAGGCATTTCTACTATTTCTTTGTTTTCGCACATCAAAGTAATGGTAGCTGATCCACAGGGAGAAAAACAAGACGATGAAAACAGCGAAAGTAATGAAGCTAAACAGGTAGAAATAAAGGAGTACTGGAATACTTCCCAGGAGCATGCATTCTTACTTCCTCCGGCGGTCACTACATCCCTGCCGTATCCACGCGAAGCATCACAGCAGCACTACAACTGGTGTCCGCCCGTTCCCACGCCCCCGCCAAACTTTAATGTTTAATAAATAGCGTTTTATTACACCGTCATGGGCACTACAGCAGCATGATGATTTTATTTTATTTAAACATTTAAAGAAGCGTGAATTCAAATATAAAAGCAGGCATAATAATGCCAGCAGTTGTCGCCTTATTTTTAGTATTTAACACGTCATCTGCGCAAGCGCAGCAGGTGTCTGATAAAGACATTAAGAAAAACACTACACCTGTAAGTAATTCTTTAGCCGCCCTGTCTCGCCTGGAACCTGTTACTTACGAGTTTAACAGGGACGAGTTTAAGCAATTAAACCTGCCCGGCGGTACTCACTACGGCTTTAACGCAGACAACGTTAAACAGGTGCTACCAAGCGCTGTTACAACTGACGCAAAATGGTACAGCGCAGGCAAGAATGCTCAGCGCGCTGTTACTATAAATACTGTTGATCTGGAAAAAATCGTTCCGCTATTGGTGGGCGCGGTTAAAGAGCAGCAAGCCGAAATTGAGAAGCTGCGTGCAGAAATACAAAAATTAAAAAAATAATAGTTGACCAGTTTAGTTAATTAACCCCGGCTTGCCGGGGTTTTTTGTTATAATAGCAAACCCTATAAAACGAGAAAGCAATCCCGGGTATCCGGGATTGCTTGTATCTCGCAAATCACAACGTATTAATCTTAATTTTTAAGGCTCAACTCTTTTGTCAGCATCATTTTGCGCAGGTTATTCAGCGCGTAACGCATACGGCCCAGGGCGGTATTAATGCTTACATCAGTAATGTCGGCTATTTCTTTGAAGCTCATGTCGCCAAAGTGGCGCATAATTAAAACTTCTTTCTGCTCTGAGGGGAGCAATTGTATCAACGACTTAAGGTCTTTATGCGTTTGCTCGCGAACCATGCGGTCCTCCATGCTTTCATCATAATTACCCAACACTTCAAAAATGTCAAAATCATCGCCGTTGCTCACCATAGGCGCGCGTTTTTCGCGGCGGAAGTGGTCTATAACCAAATTGTGCGCAATGCGGGTTACCCAAGGTAAAAACTTACCTTCTTCGTTATATTTTCCGGCTTTAAGGGTATTAATAACTTTAATAAAGGTATCCTGAAAGATATCTTCAGCCAAAAAATCATCCTTTACAAGGAGATATATGGAAGTATAAATTTTGGTTTGATAACGGCGGATAAGCTCAACCAGTCCTCCCTCTTCGCCGTTTATGTACAGATGGATTAGATCCTGGTCACTTTGCAATTGAAAATCCATAGAAATCACTACTACTTTAAATTAATTAGCTTAAAATTTGTTAGTATAGTTTATTCTATAGACTGGTCTCCTCTCAATTAGTTAATTACCTTCCTCAAATAAAATCATTTTCACTTAAAAAAACAAATAATTTTTTTTCGTCATAATAAAATCTATAGTTGGATGTTATTTGGATACTGCTAAAAATTTTAGGATTTTTGCGCGCAGGCGCAGTTCATGGTTCATAGATCATGGTTCATAGTGTTTATTGGAGTAGTTTAAAACAGATAGATTGAAACATAACTATCTATGAACTATTAACCATGAACCATGAACTTCTACTATGAACCATGAACTATGAACCATGAACTAACAAAATGACCGAAGCAGACAAAGACCCCAAAAAGCATATTATAATAAAGGGTACCCGCGTACATAACCTTAAAAATATTGATGTTGCCATACCAAAAAACAAGTTGGTGGTGGTAACGGGCATGTCGGGTTCCGGTAAATCGTCGCTGGCGTTTGATACTTTGTATGCCGAGGGGCAGCGGCGCTATGTAGAAAGCTTATCAGCTTACGCACGGCAGTTTATGGGCCGCATGAACAAGCCCGATGTAGACTATATCCGAGGCATAGCACCGGCTATCGCTATTGAGCAGAAGGTAATTACATCAAATCCCCGCTCTACAGTTGGTACATCAACAGAAATATACGATTATTTAAAACTGCTCTTTTCCCGTATCGGTCAAACTTTTTCGCCGGTATCCGGCGAGGTGGT
This sequence comes from uncultured Mucilaginibacter sp., assembly GCF_946479965.1. The sequence continues at coordinate 4,104 of NZ_CAMLHX010000082.1, read as the reverse complement.
TAAAAAAGACTCGGTTACTGATGTCATCAACTTTATTATGGCTTTGCCTGATGATACGCAGGTTACTATTCTTTGCCCCTTGCATCCGCATAATAACCGCAGCATTAATGAAGAACTGGCTGTTTTGATGCAGAAAGGTTTTGTAAGAGTTGAATTAGATGGCGTTATAAGCAGAATAGAGTCGTTACTAGAAAAAGAGATAGAAGTAAAAGGTGCAAGGAAAAAGATTAAAGGTGATTTGCAACCAGACGATTCATCACTTGCCACAGGTCACTCGCTCCGGATAGTTATTGACCGGATTACCAAAAACGACGCGGAAGAAACCGTTAGCCGACTGGCCGACTCGGTGCAGACCGCTTTTTTTGAAGGTAAAGGCGATTGCTATGTACGCTCTAAGCAGTCGGATGTAGAAGAGGAAACAGAGCGTTTTTTCTGCGACCGCTTTGAACTGGATGATATCCGTTTTGAAGAACCTACTCCTAACTTTTTCAGTTTTAATAATCCTTATGGCGCCTGTAAGCGCTGTGAGGGCTATGGCAAGGTGATTGGAATTGATGAGGACCTTGTTATTCCCGATAAAAGTAAAACCGTTTACGAGGGCGCTATAGCCCCATGGCGCGGCGAGAAGATGCGCGAGTGGAACGATCAGCTGATAAAGCATGCCTTAAAATTTGATTTCCCTATCCATCGTCAATATAACCAGTTAACCGAAGCGCAGCAGCGTTTACTTTGGGAGGGTAACCAATACTTCCGCGGGTTGGACGAGTTCTTCAAAGAAATGGAGGCGCAAACTTATAAGATCCAATACCGGGTAATGCTATCGCGCTATCGCGGCAAAACTACGTGCCCGGATTGTAAGGGAAGCCGCCTGCGTAAGGATGCTACCTATGTTAAGATAGCCGGTAAATCAATAACCGATATTGTGTTGATGCCTTTGGATACAGCACACGCTTTTTTTACAGGCTTAGAGTTGAATGAAACCCAAACCGTAATTGCTAAACGCCTGCTGGTCGAAATTACCAACCGTTTAGGCTTTTTAAATGATGTTGGTTTGAGTTACCTTACGCTTAATCGTTTATCCAACACCCTATCCGGCGGCGAATCGCAGCGAATTAACCTGGCAACTTCTTTGGGTAGTAGTTTAGTGGGTTCTGTTTATGTATTGGATGAGCCGAGTATAGGCCTGCACCCGCGCGATACGCAACGGTTGATTACTGTTCTAAAATCGCTGCGAGACGTGGGCAATACCGTTTTGGTAGTTGAGCACGAAGAAGAGATAATGAAAGCCGCCGACCATATTATTGATATTGGTCCGGAAGCCGGCACCCATGGCGGCGAGCTGATCTTCACCGGCACTTACGATGAAATTATAAAAGACGAAAAGAGCCTAACCGGCAAATACTTAAGCGGCAAGGAAGAAATTGCTATCCCCGCCCGTCGCCGTAAATGGAACGATTTTATAGAGATAAAAGGTGCGAGAGAAAATAACCTGCAAAACGTTTCGGCTAAGTTCCCGTTAGGGGTGTTTACAGCTGTTACAGGGGTATCAGGCTCGGGTAAAACAAGTTTGGTTAAGCGCATTTTCGCCCCTGCGCTGCAAAAAACCTTGGGTAACTACACAGGTGAACAAACCGGAAGTTACGACAGCATAGAAGGCGATTATAACAAAATTGAACAGGTTGAACTGGTGGATCAAAACCCTATTGGTCGCTCATCCCGCTCAAACCCGGTTACTTATGTAAAAGCCTGGGACGATATCCGCAACCTGTTTGCTGCGCTGCCTAAAGCAAAAGCAGCGGGACTGAAACCATCGGCATTCTCGTTTAACGTAGAGGGCGGTCGCTGCGATGTTTGCCAGGGCGAAGGCGAGGTGAAGATTGAGATGCAGTTTATGGCTGACATTTACCTAACCTGCGAAACCTGTGGCGGCAAGCGCTTCAAGCAGCATATATTAGACATCACCTACAACGAAAAGAATGTTAGCGAGGTGCTGAGCATGACCATTGAGGATAGTTTGGAGTTCTTCGCTAAAGAAACCAAGATACTGGCTAAGCTTAAACCATTGTTTGATGTTGGTTTGGGCTATGTGCAGTTGGGGCAATCATCCAACACCCTGTCAGGCGGCGAGGCGCAGCGTATTAAGCTGGCGTCCTTCCTGGTTAAGGGCAACAATCCGCATAAAACACTTTTTATTTTTGATGAGCCTACCACCGGCCTCCACTTTGCCGATATTAAAAAACTCCTAAAATCATTCGACGCGCTGTTGGAACACGGAAACACCATTATCGTTATTGAGCACAACATGGACGTTATTAAATGCGCCGACTGGGTGATTGATATCGGTCCCGAAGGCGGCGACAGAGGTGGTAAGGTGATGTTTGAGGGCCTACCGGAGGACTTGATTAAAGTTAAGGATAGTTATACGGGGGTGTTTTTGAAGGAGAGATTTGAAGAGGTTTAGGTTCTCTGCAGAGTGGTATAATTCCATTATTTTGCTAAATTTACAAAGGCGCAATACTGCGCCTTATTTTTTAGCCGAACCCACAATGAAGATGCCCGCCTTATTACTACTATTGGCGATTTTAGTTGCCGACACTACCGCGTATGCGCAAAACGGATTTGATAAAAGCAATCCCTTTTTTGCAAAAAGCACTCTGCCTATGCAAGCCCCCGCTTTTGATAAAATTAAGAATAGTGATTTTAAACCTGCCATTCTGGAAGGTATCAGGCAGCAGCATATCGAAATAGAAAAAATAGCCAATAATCCTGTGGCGCCAACATTTGAAAATACGGTGGTTGCCATTGAAAAAACAGGGCAGTTGTTAGACCGGGCAAGTGCGGTGCTTAGTTTATTAACCGCTACTAATATCAATCCGGAACTGCAAAAAACACAAGTCGAGGTAGCGCCATTATCAGCAGAAGCCAGCGACGTGATCTATTTAAATACCAAACTCTATAAACGCGTAGAAGCTATTTATAAAAAACGCGCGCAATTAAAAAGCGATGACGCACGCAAGTTGGTAGAAACTTATCATAGGGACTTCCTAACGGCAGGCGCAGACCTCGCCGAAGCCGAAAAAAGAAAGCTCAATTTGCTTAACAGGGAAGAAGCGTCTTTAAAAACGAAATTTGCGCAGCAACTACTAGCCGCAACGCTTGATGGCGGTTTGTTAATAGATGATAAGGCCCTGTTGAATGGTTTAACAGAGACTGAAATACAGGCACTGGCACAAAATGCCAAAGACGCCAAACAGGAAGGTAAGTGGCTGATCAGCTTGAAAAGCTCAACCCAACAACCTAATTTTCGGTCGTTGACTAACAGAGCTATACGTCAGAAACTATTTGAGGCATCGTGGACACGCACGCAAAAAGGAAATGATAACGATACCCGGGCGACCATAGCACGGTTAGCACAGCTGCGCGCACAAAAAGCCAAATTACTAGGGTTTTCAACTTTTTCGGCCTGGAAACTGCAGGACCAAATGCTAAAGACCACAGCTAAAGTGGAGCGTTTTCTAAACGAGATGACCCCAGCCGCAGTTGCGAAGGCGAAACAGGAATTATCAGATATACAGAAGATAATAGACCAACAGTACGGAGGCTTTAAAGCGCAGGCATGGGACTGGGATTTTTATGCTGAGCAAGTTCGCAAAGAGAAGTTCGACCTTGATGAGAACGAACTGAAGCCCTATCTGGAGCTTAACACAGTATTAGAGAAAGGCGTTTTTTATGCCGCTAATTTGCTTTATGGGATGACCTTTAAGGAACGGAAGGACCTTCCCGTTTATCATCCGGATGTGCGGGTTTTTGATGTATTGGATAAAGACGGCACCCAATTAGCGCTGTTTTATTGCGATTATTTTAGACGCAGTAATAAGCGCGGTGGCGGATTTACGTCTCTTACTACCGGGCAATCAAAACTAATAGGAAACAGGCCCGTAATTTATAATATTACAAGTTTTCAGGCACCCCAACCCGGCCAGCCGGCATTGCTAACCTTTGACCAGGTACGAACCATTTTTCATGAATTTGGTCATGCCCTGCATGCTTCTTTTTCAAATCAGCGGTACCAAACCTTAACGGCTGTAAACATAGCGCGTGATT
>NZ_CAMLHX010000081.1 GCF_946479965.1 uncultured Mucilaginibacter sp. | reverse complement strand
ACACTTTGCCCATCTTGCTATAGTTAGGGCAAAAAACGAACAGGGAAAGATACAGGGACTGATAGTAGAACGGGGAATGGAAGGCTTTTCAACTCCGGAAACGCATAATAAATGGTCGTTACGTGCATCAGCAACAGGTGAGTTGGTTTTTGATAATGTTAAGGTCCCTAAAGAAAACCTGCTGCCTAAAGCAATTGGTCTAAAGGGGCCATTGGGATGCCTAAACCAAGCGCGTTACGGCATTGCCTGGGGTGCAATTGGCGCGGCCATGGATTGTTACGATACAGCCCTGCGCTACGCTAAAGAGCGCAAACAGTTTGGTAAACCTATAGCCGCTTTTCAGCTTCAGCAAAAAAAACTCGCCGAAATGATCACCGAGATAACTAAAGCTCAATTATTGGTTTGGCGATTGGGCGTGTTAAAAAGCGAGAATCGTGCTACTCCCGCTCAGATCTCCATGGCTAAACGTAATAGTGTTGAAACTGCCATCAAGATAGCGAGAGAGGCCAGGCAAATATTGGGTGGTATGGGCATAACCGGCGAATACCCCATTATGCGCCACATGATGAACCTTGAATCTGTTATTACATATGAGGGAACACATGATATCCACCTATTAATAACAGGAATGGATATTACAGGTGAGGAGGCGTTTAAGTGATTTTAGTTGATTGGTGATTGGTTGATTAGTGATTAGGTAAACTATGGTATTAGAATTCTAATCATCAAGGATTCCTTTCAAATTTATAAAAGCATAGCTATTATGGTTAATGCCAAAGGTATTGCCGGGTGTTATGGTAAAATAAGTTTTCACATAATTATCCATTATAACCTTTATAGTTTCGTCCCCTCCGGGAGAGAGTGCCCACATAGAATATAAGTAATTTATCTTCCCTTTGTAATCAACAACAACTACCAGTTCCGGGTAGCTAAAATTCTTGTATTTGTTTTTGATAGTAATATCGTATTTAGGCAAATCATAATTGTCATAATTGTTCATTACACTAGCTTTTACCTCAATTTTTTTTACGGTAGCTAAGGGTGTCCGGCTGATCAACACAGGCGAATTAGCTGCAATAAAACCGCTATCAGGGTTAGTATTAACCTCGGCAACGCGGTGTTTGATAAACAAAGTATCATTGCGGGTTTTGCCCATTAGCGCCTGCGGCACAGTATGTAATACATCGCGTATATATTTGTCTGAATAAAAGGTTAAAAAAACCTGCGACTTATCCAGATAAATTACTTTGGATTGCACTTTCATAACCTGCACAACAAGGCTGTCCTTAGTGATTTTTTTTGCCCTGAACCAAGCACGTGCAACATGAAAAAGGGAATCATGATCAAGGGTAACATGAAAGCCCAAAAATGCATTTGCATCAGGACTAAACACCTTTGCAGAATCATCTGAATAAAAAGACAGTTTCCATGAAGGGGTAAGGCCATAGCCATACTTGCTAACGGATAAGCCATCACCAAACCTGCGTTTAACTTCAATATAATTAATGCCCGCCACGCTTTTAAAGGATATGCGGTTACGATCAGTTGGTTTATCATATTTACATGATGCTGCTGTCACAGTTAAAAATAACAAGCAGAACCAAAGCAAACGGGGCATAGCAGTAAAAAAACGCATGCCGCTAAAATAGCAAACCTCAACATAGATAAAGACGTGTAACCAATTTTTTAAAAAAATTTGCGGGTATATTTAAAAAGAAAAGCCCCGGAAAAATCCGGAGCCCTTCACACTAAACCAACATTACTTATGAAAACTATCTTTTTTCGGTAACCTAAGTCCGGCCCGTTCTGCATCAAAATCTACGTGCACTGCCGGATCCGAGGTTGCTCCGAAATATTATTATTTTAAAGTGATCTCTCTTGACTGATTCTTAGCTTCTTCCTTTTTAGCGATGGTAACTGTTAATACACCATCAACGTATTCTGCGTCAATTTTGCTGCTATCAGCGCTTTGCGGCAAGTTGAATGATCTGCTGAAAGAATTGTAATTGTATTCGCGTTTGCTGAATTTCTTATTTTCATCAGTTGTTTCAGTTTTCTTTTCGGCAGAAATACTCAATACATTCTTTTCCAGATTGATCTTAATATCTTCTTTTTTTAAGCCGGGTACCGCTAATGCAACTTCAAATGCATTTTCGTTTTCGGCAATATTAACCGCAGGTACTGTAGCGGCAAATTTTTCGTTAAAGAACGAGTCGTTTAACAAAGAATAAACGTCGTTAAAAAATGGGTTTACCAATCCGTTTTTGTGTTCTTTACCAAATTTTACTAAAGTCATTTTTATATCCTCCTAAATTTTTTCTTTTTATTAATTTCGTAAACTATTGTTCAACACTCGTACCAAGGCCTGATTTTCTAAATTAAACGACAATGTGTCGTATAAAAACCAAATCGAGCAGACATATTGACACAAAATGCCTGAAAAACTATCTGATTATAAATTCAAACTACCCATTTCTATCCGCTTTTCTGATATAGATGCTGTTGGTCATGTAAATAACGCAACCTATCTTACTTACTTTGAAGATACTCGTCTGCACTATTGGAAAAACGCAATAGGCTGGGATTTTGATAAATGCGGGATAATAGTAGGACGATCGGAGATCAACTACCTTAAGCAAGTAACTTTGTTTGATAAAATAACTTGTTATGTGCGTGTGGTGCGCATAGGCAACAGCAGTTTTGATATGATGCATGTGCTGGTTAAACAAACCGCAACAGGCGAGGAGATATGCACAACAGGAAAAACCGTTTGCATTTGCTATGATTATTCGGCGAAAAAATCCATTCAGATACCAGAGATTGAACGCAACCGTATGATTGAATTCGATGAGCCGAGGCTGATATTGAATACCAATTAATATTATTGGTAAACTGATTTTTTAGCCGAGGCCAACGTATTTTGTAACAATCCAATTATGGTCATCAGTCCCACACCACCCGGAACCGGAGTTATCCATGATGCTTTTGGAGCTACATTTTCAAAGTCAACATCGCCATAAAGCTTAAAGCCGGATTTTGTTGTGGTTGATGTTTCGCGGTTTATACCCACGTCAATAACTACTGCGCCTTCTTTCACCATGTCGGCAGTAATAAAGTTCTTTTTGCCGATTGCTACAATAAGAATATCACCTTGAAGTGTCATCGCTTTAATATCGGGTGTACGGCTGTGACAAATGGTTACGGTACAGTTACCCGGCGTGGTATTGCGCGCCATTAGTATGCTCATGGGTGAACCCACTATATTGCTACGACCAACCACCACACAATGCTTGCCGGCTGTTTCTATACTATATTCCTTTAGCATTAAAGTAATGCCATAAGGCGTTGCAGGTATAAAAGAGGGCAGGTTACGCTGCATACGCCCCAGGTTAACAGGGTGAAAGCCATCCACATCCTTGCGGTAGTCAATACGCTCAGTTACTTTTTCAGGATCGATGTGTTTTGGGAGCGGCAGTTGAACGATGATGCCATCAATATCTGCATCGGCGTTCAGTTCCTCTACTTTCTTAAGCAGTTCTTCTTCTGTAACGGTATCTTCATAACGCACCAAGGTTGATTTAAAACCTACCTTTTCGCAGTTTTTGATCTTGCTGGCTACATAGGTTTCGCTGCCGCCATCATGACCAACCAATACGGCCACTAAATGAGGTTTGCGACCGGTTTCTGCTAAAATCTTAGCCGCTTCTTCGGCTATTTCAACTTTGAGTTTTTCTGATACGTATTTGCCGTCGAGTAATTGCATTTTGTTATAGAGTCAAGAATCAAGAATCAAGAGTCAAGATGAATAACCTACAGGTCTTGTTTCTTGACTCTTGATTCCTGAATCTGATAAATTAATCCAGTTTCAACACCGCCATAAATGCGCTTTGCGGTATCTCTACGTTACCTACCTGGCGCATGCGTTTTTTACCTTTTTTCTGTTTCTCTAACAGTTTTCGCTTACGCGATATATCACCGCCGTAACACTTAGCTGTAACGTCTTTACGCAAAGCTTTCACTGTTTCACGGGCGATGATCTTGGCACCAATTGATGCCTGTATAATGATCTCAAATTGCTGGCGTGGTAAAAGCTCTTTTAGCTTTTCGCAGATCTTTTTACCAAAATCGTAAGAGTTGCCTCTGAATATTAATGATGATAAGGCATCAACCGGTTCCGCGTTAAGGCGAATATCCAGACGAACCAGATCGGATGTGCGATAGCCTATCTGATGATAATCAAATGACGCGTAGCCTTTTGATATAGTTTTTAACTTATCGTAAAAATCAAATACAATCTCGCCCATCGGCATCTCAAAGATCAACTCAACCCTGTCAGACGTTAAGTACGACTGGTTTTTGATAAAGCCGCGTTTTTGAATACAAAGCGACATCACCGGCCCAACAAATTCAGACTTGGTGATAATGGTCGCTTTAATATAAGGTTCTTCTACGTGATCTATTTTGCTTGGATCAGGCAGATCCGAAGGGTTGTTCACCACAATTTCTTCACCTCTGCTTGAGTAGGCCAGGTAAGATACGTTTGGAACGGTAGTAATAACCGTCATGTCAAACTCGCGCTCTAACCGCTCCTGGATGATCTCCATGTGAAGCATCCCCAAAAATCCGCAACGGAAACCAAAGCCTAAGGCCGCAGATGATTCCGGTTCAAAAACCAGTGAAGCATCATTCAACTGCAGTTTGGCCATGCTTTCGCGCAGTTCTTCGTAATCTTCTGTATCAACAGGGTAGATACCGGCAAACACCATTGGTTTTACCTCTTCAAAGCCCTGTATGCCTGCTTCGCATGGGCGGGTTATAGTAGTTATCGTATCACCAACCTTAACTTCGCGCGATTCCTTAATGCCGGATATTATATACCCAACATCGCCGGTTTTAATTACGTCCTTAGGTAGTTGCTTTAGTTTAAGCGTGCCAACCTCTTCAGCAATGTATTGCTTCTCGGTAGCAAAGAACTTTACTTTATCACCTTTACGGATCTCGCCGTTAACTACCTTAAAGTAAGCTACAATACCGCGGAATGAGTTATAAACAGAATCAAATATCAATGCTTGTAAGGGGGCATCCGGGTCGCCGACAGGGGCGGGGACGCGTTCAACAATGGCGCGTAATATATCATGCACGCCCATGCCGGTTTTACCTGATGCGGCTAGTATATCCTCGCGTTTGCAGCCTATCAGCTCAACTATCTGGTCCTTTACTTCCTCGGGCATAGCACCGGGCAGGTCCATCTTGTTTAATACCGGGATGATCTCCAGATCATTCTCTAAAGCAAGATATAAGTTAGAGATTGTCTGCGCCTGTATGCCCTGTGCAGCATCTACAATCAACAATGCGCCTTCGCAAGCAGCGATGGAACGCGAAACCTCATAGCTAAAGTCAACGTGGCCAGGAGTGTCAATTAGATTCAGCACGTATGGTTGCCCATCAAGCACATAGTCCATTTGTATGGCATGGCTCTTAATGGTAATACCGCGCTCGCGTTCAAGATCCATGTCGTCAAGCAGTTGTGCCTGGCTTTCGCGCTGGGTAATGGTATTGGTATATTCTAATAACCTATCGGCAAGGGTACTCTTACCGTGGTCAATATGTGCTATAATACAAAAATTGCGTATGTGCTTCATTCAGCCGCAAAAATAGCTTTTTTAAGCGATATTTGTAAGGTACTTTAGTTTTAGCTAATTTGACCCCATGACACCATCAAAGGCTATATTATCCGTAGTTGAGGAGCATCTTGCTGACACCATTACCGGATCTCGTTTTGTAAGCGGCGGCAGTATCAATATTGCTTACGAGTTGCAAACCGCCGGTGGCAAGTATTTCCTGAAGGTGAACCATAAGGCCCTGTATCCCGGCATGTTTGCGGCTGAGGCAAGAGGTCTTGCTTTATTAAGTCAAACCAAGTCGGTTAAAGTACCAACCATCGTTTTGCAGGCCGATGCCGGCAACGAGAGTTTTTTGTTGCTTGATTGGGTAGATGCCAAGCGTGGTTCCGTACAGGCAACGCAAAACCTGGGAGCACAGTTAGCACAAATGCACCGCAATACCGCTGACGCATTCGGTCTTGACCATGATAATTACATAGGCTCTTTGCCGCAGTCAAACAGGAAACATGCTAAGTGGAGCGATTTCTTTATACAAGAGCGCTTGCAGCCCATGGTAAGCCTTGCGGCTGATAAACGCCTGCTTGAGTATGGCGATGCCGGCAACTTTGAAAAGCTATATACCAAACTACCCGAGCTGTTTGACGAAGAAGCCCCGGCCTTACTGCACGGCGACCTATGGAGCGGCAACTACCTAACTACTCTTGACGATGAACCCTATTTGATAGATCCGGCTGTATATTACGGACACCGTGAGGTTGATCTGGCCATGACTTCGCTTTTTGGCGGGTTCTCGCATGAGTTTTATAGGGATTATAACGAAGCTTTCCCGCTGGCTAAGGGCTGGCAACAGCGTACGGATCTATGGAACATTTATCCATTGTTGGTGCATCTTAACCTGTTTGGCGCTGGGTACCTGGATAGGGTAAGGGACGCTGTAAAAAGCTATTTATAAACGGGGTGCTACTGTTCCAAAAAATATAAAGCCTCAAATTAAAACCAAAAACGTTGACGGTATTAATTGCTTGATTTTTAACTATATAACTTTTTAGGCCGAAACACTTTGGAACACTTTGAAACTACTTATAAGTCAGTAAAATTAGCTGTAAATTAGGCGTAATAGTCTTTTAATCAACTGCTTGCGCGATATATCATGTTTTTTGCATTTTTGGAACACTTTGGAACAGCACCAGGAAGGTCAAAGCTGCTACTCAAACTGCAATTCCCATTGGTCTTCACCGCCGTCTACCACTCTGAAAATTCTTTTTTCCACCGTGTGTAATCCGTCTGCAGAAACGAGTTGTACTACTTCATGATCATGAAATTCTTCTGTTTGATCTACCATAACAGCTGTTAAGCTGTGTGGATCGCCGGGGATAGTTATACTTTTCATAGCATTTACGTTTAGTGCTTGTTTAACAACGTAAATGGAATTAAGTTTCTGTGGTTTTGAGCGTTTTGATGATCACCTTAAACTAAGTTCTTATAACGGGATATGTCCAAGGTTATTTGAATAAGGCACCGGCGTTAAGGGTAAAGCCAGGATATGCAAAATGGAAATGTGCAGGATCAGGGCCCCCGATCAATCGAGGGCCCTTTTCTTTTATTATTATTTTCTACATTCCCAAGCCAAATTTGCTCGAAAAATCTTTCAGCTGTGCTTCGTATTTTTTGCTTAAGCCGGTTTTGTTGTAGTTTTTTGTAGTACCGACAAGGCCGTTCAGTAAAGACAGACCCAATTGTATATCGTTATTGTCTAACCCGGTTTTGCCATCTTTAAATTGGGTATAGTTAAAAGTTAAGGAGTTAACCAGATAATCGTCAATAAGCGTAGCCAGTTTATCGCCGGTCGCTGTTTCGCCTAATTTGTAGGCAACATCAGCCATGTAGTATTTTCTGATGGCAGCTTCCTGTACAGGTATAAAGCTAGGCAGTTCCGTCATATATTTATTCAATGCCAGTTTTGCTTCAGCCGTTTTTCCGTCTTTCATCAAGCCTTCTATCAGGTTAAGATATAAGCGGTTTATTAGTGGATAGAACATGGTTAATGATTCATGATCCAGGTATTTAGCGGTTTTTATGTTGCCCCATTTAAACTTGGTCATCATGTTATTATACATAGCCGTTGAGTTAACGCTCTCTCCCGCGGTTGCAGAAGTATCCGGTTTTAGTGGCAATAATCTCATAGCAAAACCTTCACTGTATAAATACTTATCAAGCCCCAGCATTACACTGTTGGGAGCGGTTACCGTAAAGTAAATTGGGCGTTTCCAATTGTTATGCGTCAGAATATCCATAAGCGCCAAATTATCTTTAGCCACATAGCCACCCGGATACGTAAATGTCATGGTATCGGTTAAGCGATTTTGCATCGCTGCGGGTACGGTATTGCTTTTCAGAACATCGTCTTTATTTACCGTAATTTTAAGATTCTTGGTAGGCAGATAGTTGGTTTCTTCCCCGTTTTGATACTGCAGTTTGGTTTCTTTTCTGTCTGACAGCATAAAATCAAATACTTCTTTCAACTCAACCGCACCCGCTATCTTTTCATCATTATAATAAAGCACATCGCGCACACCTGTTTTAAACTGTTCGTTACTCATGGTGATAGGTAATGGTGCCGAATCATTCATTTTTTGCTTCATCTGTCTGATGTACCAATCAGTACCCAGCAGACTCAAATTGACAATACGCACATCCGGGCGAACATTCTCAACCTCCTGTATATACCAAAGCGGATAGGTATCATTATCCCCATAAGTAAACAAAATAGCGTTTGGCGCGCACGAGTTAAGGTAGTTATAAGCCATATCATGCGGCGTAAGCTTGGTTGAGCGGTCGTGGTCGTCCCATTCCTGGTTAGCCATTAATATAGGGCCAACAGACAAGCATACCGCTGTAGCCAGTATAGCGGCGTTTTTTGTAGCAGTTTTTCTGCTCACCAATTCCACAATAGCAGGTACTGCCAAACCAATCCAGATGGCAAAGGCATAAAAAGAACCCGCATAGGCATAGTCTCGCTCCCGAGGTTGCAGCGGATCCTGGTTAAGATATAACAAAATGGCGAAGCCGGTAAAGAAGAACAATACGCCTACAACCCCTGCATCGCGCTGGCTGCGTTTAAAGTGATAGTAAGCGCCTAATAAACCTAAAATAAGCGGTAAAAAGAAAAGCCTGTTGTATGATTTGCTTTGTGTAACCGAGTAGGGGAGCTCTTTACCAAAGTTCCATCCGCTTATCCAGCTTCCGTCAATTCCACCCTGCTGCCCATCCATTTCGTTAGCACGACCGGCAAAGTTCCACAAGAAGTAGCGGGTATACATTTGGTTAACCTGCCAAGTTAAGAAAAAGCCCAGATTGGTTGCAAACGTTGGCTGCTGCCCCTCCGCCAAACCTGACCAGCTTCGGTAAAATTCCGGGTGCTGTGGTTTATCACTAAACATGCGCGGGAAAATTGTATTGCGATCGTATTGGGTTGTTAATTTTTTACCGGCAACCTCATATTTGGTTAAACCACGTCTGTAAAGTGTAGCACCTTCGCTTTGATCCGTTGGTTTTGAATCAAAAAACTGGCCGTATAGCAATGGTGTATCGCCGTACTGGTCGCGGTTTAGATAGCCGTTAAGTGCAAAAGCATCCTGCGGATCGCTGTTATTCAGGTTAGTACCTGCCTTGGCTCTAATCACTATCATTACAAACGAACTGTAACCAAAAAGGATAAAAGCCGTGCAAAGCAAGAATGTGTTAAGCGCAAAACGTTTCTCACGAATTTTAACAATGTACTCCAATAGTGCAACAATTACCGCACCTACAATAAAGCCTACTATGCCGGCGCTTATGGCAAGCGCTGATACAAAGCATATAGCGGCAACTAATATGGCAATGGTTGATGGTTTTGCCGTGTAGTAAATACCTGCTACAATGGTGCCCGTTACCAAAAGGAAGAACACAACAGCGCCGCTGCCGAAGCCCATACCCAGGGTATTCACAAAAAGCAAATCAGAAAAGGCAGCGCCTTTAACTGTAAACTGAATGATACCCCATAAAACGGTACCAACTATTACCACACCCAACAAAAACGACCAAACTACGCCGCTTGCGGTAATGTTTTTTGATCTGCGGAAGTAAATAACAAGCGCTATGGCAGGTATAACCAGCAAGTTTAACAGGTGAATGCCAATAGAAAGCCCCATTACATAGGCTATAAATATTATCCATTTATCAGAGCCGGGCTCATCAGCGTGGGCATCCCATTTTAAAATGGCCCAGAACACTATTGCTGTACACAATGAAGACAAGGCGTAAACCTCAGACTCAACAGCAGAGAACCAAAACGTATCAGAAAAAGTGTAAGCTAAAGCGCCAACTAAACCGGCACCTATTATGGTTATGACGTTAACAAGAGTAATTTCTTCGCCCTTTTTTACCAATATCTTTTTTAATAAAGCGGTTATGGTCCAAAAAAGGAACAGAATCGTGGCTGCGCTGGCTAAAGCAGAGCCCATGTTGGTCCAATAGGCAACTTTGGTATTATCTCCAAAAGAAAAGAGGGAGAATACTTTGCCTATCATGGTAAATAATGGGGCACCCGGTTGGTGGGCAACCTCTAAACGAAAGATACAGGCGATAAACTCGCCGCAATCCCAAAAACTGGTTGAAGGTTCTAAGGTTAAAGTGTAGGTTATGGCAGCTACGGCAAATGCCAGCCAGCCAAAAATGTTGTTGATCTTATTATAATTCATTGCAGGAATTTACAATTGATGACGATTTAATGAGCCGAAAATAGCAAAACTATTAGGATGTATTAAAATAAAGGGATATCATTTAACACATTTTAACGCCGACGGGGCATTCGAACACCTGATGGGGCTATTTTATTTTCCTGTATTCTATCTCTTTTCCGTTTTCTTGCGACACGAATTTTATAACATTACCGTCTCCATTTTTTATGAAATCGAATACGGCATCAAAATCTTTCAGAAAGAATCTGCTTTCGGTTTCTGCAAATATGGGCAGTTTGGGAATGCCTTTTTTTGAGCTGCTTTCCGCATACAATTGGTGGTCTTTAAGTGTTATATAAATATTGTCCTTCCCGTTTGGTGTATAGGTGCCTGTATATTTACGTAATATGGCTTCATCAACAGTAATTGGTAATCGCGGAGACAGTAATGAATTGTTTTTGTTAAACACAATAGCCGATAAGGCATCATTAATCGGTAGTAAGGTTTGACCATAATAACCGAAGTTGTTTTGTAGAATAATTGCCACATCATCATCCGGATAGTATTTAAAACTTGATGCGAAGCCTATCATTCCACCAGGGTGGTAAATGTATTTCTTGTTGTATAAGCTATCTATCCACCATCCGTAACCATAGTTTTCCAGGTAGGGTGTAAATGCCTCGTTCCACGACGACTGACTCAAAATTTGTCGTTTTCCAATGGCCTTTGCCAATTTGTACAGATCACCGGTGGTACTGTATATGCCGCCTGTAGAAAAAGTAAAGCTAGAATCCCACTTTACGGCAAGCTCCTTTTTGTCTTCGCGTAAAAATTTATAACCTGTTGCTTTTGACGTACTTTTCAGGTTAATAAAATCAAACCCCGAATGCTGCATGCCAAGTGGCTTAAATATTAATTGGCGTACCACTTGTTCATAAGGCATGCCGGTTAGTTTCTCAATAATGAGCCCTAATATAAAATAGCTGGAACTACAATATTTGTATTTGCTGCCCGGCTTAAACTCCAGCGGTTTATTTATAAAAGCGTTAAGTACCGTTTGACGGGGTACAGGATTACTTAGTAAAACTGAGTCATCTTCAGGAATATCCCGACTAAAATCATAAATACCCGATGTATGGTTCAGTAAATTCTCTATAGTGATCTTATCAGCATCCCGCTGTTGGGGAAAATACTTTATCAATTTATCGTTTACAGAGATCTTACCTTCTTCCTGCAATTTTAATATCACCATTGCTGTAAATGGTTTGGTTAATGATCCGATAGGGAAAATACTATTACTATCATTTAAGGTACGCGATGAATAGTTTTTCCATCCATAGCCCTTTTGTAAGATAACTTGTCCATTTTTTGCGACTAAAGCAGAGCCGTTAAACTTGCCTTGTTTATTTGCCAGGTTAAGATAACGGTCCAGTTTAACGGCTAATGAATCGTTATTTGGGGGGCTTTGTGCCTTTAAAGTGTTAAAGGCGAATGAAACGACTGTGAAAAATAAGGCGATGGTTATTTTTTTCATTACATCAAATATGGTAATTGATATGCATATAGTTGGTAAATAAAACGTTAACGCAATGCGTTTTTTAACTGAATAGGGGTGATAGTTATTTTTCAAAAATTCATTTTGATTTGGAAATTTTCGTCTTATATTTGCATTCCTTTTCAGAACGTATGTTTTGAAGGTGGAGATTGCCTGATAGTATAATGGTAGTACGACGGTTTTTGGTACCGTTTGTCTA
>NZ_CAMLHX010000080.1 GCF_946479965.1 uncultured Mucilaginibacter sp. | reverse complement strand
CGCCCACAACCGGCGTATATGAAAGTTTCAGGGATATTATTCACCCTGATGACCTGAAGCTTACCGAGGAGCATTATTATGGCGCTATGCGAAGTGGTAATGTGTATGAATTTGAAAACCGTTACAGAAAAGCAGATGGCACTTACCGATGGCACCTTAACCGGGGTGTGCCGCTGCTGGATGAGAACGGCGAGATATTGTTTTGGGTAGGCTCCGCAACTGACATTGAGGAGCAAAAGCAAGCCATGGATAAAAAGGACGAGTTCATCGGTATTGCCAGCCATGAGCTGAAAACGCCGCTTACAAGTTTAAAAGGTTACATACAGTTAATGGGTATGTACAAAAAGGAGGAGGTGCCCGCGGCCATTAAGCAATACATAAGCAAGGCCCTTAGCGCGGTTAATAAGCTACAGCATTTAATAAACGATCTGCTGGATGTGAGCAAGATACAAGCGGGCCGGTTAGAATATGCAATGGACAATATCAACCTGGCCGAAATGGTGAATGCGGGCGTGGAAAGCGCGGTGCAGATGTACCCCGACCATATAATTGAGCACTATGTTGAGCCGAACCTACCTGTTTACGGCAATCAGGAACGCCTGGAGCAGGTATTAAATAATTTAGTTAGCAACGCCGCTAAATATTCAAAGCCAGGTAGCAAGATCACCATTGAGGGGAAGGTTACTGACGGCAATGTAACGGTATCTGTAACCGACGAGGGGATAGGCTTGTCAGAGGAGCAGCGCAAAAAGATATTTGACCGTTTTTATCGGGTAGAAGACAAAACATTCAGTGCCAGCGGATTAGGAATGGGGTTGTATATCTCTACCGAGATCATTAATCATCATAAAGGCCATATTAATGTACAAAGCGAGATAGGCAAAGGATCAACGTTTTATTTTACTCTGCCAGGTCAAAAACGGATGAGTTAAGATTAGCAGGTTGTTTTAGCGAAGATCATTGACGGGATTCCCTATTTAGCGGGTTGGTGCCAATGTTCCAGTTTATGCATTAGTTCATCCAATTGTATTGGCTTGCCCAGGTAATCATTCATTCCGGCTTCCAGGCACGCTTTCTCGTCTCCTTCCATAGCAGCTGCGGTAAGGGCAATGATCACCGGCTGCTTCACTACGGTTTGGCGGATCAGCTTGGTAGCTTGCAGGCCGTCAACAACAGGCATTTGCATATCCATCAGAATAAGATCGTAATCCTTTCTACAGGCTGCTTCAAGTGCTTCCTGTCCGTTAGCGGCTAAATCCGGCTGATAGCCGAGTTTTTGCAGGATATGCACGATCACGTGCTGATTCATCGGGTTATCTTCGGCTACAAGCAGGATATATGGATATCGTTGGCTAAAATCTGCCGACAATTTTTTTGGAGCTGCCGGTGCGGAAAACGCTATCGCCCTGTTTTGCAGCGCACTTAAAACCTGTTTGCTCAGGATATGCTGCCTGATAGGTTTAGTCATTACTGACACGAACAAGGCCCGGGCATCATCTTTAAATTCTTCGCCGATAGAACTCAGCAGGATAACAGGGACCTGCGGATATAGCTCTCTGGTTTTTGTTGCCAGCATCATGCCATCCATGCCGGGCATTTGCATATCGGTGATGATCAGGTCTATTTCCGGACCAGTTGCCAGTTGCGCAAGGGCTTCCTCGCCCGAGGCAGCAAGGACAGGCACCAGTTTCCAGAATTCAAATTGACGTTTCAGTATGGCGCGGTTGGTTTCATTATCATCTACAATTAATATGCGCTTGCTTTCCTGCTCGCCCATACTATAATAAGTGTAAGGTACCAGCACCTTGGTGCCTTTGTTGGTGCTTACTGTAAAAGAAAAAGTAGAACCCCTGTCCGGCTTGCTTTTAACACTGATCTCGCCGCCCATAAGCCGTACCAGTTTTTCAGAAATGGCAAGCCCAAGGCCGGTGCCACCATATTTGCGCGTGGTGGAAGCATCTACCTGCGAAAATGCTTTAAATAAATATTCCAGTTTGTCTTCAGGGATACCAATACCCGTATCGCGAACCTCAAACAGCAACTCCATCCGGCCGTCGGTTTCGTTCTTTTCCAGGTGCACACAAACGCAAACTTCGCCGTGCTCAGTAAATTTCATGGCATTGCCCACCAGGTTTATTAATACCTGGCGCAGGCGTAGCTGGTCGCCAACTATCTGCAACGGAACATCTTCATCTATTTGGTATACCAGATCAAGTCCGGCTTTTGCCGCACGCGTACCAAACATATCCAGCACGTCTTCTAAACATCGGCGCAGGTTAAAATCCTCACGTTCAAGTTCCAGGCTCCCGGATTCGATCTTGGAGAAATCAAGAATATCGTTTATAACACTCATCAGTGTATCGCCGCAGGTGGTAATCGTATCTGTGAACATTTCCTGCTCCTCAGACAGCGACGTCTCCCGTAACAGTGCCGCCATACCAATCACACCATTCATCGGCGTGCGGATCTCATGGCTCATAGTGGCAAGGAAGATGCTTTTGGCCTGATTTGCCCGCTCTGCTTCGCGGCGGGCCTTTTCCAGTTCAATGTTAGCCGCCTGCAGCTGTTCATTAGCTTTTCGAAGCACACCCTCATTACGTTTGCGTTCCATAGAAAGCTGAGCTTCTTTTTGCAGTTCAGCCATTTCAAGGGTTTGGTTGATCTGGCGCTCGTTGATATTTTTGAGCATATATGCCCATAAGCCACAAATAAAAAATATTACAGCTGCAAGCAAAATGTGGATGATGAAAGTTTGAAGCGTAAAATAATCGAGCTGGGTAAAATATACCTTTGTAAGGCCGGTATCCTGCAAATAGCCAAAAATCGCATGATGAACCAGAACAATGATCATTATTGGCAATTGCAATTGCCATTTCTGATAGGTTATGAGTAGCGCACTACCTATAAAGGCGAAAAAGTGCATTTCAAACATACCATGCAATTGGTAAATATATTGGGCCATAAATATACCCAGCACAGCACTCAGTACATACTGATACAGATCCGAATCCGGCAGGGCAATCTTAGCTGAATAATAGGCTATTATACAAAAACTACCGGTTCCCAGCGCAATTAACCAGGTATCGTAATATACTGCAAAGGTGAGGCCGATCACAAAATAGCCCGCCAGGAAATAATTCATCAAACGGTCTGATCTTTCCTTTACGTCGAAAAGATAGTCGCGTGCAGCGTTGTCGGCGGTTAAGGATAGAGAAGCATTCATCGTAACATTATTAAAGAATCAGCAATTAATTGGGGCAACCCGGCAAACTACAACCGTAGGCCCTTACAGCCAGCGGATTGTTTACCGTTGAAAAATGAGTCTGTTCCTGTAAAAATTCAGTCAGGGCAATTTTGGCATAGCTTGTTTTTTCGTCTGTACAATACCTGCTGCTGTTATAGTTGCCCCGATAAACCAATCGGTGCCGGTCATCCAGTAAAACAGCTTGCGGCGTTGAATAAACGCCACATGATTTAGCCAGAACCGTTTGATCAAATAAAACCGGTAGTTTAAGATCGTATTTATCTTTTATTGCGTTAGCGCTGAACTTTTTCGGGCTGACTACCACCACCACGAAATTCATCTGATCGCCATACTGTCTCACTAACGATTTAAAATGATCCATATTGAAACGGGAACAGGGGCATTCCGGGTTAAAAAAATGAATGAATAATGGCTTGTTGTGGTAAACCTGCAGCGGGCTGGTCAAACTGATTGTTTTGCCTGTTTTAACAGGTTTATAATCTTTAGGGACAGGGGTTGGTAACTGGTAAACCCAATCGTTATACCAAAAAAGAGCCCCAATTGCCGATAACAACAGCAATAACCATATTAACACCAGCGTCTTTTTTATCTTCCTTCTTACCGGCAACTTTACAAAGCTTTGTTGATAAATTATAGCAACTAAATATAAATATTTTTTCGCGGACTATAATAAGTTTGATGTTAAATTATTGCACCATTGCTATTAGATGGATTTTGCAGGCCAAAACACCTTTTAGCTATTTACGAATAGAGGCTTGTATAGCCAGGAAAATGCGCCCGTAGATTTTAGAGAGGGGTATTGTTGATGAACACCTATCGCATTGAAAAAGTGTGGAAAGGCAGATCATAAAACAATCCGGCATAAGCACGAAATGACGGTTGCGGCTGCGTTGCATTATTCAGACTGCGTAATTGTGGGGTTAGCTGGCCTCCTACAGAAACGCTCAACGGAATACCTTTAATACCATAACTTAAACTTAAACCCGGCGCAAGTAACTGGCCTACACTGAAATTTTGCGGCAAGGGGCCATCATTGCCGTTGTTGATACGATAAGACGCTACCGCACCTATATCTACAATAGACAGGTTTAATGAAAAACTTGCACCGTTTAGCGATTTAAGTTTTCCGGCCCTGCCAAGAAATGATTTTTCCGAAATTACTTTCTCTTTTCTGTGAAAGCCCCAGTTAAATGAAACCCCGATTGGGGCTGAAATTCCAAATACCGGTTTTATGGTATTTTGAACCCATTCAGATCCAAAATATGCCCCCAAATAAGCGTTAAAACTAACCGAAGCGCGTGTATTCCGTTTAATTAAGTAGGAGCTTGGTTGCACTGCATAAGTTTCTATTACAGCACTTAGTTCAGTGCTTTTTTGTGCACTCAACACGTCAGTCCAGAACTGGCCAATGCGCGACAGATTATTAATAAATGCGTTATTAATTAATTTATTGCCTTGTGGCAGCACTTTGGCATTGTTGTATAAAAGCAAAATTTGCTCATAAAAGGCATCAGCAGAAGCGCTTGTTAAAATTTCTTTAGCACCCTCCATTGCAAAAATTTCTTTTGCGAGAGTTTTTAACTGATCTACGTCGCCGGGCTTATGTTCACCCGATATCAACATATCCGTTTTAGCAAAGTTTTGGATCATGTTAGCGAAAATGGCTGATTGCTTATCCTTGTCAAGCTTCCAGGTTTTTACCAGTAAAGATGCTGCAGAAAATCGCTGTGGTGTAAGTGCAACTATAAGCTGCAATGATTCATGTACCATGGCCGAGTAATTTTTTTGCTCAACCTGCCGGTAAATATTGAGACAATTTTCGGCTACCTTAAAAAATGCGGCATGATCGGCAGTTACCGATTTTATAATAGTGCTGTTGTTAGCGGTTTTCAATAATTCTCCCAGCACATCCCAAAATACCGATGAGTTGTTCTGAATTTTGTTACTATCAGAACCTGGCTGAACGGTAGCCTGATTGAAATTATTAACTAGCGTTAGTATATTGTTTAAATAGCGCCTGAGGGTTGCTACCTGTGCCTGATTATCCGGCGAAAATGTATCTCTGAATCTTGAGAAAATGTCCGGATACTTGGCGGCCAGCATGCCAAGCATTATTTTCATCTCGTTCACATTCAGCTGATCTAAGGCATCCGGTTTTATTAATACATATTTACCAATATCGTCTTTCGTAACGCATTCCTGGAAAACCATTTTCAAAGCTTTAAAAGTGTCGTTGATGTATGGCGTACGCAGCGAGTCGGGGTTGGCTGCATAATAGTTAACCATTGCCGGTAACGTGGTGCGCATTTTTACCCTGTTTGCTATTTGTATAATATCAATAAAGACATTGAAGGCTGATGACCTGATTATTTCTGGCCTGTTTTGGATGTAAGCGCCGTGCGCAACGTTATTAGGCAGATCTACCAGATCTTCGGCTATGGCATGTGACCATAGCCTGCCAAATTTAGGTAACTCGTAAATAGGGTACTCACCAAGAAGGGCATAGGTGTGCGGAAACATATCCAATAATAAAGGTTGTTTGGCAGCCTCTGACCGAATTTTTTGAAAAAACACCATGAGCAAATCCTTTTTGGCATGCTCAATTAATAATATCGCCACTGCATCTACCAATTTCATTTCTACAGTATTTGATCCGCTGACGATGCTTTTTTCAGCTTCGGGCAATAAAGTAGCCTGAGGAATTTGACCAATAGCTGTATTAATTGCCGCAGCGTCAAGTACCGGGATGCCACCTGAGCCTCTGGATGTTAGGAAACTCTGCATCACATTAGGTTTATTGGTGAGTATCAGATCAACAATTATTTTTAACCTGTCAATTGCGGTGGTAAGGCTGGTATAATCTGTAAAATGTAATTGGTAATCGGTGAGTTTGATTATTGCACCATCAAGTTCATCAATATTTAAAAGGCCTCCCTGCGCCAACAACGAGTCAATGCTGTGACTAAATTGAGCTTTGAATTTAGATGTAATGGCAGTATCAAGATTGTTTTTAATAGGTTTAATAGTTAGCATCAACGCCGTTAATTGATCGAGCTTGCCTTGTTGGTCAACCAATTTTTTAACATCCGGAAATTTGTTTTTTAAGTAATTGAGTACGGTAGCCAGTTTTGTTGCATTATCCGTGTATTTATTCGCCAATTCATTAAGCTCTGATATGGTAGTGCCTGCGGCATCAAAATCTGTTTTTGTAAGATTAGAAGCCATGTATACTGCAAGTTTTGAATAATCGCGAAACTTTAAAGTCTTTTCTACGATAAGGGCAAGTTCCGCACCAAAAGTTTTTTTGATATCTGCTAACACATCGATATTTCGGTCGGCATAATAGGATAAAATAACCCCGGTAAGCTTTCTGGCTGAAGTGCCACTTTCATTTAGCTTCGCGTCATCAATCAGGTGTTTTATGTTTTGGATATCCGTAAACGCGTTTACGGATTGCGCGTGTATATTGCCGCCGAAAAGTCCAAACAGGCAAATTAATAGAATCTTTTTCATGCGATATATAAGGATGGTTGATTATAATATTGTAGTTCAATTAAATAAGCTGTCCGATTGTATATAAGATCAAAAATGCGAAGATTGAAGTTCAAAGCCACAAATCTTTCTTCGGAGTGCTGGCAATTAGACAAACAGCCAAAATGAGGACTAGAGTTCGGTTCAATCGAATCATTGCAAACAAGTTAGGTATGGCTAATATAATGTTTTTGTTGTTAAACTAAAAGTTTAAAAGGGAAATGTATTAGCAAAAGGCCCAACCGTCTTTCCCTCAAAACGTCTTATATTCGCCTATGTTAAACCAGGAAGATCTTCAATTTTACATCTCTATTTTAAAGGGTGTAAACATTGCAGATATTTATCGGCTTTTTAAAACGGCAAAAATAAAAAAACTACGCGCCGGAGAGATTTATATTAACGAGGGGTCTACTTCAACAAAAATGGGCCGTATAAAAAGCGGCCTTATCAGAGGGTATCAGCTTAAACCCGATGGCCGTGATGTAACCATCACATTGAGTTGGGAAAACCAGTTTGTAGGCTCATACGACAGCATTGCATGGCAAAAGCCTTCGCGTTTTATATTTGAGGCTGTAGAAGATACCATGCTTCTGGAAATAGACTACAAGGTAATGCAGGAGTTTGCTGATCGGAATGCGGCTATAGGCGCTCACCGCTCCAACATCCAATTACGAATGATGGAGAAGGCCATACATAGGATTGAATCATTTGTGTTGATGTCACCCACAGAAAGATATCTTAACCTGGTACAGGAGAAGCCCGATATAGTTAACCGGGTACCCGATAAATACCTGGCTACTTATTTAGGCATTACGCCGGTTTCGCTCAGCCGCATTCGTAAGCGGATTGCCAAAGGTCAACTACATTAATTAGCTTTTGTTAATTTTTTTGTGGCAGCACAGCTTTAGGTTTGTAATACATTAACCCCCAGATCACCATGAGCACAAAGTACAACTTACCCAATGGAGTAACCAGGCTGCAGAGCCTTGCAAGCTCCTATAAAATACTAACCGACCCCATAGCCCTTGTTACCATGCGGATGAAGCGCTTTGGTGGTACTTATTCGGCGGTTATTCCGGGAAAGGGTCGGGTTATAATTACGCAGGATGGTGATTTTATTAATTATGTACTTCGCGAGCACCACACAAATTACCAAAAGGCCGATTTAGGTAACGCAGAAGCTGTTAAGCAGTTTGGAAGCAGCCTGCTTTTTACCAATGGCGACGACTGGCGCCGGCAACGGCGTTTGATACAGCCGGCTTTTCATCATGGAAGTATACAACAGTTGTATAATACGGTTATCAATACCATCAACGAATCTTTAATAAGTTTTCCGCAGGGAGATAACATAGACATTTATCCGCTAATGCGCCAGCTTTCTTTTTCTGTTTTGATTAACTCGCTGTTTAATATTAGTATTTCTAAGCAGTTAACGGATGAGCTGAGCAGCGCCTTTATAGATATGCAGGCCTTTATGTTGAAAGATATTTTCCATCCGTTTAAAAAACTGATGTACCCTTTTACAGGCGAAGAGAAAAAGGTAGCCGAGCGATGGGTAGGCATCAGAAAAATGCTCAAGGAAATTGTTGACCGAAGAAGAGCAGATGACCAACCACATAACGACCTGCTAAATATGCTGCTAAGCGCAAGGTATGAGGATACCGACGAAGGCATGGATGACGATCTGCTGATAAGCGAGCTTTTGGTACTGTTGTTTGCCGGGCATGAAACAACCGGTGCTACGGTTTCGTGGCTGTTATATCTGATATCATCAGATAAGAAGGTTTTAGAAAAGATTACAAACAGGATAGCGGAAATTGATATAATGGATAGCCCGCGCGATAGTTATATAAACGCTGTGATAAGCGAAGGCATGCGCCTGTACCCGGCAGTTTGGTTAAGCGAGCGGTTAACAATAAATGATGACGAGTTTAAAGGTTATACCTACCCCGGTGGTACCAGTATTTTAACTTATTTGTATGGGATGCACCGAAGTGCCGCATATTGGGAGGACCCAGAAAAATTTAACCCGGAACGCTTTTTAACGGAGGAAGGAACCATCAACAAAAACATTAAAAACTACTTTCCGTTTGGTGCCGGCCCCCGAATGTGCATTGGGAATAATTTTGCCATGGCCGAGATTGCGTTTATTTTGCACGCTATTTTCAATGCTTTTCAAATAAAACCTACAGCAACCCCCAGGGCATGGCCTTTACTCACCATGCGCCCACGCGAGGTTATCCTCAATATTAAAAAGAAATGATGGGGGCTTAAAGGGGTAAGTGACATCAACCCAAAACATTTGGCGTTTTATTTGTTATGCTAATAACATTTACCACCTACCATACAGCGGATAGCTTAAGTTCTCTTCTACTTACCCCATCAACCATATATTAGGTTAAACACCCTGTTTTGAATAAACGCATTTTAATTTTAGACGATAACCGCGATATACTGAATATTGTTACCGAGGCACTTACTTACGAAAACTTTGAAGTTTTCGATATCTGGCTGGGCAGCATGCTGTTTAACGCAGTACGCGATTTTAAGCCTGATCTGATATTTCTTGATCATCGTTTATCTGATGCTAAAGGAAGTGACCTTTGTCGTCAGTTAAAGCAGATGCCTGAGTATAGACATATTCCTGTTATAATATTCTCGGCCTACATAAATCCCGGCGACGTTTTAACGGCTGGCTGCGACGACTATCTATATAAACCCTTTGATCTGGATGAGCTGTTTACCATGGTACGGAAATATTTACCCACTGCAAAGGAGGTATCGTAATGAAAAATGAACACTTTAAGCTGTGCCTTTATATAGCCGGCGACTCCTATAAATCCAAAACTGCAATTGAAAACCTGAAGAAGTATTGCGCGGAGCATTTAAATGGTGCTTATACAATTGAGGTTATTGACCTGTTGAAACACCCGCATCTGGCCGAAGGTGAACAAATAGTTGCTACACCCACGCTTATAAAAAAGCTGCCAACGCCTGTACGGATAATGGTTGGCGACCTATCGCAGGAGAACCAGTTCCTGGTTGGGCTAAACCTGGTTCCGTTGTAAGTCGGCCTGTGCAACAAGTATTTAAAAAATATTATCTTTACGCCAAACCCAGACAGCGTGAGAAAGAAAATATTGATTATTGAGAATGACAAGGATATTAGAAGCATTATCGAATTTATTCTTGACGAACAAGGGTTTGAGACCCTGAGCATACCTGAACCGAGCAATCTTGACGAAATAATTCCCTTTAAACCTGAGTTGATCCTTTTGGATGAATTTATTAATAACCGTCCGGGTCATCGCCTGTGTAAAAAGATAAAACAGATAGATCCTTTAAAGAATATTCCGGTCATTATTCTATCAACTGCTAATGATATTGAACTGATAGCCACAGAGTGTAACGCTAACGATTATATCAGCAAGCCTTTCAATTTGCCGGATATGATAGACAAGGTTATCCGCCTGGTGAACCACCAGCCGCTGGCATATTGAGCCGGCTGTCTGTTTTCTCTAATTACTTCTTATCAACCCAAGGCTGAAAGGCTAAGCTGCTGCCTGAGGTAAATTGCATTACATATTTAGGTTTAGCGGATGTACCCCGCGTAGTAATGAAGTTGTAGGTATAAGTTTTATACAAAACCGGAGCGCCTATTTCCTTAATCTGTATCACTAAAATGTATTCGCCGGGTATAACTTTCTCAGTGTATTCGGTAACGGCGTACTGGGCATGAATTGGTTTGGTGGCCAAATACCGGTCAATCGCATCTTCATCACCAATAACCGTGCTCTGGCTTGGGTCTAAAAGAACAAAATTAGCGGTAGCCTTATTCCCATCTACATACGCAGCTGCATTTATGGTTGCCAATTCAACGTCTTTTCGCTTGCAACCTGCAAATAACCAGATGAGCAAAAAAAACATTAAAAATGTCCTTGCTTTGCTTAACCGGAATAATAGGATAGATGCATTCATATTTTAATTTTTGTGATGATAACCCCATCTGCTGTATTTCGCTTCTAAGATAGCGCATGTATCACAGCCATCCAATTCTGGTTTAACTTTTCATTCGTTTTTCTCTTGCTCACGCCGACTGATCTTATTGGGGAATATCATCTTCAATAATGACCGCCATCATTTAATGGCAACATCAATGCCGGTACCTTGCACCAAACCGAAAACTTATGAATGGAATTATAATTTATCAGGGTAGGTATGGTGCAACCAGCCAATATGCCGGGTGGCTGGCGCAGGCGTTAAAGCTACCGATGATTGGAACCGAAATTACCCCACCAGAAGCATTGGCAAAGTATGATGTTATCATCCTGGGTAGCTCAATATACGTGGGGCAGCTGGTAATTAACAAATGGCTTAAACAGAACGGTACATTGCTTAGTAAGAAGAAGCTTTTCCTGTTTGTAGTTAGCGGGAGCACTACTAATAATCAATTATTGCAGCAGCAGGTAATTAAAAGCAATCTCGACCCTGTGCTTAGCAAACTGGTTGAGGTGTATTTTGTTCCCGGCAGGTGCAATATATCCGGTTTATCATGGACGGACCGGATTTTATTAAAAATAGGAGCGTGGTTTGAGAAAGACCCAATGAATAAAGAAGCTATGCAAAACGGCTTTGATAACATGGATAGAAAAGCCCTTGATCCGTTGATAGCGGCGGTGGGGGCGGATGAATAAAAAGACTTATTTAGCTTCTGCAAAAGCAGTGTTCCGTTTCACGCGGATATGAAACATGTGAAACGAAATGAAACGCAGTTTTTTGTAACTTATTGATAATTAATAAGTTATTTTTTAACATGAAACACTGTGAAACTACTTATTCGTCAGGATTTTTAGCTGTAAACATTGGTTAATTATTTGATTATTAAATGATTGCAAAATTGGGTGTTTTGCGTTTCACTGTGAAACACTAACCAGCATCAATAATGCTGCATATTAAGTGCAGAAAGTTTTCCCATCTGCTGCCGTTGTTGGTATTATCACCAACAAAAAAAGGCGGAAATTTATCCTATCTATTTAAAACTAACCGCAATGCATTTAAATGCGTATATTGCATAACGTCTTTAAATTCACCCCGCTATTAACCAACAGCTGCCCCGGCAGCCCATATGGATACCGATAACTTAACTGCACAGTTGCTGATTGCCAACCAGGAAAAAGCCAAACTGGAAGCCGAACTGATCCTCGCCAATATCGAACTGGATTTTCAGAACGAAGAAAAGATCAGGTGCGCCCGAGAAATGATCGTTGCCAATGAACAGTTGGAGGCGCTTATTGAAGAAAAATCAAAACGCGCCGCCGAACTGGTGATTGCCTATACCCGGTTGGACGCGCAAAATACGGAGCGTGAACAGCGTGCCGCAGAACTTATTCTTGCCGGTACAGAACTGGTCTTTCAAAACAACGAAAAAGAAAAAAGAGCTGCCGAACTGATCATCGCCAACAAGGAATTACTCCTGCAAAATAAGCTTAAGGAAAAACTCGCTACAGAACTGATCATCGCTAACAAAGAACTGGTATTTCAAAACCTCGAAAAAGAGAAACGGGCGAACGAACTCATCATCGCGAATAAAAAGCTGGTGTTTGAAAACCGGGAAAAAAGTAAACGCGCCGCCGAACTCAT
>NZ_CAMLHX010000079.1 GCF_946479965.1 uncultured Mucilaginibacter sp. | reverse complement strand
TTTCGGAAAACCGGACTCGCAGATGTTTATGTTTGCTTACGATTTGATACGCGATTACAGGTCGATCAGCAAAAAAGACATCGTGATGGTGGGCGACACATTACAGACGGACATTTTGGGTGGCAATAAATATGGCTTGGATACGGTGTTGGTGCTCTCAGGAAATACTCGCGCTCAGGATGCAGATGTAAGAATAAATTCGACCGGCATTGTACCTACTTACATATGCGAATCAGCCGTGATTGAGCGGGATATGTTTTAATTCATTTCGCGCAATCGCTCGTAATCTTCAGGTGTGTCAATATCAAAAGCACCCGATGCAAATGGGATTTCGATTACTGCTTTTTGATGTTTTTGTATTATTCTTTTAGCTCCATCATTGCCGGTCATCATTAATATTTCCTCAAAAAACTGCTTATCAAATAATACGGGTGGGCCCAAAGTATCATTATATGAACTTGCAATTATTTTGCCCGGAGCTGCCTGATCGATCAATTTGTTAATGAAGTCCTGATGCACAAGCGGCTGATCCGTAAGCATAAACAGTACCGATGACAGCTCCGGCTGCGACTTTAATAACTCGCTTAATCCGAAACTAATACTTGCGCCCATACCTTCTTTCCAATGTTCATTTTTCAAAATGTTCACCGGTTCGGTGCTTATAGTAGGAGATATTGCGTCAACGTTAGCGCCTAAAACTACAGCAACAGCGTTAGCTTTGGAAGCAATAGCGGTTTTTACAGCAGTTTGCAACAAGGTTAAGCCTTTAAAAAAAAGGTTTTGTTTGGCTTCGCCCATTCGGGTTGACGACCCTGCTGCCAAAATAATGATGCCCGTCATAAAGCCTGCTTGATAATCTGGTCGGCGCGATCGTGTATGAACGTTTTGTTTCTTAAAGAAACTGCAATACTTTTCTTTAAAACCGCCTGTATTTCTGAAAGGATGGATAGGGCTATCTCGTCAGCGTTTTCTGACCCTATTGCCAATCCTGCCGGGCCATAAACATTCTCCAATTGTTCATCGGTTATTTCCAGTCCTTCCTCCCGCATATCATTTAGCATCCTGTTTAGCCGTTTTTTTGGGCCAAGACACCCAATATAGGTTAACTGCAAGGGCAATAGCTGTTTTAGCATGGCCATATCGTAGTTAAAGTTATGCGTCATCAACACCATCGCCGTTCTTTCATCAAGCATTACTAATGACAGCGCTTGCTCTGGTTTCGCCGTAATAACTTGCTTTGCAGACGGAAATCTTGCAGATACCGCGTAATTTGCTCGTCCATCAACTATAGTAACCTGCCAGCCTAAAACCGCTGCGAAATTCATCAGCGGAATAGCATCATTCCCTGCACCAAATATTACCAGCGAAACAGCCGGTTGCAGCAACTCAACAAAACAAGTAAACTCGTCATCGTATGAATAAGCTTTTGTTACTGAATTGCCGTTCCGAAGCACGTATCGTGCATCATCCATTACAGCATTTTTAATAATATCATCGGGAAAGTTATTTGTTATAAACTCGTCGTCCGATAATAGCAAGCAAGTTCCCGGCTGTTCTTTCTTTTTATCTTTTAATGAAAAGAGCGTTGCTAAAACAACAGGACGTCTTCGGCTTAAAAACAGCTTGAACAGGTTGATCGGGCTATTCCAGTCAGTCGTTACCAACGGTTCAATCAGGATGTGTATAATACCATTGCAACCCAACCCCACACCAAATTTGGCGTCGTCATCGTCGGTTGTGTCATAAGTAACTAACATGGGCCGGTTCTGTGCCATTGCCAAACGGGCCTTACGCAAGGCATCTCCCTCAAGGCAACCGCCACTTATGGCGCCCGTAAGTTCACCATCATCTGCAATTAACATTCGCGCACCGGCATGGCGATAAGACGAGCCTTCCACATGCACCACTGTTGCCAAGGCGGTTTGTTTACCAAGTATCGTTGCCTTATCAAAAGCGGTTACAATGTCTCGCAGTTCTTTCATCTAAACAAATATAAACGAATGTTTGGAGCATGAGTACGTAACAATAGCCACATTTTTGTGATAAAACGACAATTAAAAAACACGGTGTACCGCGGATATGTGTAATTTTACAATATATCGAAAGGGAAAACGCAATTGTTAACGGATAATCACGGCAGAAAAATAAACTACCTGCGCCTTGCGGTGACAGACAGGTGCAACTTGCGCTGTTTTTACTGTATGCCGGAAGAGGGTCTGAATTGGCTGTCTCGTGCAGAGCTGATGAGCTACGAGGAAATGATGCGTGCTTGCTCGCTGCTTGTTAAGATGGGTATAGAGAAGATCCGCATAACCGGCGGTGAGCCTTTTGTACGCAAGGACATCATGAATTTACTCTCCGGTTTATCCGAACTTGATGGATTAAAGGATTTAAGCATGACCACGAATGGCGTGCTTACAGCGCCTTACGTTGCCGAAATGAAGAAGCTCGGTATCAACACAGTTAATCTTAGTTTAGATACGCTGGACCCCAATCGTTTTTTCACTATTACGCTTCGCGACGAATTTAACAAGGTAATGGATACATTACAGGAGCTGCTTCGCAATGACATGACTGTTAAAATAAATGCTGTTGTTATGGCTGGCAAAAACACTCAGGATATTGTTCCGTTGGTTGAGCTAACTAAACATTTGCCTGTAAGTGTACGTTTTATTGAAGAAATGCCTTTTAACGGCGATGGCCATGTTTATAACGGTTTAGAATGGGATCATGCACGTATTCTGAATGAGATCCAACAGCATTTTCCAGGTATTAAAAAAAGTATTGATCCTGCTAATTCAACAGCTTACAACTATGAAATCCCCGGGCATAAAGGCAGTGTAGGTATCATTGCAGCTTACTCGCGCACGTTTTGCGGTACATGTAATCGTATACGCGTTACGCCGCAGGGGACACTGAAAACTTGCCTCTACGATGATGGTGTAATGAATGTTAAAGACTTGATGCGGGCTGGAGCCGACGATAATCAACTGGAACAACATTTAATAACTGCCTTTGGTAAACGCGTAAAAGACGGTTGGGAGGCAGAACGCCAGCGAGTTACTAAAACCGGAATACATGAATCAATGGCCACAATAGGTGGATAGTAATACATCTCCAAAAATCTATAAATTAATAAGATGATAACGGTTGAGGAAGCCGAAAAACTGATATTGAGCAACGCCGGTGATTACGGTGCTGAAATAGTTTTGTTTGAGGAATCGTTGGGCCGTGTGTTGGCTGAAACGATTAGGGTTGACCGTGATCTGCCGCCTTTTAACCGCGTAAGCATGGATGGTATAGCCATAAAATACGCTGACTTTGAACAAGGAATAAGAACCTTTACGATAAAAGCTACACAAGCTGCGGGTGACTCGCCCGTGAACGTGGAGCAAGCGGGTGAGTGTATCGAGATAATGACTGGCGCTGCCTTACCCGAATCGATTGATACGGTGATAAGGTATGAAGATTTGAAGATTAACGCTGATAAAGCAACATTACAAGTAAGCGAGGTAAAAAAAGGCCAAAATATTCATGTTCGCGGAGCGGATAGGAAGCAAGGTGATATAGTTTTAACACCGGGCCGTATCATAACTCCAGCGGTGATAAGCATGGTGGCCTCTGTAGGCGAAATTGAATTGCGGGTAAAGCGGAAACCTCGCGTCGTGATTATATCATCTGGCGATGAACTGGTGGATGTAGCCGCAAAGCCAACGCCTTATCAGATAAGGCGCTCCAATAGTTATATGGTTAAAGCGGTACTTGCACAAGCGGGAATAGATACGGGCATGGTTCATATTTCCGATGAACAAGAGGCGATCAAATCCGTATTACAGCAATGCCTTATTAACTTTGATGTACTACTACTAAGCGGCGGTATATCAATGGGTAAATTCGACTATATCCCGCAGGTTTTAAAAGATCTGCAGGTAGAGCAAGTATTTCACAGGGTGCAGCAACGCCCCGGTAAACCTTTTTGGTTTGGTAAGCGCGCTGGCGGGCCTGTTGTATTTGCGTTTCCGGGTAACCCTGTAGCAACATTTATGTGTACCCAACGGTATTTTTTACCTTGGCTCAATAAAACTTTAGGTGCAGAAACGAAGCCGACTACCCATGCTGTTTTAAACGCCGATATAACTTTTCAACCACCCCTACAATACTTTTTACAGATAAAACTAAATTTTGCAGCGGAAGGCAGACTACTTGCTACACCAGTTGAAGGTAATGGTTCGGGTGATTTTGCTAATTTAGCAGATACAGATGCGTTTATGGAGCTGCCTTTGAATAAAACGGAGTTTAAAAAGGGCGAAGTTTATCGCGTTTGGGTGTTTAACCAATTACAATAATGAGCGGATTTACTCACTTAGATAAAACCGGCAAAGCTGCAATGGTCGATGTTTCGGCCAAAACAGTAACGCACCGTACCGCAACAGCCCGAGCTACAGTTTTTTTGCCTGACGTGGTTTTAGGGCAGCTAAACGATGGCGATCTTAAAACAAAAAAAGGCTCGGTATTCCAGACGGCCATTATAGCGGGGATTATGGCGGCAAAAAAAACCGGCGATCTTATACCACTTTGTCACCCGTTGGGAATGGATAATTGCAAGGTTGATATTTCGTTTAATAATAATCAGGAAGTGGTAATAGATTGCACCGCGAGTATATCAGCAAAGACAGGAATAGAGATGGAGGCTTTGGTAGGAGCGAGTGTTGCTGCACTAACAATTTACGATATGTGTAAAGCATTAAGCCACGACATTGTTATAAAAGAAATAAAACTGATTGAAAAAACCGGAGGTAAGCGTGACTTTAAAAGATCATAAAAAACATGCCTCGCTGGCAAAACCTTCAATAGGCAATTTCGGAAGGAATGAGTGGGCCATTGTGGGTGCGCCCTGTGTAAGTATCAAGCTTTTAGCTAACGATGTGATACAGGCGTTGTCGCCCAAATATAAGTGCGCGTATGTAGATGCTTCCCATAATGACGAAGTTGTTTCGCTACCTGGCCGTTTAGCAGCGGGCGCCTATTTGGAGTATGTGGATCAGCAAAATCATCATCAGTTTAACTATAACACTACACTGTCGCCCGCTGATCTAAAACTGCAATTTACTGACGCTGATTTGGTGTTGATAAATGGAAACCATCAGCAGGCAAAGGCGCAGGTAATAATTATACATCCAAATAAAATAGCGTCGTTGCAAAAGCGAATGGATCAGCTTACAAATGTACAGCTGATATTATTAGCAGAAGGCGCAGATGATGTTTTTGATTTTGTTAAAGAGACACTCGGAAACTGGCAACAAATCCCCCTTTACAAGTTAAATGAAACCGAGAAGATCATTGCTTTTTTTGAAGATAACATGCAGTTGACCAAGCCGCCCTTAAAAGGTTTGGTTTTAGCAGGAGGACAAAGCCAGCGTATGGGACATGATAAAGGTGCTGTTAACTGGCATGGTACAGAGCAACGCTATTACATGGCCGATATGTTAGGTGATTTTTGCAGCGATGTTTATTTGTCCTGCCGCTCAGAACAGACTCAAGCAATTGAGAAGCAATACCAAACTATTGAAGACACATTTACAGGCTTAGGGCCGTTTGGTGCTATTCTATCAGCGTTCAGGCACGATCCCAACAGCGCCTGGCTGGTTGTAGCTTGCGATTTACCACTATTGGACAGACTTGCTTTGCAATACTTAACCGATAACCGTGATACTTCTGCAGTTGCAACAGCTTACAAGAATGACACGGAGGGTTTTCCTGAACCTCTTATTACTATATGGGAGCCCAAAGCTTATGCGCGGTTGTTAAATTATCTTTCGCAGGGATATTCTTGTCCGCGCAAAGTTTTGATAAATAGTGATATAAAATTGTTGCAAGCGGTTGATAGCAGAGTGTTAGCCAACGTAAACACTCCCGAGGAATTAGAAGAGATCAAAGAGCAACTGAATATCAAAAATACATCAATGTAATGAATGCAGACCAGCTAAGGTATAGCTGCCAGATAGCGCTACCCGGTATTGGTGAAACGGGTCAGCGATTATTGCAACAAGCTAAAGTGTTGGTGGTTGGTGCCGGTGGTTTGGGATGCCCGGCCGCTCAGTATCTTGCGGCTGCAGGAATCGGCACTTTAGGAGTTGCAGATTTTGATGTGGTTGGGATAAGCAATCTACACAGACAAATATTATACACCCCGGCAGACATAGGCAAGAAAAAAGTAGACGTTGCT
Organism: uncultured Mucilaginibacter sp.; assembly: GCF_946479965.1. Next base: position 8,230 of record NZ_CAMLHX010000079.1, on the reverse strand, counting down.
GTAGATCGGCTAAAAAGGCAAAATCCCGCTATAAATATTTTGGCGCACGATACAAAGGTAACTTCCAACAATGTAATGGCTTTAATCAGCGGGTACGATATTGTACTGGACGGAACTGATAATTTTGATACCCGTTATTTGCTTAATGATGCGGGTGTGATTTCAGGAAAGCCAGTAGTTTATGGAGCCATTTATCAATATGAAGGGCAAGCTGCGGTATGGAACGTAAAAAATACAGATGGAACGATGTCGCCCAATTACCGCGACCTTTTTCCGCAGGTTAACGCAAGTTTGATACCCAACTGCGCTGACGGTGGAGTTATTCCCACGCTGGCGGGAATTATTGGTTGTATTCAGGCCAACGAAGCCATCAAGTATATTACGCAAACAGGCGAATTGTTGGTAGGAAAGGTGCTTGTGTTTGATGCAGCCACATTGCAAAGTCGCTCTATTAAAATAGGCCACAATACACAAATTCACATTACAAGTCTCACCGAAACTGTTATGATTCCTGTAATGACAGTAGAGGAAGTTAAGGCGGGGTTAGCAGAGGACACCCTGGAATTGGTGGATATACGTACCGACCAGGAACGTGATGCTATAAATATAGGTGGAGTTCACTTTGAAGCAGATGAAATTGATGAACACGCTGAATATTTAACAAATGCCCGTATAAAAGTTCTTTATTGCTCGTCGGGGAAACGAAGCGCGGAGACTGTAAAACTTATCAGACAGAAATGGCGCGATGCAAAAGTATATTCCCTTGACGGTGGGTTAAAGGCATGGTTTGAAAAAGTGTAATCTATTTTATCTTTATTTTTCTTATGCCATAACCTATCTGTCCATTCAGATCGCCACCCTCTATAATAATGGTATAGCCACCCGGTTTATCCGCGCTGTAAAACGAAAAATTAGCATTACCCAATACATCAGTTGTTAGATTAGGCTCCCAATGTATTGTAGATCGCATATCAGTCCCGATTGCTTTATCGCGATTAACAATAGTGTATTTAGGCCGATAAAACTGTTTTGGTAGTGTAAAGGCTAAAGTTTTATATAAATAGGTACCTGGAGTAACTTTCATAAATGGCCCTTGCTTTGAACGCGTGGTTATTTCTATATAAGCGTCAACACCATACTCACCTCCGATTGGAACGTAGGCACCCGCATATTTACTATTGAACATTAATTCAATGCCAGTAACGTCCTCAGCTGTATAATAATCCAGGTAACTTTTTATAAAAGTGTACCTGCTCATGCCCATGCCTCCAAAAAGATTAAGGTTCATACCATCAAATACAAAATGCAATCTTTTAAAATTTAGGGTATAATCATAGCGGATTGCGCCACAACTTGCTAAGCAGGGAGTCCATAATCCATGCTCCATTATAGCCGGAATCTTTTCACGAAGCAGATCAGTAAGGGTTTTTTTATCCGCCTTTTTCATTTCCTCCTCATCAAGAATCAAATCCGCTTCACCGGGGCCATTAAGGTTTTTTGAACCCGGTACTACTTTTTTTGCTTTGATTTTAACTTCTTTTAGTTGAGTGCCCTCGCCACGGTAAAGTGATTGAGCAACATTTTCTTGTGTTTTTATTTTCAAGCTACCAAGCAGCGTTGTGTCGGCATTTACATACCATGGTTGTAACTGCATAGCTGATTTAAACCCGGGCGGCTTTACTACGTCCATTTCAATGCCCACATTAAACTCTTTGTTCCTTTTGTTCCGCGCCTGTATTTTGAATATAGCCGTATCAACAGGGAATATATCTGAAAAGGAAAATTTTCCGGCATTATCTGTTAGCGTATCTCTAACAATAAGCAAAGGGCGACTTGCAAATAATACCACTGGTGATTTTTCCACCGGTTTACCAAACGCATTAATCACTTTTCCCCTTATGGTAAATTCTGGTTCGGGCTTGTATCCCAAAGGATATTTTGGATAAAGCACATCCTTCCAATCATACCCAACCCATCCCTGTGTAAGCAGCAGGTTGTCTAGTTCAAGATCTTTGCTTCCGCTGAAATAATACTCTGGCTCTTCTACCTCGCCCTTCAAATCTGAGGTTAACAGCATATTGTTGCGGATATTGCTTCCCAGGCTATTTGTTTTTATCTGGTTGTCATCAGTAACCGCTATCGAAAAACTGCCTGATACAGGCTCGCCGGTTTTATTGGTTACTTTTAGGCTTATGGCTATGCTATCACGCAAGCCGTATATCGGTTTTTCAGTATCAACTTTAATACTAAGTTCATCGTGATGATTAACAAATGTAATACGTTCATTCAAAGATATATAATTGCTATTCAGCAAAGTGAAATGAACGATTCCGGTAGGGAAGAGGCTTTTTGCAACTGATTTGGATATTAAACCCAAATTTGCAAAGTTGATAGTCTCTACGTAGCACACTACATTTCTGGCCTGGCCCATCAGGTAATAAGTGCCGGTAATGTCCGTTCCGTTAACAGAAACTATAAGCGAATCTTTATTTGAACTGACAGATAAGCCGGTTCCAGCTGCAACCACAGCAGGTAATGAATAGGTCTTGCTTATACCGTCAATTTTTACTGTGTACGTCTCACCGATTTTTGGTGTAAAGACAAACCGACCCATACCTTTACGAAGTGTACTGATACTGGCTATTTCCTGACCCTTGCTGTTAAGTAACTTACCGTTCACGTTTATTCCCTTGCCGTCTTCGCTAATTGCCTTAACCCCAACCACAGTAGTCAAACCAGTTACCAAAGTGCCGCCTTCCGGCATAAATTGTACATCAGTTTCTTCGGGCCGGTTAAGCGCTATAGGTATAGTAAACTCCGGATTATCCTTTACCTTGGCTTTAATAGTCAGCGCGGCCTTCTCATCATCATACGGCAACGCAAAACTAAAACGTGCGGTGCCGTCTATTCCCGTTGTAAGGCTATTTCTGGCCAAGCTCCTTTTGCCATTTAGTATACGCATATCAACATCTTTAAATGCCTGTATGCGTCCATCGAGTAAACTCAATTTTATTTCGCCTTCTACCTTATCATCAGCTTGCTTAAATGCTGTATTAACCAACAACGGATTGTTTTCATATTGGGATATGCTGATGCTCTTTTTGAAAATATAATCCTCACCAAAGTTGCGCATCCAGTTGGTATAAGCATGCAAAGTATAATTTCCTTTGGGTATCTCGGTACTATCTAACGCAATGTCGCCCCATGAAAGGCCTTCAACAACAGGAAATAACACTCGTTTTGCCATTTTACCGTTCTGGTCGTCTAATTCTACGTACAGCAACCCACTTCTGGCTGATCCTGTAAAATAATCAGCATTCAATAGATAAGCCTTTAATCGGATTGTGTCGCCAACCGTATAATAAGGCTTATCAGTTTGTACATATAGCTTTTCGACAGGCTTCATGGCATTAGCGTTGACAATAGCTTTAACCAGATTCTTTAAAACAGGGTCCGTTATTTTTTGAGCATTACTTTTTAAATAAAGCCCGGTTTGAAGCAGTATTATAGTAGCAAGCAACTGAAGCTTTTTGCGACACATAATCATGGTAACTGAGGTGTAGAAAGGTTTATCTAACACAAAAGAAAAGAAAAATTCGGAAAAAACTAAATATTTAGTCGATTATTATGGGTGGGCTGCAACCCAGACCTCTCCATCGTCAAAAATCTCTTTTTTCCAGATTGGGACGGTTTCTTTTAGGGTATCAATAATGTATCGGCAGGCATCAAAAGCGGCTGCGCGATGGGCGGCAGCTACCGCAATAATTACCGGTATTTCACCAATTTGTAAAACGCCGGTGCGGTGATGAATTAATATTTTTTGAACAGGCCATTTTTCTATGGCCTTTGCCGCAATCCTTTCCATTTCACGTAATGCCATAGTTTCGTAAGCCTCAAACTCAAGCCGGGTGACTGCCTTACCCTTGGTAGCGTTACGAACGGTGCCGATAAAAAGATCAATACCTCCAGAATCCGGAGACATTACCCATTCTGCACATTCTTGTACATTTAGCGTTGATGGCGATATTTTAATATTAGTATTCATATACTTAACCGCCGCTGACAGGAGGGATGATAGCTATTTCGTCACGTTCGTGAATCGTGTCACAATCCAACGCATACTCGTTATTTACAGCTATCATGTAAGTAGACAATTGTTTCAACTTAGGAAAACTTTGCTCCAGTACATACCTCAAATTTGAAACCGTGGCATCATTTGGCAATTCGGCAACCGTTGTCGAACCTTTGAATATTTCCTTCGCTATACCAAAAGCAAGTACGTTGATCTGCATTTAAACATTTTTATACAAATATGCACCATTACAGGCTATTAGCATAAAATAGTAGATAATAATACCAATATAAACCCCTCATCAAAGTTTTATAGATATTATTTACTAAACTGTTACAATCCATTGACTTGTCATAATCAATTGATTATCAAACAAATAAAAGTAATTTAATGAATTAAGACAACGGATGCATAGAAAATGACAGGTTTTTAAGAAAAATTATATAAAGTATACCTACTTAGTAGTATATTTGCTTTGTTAATAAAAGACAAGAAATAGTAAAAAGATGAATAACTCAATTTATAACCAACTAAATAAAGCTGTTAGAGCTTATTGGGAGACCTATGGGTTATGTAATTGTTGTAGCCGAATGTAAATCTGAGTTACTCAGACAAGTTTAAGCGCAATCATTTTTCAATTTTATTTCTAATACAATGACAACTACAGCCACCATAAAATATCCTTCATTCGATCTCTTAGAAGCAAGCATAGACAGAGATCTTTCTTATAAAAATTATCAATCGTTGAAACCGGTTAAAACGGGCGATGCAATTTCACGGTTGGCATTTGATTTTTCTTATTCGCGCTGGCAAAACTTTTTAAACGGTGTACCGGATGATACGTTTGTTGCTACTAAGCAATTGTACGGGCAGCCATTAGTTATTAGTTTTTACTCAAAATATTGGAATGGAAAAGGGGCAGAATATCTTAAACAGTTAAGTAATTTGCACAAAGAAGTTAAAGCTAACGGTGGTAGTTTGATTATAATTAGTGCTGAAGGTTTTAGCGAAGAATTGGTAGAAATGGCTTTTAGGAGCAATCTTTCTTTAACTTTTTATTTTGATAAAAACAACGGTATCGCCGAACAACTGGGCGTGTATTCTGAAAACGACCCTATATGGAACTGGTTTGCAGGGATAGATCTTAACGTTCCGTTGTTGTCAACATTTGTCGTTGCTACAGAAAATACTATAGTATTTGATCACAATCACCGCGATTATGACGAGATTTTGCCTGGGAATGAAATTATAAAAGCCGTTAACAACTCTGCATTTCTAAGTAATTTGTTAATGTCAGCATAAGTTCTACATTTTTAGAATAAGAGAAGCCGGTTATTTTGTAACCGGCTTTTTTGTTGAGAAACAAATAAAATTGCTTTTATGGATATATTAGCGCAAAATTTATCTTTTTTTAGATAGCACACTAAAACAATTTCTCTGGCATTTGTTATCCTCCAGAAATAATATGAGTATTCAGTTAGCAGCCGATAAAATAAAACAACAACAGGAGCATGGCCTACAGCAATTGTTAGCTTATATTAATGAGCATTCGCCATTTTACCACGAACTGTTTAGCAGCAATGGAATCGATATTTCAGCTATAAAAACGCTGGACGATCTTACCTTTTTACCGGTAACAAGCAAGGAAGACCTGCAGAAACGCAATGGCGATTTTTTATGTGTGGCTAAACACCAGGTAATTGAATACGCCTCCACATCCGGAACTTTAGGTAGCCCGGTTACCATCGCCCTCACAGATAACGATCTGACCAGATTAACGCTTAATGAATATAATTCTTTTGTATGTGCAGATGGTACATCTAACGATATTTACCAGTTAATGCTAACACTGGACAGGCAATTTATGGCTGGGATAGCTTACTATTCAGGTTTACGTAAGTTGGGCGCCGGTATTATCAGATTAGGCCCGGGTGTACCCGCGTTGCAGTTGGAAACCATACAACGTTTGAAGCCAACGGCAATAGTAGCAGTGCCTTCCTTTATTTTAAAGCTTATACAGTTTGCAAAAGACAATAATATTGACTTGAATGGAACATCGGTAAAGAAAGCAATCTGTATCGGCGAAAATATCCGAAATAGCGATTATTCACTCAATATCCTCGGAAAGAAGATAACTGAAAGTTGGAATATCCAATTGTATTCTACTTATGCATCAACAGAAATGCAAACAGCTTTTACCGAATGCGGGCAGGGCAGAGGAGGCCATTTACAGCCTGATCTGTTGATAGCCGAACTGCTTGATGATGACAACCAACCCGTGCCGCCCCTTACCCCTGGCGAGTTAACCATAACTACTTTGAGAGTCGAGGGAATGCCTTTGTTAAGGTATAAAACGGGTGATATTTGCATGTATGATGAAGTTCCCTGCGGTTGTGGCAGACCAAGTATACGACTATCGCCAATAATCGGTCGCAAAAAACAAATGATCAAATTCAAAGGCACCACCTTGTATCCACCTGCTATGTTTGATCTCTTGAATGAAATGGAGGAGGTGCTAGATTATGTGGTTGAAGTTTATTCAAATGATATAGGCATGGACGAGGTTTTATTGCACTTGCTTCCTATAGATGAGAGTAAAGCTTGCGACAATCGCATACGGGCTTATTTACAGGCACGGTTACGGGTTAGCCCGCATGTAAATTATATTGGGGTTGAGCAAATGCAAAAAATGCAATTTCCTGAGTCTGTACGTAAGCCCGTGAAGTTTATTGACCGGCGGTAATTCCTCATAAGATACAGGATATGCAGACGATAATAGAGACTTCCCGACTAATTATACGAGAAATAACTTCTAATGATTTGAAGGGTATGTTTGAAATCGACTCGGATGCGGAGGTTCATAGATATTTAGGAAATGATCTTGTAAAATCAATTGGCGAAAGTGAAAAAATAATAGCTTTTATCAGGCAGCAGTATTTGGATAACGGTATTGGTCGTTGGGCTATGACTGAAAAAGAAAGCGGAAATTTTATGGGATGGACCGGATTTAAATTCATATCCGAAACAATAAACGGCCAATCCGGTTACTACGACCTGGGTTATAGAATGTTGCCACGTTATTGGGGAAAGGGTTATGCAACTGAAGGTGCAACTGCTTGCTTAAAATATGGCCTGGAAATATTAAACTTAAAACCAATTTATGCTATGGCGAATGCAGAAAATGCTGCGTCAAAAAATGTGTTGATTAAAACCGGTTTTACGCATGCGGGTACTTTTATGCATCATAATATTTTGCATCATTGGTTTGTATTAAGCGGTTAAATTGGCTTTAACCGGCTATATATTTATACATTTACCAATTAAATTAAAAACACTACAATTTGCCCATGGTACTAATTGGACAAAGCAAACTCACACTTAAAGATTTTTCTGAAATAATATTTAATAACCAAGAGATTGAGTTAGACGCAGCGGCAATCAAAAATGTGGAGGAGAACTTTCAGTTTTTGCAAAGTTTCTCATCCAATAAATTAATATACGGTATCAATACCGGCTTTGGGCCGATGGCTCAGTATAAGGTAAGCGAGGAGAATTTATTGCAGTTGCAGTATAATCTTATCCGTAGCCATAGCTCTGGCAGCGGGGCGCTTTTATCGCCTGTTTTTATAAAAGCATTAATGATCGCCCGCTTAAACAGCCTTATTCAGGGGTATTCCGGTGTTCATCCCGATATTATCGATCTTCTTAAGCAACTTATAAATCACGATATCTCACCGGTCATCTTTGAACATGGAGGGGTAGGCGCAAGTGGAGATCTGGTTCAACTGGCACATTTGGGCTTGGTACTGATAGGTGAGGGCGAAGTTGTTTATCAGGGTGAAATGCAAGCCACCCTTGGCGTCTTTAACAAGCTCGGCATAAAACCATTAAGTATCCGGGTTCGCGAAGGTTTGGCGACAATTAACGGCACGTCTGCCATGACGGGTATTGGTATGGTTAACATAGCGCAAGGGCAAAAGCTGCTTAACTGGTCGGTTATGCTCTCGGCCATGACCAATGAGGTTGTAAAGGCTTATGACGATCATTATTCGCACGAGTTGAACATCGTAAAGCATCACGAAGGACAAAATAAAGTCGCGGCCACGTTTCGAAATATTAGATCGGAAGAGCGTCGTGTAGGGAAAGAGTGTAGATCTC
>NZ_CAMLHX010000078.1 GCF_946479965.1 uncultured Mucilaginibacter sp. | reverse complement strand
TGGTGACACTGTTTTGTCAGTACTTAACTGAGCGGCGGGCTGTCATCCTGAGCTTGTCGAAGGACGCCGTAAAGGCCTTTGCCCGCATGCTTCGAGAGGCTCAGCATGACACCTTTATTTAAATTGCTTTTTATGCCTATTGGCATATATCAAAGGTCGCAATATTATTTTTACCAAATGGTGACACTATTTTGTCACCATCGCAAAAACTATTTAAAGCCCTCCAGATGGTGCGTTCATCCTTGTTAAATTTCACTTCAGCCTCAAGCACAGCCTGGTTTTTAGTAATACCGCGGATCTGCATTTGTGCTTGCACCCATAAATAGATCTCGCGATAGGTAAATACTTTTGCCGTGATAAAACCGGCTTTATACATTTCAGAAAATATACCCTCATCAAACAGGGCGTTGGCTGTTTTTATGTTCATAAGTTAGTATCAAGTAATTAGTATCAGGTATCAAGTATTTGTTAGCCTAACTACTTGATAGTTATACCGCTTTGTTTTAGGTAATAAGTAACAGGTATTTATCAAGCGACATGAGTCTAGCTACTTGATACTATATACTCGCTACTATAGATTAACCCTATCCACCGTGCGCGCCAATATATTTTGCTGCGTGTTAATGTCCTTCACATCCACATAAACAGGAGGGAAGTTATTGATCATTTGGTAGGCTATGGTATTGGCCAGGTCCTTCTGGTCGTTTAATGGCTGACTGTAGTACCTGTTAGAGTTACCCCCATCTGTGAAGATTCCGCCAATGGCATACCCCCGGCCCTGATTAGCTATAGAAAAATCTCGCCCACCATGTGCCACGTTGATGGCGCTTACAAGGTTACGTGCCCAGGGGTTGCGCATAGCTTCTGATACTACAACAGCTTCGCCTGAGCGCAAATACGCATTGGTATTATCAACACTACTGTAGCCTGGCAAGAGAGCGCCCTTGCCATCAGACCGAAACTGTCCGCCGCCTGCAAAGCCGGGTTTTTGTTTTGCAATTTCGGCTATTGACATTGCGCCCTGTGCGCCCATAAATACCGCTTGCGCTATACCTAATGCCTGCCCTATAAAGGGTATCCCTGAATAAGCCTTGAAAGATTCCATTACCGCGCGTTTGGTACTGATAACCGTATCAGCAATAGACGTTGCTTTTTTTGCCAGGAAAGCCGCTTTATAAATGGCAGAATCTTTTTTGCTGTTTTTTAAAGCAGCATCAACAAACTTTTCGCCGAAGTTTATTTTGGCTTTTGTGAGCCCCTCTTCTAAGGCTATACGTTTTTTTGCAGCTTCGGCGTCAAGGTCTGAAACGCGCTGATGTGTGAGTTGTACGTTTTTAACTATTGCATTACTTTTCGCATCTAACGATTGCTGCACACTTTGGTCCAGGGAATCTTTAACAAACTTGCCGGTGTTAAATTCAAGTTCAATGGACGGTTCGCGTTTAGCATCTACGAGTGGTGCGGGTTTTGCCGTTTTTCGTACACGTTTACTGCCACTATCAACATTAAGCGATACTGATGTATCAGCACCCGTATTTCCAGAACTCATTATGCCGGCAATTTTATTAGCGCCGCCGCCCAACTTAGTATAGCCGGTGATTAATTTGTTGGTATCATCAATTATCTTTTGCGCTTCTGCTAAACTTTTTTGGGCCCTTTCGTCGCTTTTCTTTTTCTCTTCATCCACCTGCCATAAAACGCCCATTCTGTGGCCGCCACCTCCTTTTGTCTTTTCCTGGAGATCTTTTTTCTTATTATCCAGGATTTGTTGTTCCTGGGCATGGGCGTTCTTTATCTTCTGTATTTTATACTCGGCGTCTAAAATTTTAGCCGATTCTTCGGTAATTTTATTCAGCGCGGCCTTTGCTCTTGCATTTGCAATTATCGAGTTTGTAAGGGTTAAGTATGTGGCATTTGCTTTGCCATTTTTAAAGTCCTCGGTGCTTAGGTGTTCAAAGTAACCTGGAAACTCCTTTTTCAAAAGTCTTATACTCTCTGCCCTCTCGTCATCAGATTTTTTCACATCCGTCGCCGATTTGTAGAGTAAATTAAGTTTTGCGGTTTGAGTTGCTGCATCGCTACCGGCGGCCTTCATTATCTCGTTAAAGCCTTTCAGTTTGTCTGTCATTTGGGCAACAGCTTCCTTGCCTTTGAAAAAGGAGGAAACGAGGCTGATGATCTCAGGGGCAAAAGTTAATAGGATAGATAGGCCACCTGTTAAAGCAGCTGATAAAGACAATGTGCCAGCTTTTAGCAATGTCATGCCATTTTTTACTGCTTTAAAAATTTGCTCTAATGCTCTGAAGTTGTCAGCAACTTTAATTGCTGAATCACTTATAAAGTCGTTTTTTGAACCGAGATCATTACTCGCAGTTGAAAGTTTGGATATTTCTCCATTAAGCTTGTTTATTGGGTTAGATAGGTTGTTTATAGAAGTCCTTAATCCGTCGAAAGCGGTTTTATATTGATTAAGTTGCTGCTGCCCGTTGGTATTAATTTCTATATTAATAGAAATATCATTATTATTATCTGCCATTTGTTAAAGATTTAAATTTGTAATAAGCCCTATGAAAGTTTTAAAGTTCGAGAGTTCCATGAGTAGAAAGTTGCTGATCATATTTGCTACTGACAATAAAATCGCCAGAGAAGATATAATAACTATTACCTGTGACGGACAGGGTAGTTTGTCTGAATACACGCTATTTTATTACGGCGAGCCGGAGCCGGAAAAAGAAAAAAAAGGTTTTTGGGGTTAATGTCTCCAGGTAACACCTTATATGTAATTAACTAAAAATGCACACCTTCGACAAAGCGCCATGTCTTTAAATCTTATAGTAAAATCTAAAATTTTGGCAGATTCTTCTGTGATTTTATTCAATATTGTTTATTTTTTTAGGAAAGTTTAATTTTTAAAACACCATCATGAAAGTCTTAAAGTCAGCAATTTTTTCATTCGATGATGACTTAACGAAGTTTGTCGACGACTATGGTATTCAAAGAGAGGACATTATATCAATTGTCACTCCAGGTGATTCAAACGGATACGTTATTTTCTTTTATATTGAGCCAAATGTAAAACTGCCAGCAAGGCGCTTTTGATTCTTAAAAGCTTGTATTACGATGTATTCCTTTAAGTTTATCTGTTTCTGCGTAACGGCTTCTTTTTATTTATCACCCCAACTTCACCAACTCCACCTTAGTAGCCTGCCCCTTGCGCCAGGCATCAATTTTATTAATGTAATAATAGGCGCTGTCTTGCTCCAGGTAAACGGGAATAAGCAAATCAAGTTCTAAAATATCGCGCGGGCTTAATAGAAAATACCGTACTAATTTTTTGGTATGCTTTAGTATTTTTTCCAGTTCGGGGTAGTAGCGTTTGCGCAAGTCGTCAAATTTAAGGCTTGCGTAACCATAGTCTTCATTAAGTTTTGGCGCAGCCGGGTTATAAAAGTAGGGGATGCTTATATAGTCGTTAACTACCTTGCTATTGCCTGACCCATCAGTAAAGGTTACGGTTTTACCGCCTTCCAAAGGCAGCTTGCGGTCAATCAAAATTCTTGGTGTAACGCCGGTGCTAAAGTCGCTGCTGTCCTCATCTATCATCTTGATCTGCGCTGTACTGCTGTTTGAGTACGGGATGTTAAGGGTAGGGGCAAACTGACTTTCAAACAGATCTGCCGAAGCGGGTAAAATAGCATCAGCAACCTTAATAACAGCATCCGCAAAGCCGCTGGGTAATACAGCATCGTCCTCTTTATATTTCAACTTATTTTCTTGTGCGTAGCCACCTAATTGAAAGCTAATAGACTTACCCTGGTCTAAACACTTACCCGACCAGTTTTTAGCCAGTGGAATGTTATTTACAATATCCCGAAAGGAATTGAATGATACGGTTCGTTTGGCATTATCCGTTTGGCAAATTATACCAAAGCGTTGCAGGGTATCTTTCAACAGATCTTTTGCCGTTATATCCGGGAAGATGCGTTCACATTGCACGTGATGTCCGTAAAGCACCTTTTGGCGTTTGGTAGTGATGGTGAGCGAACTTTCCTTTTTTATAGTAATAACGCCGTGTTTATTGTGATTAACGTGATATTCTACATAGACGCCTTCTCCGGGTGCCAGATCCAGATCATAGGATAGTTTGACGTTGTTGGCTACACGTTTATAAAAATTCCCTGATATATGTTGCGTATTGCTGCTCAGATCAATAGTAATATCGTTTAGTGCCTCCCAATAACCCGAAGTAAGCTGTTTCCTTAAACGAAGGACAATGCCAAAATGCTCGCCCTGTTTGTTTTTGCTTAATTCGCCAACAATTTCCACTGAGAACTCAAGCGTTATCGATGCCGAAATACTGGCGGGTGCACGGTAATATTGGGTATCATTTTGCCATAAATGGTTCTTGTCTTCAAATTGGTTGTAAAACGGGAGTCTACCTACGTAAGCATTATTGTTGCCAAAGTTTTGATCGGCATGCGTTTTAACGGTGCAGGCATGTGGGTTTTGCGTCACCTCAGTATTTTGATAATCGGTACCGTGTTCAAAGGTGTCATTGCTAAATTGAGCAATGAGTTTTGGGTATAAAGGGTCATCAAGCAATGACCCGCTTGCTTTGTAACCGGTGGCTTTAACAATTTCATCAATGGCTGTTTTAATAAAGAATCCCGGCCTTAAAAAGTTTACATTAATAGCGTTTGGGTGACTTGGCAAATTACCATAATCAATCACCGGGTAGATCCACCCCGAAGTACGACTTTGGGATAACGCAACATTTTCAACGTTCCATTTATGCTCAAATGGAATAAATGTTTTGCCCATGTCATACAGTTTGCCATCAATAGCGTCAAAAAAATCGACATTGCCTGATAGTACGGTGAGGCTGGCCGCATCGTTGTCAATGCCATTCAATTCGGCTACACCGTAGGGGATGATCTCCAGACCATTCTGCACCAGTTTGGCCGGATATTTTTTGTAAGGCGCCTCAGAACATAAAGCCACATCATCCGGAAAACCCAGTATGCGCCTGTTGTGCTGCGTAAGCGGCAGTTTAAACTGGTTAGACGTGTTGCCCTGCTGGTTCTTAACCTCGGCCAGGTTATTGATCTGGAAGGTAAGCGCAATAGGACTGTCATCGCTCAGATCAGCCAATTGGTCGTTTATATAGAGTTGTAGTTGGTTCATTTGAAGTATCAAGTAGTTAGTATCAAGTATCAAGTAGTTTAAGCAGGAGCATTGCTAGTATCCTGAGTTAATAAATCTTACTACTAGATACTAGCTACTCGATACTAAAAATTACTGCGTTTGTATATTAATTGCCGGCAAATTAAATGTCACGCTGAAAGGTGCCTGCCCGTTACGCGTTTCGTATTCGCTGAACGTGGCTGTGTTAAGCACCACCGTTTGCCATTTAACCGGGTTTTTGTTTACCAGCATCTGCACTTTAGGCGAGTATTTAATAGACTGCAGGCCTTTAATGTCATTTACACAAAGATCCTCGGCCATCACTTTCATTTTTTGCCCGGCTGATTTGCTGATCACCTCCTCAATACTTTCCTGGGTCTCCCAATCGTTAACGTAGTTTTTAATGATGACGGCGTTTTGCACATCTAATGACACTTCCTGGTTGTAAGCAAAACGATAGTAGTTCCATGATCCACTTAAGCCTATCCAGCGCAGATAAACTGAGTTGTCGTCAATAGCATCATCAATGCGCGCAGTTTGGGTTTGGGTAACCGCATGGCTTACATCCCCCTCATCATATTTAATGGTGAGCGTAAAGTAATAGGCTTGCGGTGGGAAACTGCTGTTAATAAGCAACCTGTTCAACCCCAATTGTTCCGCAAGCGGGTTTACAGAAATTGTTTGGTTAGCAATTACATACCTATTACCACCCTGATTAAGCAACCAGGACTCATCTTCGTTCAGCAATGCTATTGCCTCGATACCCCCGGCTAATAGGTTGCGGTTAATATCCAACAGCGTTAGTTCGCAGTATAGATCTAACCCTAATAGGTCTTCGCTATAAATAAAACCAATGTCAAAAGGGTAACCATTGGAGTAGGCGGGTTCCGCAAAATCTGTTATCCATGCTGCCGGTTGCGCACCACTTGTTACGGTTTTAAACGGCACATAAGCCGCCAGATTGCCACCGTAACGCTGCCCCAATTGCTTTGCGGCGTATAGCACAAAATAGGTATCGGCAATTTCTATGTAGTCGGATATTTGCTCTTTGCCGTTTTCATCATCCCATTGCTGCGCAAAACTGATCCGATAGCTGGCGCTCAAATTACTATCCCTAAAGTTGATTTTTGTAAAATCACTGTCGTCTTTAGGGCTCACCAGGCTTTGCAGAAAATTAGAGATATCAGCCTTAACCAAACCGGTGTTATCAGGCCGGTTGGTTGATTCTATCGTCTGCTGCTGACCGGTAACCGGATCATGGTAAACTAGTTTTGTTTTGAGAGTATAGTAGGGCCGCAGTTTATTGATGTTGATAAAACCCGTAGCTGTCGATGTAAAAGGTGCATCAATAACCAACGTGCTGTAGTCTGAACCGCTTTCCACATCAAAAACGCCCTTGTAACTCCCTGCATTTACATATACCTTATCGCCTTTTGATAATTTATTGGTGGGCGAGTTGATAAGCAATTTGGCTTTATTGGTCGCGCTATCCAAACCAACAGCATATACCTCAAAATCCCGCCGCTGGTAGGTAAAAACCACCGGATTGAAGGCCGCGTTCCACCGGCTAACATTTCCGGCTACTGTAACCGACGGGTCTTTTACCAGTAAGCTATTAAGAGTACGCACCATTACGTTTTGACTAACAGCGCAGCCAAGTGTGTTAGCATCAGTAACAAATACGGTTTTTAAACCTCCGCTTATGCCGGCAAAAACGTTTGACGATTGAAATATTACGTTATCAAGGCTATAAAGTATAGGCAAATAACTTGATGTGGCGTTAACGGTTATCTGTGCATCCGCCGCTCCCGGCGCGGTCTCAAATTTGTCAACCTGAATATTAACGATCTCCAAATCGCAGGCATTTACGGGCGGTGATGGATCAGGCGCGTCGCTTATGCTTATAAACAGGTAAGAGCGATAATAAGTGGTTATCAGATTTCCAAACTCATCATAATCGCTTACAAAGGTTGGTACACCGGGGTCTATCAATTGCGATTGCCCGGCGATGGTAGCCGTATGGGTACTGTAATGTTCCGTACCGTCAGAAAACTCGGTAAGCTGATAGGTTACAACACGGTTATCGCCATTAACAGGAGCGTAGGTAGCAGAATCAAAAAGGTTTATGTAAACATCGGCCCAACGGGTAAAGCCGCCGCCGCTTGAGTGTTCATCCAGATATATATTAGCTATAATTGCCATTTAGTTTTTGATTAGTAGTTGTCGAAGTACATAGCGTTTAGCGCAATAGTGAGAGCCACACCCGAAGTGTTAGCGTCAAATTTGTTGTAAACAGGGACACATTTGGCCTTTGTGCCGGCCTTTATCTTAAAGTACCGCCCGTCGGTTACGCGATAAGTTGAAGCCTTCACAATAAACTGGTTGGCCAGCTTAAGCGCCTGGCTTACATAGGTTTCATTGTCGGCGGTGTACTGGTCAAATTCGGTTTTAAACAGAAATTCAAGATTGAGGGTAAACGTGTTGTTTACTGATCCGTTAACATGCGGCGATAGCTCTATGGGCTGCACTGGGTACATAAACACACAAGGGAATGAGGTAATATCATCCGCAAGCGTGTTCAGCTCGTTCACGGTGCCGTATGCAAACGCCGGACTATCCGTTAATGTTTGCACAATGGCTTCTATTTGGTTGCGTATGGGCATTGTTGGTCAATTAGTGATTAGTTGATTGGTGAATAGTTATTGGTCCGGAAACCTAGTGTTGAGCGTGTAACAGTTCTGAATATTTACGTTGATATTCTGCTTCCGTTTTGTTTAGCAAAAGTTTGGTAAGCACGCGTTCGTAAGGCGTATTCATAATATCGTCCCATTTAGTTACATCGCCGCCGGCAAGTGCGTTAATGGTGTTGATATATCTGAAACGCTCAAAACTTTGTATGCCTGCCTTTTTTTCCAGAAGGGTAGGAGCCGACGCCAGAAGCTTGTTTTCTCCTTCGATGAGTTCGGATAGCTCATAAAAAAATATTTCGCGATGGGCAGCGCCTCCGTTACCCGTAGTTGTTTTATAACATCATAAAAAGCCTCTATTTTGTATTCGTTATACCGCTCGCCGGTTACGCGGCAATAAAAGTAATGGGCCAGTATTTGGCGGCATGCTTTTAACGATGGATTGAAACGCTGCTGCCAATCTTCCTCGCCATGAGCCTTTATATGTTCATTTATTTCAGTTGCTATTACGTCTCGCGATGCTAAAAAAGCACCCGCAGGCTCAACAGACAGATTATTAATAACCTTGATTTCTACCGGACTTTTGCCATGATAAAAGGTCACCTTTTTAGGGATCTCATCACTATTGTACAGGTAGCTTATCTGCGTTGACAATGATAGTACCGCCTCGCCAAATACATGCAGATCTTCAGCATTTTTAATGTTTTGCAGTTCGTCAATAGCCACGCCCGATAGTATGCTGATGGCGTCCAGATCGCTCAGATCAGATTTATCCTGCAGGGCCATTAGCTTACCGAGCGTAAGTTCATTTAAAAGCGAGGGTATTTTGATATTGATTTGGCCCCCAATAGTTTTTAAGGTTTTTTCTATCATAAAAGTAAAAATTCGTTAAGTGTGTTGTTGCTGAAGGAGTCCGCTTTATGCGGCAGTCGCGATCTGGGTGCCGACGTTCGGCTTTCCATTAACTTATTAAGCGCTACGTAACGTAGTGGATCTATCAAATGGTTCCATCGGTCAATGGGTTCGTTAAGTGCTTTGCCGGATAGATCAGTGCGCCACTTGTAGCGTTCCAACTCCTTTCGCAGGTTAACACTGTTGCGGGTAATATTTAGTTTATAGCGCTTAAGCAGATCTATTGAGTGCTTAATACTATCCGGTCCTTTTTTGGCACCGCTTACCCGCCAGCCCAATCGCCTTAGTTCTTCTATAGATTTTGGTTCGGCACTGTCGGCAATAATTTCTGTATGCTTACTTATGCCGGCTTCTGCAAGCCGTTTTGAAATGTCCATATTGGTCAGCCTGGTCTCGTACAACAGCTCGTTTATCCACAGTGCTCCTGCGCTTTGGTAAACCACCAGGCAACCTGTTTCGTCGTTGGTAAAGCCAAAATCTAATCCCACCGCTACAAGCCTGGAACCCGGCGGAATACCGTCGCACAAAAGCCAGTTGGTTAACACCAGTCCGCTTATTTTACCGGTTAAACCCCGGGCATACACTTTCCATTGTTCATAATCATCATCTTTAATCGATTCGATCTTCTCTCGTGTCAGGTCATCCACAAATGGATTGTGCCTATGGTCGGATATGATGAGTTCAACCCCCTTTCTACCTAATACGCTATCGTGAACCCAAAAAGCAGTATTGGGGTTATAATCTATAAATATCTGTTTCCTCGTGCGCAGCGCTAGTTCAGCGTAAATCGTCCAGGCAACACCATTAGCTTCGTTAATAAACAGGTAATCACGCTTGCCACTCTTCGCATCCTGACTATCTCCGTAGCCTTTGAACTCAATTAAACTGCCATTATGAAACTCAAATATCCTGTCGGTTTTATTAAAACTTTTTACAGCGCTTTTTAACTCTTCGGATGCGTTAAAAATGTTCAACGCATCGCGCAGGGCACCGGCTTTTAAATTAGGTATATCCTGCGCAGCAACGGTAATAACCTGTTTTTCGCCCTTGCAGGCTCTGCAAAACAAAACCTGTAAAATAGCATATGTTTTACCCGAACTGGAGCCCCCCTGGTTAACAACCACATGAGCGGTTGATGCATAGTTGTGCTTAAACAGCACAGATGCTTCTGCTGTAGTATTCATAATCAACAAGATTTATAATGGCAGGGTGTTAGTCCAGTAGAACATCACCTTCATTTGATACAGGCTTCGGGCCGGTTTCAACAAGATTTATGGTAAGCTTTGTTGCAATGTTGGTGGTGGGTTTTTCTGTATCCGCCTTTTCATTCCAGCCCATATTTTTTAAAGCGAACATGGCACCGCTTGGTGATGGCTGAAGCAACCTTTTTTCATAGGCGGCTTCAACCTGCAGGCGGGCCCGCTTTAATATTGCCGAGTATCTTCCCTTTTTTTCCAGGACATCAAACTCTTCGCGACTGTTAAAACCTAAATGGAATACCAGCGAGGCAATTGTGGCGGGCTCGGCTTCACGAATGCATATTTTTTGTGTAACGGGTTCTTCATCAGCCTTCTTCGCAACTTTTGTTTCCACGCGATATTCTCCCGCTATATCTTTAAAATATTGCTCTATCAAAGCGCATAGCTCTCCCTTGTTCTTAAATATTTTTTTAAAGTTTTTCATTATGATTTAAGTGCCGAATGGCATAGTAGTGATACAAATATAACTAAAATATTTAGCATTTTAAAATGTTTGGTAATTTATTTTTAAATTTCAGCATTAAAATGTGTTAAAATTACACTTGCAAATAACTTTATATATTATATTTGTTATCTGCGGCTTAGCCTATGAAAGTTTTTAAAAACATCGTTTTTCTCTTTCTTCTTTTGGCCGCGTTCTCGGCTTGCCAAAAAGAGGATGAAAAGCCTGTTGACTTAAAAGCCATTTCTAAAAGCGATTCCATCAGCACAGCTATAGATATTAATGCGCCCGGTACTTTTTTGGCTGTTAACGGCCAGTTAAAAATAACTGTTGAAGATTCAACCTATATTTTTGATGCCGCCGAGGACTCGATCGCTTTTGTAAGTGTTGATCTGGATAGCAGCAAATATTTTGGCATTACTGCTATTAACAAGGCACATACAGTTAGTTTCGGCATAAGTTCAGCAGGCATAGCCAGGGCTGATACAAATTCTGCAATTGCGGGGACCCAGTTATTGTTCAGTGATGATGATCAGCCGGCTGTACAGTACACATTATCTAAATACATACCCGCGCGCGATATGGGTAAGATCAACCTTATCAAGTTTCAGCAGGACAGTACGCTTACTAAAGGAACATTTTATACGATACTTTCCAGGCAAGGAAAACCTTCTTCGTATTACAAAACAACCGGAACTTTCGATCTCCGTTCAAAATAAGAAATAACATTGCGTTTGCAGAGAGATACAAATATACAAAAAATTGTATTATGTTTTATATGCTAAATAGCATATTTAATTGCCGTATCGGCAACTTCGTTCTCTACAAGTTGGGTAAGCAATGTTTTAACAACCGCCTCCCGTGCCCATTGTTGTTCAGTTAACGATGCGTCCTCTTTATACCAGCGCACGGGCTCGTTTATTTCTATGCGCGTTTTGTAAATGAATCCTTTGCGCGGGTGCATCTTAGTTCCCTCATAGCTGTTCATGCCTTCGGCCCGTATTACTTTGGCCAACTGCTTTACCGGCAGCACCAATTCCAGGCACTCTTCCAGCGTATTTTTAAAGTCGTGTTTGTCCTCCAGCCAAAGGGTTAATGCGTCGTCACTAATTTCATGGTCAGCTATGCTGATCCGGCTGTAGTCGTAATCTACGGATATGATCATCCACCATATCGCGTCTTTTGTTTTTTGCGAGATCTTTATCATTTTTTAATAATTGGGCCCCTATAAGCGGGGGCTGGTTGTTGGTTTTGTTTATTACTGGTCAAAGCGCGGCTTCCAATTTGGGAAGTACTTTTGTATGGCCGCTATTTCGTCGCGGTACTTTTCGCACACGGTCTTATAAGCCCTATAGCGCAGATGCTTTTCGTGTTGGTTAGTTAACTCATCGGTATCAGGTAGTACCGGGTGTCGTAATGCAGAATAGATAAGGTACATGGTAGTATATTAAAGTTTTACTCGGTAGTTTACAGCAAAGTCTGGCGGATTTTAAGGTGGTAAATTCATAAATTCTTTATTTTCTGTATTTTAATTTGGATTATTTAAATATAAATATTAATATTGTTGCATTGAAATACAAATATATAAAGAATAATCTTTAATTTAAAGAAGTTTTTAAGAAAATTATCAACAATTATGGACGCTACCGACAAGCCAAGCAAGATAAAAACCGTACGGCCTGAAACATTGGAGTTTATCATTTTATATAACCAGTTAAAAGGTAGGGCCTTTACGGGCAATGCCCAATTAGCGGAGATACTCGGATTTAATTCTGCAAGTTCCATCACAGAAATAATTAAGAGCCGGCAGAACATAGATCCTGAAAAATTCAGAATATTTAAAGAACGTTTTAAAGATTATATGGATCAAGGCAAGCCTGCCGAGGTTCCCTCTGTTTATTCAATGGGTCAGGGGATACCGATGTTTGAAGTTATTGCTACGGCCTCGGGCGTAGAAGTTTATAACGATATAAACGATAAGCAGGCAGTAGGCCGGATGAATTTCCCCGGCATAGAAGATTGTGATTTCGCCTTACCTGTTTGGGGGCATTCCATGTATCCATACCTTGAGAATGGGTGTTGGGTTGCCTTAAAAGTAATTCACGACAAAAAAATACTACCCGGCGAGGTGTATTACATAGAATGGGGCGATTACCGCATGTACAAAAGGCTTTTAGCAGGCAATAATCCCGACGAAGTAATAGCACACTCAGACAACGTTACCGAGATGGTGGGCAACAGACTTAAATACGCGCCTTTTGTAATTAAAATAGACGAAATAAAAAAGCTTTGCCTTGTAAAGGATATCCATAAAAAGCACAACCACTAACGCTGGTTAACAAAAAAAGTATTACTTGTTTAATGTAATAATAAGTATGGGGTCAGTAATATTTGAGAAAAATATTACTGACCCCTTTTTTTATATTTAATATTTTAATAATATCGTACCGGAATAATATCCTGAGCTTAAATCATTTAAGCACTAACCACCAATTATTAACAAGTAGTGTAACCTTATGAACGATTATTTTCAATATTTTATTGGAGGCTTTATAGTAGTTATTATTATTGCGTTTAGCCGCATGAGGCAAAACCGGAGGTTGAAAGAGTTTGTGAAAGATGCAGACGAAGTGCCTCAGATATTTTTGGAACAGGCTGTAGAGCGGAAATTGAAAGTGATTTACGGCAAATTGTACGAAAATGGTATTAAACCCACTCGGGTTGCAGGAGAACAGAGCGACGCCACGGCAACAGGCTTAAAGCAACAATTAATACAGAAATTGGAGCAACTGGAAGCGGCTTATACTGAGAAGAAAATTAGGCTTGCAGACTACAACGACAAGTTGCAGCAGATACAAGACAAAACCGCCGACCTTTAGTTAATCCCACGCTTCTTTTATATACGAATGCATTTCAGTTTTGACTATACATTGTTTATAATTGCAGCCGTATGTTGTCTGACGAGGGTATTGTAAAACGTATAAAAATAATAGTTAAGGAGCACGGCGGGCAATTAGCGCTGGCCGGTGTTATTGGCGTTGACCAGGGCTTTATAAGTAAAGTCATCAACAAAAAGCAAGAGGTTAGCTATTACCTTATCCGCAAACTTTGCCTGCAGTTAAGATATTCGCCGGAGTGGCTGATATTAGGTACCGGGGAAAAAAGCAATAATAAATCCGAATCTCCCAAGCTGATAACCGAGATACAAATGATGCGTACCGAGCTGGATATCCTCCATGCCCGTATGCGTGCCTTCGAAATGGAGATAAATGAGCTCAAAAGCGATCAAAATAAAGGCGACCGCCAGGTAGCCGGTTAAAAAAATAAAAAAAGTTTATCGTATCAAAATCCTACTGACATAGGGCTGTCACTGGCGCATTGTTTCTTTGTATCAACAAAAACAAACAGCCATGACAATCATCGAATCATTATTAAAAGACATTGAGCAGGAAGCTCAAACTACCCGCAAATTTCTTAAAATTGTTCCTGAGGACAAGTACGACTGGAGGCCGCATCCAAAAAGCATGAGCCTGCAGCAATTGGTTACACACATTGCCGAGTTGCCTGCGTGGATAACTATGGCCATTACTACTGATGGTTTAGACTTTGCAGCCAACCCCTACCAACCAAGTAAAATTGACAATAACGCAGATCTGCTTGAATTTTTTGAAGAAACCTATGCCGATGGACGTGCCCATTTGCAGGCCTTTGATGAAGCCGATTTAGAAAAACCCTGGATATTGCGCGCCGGCGAGCACGTACTGGCCGACATGAATAAATACGATACCATTAGGGTGTCAATCAGCCAAACTATACACCATAGGGCACAGCTGGGCGTGTTTTTACGCCTGTTAGATATACCGATACCCGGCAGCTACGGCCCAAGCGGCGACGAAAAGCCGTAATAAATAAAAAAAATCCGCCCCGAAAACCCGGGGCGGATTTTTTATTTGGTGGTATCCTGTTCTACCAGATCCATGCCGCATTTTGAGCATACCCCGGGTTTGTCTGATCCTATTTCAGGATGCATGGTGCAGACGTATTTATATTTCTTTGCGGGTGGTTTACTCTCTGTACCACCGCAGGCCGCAAGTCCCAGCACTACAAATGCGAATGCGCTTATTATAATCGATCTCATTATTATTTATTTTTTATATAT
>NZ_CAMLHX010000077.1 GCF_946479965.1 uncultured Mucilaginibacter sp. | reverse complement strand
AGTGCCACACGTGCACGTGCACCCGGAGGCTCGTTCATTTGTCCGAAAACGAATGTTGCTTTTGACTCTTTAAGAGCATTAGCATCAACCTTTGAAAGGTCCCAGCCACCTGCTTCCATTGAGTGCATAAAGGCATCGCCGTATTTGATAATGCCGGATTCAAGCATCTCGCGCAAAAGGTCATTACCTTCACGTGTACGCTCGCCCACACCTGCAAATACAGATAAACCATCATATGCTTTCGCAATGTTGTTGATCAGTTCCTGGATCAATACGGTTTTACCTACACCGGCACCACCAAACAATCCAATTTTACCACCTTTAGAATAAGGCTCTAAAAGGTCAATTACTTTAATACCTGTAAACAATACCTCAGCCTCTGTTGAAAGGTCCTCAAAACGAGGCGGCTCATTGTGAATAGGGCGACCGTTTGATTTATCAAGATCAGGGATACCGTCAATAGCATCGCCAACCACGTTAAATACACGTCCTTTAATATCGTCGCCGATAGGCATTCTGATAGCTGTACCTAAATCAACAACATCCATACCGCGCAGTAAACCGTCGGTTGAATCCATTGCGATAGCACGAACACGATCTTCGCCCAAGTGCTGCTGAACCTCAAGAATTATCTTTTGGCCTGTTGATTTGGTGATCTCTAATGCGTTATAAATTCTGGGAAGGTGAGCATCAGCAAAGCTGACATCGACTACCGGACCGATGATCCGTGATATTTTTCCAATGTTTGGCATATATTACCTGGTATTTTTTAAATAACTCTTTTTAAAATAGGATACCATTTAAGTACCCGCTATTTCAGGGCGCAAAGTTAAGGTTTTTAACAAGATTTAAAATAGGTTTTTAGAGATTTTTTTGGGAATAATAAATTAAAATTTGTCATTGAATATAACTTATACATTGTATTATTGAAGAATATTAACCAATTATTGCTGATGCACCGTTCAAATCTCCCGATTTTGTAGATCGAGGCACCAAAAAACGGGTCGGCGTGTTTTTTTTAACCTATAGAATAATAGCTTTTCGGAGAATTAAATGAGGTTATTATGCTTGTCGGCTCAATTTATTTGCTGTCGGTGGGTTGGCCAAATTAATTTCTTTGTGGGATTTTTTTAATATTTAAATTCTCATTTTTAACACAGTAGCTTAAATCATGCGCAATAAAGACGGATTAATAAAGATCGCATCAGGGATAATAATTTTTGTGTCAATAGCAACAATTATTGGTTGGGTGATGGATGTGGAAATACTTAAAACCGCGCTGCCGGGATTACCCAGCATGAAAATGAACACAGCTATCTGTATTGTATTATGTGGTGTTGTTGCGCTTTTTTGTGTTGATGATGTTCAGAAGCATTTTAATATCATTATTCCGCTTAACCTGATAGTTTTGATTTTATCGGCACTCACGCTTTTCGAGTATATTTTTAAGGTTAATTTAAGGATAGACGAGTTTTTGGTGGAAGAAAGTACAGCTATCTCAACACCCGGGCGTATGGCAGTTACATCAGCATCATGCCTTGTGTTGCTCTCAACCGGCTTTGCTTTAGTTACTGCGCAGGCACCGAAAATGTTTGGTGTACTGGCGCAGCTTTTCTTTTTTCTTGTAGCGCTCGTTGCGTTTTTGGCTATAACGGGGTACATTTTAAATATACCTGATCTGCATAATTTATCGCTGTCAAAATCTATGGCCTTGCTAACCGCGCTGTTGTTGCTTCCGCTTTCGTTAGTGTATGCTGCATTGTTGAAGGGCCATCGCACAGGTAATTAATTGAATGAAGCTTTATGCTTCAAAACGTCAGCACAATCTTGCCCATGTGCCCACCCGTTTCCATTAGTTGATGCGCTTCGGCGGCTTGTGCGGCGGAGAAGGTTTTATAAATAACAGGCTTTATTTTACCTGATGCCAAAAGCGGCCAGATCCTT
This sequence comes from uncultured Mucilaginibacter sp., assembly GCF_946479965.1. Next base: position 13,139 of record NZ_CAMLHX010000077.1, on the reverse strand, counting down.
TCTTCCAGTCCGCGGGCAATAGCTGTCTTAAAGGCAATGTCCCTTGGCCTAAGCAATGAACCTGTTATAACCAGCCGCTTCCGCATCACCAGCGAAAGATCAACCTCGGCGTTTTTTCCTTTAACCGCGTTGATCATAACCAGCTTTCCATCCTCGGCCAAGGCTTGTAAATTAAGCGGCGTGTAATCGCCACCTATGCTGTCCAATATTAAATTAACTCCTTTGCCAGCTGTTACCTCTTTAATAACCTCAACAAAATCTTCTGCTTTATAATTGATGGCGCTATCTGCACCCAAGCTTTCACAAAACGCACATTTTTCTTCCGAGCCTGCTGTTGCATAAACGGTAATGCCCAAAGCTTTTGCCATTTGTATAGCCGTACTGCCTATTCCGCCGGAGCCACCGTGCACCAGAATGCTATCACCTGCCTTTAAAAAGTTATCATTAAACACATTGCTATAAACGGTAAAGAAAGTTTCCGGCAGTGAGGTAGCTTCTGTTAAACTCAAATTTTCAGGGACCGGCAGGCATTGCCCTTCGGGCACATTGCAATATTCCGCATATCCACCGCCAACAACAAGGGCGCAAACTTTATCGCCAATTTGCCAGCGGGTTACTTTGCTGCCAACGGCGGTTATTGTGCCTGCAAGTTCCAGCCCCGGGATGTCTACAGGCGCACCCACCGGTGGCGGGTAGTTGCCTTTGCGCTGAAAAATATCCGGGCGGTTAATACCTGCAGCCGCAACTTTAACCAGCACTTCATACTCGCCGTAAGTGGGGATTGGGCGGTATTCAACTTGTAAAACTTCCGGTCCGCCTGGTTGGCTTATAATGATGGATTGCATAGGGTAAATATCCGCATAAAAAGTACACAGAAGTTCGCAATTTTTCACACTTTTGCACTCAAAGTATAGTAGTACACTATATTAAATAGATTTTTTTGTAATGACCGCTAACGAGATACGCCAGGCTTTTATTGATTTTTTTGCTTCTAAAGGGCACAGCATTGTTCCCTCTGCACCCATAGTTGTTAAAAACGACCCGACACTGATGTTCACCAACGCCGGTATGAACCAGTTTAAGGATATATTTTTAGGCGAAGCGCCTGCTAAATCGCCACGCGTGGCAGATACGCAGCGTTGCTTGCGCGTATCTGGCAAACACAACGATTTGGAGGAAGTAGGTATTGATACTTACCACCATACCATGTTTGAGATGCTGGGCAACTGGAGCTTTGGCGACTACTTTAAAAAAGAAGCTATTGAGTGGAGCTGGGAACTGCTGACCAAAGTTTATGGGATAAATAAGGACCGCCTGTATGTTACTATTTTTGAAGGTGACGAAAAGCAAAACCTGCCTAAAGACCAGGAAGCGTTTGATTTTTGGAAGCAGCAAGGCGTGCCCGAAAGCCACATTTTGTTAGGTAACAAAAAAGACAATTTTTGGGAAATGGGCGAAACCGGTCCTTGTGGACCGTGTTCTGAGATCCATTACGATAATCGTACTGATGCCGAAAGAGTTGCGGTTGATGGCGCTACATTGGTTAACGCTGATGATCCGCAGGTAATTGAGATCTGGAACAATGTGTTTATGCAGTTTAACCGTTTAAAAGACGGTTCGTTGCAGGAACTGCCGGCCCAACATGTGGATACAGGTATGGGCTTTGAGCGTTTGGTGCGTGTGCTGCAAGGCAAATCATCTAACTATGATACGGATGTTTTTACGCCGATAATAGAGTTTATAGCTGCAAAATCAGGGATAAAATATAATGCCGCCGCACAACCCGGCGAAGCCGATTGGGGTACAGCAGTAGCCATGCGCGTGCTTTCCGACCATATCCGTGCCGTAAGCTTTGCCATTGCTGACGGGCAGTTGCCATCTAACAATAAAGCGGGTTATGTGATTCGCCGTATTTTACGTAGGGCAGTTAGGTATTCTTATCAGAACTTGGGTTTTAAAGAGCCATTCATTAATCAGTTAGTGCCTTTGTTGGCTGACCAGTTTAAGGGGGTATTTGATGAGTTGTATAGTCAGAAAGATTTTGTGCAAAAGGTGGTATTGGAGGAGGAGTCAAGTTTTTTGAGGACTTTAGAAAATGGTATCAAACGTTTTGATGAGATAACATCCGCTGGCAACACTAGTTTGTCAGGAGCGTTAGCTTTTGAGCTTTCAGATACTTACGGCTTTCCTCTTGACCTTACAGAGCTAATGGCTCGTGAAAAAGGCTTAACTGTTGATATAGAAGGGTTCAATAATGCCCTTCAACAACAAAAAGCCCGCTCCCGCGCTGCATCAGCTGTTGATACCGGCGATTGGGTGGTGTTAAAAGAAGATGACGCCGTTGAGTTTACCGGTTATGATGAAACTGAAACCATTGCCCATATAGTTAAATACCGCAAGGTAACGGCTAAGGGTAAAGATCAATTTCAGATAGTTTTGGATAAAACACCTTTCTACGCCGAAAGCGGCGGGCAGGTAGGAGATAAGGGTGAGCTTGTTTTCCCGGATGGTGAAGTGGTTTATGTTACCGATACTAAAAAAGAGAACGGCCTGATTGTTCACTATGTGGATAAATTGCCGGATGATATTGACGATGCCTTAACCGCCATTGTTGAAAAAAACATGCGTACCAGCATTATGAATAATCATAGCGCTACGCACCTGCTGCATGCCGCCATGAAAAACGTTTTGGGCACGCACGTAAACCAAAAAGGATCATTGGTTAATGCAGAATACCTGCGTTTCGACTTTTCGCACTTCGCCAAAGTTACTGATGAAGAACTGGCGCAAATAGAAGCGATAGTAAACGAGAAGATCCGCGCCAACATCGCCCTAAAAGAAGAGCGCAACGTACCTTATGATATCGCCATCAGCAGCGGTGTTACTGCCCTGTTCGGCGAAAAGTATGGCGATTATGTGCGTGTAATTACCTTTGATGAAACCTTTAGCAAGGAGCTTTGCGGCGGTACGCACGTGCCTGCAACAGGTGCAATAGGTTATTTCAAGATCATTTCAGAAAGCGCTGTAGCTGCAGGGGTGCGTCGTATCGAAGCTATTACAGGTATAGCTGCTGAGCAATATATCATTGCGCAAAGCAAGCTGTTGAATGATCTGAAAGAACTGCTTAAGAATCCGAAAGACATCAGCAAAAGTGTTGAGGGTTTAATAGACGAGAACAATCGCCTTAAAAAAGAAATAGAGAAAAGTATTCTTGAAAAGTCGTCCGGTTTAAAAGATGAACTGGCTAAGAAAGCAGAGAACATAAATGGCATTAATTTCATCGCCCAAAAGGTTGACCTACCAAATGCCGACGCGGTTAAAAACCTGGCTTACCAGCTAAAAGATATTGTGTCTGACCTGTTCCTGGTGCTGGTTGCTGCAAATGACGGCAAACCCGGCATTACGGTAATGATAGCCGAGAATCTGGTAAAAGAAAAAGGATTAGATGCAGGCAAAATAGTACGCGAACTGGCCAAGGAGATCCAGGGCGGCGGCGGCGGTCAGGCGTTTTTTGCAACCGCGGGCGGTAAAGATGTTGGTGGATTAGATAAGGTGTTGGAAAAGGCGAGAGGGATCATAAACTAAAACTAAACGAATTGTCATTGCGAGGTACGAAGCAATCGCACGGAGAAAAGCCGCCGTGCAAAGTCCGCGATTGCTTCGTACCTCGCAATGACAAAAGCATGTAACCTGTTAAAAGTCCCCCTATAGGGGAGATTTAGAAGGGCTTTATATCTAAAATTTATATATTTGACCACTATTGGCAATAACATTGTCAATATTTTATTTTATGACGATTTTGACAGGCGAAATAGGCGAAAAATATGAATTAGTTGTCGGTTTAGAGGTTCACGCGCAACTATCAACCCAAAGCAAAGCTTTTTCATCTGATTCGGCCGCTTTTGGCGCAGAGCCTAACCACCACGTAAGTGCCATTTCATTGGGGCATCCGGGTACGCTGCCGCGCATTAACAAGCGCATGGTTGAGTATGCGGTTAAAATGGGCCTGGCCTGTAATTGCACCATCAACCTTAATAATCATTTCGCCCGCAAAAATTACTTTTATGCCGATCTGCCTAAGGGTTACCAGATCTCGCAAGATCAGCAGCCTATTTGTTTGGGCGGTGCGGTAACTGTAAAATTATCAGACGGTACCGTAAAAGATATTGCCATTCACCATATCCACATGGAAGAAGATGCAGGTAAAAGCATGCACGATAGTGTTTGTGACGATTCCTTCATCGACCTTAACCGTGCAGGTGTTCCCTTGTTAGAGATAGTATCAGACCCTGATATGCGCAGTGCCGAAGAAGCCGGGCAATATTTAACCGAAGTGCGCAAATTGCTGCGTTATCTTGACGTTTGCGACGGCAACATGGAAGAAGGCAGCATGCGTTGCGATGCCAATATATCTGTTCGTTTGAGGGGCGCTACTGAATACGGCAACCGCTGCGAGGTAAAGAATTTAAACTCTATACGTAACGTGCAGCGTGCTATTGAACACGAGTTTGAGCGCCAGGTGCGAGTTATTGAAGCAGGCGGCCACATAGATCAAAACACGCTTAACTTTAATGCTGATACGGGCGAAACGTCCGTTTTGCGCAGTAAGGAAATGGCTAATGATTACCGCTATTTCCCTGAGCCTGACCTGATGCCAATAGTTTTGGATAATGCATTTGTTGAAAGCATCCGCAAGACCTTGCCGGCTTTGCCACATCAGCTGCATAAAAAATATACTGACGAGTTGGGTTTAAGCGAGTACGATGCATCAGTAATTACAGCTGATAAGGAGCTTGCTTTTTACTTTGAAGACCTGATAAAACATACCGCTAATTATAAGGCTGCTGTACACCTGCTGATGGGTCCGGTTAAATCGCATTTGAACGAGACCGGTGAACATATAAGCGACCTGCACCTGCGCCCTGAGAATTTAGCCGGGATAATTAAATTAATAGACGCCGGATCAATAAATAATACAGTAGCTTCGCATAAGTTGTTTCCGGCTATGCTGGCATCGCCGGGTAAAACAGCGCTGCATTTGGCAACGGAGTTGAACTTATTGATAACAGCCGACAGCGACGACGTTAGCGAATTCATCCGCGAGGCACTGGCCAAGTTCCCTGATAAGGTAACAGAATATCAAAAAGGGAAAAAAGGCGTTTTAGGTTTGTTTATGGGCGAGATAATGAAACGCTCTAAAGGTAAGATCGACCCGCAAAAAACAAATCAGCTATTAATAAAAGAATTAGAAACTAAATGAAGATACGCCACCTCATCTGCCTGTTAGCCCTTATAAGCTTTTGTTCGGCTTGTGTACAAAACGCAGATTTTACCCTTTCGGGCGAGATCAAGAATGCAGGTGATATAAAGAAGGTTTACCTGTTAGAAGCAGGCACTACCCGCGTTGAAATAAGCGATTCGGCAAGTTTAGACGAGCAGGGTAAATTTCAATTCAAACATTTTACGCCCTACGCCAATCTATACAAATTACGTATAGGTGGTTTCTTTTTTGATTTGATAGCCGCTAACGGAGACAAAATTGAGTTTATTACTGATATGCAGGATGAGAAGCATATCTACACTGTCAAAGGTTCTGAAAACTCGGAAAAAATACAGGAGTTTAATAAGATCAGCAGCTTTTACGGCGATAAGAACACTAAATTAGACGAACAGTACCAGGCGGAGGTAGAGAAGGCAGGTGCAGAAAGTGCTGAGCTTTCTAATAAATTCATCCCCATTTATCGTAAAAACGTAGCCGATTACAGCAATGCTTTAATGGCTTTTAAAGATAAGAATGAAAGTTCGCTGGCGTCATTCTATGCCATGGTTTCGTTAGACAGTATGCGTTATGAGCAGCAATTGATAGCTTATGCAGAAAAGCTGAAGGAGAAACAATATTTTACGGATAACCCCGGCGTGCAGGCTTTTATCAACCGCTCAATTGCTGCAAAGGCTGTATCGGTTGGTCAAAAAGCGCCCGAATTTGTTATCAGCGGGATAAATGATAAGCCTGTTAAATTATCAGATTACAAAGGTAAATATGTGATGCTTGATTTTTGGGCATCATGGTGCGGGCCGTGCAGGCAGGAAAATCCTAACGTGGTAAAGCAATACAATTTGTATAAAGCTAAAGGCTTTAATATACTGGGTATATCGCTTGACAAGGATAAAGATCTTTGGAAAAAGGCGATAGCAGCAGATAAATTAACATGGAAACACGCCTCAGATCTAATGGAATTTGAGGGCAGTACCCCAACCCTTTATCGTGTAAACGCAATTCCATCCAATTTTATAATTGATCCTCAAGGTATTATAGTCGCAAAAAACATCACAGGCACTGATCTTGAAGATTTTTTAAAGAGAACATTTACCAAGGCTCAATAGAATGTTAAAATAAAGTACTATTTAACAATTTGTTAATATTGAGTTAACCATAATCTTCTTTTAAGCTTATACTTTTACTCAAAAAAATTGTTAATGAGCAACACTACCAAACAGAAGATACTTATTGTTGATGACGAGCCTGATATATTAGAGCTTATTGAATACAATCTGAAGAAGGAAGGCTACCAGGTTTACCTGGCGCATAATGGCCAGGAAGCCGTTGCCGAAGCCAAGCGTTCGCTACCCGATCTCATCGTGCTTGATATTATGATGCCTAAAATGGATGGTATTGAAGCCTGCCGTATTATGCGCACCATGCCCGAGTTTAAAAATACCTTTATGGTGTTTTTAACCGCCCGCAGCGAAGAGTACTCAGAGATAGCGGGTTTTAATGTTGGTGCAGATGATTACATCGCCAAGCCCATTAAGCCACGCGCATTAGTAAGCCGTATAAACGCCATTTTACGTCGCAACGCGCCTACAGAAGATGTGGCAGATAATAAACTGGAAATTGGCGGACTGGTTATAGACCGTGAAGCTTATCTTGTTTTTAAGGACGGCGCTAAAGTGGTACTGGCGAAAAAGGAATTTGAACTACTTTACCTGCTGGCATCAAAACCCGGCAAAGTTTATACACGCGAGGTGATCCTTAAAAATATATGGGAAGACTCGGTAGTGGTAACTAACCGTACCATAGATGTACACATCAGGAAACTGAGAGAGAAACTTGGCGACGATGTGGTTGCCACTGTAAAAGGTGTAGGATACAAATTTGAAGCATAAACAAAAGGCCTCCTGATAATTCGGGAGGCCTTTTTGTTTATTTAGACTTGTTTTACAATATAGGTTTGCGCTTAGCGGCAGTCTTTTTTGCAGTGCCGGTTTTAGCCTTCGCAGGCGCGGTGTCAGACTTTGCCTTTGTAGTGATAGCCTTTGCTTTGGTGTCAGCTTGCTTTTTCACATCAGCAACGGCTGCTTTGGCCTTTGTTGTAATGGTTTTAGCCTTGTCTTCGGCCTTTGCTTTAACATCAGCAACCTTTGCTTTAGTTTCTTTAACAGCGGTTTTAGTTTTTGAAGCAACATTATTTGCTTCTTTTTTTACTGATGCCTTTGCGGTGGTAACTTTACGTGCCGCGGCTCTTTTCTTTGGCGCAACAGCCTTTTTAAGGTCGTCAAATTTTTCTTCGGCAACGTCTGCTACGTCTTCCGCTTTATCTTTGGTGCCTTCCCAAAGTTCTTCAATTGTTTCTTTAACCTTCTCAAAAAATCCCTTTTCTTCAGGTTCGGTTTTTTTATAGCTCATGTTTTTATTGATAGATAGATAATTGTTTTTCAATATTATAACCAACAGAAATTGAGTTTTGTTTTTGGGGGATAAAAACAGATGGCTGGGGGAAGCAACTACACTAAAAAGAATTTAAATTAATAACCGTATTTTTGCCGGCTAATATAAAAGCATGAAGATACCCAAGTTTGCCGACCTGATATTGTTTGAGGATGATGATTTGATAGTGATAAACAAGCCGGCGTTTATCAGTTCGCTGGATGAGCGGGGAGAGGGCAGCAGCGATATCAGCATTTTACGCATGGCAAAAGCTTACTCAGACGATGCGCAGATCTGCCACCGTTTGGATAAGGAAACTTCCGGATCGTTGATTATTGCTAAAAACCCTGAAGCGTATCGCCATGTATCCATGCAGTTTGAAAAACGCCAGGTTAATAAGGTTTATCATGCTGTTATTGATGGCACTCATGTTTTTGAAAAACTGCTGGTTGATCTACCCATACTTAATGTTGGCAAAGGCAACGTAACCATTAGCAGGCAAGAAGGTAAACGTGCCGAAACCTGGTTTCAGTCGTTGAAATTTTTTAAACACTATACTTTGGTTGAGTGCCGCCCTGTTACCGGTCGTATGCACCAGATCAGGATCCATTTAGCCACCCAGCGTGCATCAATTGCCGGGGATGAAATGTATAAAGGCAAGCCGGTTTTTCTATCTGCCATTAAGCGTAAATATCATTTAGGCAAGGAGCAGGAAGAACTGCCCATTATGAAGCGTTTTGCCCTGCACGCCTATCAGGTTACCTTTAAGGTATTGGATGGCACAGACGTAACCGTACATGCCCCATATCCCAAGGATTTTGAAACGCTGTTAAAGTTGTTGGAGAAGTTTGATAGTTAGCGATTAGTTAACTACTATCTCCCCCTTCAAATACGTAACTGCTTTACCGCTCATTAACACACGGTCGCCTTTTAGTTCGCACCAAAGCTCACCTTTACGGGCCGATAACTGGTAGGCGTGAAGTTTATCCTTGCCAAATATTTTGGCCCAGTAGGGAATAAGGTTGCAATGCGCCGAGCCGGTAACCGGATCTTCGGGTATGCCGGCACCCGGTGCAAAAAACCGCGAAACGAAATCTGAATTTTTACCTGGTGCGGTAACAATTATACCCACCGTATCCATTTTTGACAGCGCGAACATATCAGGTGATAGCTCGGTTATCTCTTCCTCTGTATCATAAACCACAAAATAATCCCTTGAACGTAAAATAGCTGTAGGCTCTGCGCCGCCTAAAGCCTCTATCAAGCCATTTGGTGTTTCAATAGGTATGGGCGGCCGCGATGGAAAGTCCATCGTGTATTTATCGCCATCGCGTTTTACGGTGAGCGTTCCGGCTTTAACGGTATCAAAATGTATGGTATCGCCTCCGTAAGCCAGCTCGGTAAATAATATATGGGCCGAAGCTAAGGTGGCATGCCCGCATAGATCAATTTCATACTCCGGCGTAAACCAGCGCAGCAGGTAACCATTTTCGTTCCTTACAAAGAAAGCTGTCTCTGCTAAATTGTTCTCTTTGGCAATTTGCTGCATGGTATCATCAGGCAGCCATTCGGTTAGCGGACAAATTGCAGCAGGGTTTCCGCCAAACAGTTTATCGGTAAAAGCATCGGCCTGGTAAATGGGGATTGTCATAATGATTTGAGCTTATGTACCACTAATGTAGCCATAAGTAGCTAATTCGTCAATATGCTTTATATGTTTGGTGCTTCCGTTGCTTAAAAGGATGATGCGGTCGCTTACATCCAACACGTTGTAATACTGATGATCTGTAATAATAATCCCCTTCCGCTGAACGCAACGCTTTAAAATCGGCTTAAACTCTTCGGTTTGGATGGGGGAGATGTGTGTGAAAGGTTCATCCAACAATATAAAATCTGCCTTGTTGTACATAACCAACATCGTTTCCAGCTTCCTTAGCTCGCCGCCTGACAACTCATTAGTCGTTTTCTGATAATGACTTTTATAAATCGGTAACTCTGTAAACTCATCCCAATAGTAGGGATCAACCAACATGGGAGCCAGGGTGCTTATCTTTAAGCTAGTAGGTAGATAGCTATGCTGTGGCAGGTAGGCTATCCTGTTATTGAGATAACCTTTTTGAATGTATTCGTCGTTAATGCTAACATATTTATAAGATGGCTTTAAGCTGCCGAAGATGATCTTCAATAATGATGATTTGCCGGATCCGTTGCGTCCCAGCAGACCTATTACCTCGCCCTGTTGGCAGCTCAAATAAACGTCCTGCAATATTTTACGACCGTCAAACTCCAGCTGCACGCTGTCAACTTTTAATATATGTGATTGCATTTGAGGCAAGGTTAATAAGGATGAGAATTAATATGCAGCAAACAGTTTCCATTACAAACGCGGTAATCATGATGCGTTTGGCGCTAAACCCGGCGTTCCTATAATAAAATAAGGTTTTGGGAGCCAGGAAATATTGCAGGCTTGCTGCCGATAAGTAACCGATGAATTTTGAAAAGAAAAAACCTATTGCGCTTGAAATAGATGCCGGGAATGCCATTACTGCAACAAGCAGTGTAAACACCACATTGTAGGTTAGCAATAGCCGGTAATACTGGAAAGTTAACTTTAGTAAACGGTTCAAGTAAAGCGTGATAAAGTCTATAAACATATAAACTTGCCGTTTATTGTAAGGCAGGCAATAAAAGCGATAAATAAAAAAGCCGCCCCGGTTATCGGAGCGGCTCTTTATTCTTGTCTCTAAGAAAAACTATCCTAAGTATGATTTCAGGATTTTGCTTCTTGAAGTATGGCGTAAGCGTTGTAACGCTTTGTCTTTTATCTGGCGTACACGCTCGCGGGTAAGGTTAAATTTCTCGCCGATCTCTTCAAGAGACAGCGGATGGTTTGTACCTAAACCAAAGAACAATACTATTATTTCGCGTTCGCGCTCTGTTAAAGTTGAAAGTGAACGTTTTATTTCTTCTGATAATGATTCGTTGATCAGGATAGAGTCTGTATTCGGTTCAGCGTTTTCCAATACATCTAACAATGTATTTTCTTCACCCTGTACAAACGGCGCATCCATTGATACGTGACGGCCTGAGTTGCTCAGCGTGTCAGAGATCTTATCAACAGTAGTCTCCAGCATGTCAGCCAGTTCTTCCGGAGACGGCTCGCGCTCATATTCCTGCTCTAATTTAGAGAAAGCCTTGCTTATTTTGCTTAATGAACCTACCTGGTTCAATGGTAGACGAACGATACGTGATTGCTCGGCAATGGCCTGCAAAATTGATTGGCGGATCCACCAAACAGCGTACGAAATGAATTTGAAACCTTTGGTTTCGTCAAAGCGTTTTGCAGCTTTTATCAATCCCAGGTTGCCTTCGTTAATAAGGTCGCCTAAGGTAAGTCCCTGGTTTTGGTATTGTTTTGCTACTGATACCACAAAACGCAGGTTGGTTTTGGTTAAACGCTCAAGCGCAGCCTGGTCGCCCTCCCTTATCTTTTGTGCTAAAATTACTTCTTCTTCGGCAGTTATCAGGTCAACTTTACCAATTTCGTGCAGGTATTTGTCAAGCGACTGCGATTCACGATTGGTAATGGATTGGGTTATTTTGAGTTGTCTCATTTATTATAAACCTCTATTCTTTTTATTTAGAATTGAACGTGCAAAGGTATGAAAAGTTTCGACGATATTTTGAACTAAATAAAATATTACATTATATTCATTTTCAGGTGATAATTGCATGATTTTTGTGGTGTAAATTATACATCACTCAGCCTTAAAACGTCACCCAAACGTATGCCTTTTTCGGTATTTTTCAAAGTGCAGCACTCGTTTACCGAATCATGCTCAAAATACAAAATGTAATTGTTGGCAACAGCTTCGTTTAAAATACTTTTCTTTTCTTGCAATGTCTTTAACGGCGACATATCATAACCCATTATATAAGGTAAAGGGATATGGCCGACAGACGGCAACAGATCAGCCATATATAAAACCTTTTTACCCTTATAATCAATCAGTGGCAGCATCTGTGCCTCGGTATGCCCGTAAATAAAACGGATACTTATATTGTTTGTAAACGCAATCCCGTCAATATCCTCAATAAATTGCAGCTGACCGCTTTCCTGTATCGGCAATATATTTTCTTTTAAGAAAGATGCTTTTTCACGCTCGTTAGGGTTTATTGCCCAGTCCCAATGCTTTGCGTTACTCCAGTAAGTTGCGTTTTTGAAAGTGGGTACTAAGGTCTCGCCATTACGCTCAACCGCTCCGCCTACGTGGTCAAAATGCAGGTGGGTTAGAAAGACATCGGTTATATCATTACGATGAAAACCGTGAGCAGCTAATGAGCTATCCAAAGTTGCCGTACCATGCGGATAGTAATAGCTAAAAAACTTTTCGCTTTGCTTATTGCCCATCCCCGCATCAACCAAAATCAACCTGTTACCGTCCTGTATCAACAGGCAGCGCATCGCCCAGGTGCACAAATTATTCTCGTCGGCCGGGTTGGTTTTGCTCCATATAGTTTTAGGAACAACGCCAAACATGGCGCCGCCGTCTAATTTGAAAAAACCGGTATCAATTGTAAAGAGGTTCATGGTTCATAGATCATGGTTCATGGTGGATAGATCTTGGTTCATAGTTGATAGATCATGGTAGTTTAGTAGGCTGTATTGAGTTTCTTAACGCCGTGATCATTTTAACTAAAACTTCGTGATCGGTGTACAGTTCACGGAAAATGTCTTCGGCTATGTAATTACGACGGTTTGCAATTATCAAGCAGCTGACCACTTCAATTGCCGAACGTAATGAGTAGTTAAGAAAGGGTTTAAAAACAGGTTTTGTTTGTCCGGTAGAACCTTCTGCAATATTTAAAACTACTGAATCAGATGCCCGCTTGATTTGCGACGTTAAAATGAATAGTTCATCTTTTGGAAATAATTTAGTTAATGAATTAATCTGGTCATTTAGATCCATAGCCTTTTGCCATACCAGCAAATCCTCAAATCTAAATGCCATATCAATTACTATAAACTATCATCTATTGCCGATCCAAATCAACTATAAACCATTAAACTATGATCTATGAACCATGATCTATGAACTACCTACTACAAATGGATGCATTCTCCATACGCTTCCGCCGCCGCTTCCATAATGGCTTCGCTCATGGTTGGGTGCGGATGTACGGTTTTTATCATTTCATGTCCGGTAGTTTCCAGCTTACGTGCGGCAACTACCTCTGCAATCATTTCGGTTACGTTAGCGCCTAACATGTGGGCACCTAAAAACTCGCCGTATTTGGCATCAAATATCAGTTTTACAAAACCATCCTTAACACCACCGGCACTTGCTTTACCCGATGCTGAGAAAGGGAACTTGCCTACTTTAATTTCGTAACCAGCCTCTTTAGCAGCTTTTTCTGTATAACCTACAGA
>NZ_CAMLHX010000076.1 GCF_946479965.1 uncultured Mucilaginibacter sp. | reverse complement strand
CAATAGTAAACTGCCTGCTGTATATATAACGCTCATCAAAATTTCGCATCCAGTTGGTGTAGGCGCGTAATGTATAGGTTCCTTCGGGGAAACGGTTATCCACAAGCGGGATGTTGCCCCAGCCCAAACCGGCAGTAAGCGAGACCAGGTTGCGGTTAATAACGCGGTTATTCTCATCGGCTATTTCTATATACATTAAGCCGCTTTTAGTTGGTGCAGCCAGGGCTGCGGCATCAAATACATAGGCTTTAAACCAAAGGGTATCTTCTTTACTGTAATTCTGCTTGTCGGTTTGTATAAAAATCTTTTCGGGTGTGAACGTAGCGTTATAGGCTGATATAGTGTTTATCTCCTGTTGGATTGTTCGCACCGACTGGCCCTGCGTGTTGAAACACACTACAACTATTATCAACGTGAAGAAGGCAACAAAAACCCCGGGCTTTGGCATAGGTTGGTTTATAACAGGTTGTTATAAAGGTAGCAATATTGGATAACTAATACAATAGTTGTTTTTATTTTAATAGTTCCTATTTCAATTACTTATTTTAGACCTATTATGCATCACAAAAAGGACCTTTTAACCAAATGGATTAAGCAGCAGGCTGAATCATTCCTTTTAGACGCCAGAGAGTTCTTCCCTTTTGGCACTTATATTAATAAAATGAATGAGGTTATACCATGCAGCGCCTACTTGGAAGACGAGAACGACCAGCCAGGTTCTTTGCCATTGATAAAGATGTTGGAAGATTTCTATAAAAAAGGACTTGAAAGTGGCAATGTCCTAATAGGCGCGATAGGGATTGACGTTGTATTAAATGAAAGAGGTAAAAAACATGATGGTTTACAAATACGCTTTTTTGAAAACGGATCTGAATCCACAGAAACATTAAAGTATGTGATCAGTGATGATCATGTTGATTTTTATTAACCTTGTGTTATTTGATTTTGAATAAATTAAGTGTAAACCTATAGCCGTATTAGGCTGTTGCGAACGTGTTGCAAAAGTGACTCCAAAAAGTGTAAATTTTATCTATTTATAAAATACTGATAATTAAATACTTACAACTATTTTACAGCTAATCTTTCTGACGAATAAGTCTGTTGCAAACTGTTGCATGCAAATTTCATAACAAATTATAAATTAAGCATTTACATAAAATTATTGTTGCAAGTGTTGCAACTGTTGCTTATATTTTCTGCAACACGTGCATGGCTCACAACTCCTCTGGCGTTGCAAAAAACTGGGGATTAAAGTTTACTAAAAAAAGCTCTTTAGTTGCCCGGGTACATGCTGTGTAGAACCAGCGGAGAAAGTCGGTGTTCACCATTTCGTCGGTAAGGTATCCCTGGTCAACAAACACGGCTCCCCACTGCCCGCCCTGCGCCTTGTGGCAGGTAATGGCATAGGCAAACTTTATTTGCAGCGCATTATAGTAAGGATTGGTTTTAAGCTCGTTATGCTTGGCGCGGCGGTTGGGTATATGGTCATAATCCTTCATGGCTTCCTGGTACAGCCGCTTCTGGTCATCCGCCGTCAATGCCGGCGACTCGGTATACAGCGTGTCCAGCATTACCTTACAATCCAGTATCGGGTCCTCGGCGTAGTCGGTCAGCTCTATCTGCACATCTGCAAATCGAAAACCGTACATATCTTCAATTTTGCGCACCTTGCGTATTTTAGCAATGTCGCCGTTGGCAATAAAGGCGGTGCTCCCCTCCTCCTTATCCTGCAGCCAGAAGTAGTTGTTCTTTACCACCATTATCTGGTCGCCGCCGGTTAGTTCTTCTTCGCGGTAAAGCAAGCGGTTGCGGATCTGCATGTTGTACAAGTTGGCACTCTTGTTACTTCGGCAAATAACCAAAGTGTCGTCGTGCCCGTATTTACCATAAGCATACTCCAGCCCTTCCGGCAGGCGCTCGCCCGTCATCCTGAAAACGTCTTTAAAGCCCTTGGTGGTTATCTTAGGTATGATCTCTTTTTCTTCCCGAATAATGTCACGCACACGGGTAACGTTATACAGTATACCAGAATCCTTTTGCTGGCGTAGTACGTCGGTTAACTCAAAACTATGCACATCCAATCCGTACTCCTTCTTCATAAAAACAGCGTCAAGCGCCGGGCTATCGTCAGATCCCACCGGGGGCAACTGGGCGGTGTCGCCCACCAGCATCAGCTTGCAGTTTTTGGTATTGTAAACGTAGTTAACCAGATCATACAACAACGAGTTACGGCTGCTGCCGCTGGGTTGATCAGCTATCATAGAGGCCTCGTCTACAATAAACAGGGTGTTATTGGCCATGTTTTCGGCTATCATAAACCTGTCGTCAATATCAAGCGCGGTTTTCTTTCGGTAGATGCGTTTATGGATGGTAAATGCCTTGCGACCTGAATAAGCGGATATCACCTTGGCCGCTCGCCCGGTAGGCGCCAACAACACCGACTTAAAATTATAGCTGCGCAAAGCCTTTACCAGCGCGCTTACAATGGTGGTTTTACCCGTACCTGCATAACCGCGCAAAATGAAGCATTCGTCGCCTTCGTCTTTATATAAAAAGTCGTCGAGCAAGCCAAACAGCTGCAATTGCTGCTCGGTGGGCTCATGCGGAAAGGCTTTTCGGATATGTTCGGCTGCTGGCACGCTGCAAAAATGCTGATAAAGTAGCTGAATTAAGTAATGCAAAAAATATTACTTTTGCTGGTAGCATGGGCCAGATCAATTATACCTATAAGCACGAGGACTTTAACCTTAATATGGCGTATTACTATACGCTGATATTACAGGTAAGCTCTGCTGATTTTACCTATGCGGTTATTTACAATGATAATTTGATGGCGCTGGCCGATCAATGCAGCCTTGAAGAATTGGCTAATCCGGTGGATATGGCCGATGAGCTATCAGCTCATTTTGCGGATGTTGTTGTGGGTGTGGATGCCCTTGCTTTTACCTTGGTTCCGACGGCGTTATTCAGTACCGACAAGGTTGGGAGTTTCGCCCGTTTTTTAGATGTAAAACAAGGCGAAAAGGTTTTAGCCCAGCAGCTTGACGCCGACAACTATATAGTTTATAAAACTACCGACAAGGTTATTAAGGCGATTGAAAAATTTGACCTTAACCGCTGTGTCCACAGCAGCAAAGGCTGGATAAATGCCATTGCAAACAGCAACCCCGTCGACACCACTATATACATAAATATTGAACAAGGCTCCGCTGAGTTTCTATATTTTAAAAACGGCAAGATAAGGCTATACAACACTTTTCAATATAATACCGCTGATGACCTTGCGTATACCGCGGCTTTAGTTTTAAAGGAAACAGGGCTTGATCAGACCGCGGTACAACTACGTTTAAGCGGCACAGCCCAAGATGAAGAGCATAAAGCCCGCCTTGCCGAATTTTTCCCTGTGGTAGAGCTAAATACCATAAAAATAGCCGAATTGCCAGACGAGCTGAATTCCGCCGTACTGCTTAAATTATCCGCACTGCTGCTATGCGTATCATCGGAGGCACGTTAAAAGGGCTGCGCTTAAATCCGCCCAAAAACTTACCGGTACGCCCTACCACTGATCTGGCTAAAGAAGCGCTGTTTAATATCCTGCAAAATCAAATAGAATTTGACAACTTAAAGGTGCTTGACCTGTTTAGCGGGACCGGTAACATTGCTTTTGAATTTGCCTCGCGCCGGGCTGAGCAAGTTGTATCGGTTGACAGAAGTATTCATTGCATTCATTACATAAAAGACACAGCAAGGCAGCATCAGCTCGATAATATAAAAACCTTTAAAGCTGATGTTTTTAAATACCTTGAACTGGAAACTGAAAAATACGATCTGATCTTTGCTGACCCACCGTATGATCTGAACCGCATACCCGAGATCCCCAAAACCGTATTTGAAAAGAATTTATTACTGCCGGATGGCCTGCTTATAGTAGAGCATCAATCTATGCAGAATTTAACTAATCATCCAAATTTTTTGGAGCAGCGCAAGTATGGGCACTCATCATTTTCCTTTTTTAAACAGCAATAAAAAATCATAGCCAAATACCTATAAGTTGTAACTTTACTTAAAATATTCAGTTGATGAAAATAGCTCTTTTCCCGGGATCATTTGATCCGGTTACTAAAGCCCATGTTGACATAGTTAAACGCTCGGTAGGGTTATTTGATAAAGTGTACATAGGTATTGGCGACAACAGCTCAAAAAAGGGGTTGTTATCAATTGAAAAACGCGAGCTAATGTTACGCGCCATATTTGAAACCGAACCCAAAATACATATTGTAGCCTACAATGGCCTTACTGTAGATTTTTGCAAAAGTATTGGAGCGGGATATATGATACGTGGTATCCGTACAGTATCAGATTTTGAGTACGAAAAAGCCATCGCCCAGATGAACCACGCACTTGCACCCGATATTGAGAGTATATTTATTGTAAGCAAGCCCGGCTATTCTTCCATCAGCTCAACCATAGTACGCGAAATTTTGCGTTACAACGGCGATGTAAGCCAGTTTATCCCCAAAGAGGCTATTGCCTTTCTTTGATCAGATCAACACACTCCAACACCTCAATTATTGAGGGAAAAGTATTTGAAAGTATAGGGGCGATGTCATTTTTCTTAAACCAACGCACATCGGTTATCCCTTCTTCAACCTGCGGTTTAAGCTTATTTTGACCTTTGCATTTCATGTTATACCACCACGTTTTTTTCAACACCACTTCACCCTTGGCAATATAAACATGATAGGTTTTACATATTTTGTCCTCAAGCTTGCTAACAGTTATACTACATTCTTCTTCAACCTCACGCACAGCAGCTTCTTTAACGGTTTCGTCTTTTTCTATTTTGCCCTTAGGCAGGTCCCATTTATCATTGCGATAAATAAACAACAAAGCCTTTTTCTCGTTTTTTACCAGGCCGCCGGCCGCCTTTATCAGCGGTACGCTTTGCTTTACAAGTTTAAGAAAAGCCTTAGCATCAGGGCATAACACATAAAACTTGCTGCTTTTGTGCGCCAATATCCAGGTGTAAATTATTTTCAGATCAAAGGTCTGGCTGTCAATTTGTTGATAGTTATCCACAGCTTCGGGCGGCGTTTCTGTTAATAAGATAACTTTTTCGTTAATATAAATTCTGTATTTTTGAGCCATGTTTAATACCAGTGATACTGAACAACAAGTAGCGGAGTTCCTGCTGCAAATTAAAGCAATTAAATTACAACCTAATAATCCTTTTACATGGGCTTCGGGCTGGAAGTCGCCTATTTATTGCGATAACCGCATCACACTTTCTCATCCCACTGTGCGCACCTATATAAGACAGCAGTTATCAAAAGCTATACAGGAAAAATTTGGTTCGGTGGGCTGCATAGCCGGTGTTGCTACGGCCGGTATACCCCAAGGTGCCTTAGTTGCCCAGGAGCTTGGCTTGCCGTTTATTTATGTTAGGGCAAAGGCCAAGGAACATGGCCGGGGTAATATGATAGAAGGCGATGATAGCACTATAGGTAAACGTGTTGTTGTTATTGAAGACCTTATATCAACCGGGCAAAGTAGTCTGCAAGCAGTAACGGCTTTACGCGATGCAGGATATGATGTAGCTGGTCTTGCCGCTATTTTTACCTATGGGTTTGATGTTGCCGCCGAAAATTTTAAAAACGCTAATTGCCCTTACATAACCCTCTCTAATTACACCGCCCTTATAAATTATGCGGAGGAGCATCAGTATATTACCCGTAAGGATGTTGATATGCTAAGATCCTGGAGAGAATCCCCGTCAACATGGGGTGTATAAAGCGGATATTATGAGTTCTTTTAAAAGCACCGTTACTATTAATCGCCCTGCGGAGGAAATTTTTAATTTTTTAGCAGACTTTAATAATCACAAGGCTTTAATGCCAGATAATGTGGTTAATTGGTCGTCGGGCTATGACGCTGCGTATTTTGAGGTACCGAATATGTTGAAACTTAGCTTAAAGATAACCGACCGCAAACCAAACACTTACATTGAGATTTCGCCAGTGGAAAAGCCGCCTTTTCCTGTAAAGTTAGATTGGGAAATAAAAAGCGGTAATGACACAAGTGAAGTTACTTTTACCATTACCGCTGAGTTGAATATGATGATGAAAATGATGGCGTCGGGCCCATTGCAAAAATTGGCCGAACATCAAACACAGGTATTAGTTAACCTGCTGAAGTAACCACTATATTCTTTGTTTCGATTCGCTTATTTTGCCGGCAAGTACCAAAATATTGACAATTACAAGGCCTAAAATTACTGCTCCCATTGCTACCATAACTTAACTATATTTTATAACTGGTTTATAACTTGTTTATTATTAGACAAAACGCGTGCCTGAGTATAAAACTTAAAAAAACAACCCTTTTTTATTAAATAACAACATTTTTACGTTAAGCCGATAATTGCATTGGGCAAATCATTCCTCAAAGAAAAAATTAAGGTTCAAAATTGGCGTTTTAATTTCCCATTTATACGCAATTTAATTCAATTGGTTTAACCCGATTTTAACTGTATTTTTGCCGCAAATACAAGGTGCAGCATGATTACAGTATCCAATCTATCGTTACGCTACGGAAAGCGTACATTATTCGAAGATGTCAACTTAAAATTTACCCCCGGCAATTGCTATGGCATTATTGGTGCTAACGGTGCGGGTAAATCAACTTTCTTAAAAATATTATCAGGCGATATTGACCCAACAAGCGGCTCCGTTAGCTTTACCCCCGGCGAACGCATGGCTGTATTAAGCCAAAATCATTATGCCTTTGATGAGTTTACTGTATTAGAAACGGTAATGATGGGCCATAAGGAGATGTATGCGGTAATGAAGGAGAAAGATGCCATCTACCTGAAAGAGGATTTTAGCGACGCAGATGGTGAGCGCGCCGGCGAACTGGAAAACATTTTTGCTGAAATGGATGGATGGAATGCTGAAAGTAACGCGGCTACCCTTTTAAGCAACCTGGGCATAAAGGAAGAATTTCATTACAGTCTTGTAAAAGATCTGGATAACACTCAAAAGGTTCGTGTGTTATTAGCACAAGCCCTTTTCGGCAAACCAGACATATTGCTGTTGGATGAGCCGACCAACGACCTGGACATACATACCGTTAGTTGGCTGGAAGATTTCCTGGCCGGTTACGAAGCCATTGTTTTGGTGGTATCGCACGACAGGCACTTTTTGGATACTGTTTGTACCCATGTTGTAGATATCGACTTCGGTAAAATGACTATTTATACCGGTAATTATTCATTCTGGTATGAATCAAGTCAGCTAGCCCTGAAACAACGTAGCGACCAAAACAAGAAAACCGAAGATAAGGTAAAAGAGTTGCAGGAGTTTATCCGTCGCTTTAGCGCCAATGCTTCTAAATCAAAACAAGCCACCAGCCGTAAAAAAGCGCTGGAAAAGATAGATATTACTGAGATACAGGCATCAAACCGCAAATACCCGGGAATTATATTTAATAACCTGGGCCGCGAAGCGGGAGATCAGATATTACAGGTTGAAAAACTAAGTAAAAGCCTTAATGGTGAACCGTTATTTGCCAATATCAACTTTATGGTGAATAAAGGCGATAAGATAGCCATACTAAGCCAAAACAGTTTGGCCACTACTGCGCTATATAGTATCTTAACAGGTCGTGATAAAGATTTTAAAGGCGATTTTAAATGGGGAGTAACCATCAATATAGCCGACATCCCGATGGATAACGCCGAATATTTTGCCGGTAAAAATGATAACCTGATTGATTGGCTGCGCGAATATTCACCGGGCGAAAAGGACGATCAGTTTATCCGTGGCTTTTTGGGCCGGATGCTATTTTCCGGCGAGGAAGTATTGAAGAAAAGCAGTGTTTTGTCCGGCGGTGAAAAAATGCGCTGTATGTTTAGCCGCATGATGCTGCAGGGAGCCAATTTGCTGATGTTTGACGAACCTACCAATCACCTTGACCTGGAATCTATCACCGCGTTAAATAACGGCATGAAAGACTTTAGGGGCACCATGTTGTTTACCTCGCGAGATCACGAGCTGGTAGAAACCGTTGCCAACCGTATTATTGAGCTTACCCCGGGTGGCGTAATTGATAAGCTGATGACGTATGACGAGTATATAACCAGCGATGCGGTGCAGAAGCAAAGAGAAGAGCTTTATGCGATGGCGTAATAAATGATCTCAAATAATTATTATAACATTAAAAGTGAAGAGATGCCAGACAGATTCGGGCGTCTCTTTTTTTATCTAGAATCTTTAGGAGTGGCTCTACGTAATTCTACGACGGCTATGGAGTTCATGGGCAGCTGTACACGATTCTACAGTGGCTCACGGTGGCTCACGGTGGCTCACGGTGGCTCACGGTGGCTCAGCCCGGTGCTGAGCCACCCCCCTCTTTTATAAAGTAAAATTGTAGTTAATGAAAATAGTAGCTTTGCACCGTTTAATTTATTCTCTAAAATGACTATTTCTAATTGCTGCCAATTGTGCAAATCAACTACTGATACTTCCATTTATACTGTACCACCTGCGAACCATCCTGATAATGAAATAACCATTTGTGGTGTTTGCCTTGGCCAAATAGCAAAAGGTGCAGAAACCGATGCACAATACTGGCGATTTTTAAGCGAAGCCATGTGGAGCGAGGTACCCGCTGTGCAGGTTGTAGCCTGGCGTATGCTTTCGCGTTTAAAAAATGAGGCCTGGGCGGCAGATAATTTAGACATGCTCTATTTAGATGAAGAAACCCAATCGTGGGCCAAAGCAGCAAACGACGATGATGTGCCGGCAGTTGCGGATGATGTACATCGCGATAGCCTGGGCGCTCAATTATTTACAGGCGATACAGTAGTGCTCACCCGTTCACTAGACGTAAAAGGCAGTCCATTAAATGCAAAAATGGGCACGGTTGTTAAAAACATCCGCATAGTGGCCAGCAATACCGACCAGGTAGAGGGCAAAATAGAGGGCCAACAGATTGTTATTTTAACCAAATATCTGCGCAAACAAAAGAATTAAGAGCTCAAGGATAAATACATTGCTTTATTAGCTTGCATTTCAAAACATTAAAGTGCTTGCGCTGTCGTAAGGTGTATGAGGCAGCTATTGTGTGTTTATGCGTTTTTGATTTTGTTCTGTTCCTGCGAAGACAAGCCGACTTTTGTTTACACTGGTCCTGTAGTCCATAACGCAGATACGTCTGCAGTTAAACCCACCGTCCTTTCAGCACCGTTAAAACCTGATAGTGCAGGTTTCGCAACGCGTATAGCTACCGCGCGTTTAACACCGGCAGAATTAATAAGATACGCAGAAACATTAAAGGGAATTCCCTACCTGTATGGCTCAACTGACCCTAAAAAGGGATTTGATTGCTCGGGCTTTATCACTTATGTTTTTAATCATTTTAATGTCGCCGTACCCCGGCAATCTGTCGGGTTTACCCACATAAACCGCCGAATAGAGTTGAAAGATGCTAAAACCGGCGATCTTATACTCTTTACCGGCACAGACAGTACCATAAAAGTTGTAGGCCATATGGGCATTTTAGTGGTGCAACCCGGCAAAGAAATTTCTTTTCTACACTCTACCTCAGGAAAGGACGACGGTGTAACAGAGACTCCATTAAACGCCTATTACCAAGGACGCTATTTGCGCACCATCAGGATCTTTCCCCAAAATGACAGGTAGGGGTCCTACTTAGGCAGTTTCTGCGCTTTTTCCAGCATATCTAAAGTCTGAGCAATGCGCTCTATTCGGGTTTCTTCCTTTTTAGCAGAATAAATATAACTTATAAATGCCCTTTGATCTGTATCGCTGCATTTCAAAAAGTTGCAATAAGCCTGTTCGTTATCCTGAAGACATAATAGAAGCTCTTCAGGAATATCAGCGGGAGCATCATCAGCATATAAAAGCACGTGTACCCAGTCGCCTTCTTCCTTTCCAATTTTCTTCCTAATCTCTGCCCTAACAGGTAGAAACAATTCTCCGCTGCTCATACGCATTAATCGATAACTTTTTAGTTCAAAACCGTCAATAGATCCTTTTACGGGTATCCACCCAAAAGGGGTCTTTTTCTTACGCACTGTTTCCGGCAGAACTGCGTAAGTCCAGCCTCCCTTCCCTGGATATTTTTTGAGCAAAAACTTATCGTTGACCAGTAGGTTTTCGGCTTGCATTTTAATACTGAACTAACATTATATCTTTGCCATGAAGTTATAAACTATTTACTTAATGAACACGCATAAATTTTCGGACGAGTTGTTTTTAAAAGTGCCAATTGTTGGCATAGTACGTGGCATGCCTTTTAACACGATAAAGAATATTCTTTCAGTTTACGCCGATGCGGGGCTTACCACTATAGAAATAACAATGAACACCGACGGCGCTGTTAAAATGATAGAATTTATTGCTGTTAACTTTGGCGGTAAACTTAACATTGGTGCCGGAACAGTTTGTACACAGGCCGAGCTTGATAGCGCATTAAATGCCGGGGCGCAGTTTGTTGTTACACCAGTTGTAAACCAAAAGATAATTGAGGGAACTGTAAAAGCGGGGATACCGATATTCCCTGGAGCTTTTACTCCAACTGAGATTTACAACGCATGGGAAATGGGCGCCTATATGGTTAAAGTATTCCCGGCGACACTAGTAGGCCCTGCGTATATTAAAGAGGTAAAAGCGCCGCTTAACAAGATAAAGTTAATGCCAACCGGAGGTATTACGCTGGAGAATATTGACACCTATCAAAAAGCGGGTGCAGATGGCTACGGAATGGCTGGTGCATTGTTTGATAAGAAATTAATAGAACAAGAAAACTGGGCGGGGCTTAAAGACCACCTTCAGCTTTTTGCGCAGAAATTTTTTTAAAAGTTTCCCTTAATTAGTTCTTATTGCCTCAACCGGATCTAGCTTTGAAGCAAACCATGCGGGTACAATGCCGGATATCATGCCTATGGTCACAGAAACTAATATACCAAATCTGATATTTTTGAAATAAAGTACTATGGTAAAATCGGCAAGCCATTTAACCAACAGCGTGCCGCCATAAACCATTAATATCCCAATGATACCTCCTAGTAAACAAAGTATAACTGATTCGATAAGAAACTGTAGCAGGATAAAATAGTTTTTAGCGCCAAGCGATTTTTGAATACCAATAATATTGGTTCGTTCTTTTACCGACACAAACATTATATTGGCTATACCGAACCCACCAACCAGGATTGAGAATATGCCAATAAAGAAACCAGCCGTATTGATTACATCAAAAACAATATCCAACTGCGCGGTAAGCATTGTACTCTCGTTTAAAGAGAAATTATCATCCTGACCGGGTTTTAAGCTACGGATAGAACGCATAAGGCCGTGCAGTTCGCCAACCACCTCTTCCACCGGGATACCTTCTTTACCTTTTACTACTACCGATGGATTATATTTTTCAGCCTGTACATCAATAACATTACGTGCAAAATTAAGCGGTAGCAAAACCTGTTTATCGCTTGATATGCCCAGCATATCATCACCTTCTTTGGAAAAGACACCGATAATAGTAACATATCTGCCCATTACCTTTATTTTCTTTCCTATCCCATTACCTCCCGGAAAAAGATTTTCAGCTATATCGTTACCAACAACGGCTACAGGTGCACCAGTTCTTGATTCCATTTCAGTAAAGTACCGTCCCTCTTGCAAATCAAAATTCCAGGTTTTATCATGATCATGCGACGTGGCATAGATCTGAGCGCCCTCAATAGAGTTACTATTATACTTAATGGTACGATTAGCAATACTCACCTCATATGAAATTGCTTCGGCAGTTTGACTGCGTCGCTCTAACTCATTAAAATCCTTTAGTTTTGATACCGGGCGCTGCATATACTTCCACCAGGGAAACTGGCCGTCTGATACCCAAGGCCATTTTTCAACATACACACTGTTACTGCCTAACTTATCAACGCTGGTTTGCAGGTTATCCCGTAATGTATCAACGCCTGACCGTACAGTTATAATAGTAAAAATACCGATTGTAACCCCCAGCAAGGATAACATTGTACGTAAGCGATTTTGCCTGAGGGCATCAAACGCGAACAAAAAGCTTTCCCTGAAGAGTTTTAAAAATATCATATGTACCTGTTTATGCTGCTGTTGTAATGATTTAAAACGTTTTTAAACCTAATGCCAAAAATGGTGTTATATATTAGATGTTGTAATTGGTATTAAGTTACACTATTTATTGGTTAAGCCCTAAAAAAAATTAACAAGCGTAAACGGGTGTAATCTAATAATATAATAGTTGCAATCACAGCATTCCATAAATATATTTGTACATTTGCGCCCTGAAAAATTCCTATTTATATAACAATGAAGTTATCTCAATTTAAATTCAATCTACCCGAATCACTCATTGCCCACACCCCTTCGCAAGAGCGTGATGAGGCCCGTTTAATGGTATTACACCGCGATTCTGGTAAAATTGAGCATAAAGTTTTTAAAGACGTACTTGATTATTTCGACGATAAGGACGTGATGATCCTTAACAATACCAAAGTATTTCCGGCCCGTATGTACGGCAACAAAGAAAAAACCGGTGCTACTATTGAAGTTTTTTTATTGAGGGAGCTTAATAAAGAATTACGCTTATGGGATGTGTTGGTTGATCCGGCCCGTAAAATACGCGTAGGTAACAAGCTTTATTTTGGTGATGATGACCTGCTTATTGCAGAAGTTGTTGACAACACTACATCACGTGGCCGCACCATACGTTTTTTGTTTGATGGTACAGACGAAGAGTTTCGCCGCAATGTGGAAATATTGGGCGAAACACCGCTGCCAAAATATATTAAACGCAAAGCTACATCTGAAGATAAAGAACGCTACCAAACCATTTATGCTAAACATGAAGGTGCGGTTGCAGCTCCAACAGCCGGCTTGCATTTTAGCCGCGAATTAATGAAGCGCCTTGAGCTAAAAGGTGTTGAGTTTGCAGAGGTAACTTTGCATGTTGGCCTGGGCACTTTCCGCCCGGTTGAGGTAGAGGATCTTACCAAGCACAAAATGGACTCAGAACAAATAATTATAGAGGCTAAACAAGCTGACATTGTTAACAGAGCCATTGAGCGTAAAAGACGCGTCTGCGCGGTAGGTACTACCAGTATGCGTGCCATCGAGTCGGCAGTTTCTGCTGGTAAAATGTTAAAACCAATTAACGATTGGACCAGCAAATTTATCTTCCCTCCGTATGAATTTAGCATAGCTAATTCCATGATCACCAATTTCCATACACCTGAATCAACATTGTTGATGATGATATCTGCATTTGGCGGTTATGAACATGTTATGAATGCTTACGAGGTAGCTATAAAAGAGAAGTACCGTTTTTACAGCTATGGCGATGCCATGCTGATTATCTAATTACGGGGTGAGACGTAAAATTAGAGATGTGAGATTGGCAACAGTCTCACATTTTTTATTTACCGGTAATATGCCCATCTTTATAACAATATAGTATGTCCCACATCTCCAATTCAACTTCTGATATCTCATTAAAAAAATACGCCATTATAGTTGCCGGTGGTTCGGGTAAGCGGATGGGATCAACCGTTCCAAAACAATTTCTTTCTGTAAATGGGCTGCCGGTTTTAATGCATACTTTGCTGGCGTTTTACAACAGCGCATCAAAACCTGAAGTTATTTTAGCACTGAATGCGACTTTTCATGATTATTGGAGACAGTTGTGCAATGCCCATAACTTTGATGTACCACATACTTTGGTTGTAGGCGGAGAAACTCGCTTTCACACAGTTAAAGCAGCCTTTGAAACAATTACCGATATTGAGAGCCTTGTAGCGGTACACGATGCCGTACGCCCCCTTATATTAAGTTCGTTAATAGATGCGGCATATTTGCAAGCTGCTGATAAAGGGAATGCAATAGTTGCTGTTAAAAGTCGTGATTCTGTTAGGCAGATAAAACGGGATACATCGTCGAGTTTGAAACGCGATGAGATCTTTCTTGTACAAACGCCACAAACATTTCAATACGCGCAATTAAAAACAGCTTATTTGCAAGCTTATGAAAACACGTTTACTGATGATGCGAGTGTTGTAGAATCTGCAGGATTTAATATACACCTTATTGAAGGCGATCATCAAAACATCAAGATAACCTTTCCTGAAGATATCGCGATAGCTGAATTGCTGTTAAAAGCCCGAGGTAACGCTAGTTTTTAATGATTTTTGGGGTAATCGTAATAAATTAATTTTCCGCTGTTTGAAGTAACAGATGCCCAAACGTCTGTATCGAACTCTACAATTGCTACCGCGCAGGTTGGCACATCATGCGCTGCTCCGCTAAAATAATAAAGTAACTGTCCCAACCCGGGATTATGCCCCACCAAACCAATGCAGTCTAAATTATCAGGCAGTTCTGTTACTATCTCAACCAGGTCATCTCTATCTGCCTCATAAATGCCCTTTATTTCTTCGGCGGCAGGTAAATTTAAATGCTGAGAAAAGATATTCGCTGTACTTATAGTTCGTAATGCCGGACTAGACACCAACATTTTCGGAACGTGATCACTCTCGTTTAAACGCCCCGCCATAATTGCTGCATCCTGTATTCCGCTGTGTGTAAGTGGTCTTTCAAAATCAACATAGCCGCTCTCGTGCGTTGCTTTAGCATGCCTGATAATGACGAGCTTCTTCATAAATTCTACTATTTGATAAGATATCCTAAACCAAGTGAGAACACTCTATTCTTTACAACACTTGTACCGCTATCTTGTTGGGATGGCGACGCGATATTATTTAGTCCCAACGAATACCCAACGTTAAATACCAGGCGGTTCCGCAGTTCAAAACCTGTCGAAAAATAAAGACCGGCATCAAATTTTTTAACATCGTTCTCATTGCCGTATTTTATTATATCTGATGTGTAGCTGCCCGGAGTTTCATAGTTAAGATAAACCTTCCACCCCATAGCGGCATACCCGCCCGCCCCTATAAAAAATATACCTGTATTGCTAAATGCAAATTTCCTAAGGACGCTTACAGGCATTTCAAAATACGTTAAATGTGTACTGGTAGTTAGCGCGTCATCATAAACAACTGAGCCTTTATTGGCGATACCCAAGCCAACACTTAACCAAAAATCATTTTTTAAAGG
>NZ_CAMLHX010000075.1 GCF_946479965.1 uncultured Mucilaginibacter sp. | reverse complement strand
GGGCCAGCCCGCATCAACCCCTTGCTTCAGTTCATACAGCGCTTCGGCAGGCAATTGCGCCACCTGCTGTGACGTGTAATATTGTGGATATTTATTATCCAGACTACGGCCATGATGGGTAACAAAAATGGTTTTGGTAACCGGATTCAAATCTATACCAACCGAATTTTTAACGCCCGTGGCAAACCTGATACCATCGGCATAAGTTTGGTTAGCTTTATCGGCCTTAAACTTCCATATCCCTCCTACTGAGTCGCGCAACGGACAGTTCGGGATACCAACAATTGTTCCCGGCGCACGGCAGGCATCAGAGTAAGATCCAACGGCTACGTACAGATCATTCTTATCATCAATAACAAAAGCTTTGGAGTTATCGGCGCGTTTATCCACAAGTCCGGTTACTATCAGTTCGGGCTTATCAGCGTCAATAACCTCGCTTTTAGCGTTTAGCTTATAGCGGTATATCGCGCTGTTTGATGAGGAGTATAAGTAGCCGTTTATTATTTTAATGCCGGTACCCGGGTAATCGCCAAAGCCGGCTTTGGTTTCAAAATAGCCGTCTTTGTTGTTATCCGTAAGGTAATATAAACCCTTACGGTTGCGGATATTGTTCTGCTTTACATAGATATTGCCGTTTGGCGTTACTGCCAAATGCCTAACAGGGCCCAATGAATCGGCCACTATATTTACTGTAAAACCTTGTGGGACTTTAATGGTAGGAGCCGGTGGTAATTGAGTTTGCAGGTTGATAGTTAAACTCGTCAGACTTACTAACGCGATAACTGCGCCGGTTATGTAAAGCGATGCTTTTGTCATTAATTAAAATATTGCAGCTTCTAAAGTAGGGAATCAAAATCGGGGTAAGGGCTGTATAACATTCCTTTTACATGAGGGTAATGGGATTGTAAATCCCATGCTCAGGGTCCGGGATTAAAAATCCGGACCAACATGAAAGATTAAAGGCAAAAAATGTATATTTAGATAGTGTTAACAACCTAAGACCTAGCATTCAATGATGAAAAACAGATTGATTATTTTACTATTGAGCATCTTAATCTGCGCTGTAGATGTTAGCGCCCAAACCCCACTAAAGAAGAATGTTAATGACAAGATAAGTAGTTTGAGGGCTGCTGGTGTTGATACCATTATAAACTATCATCCGTATTGTGTGGGTTGTGCTTTAACGGTATTAGATACCAACGGTTGCAATTCCTTTGATCGGGAATATTTAATTTGGAAAAAGAAGGGGCAAGGTTTTGTGCAGTTATTTGACCAGTGTTACAATTATTTGCCTGAAAAAGGCGGGAAAGCTTTCGTTACATTGCTAACTAAAAATTTTCCGATTATAATCAAGGAGGACTTAAAACCTGTAGAGTTTAAGCAACTAGTCAACGGAAAAATGCAACATTTTATATCGGAGATAGATCACTCCTATCATCAGGATTTTGTTTTTTACATCAAGGGTAAAGTCATTGAGAAACCAATAGATAATTACGTTTTAGATACCAGATGGGAAGGCGACTATTTCAGAGCACCGGATGATAAAAGAACCACGCCCCCACCCGGAAAGGCAGTAAATATAAACTACGTTAAAAATCAAAATACGTACTTAAAGAAGCTGATAGATTTGGCTGAGCAGGAGATTGAGAAGATAAAATTCACAAAATCACCATAAATTAACTCCGAAATAAAAACAAATTCGAAATCAACGCAAATCCACCTTCTCCACACCCGGATGCGCCTTCTCATCAAAGCTAAAGGTACTTTCAGGAGCCTGTATAGCAGTAGCCGCACCGCGCAAAGTGTAAGTATACTTGCCACCTGTATTATCAAAAATGGTGGAGCTGTAAATTTGTCTGCTTACTTTATCAACGGTTAATCTTATCTTAAAAAAAGACGCTTTGCTATCCTCTGGAGTTAGATCAACCACCTGGTAAAGCTTTCCGTTTATTTTCTGCGTGCCTGTATATAAATATTTGTAGCCTTTTTGATAAAGTGTAAAAAGCTGCGCGGGGTTAAAACTGTCGCTGCCTGTTCCGGCATCGTTTATAGTAACCTCTCTTTCAGTTTTCAAGTAGGTCCACTGCGTTTTGCCGTTGCTTATTATCTCCTGCTGCAAATCCACAGACCCAGGCTTATATATCGTAATTTTAAACTTATTGGCTTTGGGCTGCGTTATCAGCGTGCCGTTTTGCGACTGCCTTATACCCGACGCCTGGCTATCCATAGTAAAAACAAAGTCTGTTTTTATAGTAGTAAAGCTGCGGTACTTAGCGGCTACCGCGTCTAATATCTTTTTAGCTTCGCCGTCCTTCTGCGCAAATACATTTACCGATGACAATAACAATGCGGCGTATATTATTAATTTCTTCATATTGTGTAAGACTGTTATTTAGGGAGAACGTTTATTGCGGCGGGTGTATTTTACAAGCGTTAAATAACTCCTCCCCTTTAGGGGAGGCTGGGTGGGGCTTAACTCTTATTCTCCAATGTTTCAAAATATTGCATCAGCGAGTATTCATCAGGATACAACACCTCGCGGGCTTTGCTACCCTCAAACGGACCAACTATACCTGCGGCTTCCAACTGATCAATAATTCGTCCTGCGCGGTTATAGCCTAGTTTTAGCTTACGTTGGATTAAAGAAGTAGAACCTTGCTGATGCATCACAATTAAGCGCGCCGCTTCTTCAAACATCGGGTCGCGGTCATCAGGATCAAAATCTTTAGGACCACTGCTTTCGCCCTCGCCTATGTATTCAGGTAATTCATACGCACTTGGGTAGCCGCGTTGCGAGCCGATAAAATCAGAGATCTTTTCTACTTCGGGCGTATCTACAAACGCGCATTGCAAACGTATCAAGTCAGAGCCGGTTGAGAACAGCATATCACCACGACCGATCAATTGATCTGCCCCACCGGCATCTAAGATTGTTCTTGAATCGATTTTTGACAGCACCCTGAATGCCAGCCTTGACGGGAAGTTGGCTTTAATAGTACCTGTAATAATATTTACTGATGGCCTTTGTGTTGCAATAACCAAATGGATCCCCACCGCACGGGCCAGCTGCGCAATACGTGCAATAGGCATTTCTACCTCTTTACCGGCGGTCATCATTAAATCGGCGAACTCGTCTATCACCAACACAATAAATGGCAGGTAACGGTGCTTTTCGGGGTTGCTTATTTTACGGTTGATGAACTTAGCGTTGTATTCTTTAAGGTTACGCACCTGCGCGTCTTTCAACAGATCATAACGCTGGTCCATCTCAATACAAAGCGAGTTAAGCGTGTTCACTACCTTTTTGGTATCGGTGATTATAGCATCGCTTTCATCAGGAAGCTTTGCCAAAAAGTGACGTTCAATTTTGCGGAACAAGGTTAGCTCCACCTTTTTGGGGTCAACCAATACAAATTTTAATTCAGCGGGATGCTTTTTATAAAGCAAAGATACCAATATAGCGTTGATACCCACTGATTTACCCTGCCCTGTTGCACCTGCAACCAATAAGTGCGGCATCTTGGCCAGATCGGCAATAAACACTTCATTAGATATGGTTTTACCCAAGGCAATAGGCAGCTCCATTGTAGTGGTCTGGAACTTCTCTGATGCCATCATAGATCGCATGGAAACCATCTCCGGATTTTGGTTAGGCACCTCAATACCTATAGTACCCTTGCCCGGCATTGGCGCAATTATACGGATACCCAATGCGGCAAGACTTAAGGCTATATCATCCTCCAGGTTTTTTATCTTAGAGATCCGTACACCCGGTGCAGGTATTATCTCGTAAAGCGTAACCGTTGGGCCAATGGTGGCCTTAATTTTATCTATCTCAATGTTATAATGATTGAGCGTTTCAACAATCTTGTTCTTATTAGCCTCTAACTCCTCTGAGTTAACCTGTATTTTATTTGATCCGTAGTTCTCAAGCAAGTCAAGCGGCGGCATTTTGTACGATGCCAGATCAAGCTTATGATCATAAGTACCAAACTGATCTACCAACGATTTTGCCTTGTCATCATCCGCCTTTTCAACGTTTAACTCCGGAGTTGGGCGTTCCACCTCTAAGGTAAGGGGTATATCGCTGCCAATTTCAGGATCGGCGTTCTCATCATCCGGCCTTAACACAACTGTTTCATGAAACACCGCCTCGGGCTCAACAGCTTTTACAGGCTCGGTTTTTATGCTGTTAGCTGCACCTGTACGCGGCCACTCAACGGGTTTTGAAGGCATTTCTTCAATCAGTTCAACAGATTCAGGTGATGTAATATCAATATCGTCATCAGCAACGGCTAATTTAGGTTTGCGCTGCGGCAGTTTAAAATCGATATTATAAGCTATTATCAAAACCGTTAGCGCGGCAAATACCAATACGCCGCCGGTGCCTGCCTGCCCTATCTGGGCATCAAGCAAACGATTGCTCCAAAAGCCAAATTGCCCCTCTAAAAAGTGCGGATAATCAATAATAAAAGCGTGAACAAACCCCACGGCAACTGATAAGAATATCAGCACAAAAAAAGAATATGCCAGCGTTTTACCTAACGAGAAAATGCGCACCTTAAACAGCATGCGGTATCCCATTATAAAAAATACAAACACAAATACAAAGGATGCCACACCAAACCACTCAAACATAAATTGGTTTGATAACAGCGCGCCGAACTTACCCAGCCAGTTATCAACAACCGGGTCGGTTATGCCTTTGTCAAGCAATTCTGCCTGGGTTTTAAACAGATTGCTCCAACCGCCATTATTGGCAGACACGTAGCTCTGATCCTGCTCCCACGTAAACAGGTAGGATGTGAAGGCGATGAGAAAAAAGATGGAAAGTATTAAGAAAAACAGGCCGGCTATCTTAATAAGGCGGCCATCCTGCAGGTTAAAAACCGGCATACTATCGCCTACCGGTCTTGACGAACGCGGCTTTGCGCCTTTATCAGATGGTTGGCGCGGCGGATTTTCTTCCCTGAAACTATTTGATTTAAACTGATTTCCTTTAATTGGCATTCAAATTATGGCGTAGTATATGCAAATATAAAGTTACACAGATTAAACAACTATGCCGCTAAAGTTTTAAATTTTTTAGTAATATTGAAATCAATGAGTACAGAATTACTTGAGCAATATGTTACCGAAGCAAACCTTGATGGCTTAACCGCGTTGCTGAAGGAAAACCCGGCCCTTGCCACTAAAACAACCAGCTTTAATGTATCGCCGTTAATGCTGTCGTGTTATTACAAAAAACCTGACATCACAGCCCTACTGTTAAATTATACCGGCGACCTTAACCTGTTTGAAGCCGCGGCAACCGGCAAATTTGATACGCTTGCTCACCTGGTTTATACCCACCCCGAGGCCATTAATAAATATGCTGATGACGGTTTTACCGCTTTGGGTCTGGCGTGCTATTTCGGTCAGTTTGAGTCAGCACGTTATTTGGTTTTAAAAGGTGCCGACGTTAACCTGCCCTCAAAAAATGGTTATAATGTTTTCCCGATACATTCTGCCGCGGCCGGCAATTACACAGACGTAGCCCGTATGCTGGTTGAAAGCGGTGCCGATGTTAACGTAAAACAGCAAATGGGCGTTACCCCACTTCACTCAGCCGCGCAAAACGGTAACCTTGAACTGATAATATTGTTGTTGGAAAAAGGCGCTGTTGTAGATGTGCGCATGGAAGGCGGCAAACTACCCGCCGATCTGGCCCGCGAAAAAGGCTTTACAGAAATTGCAGATATTTTAGGCTAAAAAAAGGGTCAAAAGTAAAAGCCACTTTGGTTTTCTGTCCCTAAAAACCGACTGTTACCTTTAACCCTTAAAAAACTATATAGTAATACGCTATTAATATACGCTGCCTGCCAGCATATCGTAATAGTTGTAAGTAGGCGTTTTTTGCAGGTTGGCCAATTTGCCCGCTGCGTTAGCTAAGTTAATAACCACCTGTTCGCCATATTTTTGCTTTAAGTTTTTAACAAACAAATATTGCATATAGCGTAAAGGCATTTTTGTAGGTCGTACTTGTTTAAAAAATTGAGGGTCTGCGGCTACCATAGCGGCCAACTCGCGGTAAAACTCAGGGATATTTGGAGCTTTTGATGTCATGGTAGGATACTCCTTACCCCATTTGGCATAAAACGCGTCAAACTGCTTTTCTTTTTCGGGATAGGTATGATAAACCCAATCACTGGCGTTGTTATAAAGATAATCCAGGTACGTTTTAAAAGGAGCATATTCCACGTTCTGCGTCAGTGCCTGCTTAAAGCATTCCGTGTTATTTTCAATTAAGTTGGTGATATTTTGTGGGTCGCGGGTTGTTAGCACTTCATTAATGGGGCATTGTGCAGCAGCTTTTAAACCGAAAGCCACCAAGCAGACAAAAATTGCGTTTTTCATAATTTCAGCCGTTAAATTGATTGGTTATTTAAAGATATAACATTTCAATCACAATAATGTTACAAAAAAGCAAAAAAAATTCCTTGCCAAGGCCAAATAATTTTCTAAGTGTACATAAAACACAGGTGTGTGTTTTATACAATAATTAACCTTAAGTTAATGTATTTAAGGCGCTGATTTAAAGAAATTTACAAGGCAAGAAAGGAAACCTTACAGGTAACAAATACCTATAGCATCGTCGCCGTTATAGAAAAAAGGTTCAAAGTTTTCGCCCTCAACCAGTTCGCAGCTCACTATCATAGATGTGAACAATACATTGCCGAACAAGTTGGCTATTGCCGCATCGGCAGCATCTTTGCCTGTTGAAATTTTAACTATACCATTTAAAGGTGCCAGGCCTGTGGCGTCAAACAATATCCAATCGCCGCCCAAATACGCCTCAAAGCAGGCGTGGAAATCGGCAGGCTTAAGGTTATAGGAATAGCCTGTAAAGTACCTTGCCGGAATATTCAATGCGCGGCATAATGTGATGCCCAGATGTGCAAAATCACGGCACACGCCGGCTTGCTCGGTAACGGTATCAAATGCCGAGGTATTTGTGTTACTAAAGCCGCTTAAGTACTCAATGTTTTTATTTATCCAGCGGGTTAAGGTCAATACCTTATTAAAAGAGTTTTCTATATGCCCGAAATAGTTATTGGCCAGCCTGAATAACTTATCCGATTGGCAATAGCGGCTTGGGTTAAGGTAGGGGATGATTGCCGGATCAAGCTGCGCCACCGGGATATCTGGTCTATCCGAAAAGTCAACCAATTTAAAGCAATTGTCGACCGTAGCTTTATAAGCTATTTTGAGCAGCGTGGGTTCAATCACCTCAAAGCGGATCAACCTGTTTTCGCCGCTCACGGCAGGTAACTCTTCAGTTTTTATATAGGGCGAAATGGTAAACTCCTCGCTCAACACTGTTTGGTGCTGGTTACGGAGGGCATTAACACTTAATATCAACGTACTCTCCGATGATATCTTATATTCCATTTCGGTGAATACGTTAAATTTCATTTTTTATTTGTGCTATGGCAATTTATCAAATGCCGAGTCCATCCAATCTTCTGATATATTATCGAGCGCCGCTTTTAGCTCCTCGGCCCATTGCGTTGAAATATTCTCCAGGTCCTTCTTCTCGTATCGTTTTTCAACTATTTCAAAACTGTCCTTTTTATATAAAACAACATCTATCGGGAAGTCGACATTATTTGAGCTTACCCGGGTAGAATCAAAAGAAAGGAACCCAGCCTTAAGCGCAAGGCGCAGACTTGAATTTTCGTTCAGCGTGCGGTTAAGTATGGGTTTACCATGCCCCGAGTTGCCAATAATTATAAATGGTGCTCCCTGGCCAAGCTCAACCCAGTTTCCTTCGGGATAAAGTAAAAACAGTTTGTGTTCATCGTCATCCTTCAACTGCCCGCCAATAATGGAGTGCAGATCGAAATTAAAACCCGCTTTTTCAAGCGATTCCCTATCTTCAGTCGCTACTCTTTTTATCTGCTCGCCAAATGCATTCACAGCCTTATACAACTTATTATATTCGGTTGTTTCAAGCAACTCGTTAAAATACACAATGGCCTTGTCGCGTGTCGACCGCAGGCCGCTCGTCATGATAAAAAGAGAAAAATGGTCTTTTTGTTCTATTGATATTTTCTTTTTTACAGTAGTATCTGTTCCCGAAGTGATGCGGGTATCGGCAATGGCCAGCAAGCCTTCTTTAACCTTAATCCCTAAGCAGTAAGTCATTATAATTAAGTATCTGTTTACAAAAATTTCAGGTGCACAAATTAGTAAAATCAGGCGGCTTTAACCGGGTATTTTTTTTAAAACTTATTTTGGCAAATATGATGGAAGTAATAAATATTAGTTAAATTTATAGCGCCTATGACAATTTAATCTTTGATAGAATGCTTGTATGCACCCTAATATATAGCCTAATTACCGCACAAAAATTAATGTGATGAGGGTGTATTTTTTTACAAGGATCGATCCTGTTAACCGCTCTAACTTTTATCATTATAGCACCTACCAAAACCTGCGCTCTGTAAAAGTACTAAGCCTGGTTTATCTCATTGTTAGTTTATCCTTAAGGCTTTTTGTAGTATTAACCGACCTGCCCGTACAAAATGTTGAGCATCTCGATGAATTCAATCAGGCTAATTGGATATCCATAATTGTCTCTCCCCTTTTTTATGCCGGATCTGTTTTTTTGCTGAAACATTATCAAAAAAACTTCACCATAAGAATGCTTGCCCGGGCCTTTACACTGTTGTTTGCCCTGTTTGTTATGCTCAGTTTTATGCGTGCTACGTTTTTTAGCATGCACAACCCGCGCAATACCTTAGTAATGTACCTCATCGGGCTTGTTATGATAGCGGTATTTTACACATTTGAGCATTTTGAAACAATTTTCCTGGCGCTGGTTACAGGCATTTGCTTTTCGCTGCTTTTGCCTTTTTACCAAGACGGCGCAAACGAACTGGTGATGAATAACCTGGCCTCGATGATATTGCTTATCGTTTTTTTCTGCATATCCAGGTATACCTTTTCTTACCGGGCCGATAACTATTTAAAGCTAAAGGCAATTGAACAAAAGAACCGCGAAATTGAACAAGCCATAAGGGCCAAAAACGAAATATTAGGCGTTGTGGCGCATGATCTACGGAATCCGCTTTCGGCCATAAAGACGCTTGTTGCCATTATGAAAATGGAAGACAAAATGGACGATGAAGATCATGACAACCTTGGCATGATCCAAACATCCTGCGACAAGGCTGCATCGATAATTAATGATCTGCTTGAAACGGCCCATGACGAGCAGCACCACGATTTTGATACAGAAAAAGTTGAGCTTAACCAGTTTTTGTTAAAAATTGTTGACGAATGGGTTAAAAGCAAACACGGGCAGGCCAATATCTTGTACTATGGGACACATCAACCGGTGTTTGCCAATATAAACACCGAAAAAATGGAACGCGTATTGGATAATCTGATCAGCAACGCCATCAAATTTTCGGGGCCAAGTAATCATATTGAAATACTGTTACGCGTTACCGACACTGAAGTTTTAATTGATGTAAAGGATTTTGGCATGGGCATTCCCGAAGAATTACTTCCCTTTATTTTTGAGCGTTTCTCAAGAGCGAGCAGGCGGGGCGTGCGTGGCGAAGAATCAGTAGGGCTGGGCCTGAGCATAGTGCGCCAGATTGTTACCAAACATGGCGGCGATATAAAAGTACATAGTATTGAAAAACAAGGCACTACCTTTACCATTAATATGGCTATGGCAAGCTAATATATTAGGTGCTGTAAGCGGCAACAGTGTTAGAAAAGTAACTGTTAACCACATTCAGTAATTCACCCAAATCAAAGGGCTTAGCCAAGAAGTGATCGGCACCGTAATTTCCTAATGATTCAAGTACGCGGGGATATCCCGAAATCATAATAACCGGTAAATGCTGAGTGCGCGGATTGATCTTAAGCTGATGACACAGCTCGCCGCCGTTAATACCCTCTAATATATAATCAATGATAACCAGGTTTGCGTGCGAACTGCGTACAGCCTCATAAACATTATCCACGTGCGATACGCATTCAACCTCGTAGCCCTCACCGCTAAGCGCCTCCTTTAGCAGATCGAGCAGGGCACTATTATCGTCAATTACCAGTATTTTCTTTGTCATTTTATAAGTCCAATAATTGGTAGGGTAATAACAATAATTGGAGGTCAATTGTTTTTTCAAGGGACGAAAACAATCCTTAAATTTATTGCATAAATATTCTTTCAGACTTTCCGTCTTTCCGACTTCCGGACTTCCCAACAAAACATTACTTTTGAAATTATGCTAACGCTTACCGCCCATACACTGGAGAAAATGGAACTGCTGCTAAAAACAGCGGGGTACAAGGTGCGTTATGAAAAAGGAAACTTTAAAACCGGGGCTTGCCTGCTGCAAAACAGTAAAATAATAGTGATCAACCGTTTCTCCAACCTGGAAAGCAAGGTACTGGCCATTGCTGACCTGCTGCGCGATTTGGAGGTTGACCACAATTTGCTTGATGATAAACAGACTGCTTTTTTACAGCAGCTTAAACAAACCAAACTGCAGTTGTGATAGTTACTTTTTTAGGAACCGGAACGTCGCAGGGTGTACCTGTAATAGCCTGTGGCTGCGAGACATGCTCATCGCCCGACCCGCGCGACAAGCGCCTGCGCAGTGCTATTTTAGTAGAGAGTGATAGTACAACTGTCGTTATTGATTCGGGACCCGACTTTAGATACCAGATGTTGCGGGCCAATGTTCAGAAACTGGATGGACTGGTTTTTACGCATGAGCACAAGGACCATGTAGCCGGGATGGATGATATACGCGCGTTTAACTACAAACAGCAGGCCCCAATGGAGATTTATGCTGATAAACGGGTGCAGGCCACGCTTAAACGCGAATTCCCTTATGTTTTTGATGAATACAAATATCCGGGCATTCCGCGGGTTAACTTAAATACTATCAGCGCTGAACCCTTCAATGTTGGTGATATTGTACTGACACCGATTGAGGTAATGCACTACAGGCTGCCTGTTTTGGGCTTCAGGATAAATGATTTCACCTACATTACGGATGCCAAAACCATTGCCGACAGCGAAAAACAAAAGATAAAAGGGACAAAAATATTGGTGCTTAACGCGCTGCAAAAACAGGAACATATTTCGCATTTCACCTTTCAGGAAGCTATTGATTTTGCGCAGGAAATTGGCGCAGAAACTACTTATTTCACCCATATCAGTCATCGCCTGGGCAAACATGCCGATGTTACCGCAGAACTACCTGCAGGGATAGAATTAGCTTACGACGGGCTAAAGGTTTCTATTTAACCGCTATTTTTTCCTGATCGCATTATCCCAAACCGCTTTAGCAATACGGGCTATAACACTTTGGCGCGTATCCAGGTCGGCTGTTGAGTTGCCTACAAACACGGCAAGCGCAAGATGTTGCCCATTGGGCAAGGTAATTATCCCCAAATCGTTAGTGGCCGGTGCTAAGCCGGCACTGTTGGTATCTGATCTTCCTGTTTTATGCGCCACAATAGTGCCGGCCGGTAATAATCCTTTTATTTGATTTGGACCCGTGGTAGTTTCCACCATTTTTTTCATCAGCGTGTCTGTACCCGCTTTATTCAATGCTTTGCCCTGGTAAAAAACGTCCAGTAAATGTACCATGGCCGCCGGTTTGCACCAATTGGTGTACTGCACTTCCCAGGCGGCGGCCATATCCCCTTCGGATGCATCGATAACTATTCCATTTACGCCGATACTCCCCAGGTATTCCATAACGGGCTTAACACCGCCCAGCTTATCCAGCAAAATATCGCATGCATTATTGTCGCTTAATGATACCATGTAGCTTAGTAATTCGCTTAAAGACATATCAACGCCTTTCGGATATTTTTCAAACAGCGGACCTCTGCTATGGTGGATGTCACGCTCTCGTATCTTTATGATCTGGTTCAGATTAAACTTGCCCCTTTCTACCTGACGCATTACCGCAAGTGCTATCGGGAACTTCATAACGCTTTGCATAACCATTTGCGCTTCGCCGTTGTAGGACAGCGAATCGCGGGTTTCAATATTCAATGCCGTTACCGCCACAATGCCTTTGGCATCTTTGGCAATCTCATTTATCTGTTGCTGCAAAGGAGCCTGCGCATTTACCGACAGAACGAAAAATGTCAGCAGCGCTGTAATTATATATCTGTTAAACATGGTATTGTATTTTGTTGCTATGCAAGGGTAAAAACGCCATGGCCTAAATAATATTATAGCAAATGGGGTATGCTGTAAAAGTATTAACTTGCGGATAAAATCGTAAAATTTTATGGAATTTGGCAGGGTATTACCAGAAGAATTAGACGCGGTGGATTTTTCATTTCCACCAGATCCTGAACTCACCGTTAAAACACTCGCGGCAGCAAAAAACAGCTCGCCGCTACAGGTGCATGTTGGCTGTGCCAAATGGGGACGTAAAGAATGGCTGGGCAAGATCTATCCACCCAAAACTAAGGACGCTAATTTTTTGGAGGAATACGTAAAGCATTTTGACAGCATTGAGCTTAACGCGACATTTTACAACACCTACCCTGCCGCCACTATTGCCAAATGGAAGGAAAAAGCAGATAGCAATCCCGATTTTAAATTCTGCCCCAAGTTTTCGCAAAGCATAAGCCATATCCGCAGGCTAAAAAACGCCGAGGAAATAACCACGCAGTTTTATGAAGGTATTTTGGCCTTCGGCGATAAGTTAGGCCCGCTTTTTTTGCAGTTAAGCGATAATTTTACTCCCAAAAGTTTCCCCGAGGTAAAAGCCTATTTGGAACATCTGCCTAAAGATGTACCTGTGTTTGTTGAACTGCGGCATAAAGAATGGTATGCCAACACCGAGTGCCGCGATAGTGCCTTTAATTTAATGCACGAGTTAGGCATTGGCGCGGTAATTACAGATGCCTCGGGCAGACGGGATTGTGTGCACATGACTTTGCCTACCCCGCATGCTTTTATCCGCTTTGTAGGCAACAGTTTGCACCGCACAGATTATAAACGGGTTGACGACTGGGTAGAACGTATTGCGCAATGGCGGGATATGGGCCTGCAGTCGGTTTGGTTTTTTATGCACCAGCATGATGAGCGTTACTCGCCCGAACTGGCCGACTATGTGTCTGAACAACTGAACAAAAAGCTCGGACTTGAGCTTCCCCGTCCGCAGTTTATGGATAGGGATAAGGGATTATTTGAATAGAGTCTGCCAAATCTTTTTAAGTACAGGACATTTTTATCATAGCGACGGGTTTGAAACCCGTCGCTATGGAAAAGGCCGATTATTTTACCACTATATTTGCATTATGCCGGATATAAATACTCTCTACCAACAAGCGGTTGAGCTACTTCAAAAATTAATTGCCACCCAATCTTTCAGTAAAGAAGAAAGTGGCACGGCTAATATTATTGAACAATTTTTAGAGGAAAAAGGCATAATACCTACCCGTAAGATCAATAACGTTTGGGCGCGCAATAGGCATTTCGATGAAGCAAAACCTACTATCCTGCTTAACTCGCATCATGATACAGTTAAACCTAACTCGGGTTATACCCGCGATCCATTTGATGCTAAGATAGAGGATGGCAAATTATATGGGCTGGGCAGTAATGATGCAGGAGGATGCTTAGTGTCTTTGATTGCTACGTTCCTTTATTTTTATGAGCGCGAGGACCTGAAATATAACTTTTGCCTGGCTGCTACTGCCGAGGAAGAGATCTCCGGGCTTAACGGTATCGAGCTGGTTGTTCCCGATCTGGGTAAACTTGATTTTGGCATAATTGGCGAACCGACGCTAATGCAACTGGCTGTTGCCGAGCGCGGCCTGATGGTGCTTGATTGCATAGCTCACGGCAAAGCCGGTCATGCAGCCCGCGAAGAAGGCGAGAATGCCATTTATAACGCTATGACGGATATTGAATGGTTCCGTACATTTAAATTCCCAAAGGAATCGGATGCTTTCGGACCAATAAAAATGTCGGTTACGGTAATTAATGCAGGTTCGCAGCATAATGTGGTACCGGCCAGTTGCAGCTTTGTGGTGGATGTACGTGTAACCGACGCTTACAGGAACGAAGAGGTATTAGAAATCATCCGTGAGCATGTTAAATCTGATGTAAAGGCAAGGTCAACGCGGTTAAAACCATCGTCAATAAGTCGTAATCATCCAATAGTACACGCAGGTATAAGTTTAGGGCGCACAACTTACGGTTCGCCGACTACCTCTGATCAATCATTGTTGGATATCGAAACCATTAAAATAGGGCCTGGCGACTCGGCGCGGTCGCATATGGCGGATGAGTTTGTTTATGTGGAGGAAATTAGAGAAGGTATTGAACTTTATATTCAAATGCTGGGGAAGATAGTTTGATTTGAATTACGAATTATTGAACTTTACAATAAACCACAACTTAGCATCATTAAAAAAAAACAGCGCTATGCCGACCAATTATCTGAAACCGACCGATGAACACTTCGCCCAGAAACTTGTAGATGCCTTAAATATAGGCCTTAGAGAAATGGCCGAAAAAGCAGCCGAGAACAACGAGAGTCTTGCCATTGGATATTTAGACGGCACTTCTGCATCTATTCCGGCTAAAGAGTTATCAAAACAATTCCCTGAAAAAGGCCGCTAAGCCTTTAATTGCTAGTTCAGGCAGCTTCCTATCCCGCCCATCATCAAAATATTTCTCATATTTGCAGCATGAGCAAGCTTTGGCAAAAAAACATTGACGTTAATAAACTGGTAGAGAACTTTACCGTCGGGCGCGATACTGTGTTTGACGCTCAAATGGCTGCCTTTGATGTGCTTGGCTCACTGGCGCATACCCAAATGCTGCAAAGCATCGGCCTGATGAGCGCCGATGATCTGCAACTAGTGCAACGCGAACTGAAAAATATTTATGCCGAAATAGAAAAAGGCAAATTCAAAATAGAGCCCGGTGTTGAGGACGTTCACTCGCAGGTAGAAATGTTGCTTACACAGCGCATTGGCGAAGCCGGAAAAAAGATACATAGCGGTCGCTCGCGTAACGACCAGGTGCTGGTTGATCTGAAATTGTTTTTCAGGAACGAACTGCACCAGGTGGTGAGTGAAACTGAAACCCTTTTTCGTGAACTTATTTCACTTAGCGAGAAGCATAAAGACGTTTTATTGCCCGGCTATACCCACTTACAGGTAGCTATGCCTTCATCGTTCGGCTTGTGGTTCGGCGCTTATGCCGAAAGCTTGATTGACGACCTTGAAATGGTTTTAGCGGCTTATAAGATCA
>NZ_CAMLHX010000074.1 GCF_946479965.1 uncultured Mucilaginibacter sp. | reverse complement strand
TACGTTTGATTTCCCGCAGCCGTTAGGGCCAACAATGGCTGTTACGCCCTCGTTAAAATTAATGGTGATTTTGTCGCCAAAACTTTTAAAGCCTTTTATTTCTAACTGGGTGAGCTGCATTTATAGGGTAATTCTGCCGTATTAGTTTACAGGCTTCAAATTACATCAAAAAATTGGATAGGTAAAAATTTGTTGGGGATATGTTGATTATTTTATCATAACCCCTGGTTTATTCACCAGCGGCAGTTTAATAAAGTTAGAATCAACAATACTTTCGGGCAGGAAGATGAACTTTTTATCGTAGATCTGGGTGCCTATATAGTAGCTCACCCAGTATTCATTGTTTAAGCCGAAGGTCGCCTCGTCAATCGGCTCTATAACCTTAAAAGCGCCGCCCTCCACCACCGGGAACATGTGTCTTAATACAGATGTCTTTACCTGCTCGCCGTCTTTTTCCCCGTAACCCTTTGATGTGATGAGCACATTTTCAATAGGTTCCTTTTTAAGGTTGATCAGATACACGTACCAGGTTTTGCTCTCGCTGCTTTCGCCCTCAAGCGCTACTGCTACGGCTATATCCTTAACTTCGTTATCGGGGAGATCTTTGATCATTTGGTTGATTATGTTGATTGGTTGATTAAGTGAGTGGTTATTTCTTAAACTAATCACTTAATCAACCTAATAAACCACTCACTTCTTCTTAGCAAACTTCTTACCACCTT
The DNA here is from genome assembly GCF_946479965.1 of uncultured Mucilaginibacter sp. The sequence goes on along the minus strand of NZ_CAMLHX010000074.1, from coordinate 15,048 downwards.
TTTTAGGCGCTTTACTGTCTGCATCGGCAAGGGCCTTGCATTGTTCAAACGTTAGGGTGGTTGGATCTGTTACATCCTTTGGGATTTTTACGTTCTGTTTGCCAAACTCAATGTATGGGCCCCAGCGACCGTTTAATATTTTTACTGTAGGATCCTCGTCAAATGATTTGATCAGTCTTTCAGCATCTTTTTGGCGTTTGGCCAGGATCAGTTCAATTGCCTGCTCCTGGGTAACATCATGGGGATCAATTTCTTTTGGTAACGACACAAAAGCACTGTTATGGCTAATATACGGCCCAAATCTGCCGATAGCCACCTTCATTACCTTGCCCTCAAATTCGCCTACTGCTTTGGGTAGTTTAAACAGTTCTAAGGCTTCTTCAAGACTTATGGTCTCTATGCTTTGCCCGGTGCGCAAACTTGCGTACAGCGGCTTATAATCCTTGTTATCGTCGCTGGCATTCTCGCCCACCTGCACAAACGGACCGTAGCGGCCAATGCGTACCGAGATCTTCTGGCCATTTTCCGGGTGAACGCCCAAATCCCTTTCGCCGGTTGCTTTGTCGGCTGTCTGGATGGTGTTTTCTACGTCTTTATGGAAGCCTGTATAAAAGGTCGAGATCATCTTAGTCCACTCTTCCAATCCCTGCGCTATCTCGTCAAATTGCTTCTCCACTTTGGCGGTAAAGTTAAAGTCTACAATACCGTTAAAGTGCTGTACCAGAAAGTCGTTCACCACGGCGCCAATATCAGTAGGAGAGAGCTTGCCTTTTTCGGCGCCGGTAGTTTCAGTGCGCTCGTCTTTGGCAATACTTTTATCTTTAAGGGTTAACACCCTGAACTTACGTTGCTTGCCCTCACGCTCTTCTTTTACCACATAACCTCGGTTTTGTATGGTGGATATAGTAGGCGCGTAGGTTGATGGTCGGCCAATCCCCAGTTCTTCCAGTTTCTTAACCAAACTAGCCTCGGTATAGCGAGATGGCGGGCGCGAGAAACGCTCAGTAGCCGTCATTTCCTGCAACTCCAGCAGCTGACCTTTGGTTAAAGGCGGCAGCATACTGTTCTCGCCGTCTTGTTGGTTGTCTTCCTCGTCATCGTCTGATTCTAAGTAAACCTTCAAAAAGCCGTCAAACTTCATTACCTCGCCATTGGCAACCAACTCATCCTTACGGGTAGATATGCCAATTTTAGCGGTGGTTTTTTCAAACTGAGCCTCGCTCATTTGCGAGGCGATGGCGCGTTTCCAGATCAGTTCGTATAAGCGTTCTTCAGAACTATCCCCCGCGATCCTGTGATTATTAAAGTAGGTTGGGCGTATGGCCTCGTGTGCCTCTTGTGCACCCGCGCTTTTGGTTTTATAGGTACGGCGGTTATAATATTTATCGCCGTAAGCACTCATAATTTCTTGTGAAGCAGCATTTAAAGCCGTTTCAGATAAATTAACGCTATCGGTACGCATATAGGTAATGTGCCCCGACTCATAAAGCCTTTGCGCCACCTGCATCGTCCGCGAAACAGAATAACCCAGCTTGCGGCTGGCTTCCTGTTGCAAAGTTGATGTAGTAAATGGTGCGGCGGGCGAGCGCTTGGTTGGCCTCGTCTCTAATGAGTTTACGTTGAATATCGCGTCAACGCAATCGGTTAAAAACTTCTGCGCGTCGTCCTCTTTGGCAAAGCGCTCAGCCAGTTCGGCTTTGAATGCTTGCTTGCCTTTGCCAAATATGGCTACTATTTTAAAAGCGGCTTCTGAGTTAAATTTATTGATCTCGCGCTCGCGGTCTACTATCAGCCTAACGGCAACAGATTGCACACGACCGGCAGACAGGGAAGGTTTAACCTTTTTCCATAACACCGGCGACAGCTCAAAACCCACCAATCTATCTAAAACACGACGTGCCTGCTGGGCATTTACCAGGTTGTAGTTTATTTTACGCGGATTTTCAATGGCGCTTAAGATGGCCGGTTTGGTTATCTCATGAAAAACGATACGCTTAGTGGTCTCGTCTTTTAAGTTAAGTGTATCAAACAAGTGCCATGATATAGCTTCTCCCTCGCGGTCCTCGTCCGATGCCAGCCAAACCATGTCGGCTTCCTTGGCTAATTTCTTTAACTCGCTTACTATCTGCTTTTTATCCGCAGGTACTTCGTATTTCTGCTTGAAATTGTTGGCTACATCAATAGCATCTTCGGACTTAACCAAATCGCGGATATGCCCGTAGCTCGACTTAACGGTGAAGTCTTTCCCGAGGTATCCTTCAATGGTTTTGGCCTTAGCCGGAGATTCTACAATGAGTAAATTTTTAGCCATTCAAACAGTATTTTCTGCAAATAAAAGATAAAGAAGCCAATGAACCAATTAAAAAGTGGTTGATTGGTTGATTAAGTTGATTGGGTGGGTGGTTGATTTTGTTAGGAGTTGATTAGGTGAGTGGTTGATTAAGTTGATTAGGTTTATTAAGTTTTAACTGGTTAAGCTATTGCTTTCGGTCAGCGATTGATGAAAAATTAAGCAAGAAAACAACCACTCGCTCAATCAACCCAATCAACTACTCACCAAAAAAACTACATCAAAAATCCACCGCCCAAAAGGTCGTTGCCTTCGTAAAACACAGCCGATTGTCCCGGCGCTACGCCCGATACCATATGATCAAACTCTACCTTCATATGCTCGCCCATTTGTACAATGCTGCTTAGCGCGCCTGCATCCTTGTAACGTATTTTGGTAACCGCTTCCATAGGCTCGGTAATGCTCGCGTATTTTATCAGGTTTAGGTCTTTAACCCAGGCTTGTTTGCGGTGCAGTTCTTCTTCGGTGCCCAAAACAACCGTGTTGGTATCCGGATCAATGCGGGTAACAAACATAGGGTGCCCCAATGCAATGCCCAAACCACGGCGCTGACCAATAGTGTAGAATGGATAGCCCTGGTGTTTACCCACTACGGTGCCGTCTGTCAATACAAAATTCCCTCCGCTTACTCTTTCCTCCAACGCGGGTACTTTGTGGCGCAGAAAGGCCCTGTAATCATTATCCGGCACAAAACAGATCTCGTAGCTCTCGCTTTTACCGGCGAGTTCTATTTGCCCCATATCTAAAGCCATTTGCCTTATTTCCGGTTTAGAAAAACTGCCAAGCGGAAATTTAGTGCGCGCCAGGTTTTGTTGCGACACGCCCCATAACACGTACGACTGATCTTTATTCTCGTCTTTACCTTTTGATATTACATAGCGACCGGTATCCTGCAAGCGGATGTTGGCATAGTGCCCAGTTGCAATAAACTCGCAGTCCAGTTTATCGGCACGTTTTAAAAGCGCCTCCCATTTAATATAGGTATTGCACAGCACGCATGGGTTAGGGGTGCGGCCCGCCAGGTATTCGTCAACAAAATTATCGATCACAAAATCGCCAAACTCATTGCGGATATCCAGGATATAATGCGGGAAACCGTAACCCACCGCCAAAGCACGGGCATCATTAATGCTATCCAGACTGCAGCAGCCGGTTTCTTTTGAGCTGCCACCGGCAGATGCATAGTCCCATGTTTTCATGGTGAGACCAATTACCTCGTATCCTTGCTCATGCAGCATAACCGCCGCTACCGAGCTATCAACCCCGCCGCTCATGGCCACCAATATTCTACCGTGCTTACTCATTATTGCTGCAAAGATAGTGATTAGTTGATTAGTGGTGTTTTTGGTGAGTGAATTTGGCTTTTGGGTGACGGTTGGGGTGGGTGAGGGGATGGATTATAATGGTTGTAGCGTAGCAGGTGGGGTGCTATGGCCTGGTACAAGTTTGGTGCGCTTATTTAATGTGATTGATTAGGTAAATTTTGTAAGTATTTGGATAATAATATTATTTTCTTCCGAGTTAATACTGCTTCGTGGCCACCAATTCAAAAATTTCACTCATTTTCTGGCGCGAGTATGTAGCATGGCAAAAGTGCGGCGGGGCACTCGTGTCCCTTTAGATTAGTTAAATTTTAGCACAAACGCATAATTGAGGACAACGCACCTATCCAATCGAAAAGCATCAAATGATAAGTTTTTTACATGTTGATAAATAGAAAAATATACCTAAATTGGTTACATAAAGTAAGAAGATGCTTGAAACAAGGAATATATTTTTAGACACTCAAACAGTTGTACAAAACAATTATTTCACCAGCCATAGGCTTAATGAACTATTTGATGTAGCGGCTGCCGGCCATATTAATTTATTTCTAACTGAAATTACTATTAGCGAGATCAAAAGTAATATTATGGAAGATTTACAGAAGTCATTTTCCGAAATAAAACAATTCAATAAGGCGATTAATAACAACGGTAAAATTATTAAGAACTTGAATTATGGAAAAAATTATACGCAACTCCCTTTAATAGATCTTGAAGCGGCTTTCGCAGAATTGTCCACACAATTGGAAAACATTATTAAAACATCAAGGATTACTACTATCGATTATTCAACCGTCGCTGCAAATGTTTTTTCGAAATATTTTAATCGTGAACAACCATTTGGGATTGGGAAAAAAAAGAGTGAATTCCCCGACGCATTCGTTATCAGCGCCGTAGAGAATTGGTGTCAAACGACAAATGAAAAAATGTATTTCATTAGTGGTGACAAAGACTTTAAAGGGTTTATGTCCGAAAGTATTATAATAGAAGATTCGCTGTCCTCCATACTTGATAAAATCAACAAGCAACTTCACGCAGACAGGTACGAGTTAATTTCGAAGATTTACTATGGTAATCAAATTCAATTGATGCAAAATATAAAAGACGCTTTTATATTTAAAATAAAGGATGAAATAGGATTTGATATCAGCATAGATAGTGTCGAAGTAACGCATTTTGAATTGAAAGGCTATACGGTTGAAGATATGAGTGATATTACAGAAACAATTTTGCAGGTCACGGGTGAAACATCATATAAAATGGATGTGACATATGAGGATTGCTCTTTAGCATTTTACGACAGAGAAGATGATAAATATTATGGTTGTCAATCTACTACCGTTACATTGGAACAGGAGCAATTGTTTCATGCAGAAATATCAATCGAAGCAGATTTAGACGATGAGAACGCAGAACGAAATTTTAATATGACTTGCAATGAGGTAGACGCACCTGATGAGTCTGACATTACAGAACAATTGGATGGTTATATTCTTCAATTTTGATATTGCGTTCCCACTGGTCGAAGTTTCCAACTTCGACCAGTGGGAAGAGAATTGTTGTTTTAGCCAGCCTATTTGCGTATCATTATTTGTTTCCGGATTTTAGAATATCCCTGAGTGAGTTTATTAAATCAATATTTTGTGCGTTTTCCATCTTTGCCTTTTCTAAATCTAGCATAGTTTCCTCCTTTGCTATTTTAAAATTACGCTCAGTCGAAGCTAAAATCAATAGTATTTTTTCAAATAAATTATTATTTCCATTTTGCTGGCTTATCTTTAAAGCCGCCGATTTTGATAGAATATTCGTCATTTCGTTTTGGAAATATCTAGCATCATCCAAATTACTCTTGTATAACTTCAGAAAAAAGAAAGCGAAAATTTGAACAAAAATTACAAATGAAATTTTGGGTGCGAAATGCATTAAAAACGCATTCAAATCGGCATATCCAGTGGAATTAAGTAGTGCAATCGCTAATACATAAACGGCGCAAATTGTTGCCGCAATTCCGATAATCAAATTAACAATTGAATTTCGCTGCAACTTGTTTATATAACTACTATTAAAAGAAACGATAGCCTGCATTTCATTTTTTATTGCTATGGACATGCCAGCAGCATCAAATTGTAGTTTTAACTTATCTTCTACTAAGTTTAAAAGGTTGTCAGTGAGATTACCTTTCAGTTTATCATAAACCGATGATTCGATCTCTTCAATCTTGGAGGCATCCAATTTATTCGAATGAATAACCGCGTTAACGCGTTTTTGAAATTCAGTAAGGTCAAGTTCTTTAGCTTTTATCAAATCTGTTAAATCAACTTTATCATTCAAAAGAAATTTTACTGTAAGCCAAACTGCTGCCATTGCAGTAATGGTGATTAGGACATAATCAACCTTTGAAGAGATAGGACTTTTAATTCTGTCATAAACAATAAATATAATAGACGCGAAAACGACCAAATTATATAGCGGAGATAAATATCTTTTCATCGGATTAGGAATTTTGTCACGTCTAAAGTACCTAAAATTATTGAATCTGAATTTCCTCACCCGCTATGTTAGCCCGGATTTATAATCCCGGACTGAGAGAAGAGGATTTGCAATCCTCATTACAGGATTGTATTAGAATTTAAGTGCCGCTATACTCGGATTGCAAATCCTTAAACTATTTTGTCCGGGATTGCAAATCCGGACAAACGTGCCTCCGTTCGTCCTTACTTAAACAACGCCAAATCAACAATCCCGCCCATAACCTGGTAACCCAGCTCGCTTGGATGCAGGTAATCGCCAGATTGGTTAGCAGTTAACATCATTGCCTCATCGTTGGGATCCCTGATAGCCTTGTCAAAATCAATAACGGCGTCAAAATACCCGCTGGTGCGGATCCATTTATTAACAGCGTTGCGTGCAGCGTCCTTGTAACTGCTGTAATAAAATGAACGCTTAACGGGCGTAATTGTAGCGCCATACACCTTTATACCCTTAGCATGTGCTTTGGTAATCATTACATCATACGCGGCAATGAGTTTATTCGCAACATCTACAGCACTGGTACTGTCCCTTGTGGCTCCAATGTCATTTATGCCCTCAAATATAACCAGCCACTTGACCCCTGACTGCTGCAATACCTCTCTGTCAAACCGGTCGAGGCCGGAAGGGCCAAAACCTGCCCTAAGCACGGCATTGCCGCCTATACCCATATTAAGCACGCCTACCTGTTTGGTAGCGTTGTTTTTGAGCAAAGCCATCTCCAAAATATCCGGCCACCGGTTCTGCTTATCGGTGCCAGATCCATTCCCATCGGTAATAGAATCACCAAAAACAGCTACAGCGCCCGCAGACTTTGATGCTTCCACGTCAATACCTGTTATTGTATACCAATGTTTGGTGGTAACAGCGTCCGTAAAATCGGCGTTTGGCGCGGCTTGTTGGCCGGCAAGCAGGTACGAAGTAGTAAATGATCCGGGGTGCCCGGTCATAATTGCAGACGTTTCGCCATAAGAAATTGTAATGGCAACCTCCATTCTGGGTTTCAAATCAAACGCAACTGCGTCAGAAACAATGTCGGTGCCGGGTTCCATAGTAACAGCTTGCCCGCCTTTAAATTTTAAGGTTTTAGCTGTGGCTTGATCAATTTTGTTGCCGCCGGTTGAAACGGCTATCTGTACGGCCCTCATGGTAACCGGGCTTTTGCCGAATTGGTTGGAGAATTTTAACCGTAGGCTTTTTCCGCCTATAGAGACACAAACCACCTGGCGCAATGTGTTATTGCTGAGGCCGGGCGCAGGCGGCATATTTCTTCCTTCAACTGCCTGGAGCCCCGTACCCCAGGTACCTACCCAAACTTTAGCTTTGGCTGCCGGCTCAGATGAGTAGGTATGACCGGAAAAACCCGACAAAGTAACCGTACACAAGAATAAGCACAGCACAGGTATTACTTTAAAGGGACCTTGAATTGAAAAGAAATATTTAAAAAATACCGGGCGCGGATTTAATTGGTTATTAGTCATAACAAGCGAATATAATTGACTGCAATATAACGCGTAAGCCGGACAAAATGAACTTTCTATTATCAAGGTTACAAAAGGGATGACATCCCCTATGTTAGTTCAGATTTGTAATTAGGCGTGTTCGAAAGATTTAAAAAGAAGCGGTGGCCGGTGCGATTCCCTCCCCTGGGAGGGTGTAGGGAGGGGTTTAGCCGCTTTATTAAACCCCTTCCCGCCATTTCACAGCCTGCCGCACCCTTCCCCGAGGAAGGAGTTTTAAATCTTTCGAACACTCCTAGATTTAAATCTGGACCAACGCAGTATGGGCGCAGGTTATTTCGTCGCCAAAATATACTCGCCCCAAAAATTAGTTTCTCCTTCGCGAAACATAACATTGGGATTTTCCAGCGAGGTATTCGAGGCGTCCATCGGTTGGGGTAAAGGAGCATTTGCTCCACCCGTTGTTTGTTTGACTGTTACACCATTTTGGGAATCAGCACTCACAATTACACCATTGGGTTGATTTAGTTTTATATTGTAGCTGAATTTTGTTGGGTTATCCGCAGAAAGCCCCAAATATTTTAACGGTATAGCCAGCTCATACACAGGCTGCCGGTTGGCGCCGCTAACCATAAAACGCGTGGCAGCCTTTATGCCGTATGTGTTGTAAACGGATATTGTAGAGTCGGGAAACTCTTTTACTCCAAAAATCCATATCTCTTTCATCGCCTTTGCTAATCGTTCGTTTGCTATGGCCACCATCGAATCAATTTTGAATGAACTGGCCAGAATGTCCGGATCCTGCGTAGTGAGCGATACCGGGCCCATTATACCGGCAGTTACTGTGGGCTTGAGGGGCACAGGGAACGTTACAGTTATGTTGTCTTTTGCTTTTAACCTTTCTTTCTTGTCTAAAGCGCGACTTATTGTAATAGAAAGTCCACCATTAAAAACCTTAAATGCAACGCCTTGTCCCTGTCCACGGATGGTAAAATACAGGTTACTGTCGTCATTGCTTACTACATAATAACAACGATTTACAACGTTATGGGCGTTCAGAAAGCCATTTTGCCATTCTTTTAAAAAGCCGTCAATTTTTATATCCTTTGGAGCACGTACGCTTACCTCCTGTATCCGGGGCTGTTTTTGAGCGTTAGCGGTTAAGAAAACAGCGGTAAGTATAAACACGCTTAAAACGCGGGAGGTTAGGTTATAGGTGAGTTTTTTCATGATGAAGCACTTGATGTGCAAAGTGAATGAAGGTTAAATTTTAGTAATAACAAACTTTCTTTCAGTTTATTGTGTATGCTGTCAGTTCGGGGTTGCAAATCCGGACAAACGTGGCGGCTGCGGGGGTGTGTTAAGCCGCTCACATAACACACCCCTACACCCCTCTCAAGAGGGGAATCGCACAGGGCCGCCGCTTCTTATTAAATTAAGGAGGAAACCATTACTTGCCCGACCCTTCCAACAAAGGCCTGGGATCGAACACAACTTTTAACTTATCTATCTTGCCGTTACTGAGATGATACCAGCCACAGGTAAATATTGTAGCCTCGCCGCTCATATCAATATTGTAGAGCACACATACATCATTTTCGTCTTCAAACGTTTTTTGAATGTCGTATTTGAACTTCATTTTTTTCATATCGGCGATGTAGGATTCGGCGCTGTCTCTTTTTCCCATCACGCCATCAAATGCCATATCATCGGCCAGGCAGGCTGCGGCCGCTTCAAAGTCTTCCTTGTTCAACGCCGAAATGAATGTTAATACGATGTCTTTAGTTGTCTGTTTCATGGGGGGATGATTTAGTTTGGGTGAATAACCGCTAAAATCTTGCCAGAATAGGCCGTAAAAAGACACCAACCAACGCCTTATGTGAGCTTTTAATTTTAATATTACCTTAGCAATACTTTAATTGTTGAGTACCGCTAAACCATAGTGCCACAATGAATATCCTTTTTTATATAGTTAACGCATTGGTATTGCCGCCGGCATTTTCCTTCGCCGGTAATTTTTACCGGTACAGGGGTAAGCAAATTGATTACAGTAAATTACCTATAACCAAAATTATAATAGCCGTAACAGCGCTGGTAACCATCCTTCAGTTTATATTTCCGGCAATTATCGGCGTGCTCGACCGGAATAAGGAAGCCTTATTTGCAGGCGAAGTTTGGCGGTTGGTTACGCCCTTGTTTATTCAGCCTATGGGCGTTTGGCAATGTGTGTTTAATGGCGTGTTCCTGCTTGTATTTATGCCGATAGCTGAACATTTTTATGGCAATCGCCTTGTACTAATTTATTTTATTGCCGGTATTGCCGGGCAAATAGCTAATTTTTATTGGAACAAGGGCGGGGGAGGTTCATCAACAGCTGTATATGGCGTAATTGGGGCCGTTTCTGTTTACATACTGCTTAATCTGCCTAGCTTTCCGAAAGGTTACATCTGGTTAGGTATAGCGCCTTTGGTAGGCGCTGTCGCACTTTGTTTTTATAGCGATGGCCACGCGCCGGGTTTGTTGGTTGGCGCGATGGTAGCGTTTATGGTACATAAAAAAGCCGTTCAACCATATAAGATGAGCGCATCAAATGAGGTAAGCTAAAACGTCCTTAATTGCATTCCTGTTTTTTTGTCCATAACCGGGAACCGCAGGATCCTTTGCGAAAGAAAATCAGGTGATCCGGGGTGATCCAAAATGATCCAAAATGATCCAAAAAAGTGTCAAATTTAGCAATTTGCAATTATTTGATAATCAGTTTGTTAAGCACATTTTACAGCTAATTTTACTGACGAATAAGTAGTTTCACGCTAAAAACACAACATATTGATAATCAAATTATTGCAAAAATATATTTCGTTTTTTTTTGCTGAGACGCATATTTTTTGGATCACCCTGTCGGCCTCAAATTTAAGCCACCCAAACCGTCTTAATATTCACAAACTCGTGGATGCCGAACATCCCCAACTCGCGCCCATAACCCGACTGTTTGATGCCACCAAAAGGCAGCCGCGGATCTGATTTTACCAGTCCGTTAACAAAGCAAGAGCCGGCCTCCATTTGCGTCGCGACAATGCGCTCGCCCCGTTTGCTGTCTGCGGTGAACACAGCGCCACCCAAACCAAAAACACTATCATTGGCTATGCGGATAGCATCGGCTTCGTCACGGGCGCTTATAATAGCCGCTACGGGGCCAAACAATTCCTCATCATAAGCAGGCATCCCTTTCTTTACATTAGTGAGCACGGTGGGAGGATAGAATGCATTTTTGCCCCCCGGCACTTTGCCACCCAAAAGGCATTTGGCCCCTTTAGCGATGGACTGCACCACCTGATGATGCAACTCATCCCTTAAATCAACCCGCGCCTGTGGACCGACGTCCGTGGCCTCATCCAGCGGGTCGCCCATAACTTTGGCGGCCATCTTCTCCACAAACAAACGCGTAAACTCCTTCTCAACGGATTTGACAACTACAAAGCGTTTGGCAGCAATGCAGCTTTGCCCGCCGTTAACCAGGCGGCTGTTAACGCAGATCTCGGCGGCCTTGTCCAGATCGGCGTCTTCTAATATAATATAGGCGTCGCTGCCACCTAACTCTAAAACGGTTTTCTTTATTAATGAGCCGGCCTTCTCTGCCACCTTTTTACCCGCGTTGGTACTGCCGGTAAGCGTTACGGCTTTTATTAAAGGGTTCTCTATAATGGCATCAACAGCTTTGCTGTCTACCAACAGGGTTCTAAATACATTATCCGGGAAGCCTGCCTCTTTTACCAGGTCCTCAATTGCCAATGCACAACCCATCACATTGGATGCATGTTTAAGCACCCCACAATTACCGGCCGCCAAAGCAGGAGCCAAAAACCTAAACACTTGCCAGAAAGGGAAGTTCCAGGGCATCACCGCCAGCACAACCCCAATAGGGTTAAAAGTTACATAGCTTTTTGATGCGTCGGTTGCTATCGTTTGATCTTTTAAAAAGCCGGCCGCGTTTTTAGCATAGTATTCGCAGGAGGCGGCGCACTTTTCTATTTCGGCTACGCCTTGCTTTAAGGGTTTGCCCATTTCAAGCGCCATCATTCGCGCCAACTCAACTTTTCTGTTAAGCATCTTTCCGCTTAATATATTAAGGAGTTTGCTTCGTTCAGTGCTATCGCTGTTTTTCCATTGCTGCCACGCGGTGTCAGTCTGTTTTATAATAGCTTGAACATCGTGGCTGCTATGAGGCTCACGGCGGGCAAAAACATTGCCGTTTATAGGATTAATTGATAGTAACATAATGACTAGATGCTGTTTACTGTTTAATAACAAAAAGGCTTTTAAAAACAACAGTACTTATACGCAAAGTTTTGAAAAAGAAGGAAAAAAATGCAAATCGCGCAGAATTTTAGTAAAAAGCAGTGTTTTTCGCCCGCTCGCTAACAAAAAAACGAGGCAACTGTTTTAGTAAATAAACGAATTTGTTACATTTTTTTTACTGAACGGGGCATTACAGTGAAATTATAAAATAGCTGTAAATTAATTGTTAAAAAATTACTAAAAGTGACATGGCATATTGCATAAATTCATCGAACGTATAAATTTGTTATACCCCTAAAATATAAGAGATGAAAGCGATTAAACAATTATCAATCGAACAAAAAATGCAAATGGTTATATTAACGATCATTTGTTTTGCGGCCCTTATTAACTATATAAGGATGTAACCCAAAGAATTAACCATGTACCGGATGGGCCGGTACATGGTTTTATATTTTAAGCTCTTACTTGCCCGTTACCTCTTATAAGCCATTTATAGCTCGTTAGTTCCTGCAAAGCCATAGGTCCCCGTGCATGAAGTTTTTGTGTACTTATTCCTATTTCGGCCCCTAAGCCAAATTGTGCACCGTCTGTAAAGGCGGTTGAAGTATTAACGTAAACCGCAGCTGCGTCAACCCGGTTTAAAAATACCTCCATATTTTTCTCGTCTTCTGTTATTATCGCCTCGCTATGTTTTGAGCTGTAGGTAGCAATATGGTCAAGGGCCTGCTGCAAACTGTTGACGGTTTTTATAGCCATCTTCATCGATAGAAACTCCGTTCCGAAATGTTCTATACCAGCCGGATGGAGCAAATCAGAAGGGTAGGTGCCGGTTAAAGCAGCAAAGGCACGTTCATCCGCAAAAATAGTTACACCAGCCTCGCCCAGTGGCTCGGTCAATTTGGGCAGATCATTTAGTCGTGAAGCATGAATAATAGCACAGTCTAAGGCGTTACAAACGCTAACCCTTCGGGTTTTGGAATTAAATATAATGGCGGTCCCTTTTTCAAGGTCGGCCGATTCATCAAAGTAAGTGTGTACAATGCCCGCGCCGGTCTCTATTACCGGCACCTTGCTGTTTTGGCGAACGCTGTTTATCAATCCCTGGCTGCCGCGCGGTATAATAACATCAACATAGCCAACTGCCTGCATTAATGCTTCAGCAGCTTCGCGTTCCTTAGGAAGTAAAACAGCTACGTTTACGTCTATATTATGTGCCGTCAATACTTTATGTATAACATCAATAATGGCTTGGTTGGAGTAGGCTGCATCGCTACCGCCTTTTAATATGCAGATGTTCCCGGTTTTAAAGCACAAGGCGAACACATCAAAAGTTACGTTGGGCCGCGCTTCATATATCACCCCCACTACGCCAAGCGGCACACTTATTTTTGATATGTTAAGTCCGTTTGGCAGTGTTTTTTCAGAAAGTATATGTCCGAGAGGATTTTCCAGTATGGAAACATTGATAATGTCTTTCGAGATATCAGCAATGCGTGCTTCGGTAAGTTTAAGTCTGTCGTAATTTGGGTTGGCCGAATCCATACGGTCTAGGTCCTTTTTATTCTCCTCAAGTAGGTGGGCGGTTTGCGCCACTGTTTCTGCGGCAAGAGCTTCTAAAACCGAATTAATTTGGGCCGCAGTTACATCAAGGTTGCGTGCCGCTAATTGCGCGCTCTCAAAATATGAAGTATAGCTCATTGTTTTTAAGATTGAAGATAAAGATAATCATAATGCACTAACGGCTTTTGATTTTTTCGGCCCATGCTTTCCTTGGCTTTATCAGCGCCATATTCTGCAATGCCTAAACCAATCAGCTCATTGTTGTCATCTATTAGTTTGATAATCTCACCTTTTTTAAAATCTGATAAAATATCAGTTATCCCAATCGGTAACAAACTGGTGGCTTTGTTAGATGTAAGTGCCACCCGGGCCCCGGCGTTTACCTGTACAATGCCGGTAGCGGCTTTTTCAGAGTGTGCTATCCATTTTTTCTTTTCAGACGCTGTTTTGGTAGGCAGGAAATGGGTCTGGACAGCAGTATTGTTTAATACATCCAATAGGATGTTATCCTTAGTGCCATTTGCGATGTGCACAGAAATGCCCAAACGCGCTGTTTTTTGCGACATAGTAGATTTGGTTATCATACCACCTCTCCCAAATTGAGATTTGCCCGATGTAATAAATGAAGAAAAATCGATCTCTGACTCTTTTACTTCGCTAATTACTGATGAACCTTCTAAATTCGGATCGCCATCATAAATACCATCAACATTAGTCAATAATATCAATGCCTGGGCATTAAGCATAGATGCGATAAGGCCCGCCAATTCATCATTGTCGGTAAACATTAGTTCAGTTACCGATACCACATCATTCTCATTAACTATTGGTACAACATTATGTTGCAAGAGTATCTCAAGGCAATTCCTCATATTAAGGTAATGCTGCCTGCCTTTAAAATCATCAGTAGTTACCAAAACCTGAGAGCAAAGTAAGTTGTGCTGGTCAAACAAATGGGCGTAAATATTGATCAATTTAACCTGCCCAATTGATGCCAAAAGCTGGCGTACGGCAATAGCATCATGCTTATCAGATACAGATATCAGGCTTCGACCTGCAGCCACCGCGCCTGACGATACCAGGATAACTTCAATACCTTGTTTTTTTATGGCAGCTATCTGGTCAACCAACTTACCAATACGCACCTGATCTGGCAGGCCGTTACTTTGCGTAAGCACGTTGGAACCAATTTTTATTACAATTCGGCGATAGCTGAAACTCATAATTTCGATTAAAAAACTGCTATAAATATCACAAAAATTAGTTGTTTTAACGAGTTTTGATTGTAAAATGTTCAAAAATATTACAAACCATACATTTTAAGGGATTTACAGCTGGTATCTGGCTAATTTTTGTCAAAAATGAACTTAAAATAGTAGTTTTTGGTGTAAAAACGACTTTTTTTGCTCCATTTTGGTTTTTTTATGTTGGTAGTATAGGGTGCACTTATATCCATATCCCGGCATAAAAACATCTGCATATATGAAATGTTAAATTGGATATTTTCATTTTGAATGCTTATTCG
>NZ_CAMLHX010000073.1 GCF_946479965.1 uncultured Mucilaginibacter sp. | reverse complement strand
TTTCTTGATTATAGTTGGCTAAAACACGCGTGGGTAAAATATGCCCTGCGGGGCGTAGGGGTTTTGTTATTGATGTTTTTGGCAGCAGTATACAAAAGCGAAGATCCGGGACAGCCGTGGTTGCATTTTACCTGGTGGGGCATTTTAGGGTTAATAGGTTGGGCCTATCTTTATAGCGCGTTAGTTTTTTACTTTTCAAATGGAAGGCTTTGGATTCAGGTTACTGCATGGGCATTTTTTGTACTGTTTAATGTTTTTTCACACCTTGGCTTTACCGATTTTTTGAACCCATTTTTTCCATATATATGGATTGCTGGCAACGGGGCCATGCAGGCGTTTACTATGGCGGGGGTTGTTGTGGCCGTGTTTTATAAGTATGCGTTAACAGGTAACAAGGTGTCTGTGTTTTGTTTTACCGTTGCAGGCACATCTCTCTTGCTAGGATTGTTTGGCCTTATGGTGCGCGATAGTACCGGGGGCATATCAAAAGCATTTGAAACGCCGGCATGGGTTTCAACCAGTACAGCCTTTTGCGTATGGTGTTATTTGCTATTTGTTTTTATTGTCGATATAAAACAAAAATACAACTGGGTAAAACCAATTGAGGCGGCAGGCATTGCCACACTTACCTGTTTTATGCTGCCCGACATATTTTATTCCTGGTTTGAAACTACAGACCTTGATTACCCCGACCTGGTAAAAGACGGTGCAGGAGGTGTGGTCAGAGGAATTGTCTTCGCCTTTCTGATAGTGTGGGTGACCGCGCTGCTTTCAAAGGTAAAAATTCATTTAAAAATATAATCGAATATTAAACTTTCAATAATTTCTGAAAGTTTAATATTATTGTTATTTTTGTTTATGGAAACAGAGATAATGAACACAATTAACGTACGGCCCCTTATCCAATTGGCTGGAATAGCTCAAATAACATTAGCGCTGGGCAGTATCTTAATACCCAAATTGCTCAACTGGCGTGCCGAATTACTTAAGCCATCTGTATTAATAAAACAGATGTTCTGGACGTATGCGGTTTATATCCTCGTTATAAATATCAGTTTCGGGTTAATTTCAGTTTTTGCTAGTCACGATCTTTCTGATGGGTCTGACCTCGCCACCATGGTTACCGGTTTCATAGCCGTCTACTGGATATCACGGTTAAGCATCCAGTTCTTTTATCTTGATCGGCATGCTTTCCCAAAAGGTAAGTTGTACACAATCGGCGAGGCCCTGCTGGTATTTGTCTTTATTACATTGAGCGCCGTTTACACTTTTGCATTTATATATAACCTGAACCGGCCATGAGCGTTTATCTGCAAACGCTTTTACTGGTTGTTGCGGTGCAGATCGTTTTGGGATACTTGCTGATAAAGAATAGACTTACCTTTTTGGCGTGGCCAAGCCTGTTGTTTTTTTTAATGCTGACGGAGGTATTATTTTTTAAAGCAACCCCTATCTTAAAAATGCTTGCCATAATTGCAATAGCGCTTAACGCAATGAAAACTATCGTTACGGCAATCAGCTACAAAAACACAACATTTAAGCTAAGTTTTCTTCAATGGGTGGCGTTTTCAACGGGATGGGTAGGCATGCGTGCACAAACCTTTGAACGGTTGCTCAGAAAAAGTATGCCCGGCAGTTGGCAGTTAATAAAAAATGGGCTCATTCGCATATTGATCGGCCTGTCATTAGTGGCATTGGCTCACTTTACAGCAAAGCTAAACGTTGGCAAGCAAGCGTTGTTTATTGTTGCCAGCGGTGTGTTGCTGGTGGGGTTTAGTTTAATTTTACACTTTGGCATATTGAGTATTTCTGCCGGTATATGGCGATTTTTTGGTGCTGATACCTATTTGCTGTTCAGGCAGCCCGCCAAATCAAACAGCCTGACCGAATTTTGGGGAAGGCGCTGGAATCTGGCTTTTATCGAAATGCTCTCAATAGCTGTTTTACGGCCGTTAAAAACAAAGATAGGAAATACAACCGCCATACTTCTTTCATTTTTGCTGTCCGGCTTGTTGCACGAGGTTGCCATTACCTTACCGGTAAATGCAGGTTTTGGCATGCCGACGGTATATTTTATTATTCAGGGATTGGCGGTTGCGGCGGAGAAGGAAATGGAAAAGCAAAATATCGTCCTTTTAAAAAATAAGGTTGCAGCAAAATTGTGGGTATTGTTTTGGCTGATAGCGCCTATATATTTTTTATTCCCCAACCCATTT
Source organism: uncultured Mucilaginibacter sp. (assembly GCF_946479965.1). The sequence goes on along the minus strand of NZ_CAMLHX010000073.1, from coordinate 15,331 downwards.
ATTGAACAAATTGTATGGCCGCTGGCAAATTTGAACGGCATTTGGTAATTACACGGGCATGCTGAATTTGGGCCTGTTTTCCGTTGGGGAGCATTTTAAAAAAACGTTTTTCTGTATTATTATTTTTATCTACATTTGCAGGCTAATTGTTGCTCATTGAAATCGCTTAAAAAATATTCCATCCCGTATACCGGTCTGGCTTTAGGAAAGCATAAGTTTGAGTATGCTGTTGATGACGCGTTTTTTAGCGAATTTGAGTATTCGCTGGTAAAGACAACCGATCTGAAATGTGAGGTCGACTTGGAAAAGCAGGAAACTATGCTGATCCTGAATTTCCACATTGCAGGAACAGTTGGGGCAACGTGTGATAAGTGCCTGTCACAATATCCGCAGGCTATTGATCTAAACGAACAGCAGATAGCTAAGTTTAGCGTTGAAGAGTTAGGAGATGATGAAGACATCATCACTTTAGGAAAAAACGAACATGAGATTGCGCTTGCGGGCCTGATCTATGAGTACATAAATGTTGCTGTGCCGTTTGTAACGGTTTGTAACGACGAGGGTAACACCCCGTATTGTGATAAAGATATGCTTGATAAGCTAAATAACTTATCGGCAGGTAATGAACAAAATGAGAATCCGGACCCACGGTGGGAGGCACTCAAAAAATTAAAATAAATAACAGGAAGTTATGCCACATCCAAAACGTAAAATATCCAAATCAAGAAGAGACAAGCGTAGAACTCATGATAAAGCTGTCGCTCCAACATTAACTACTTGCAAAACAACAGGCGCGGTGCATTTATCGCACAGAGCTTACACTGTTGATGGTAACGTATACTACAACGGCAAATTGCTGATAGAAAAAACTGCAGTAGCTTAATTTCCGTTTTCCGCGTATGAAAATTGGATTAGATATTATGGGCGGTGATTACGCTCCAAAGGCTGCGGTTTTAGGAGCGATCAAAGCATATAAGGTCTTAACTGGTCATACGTTGGTACTTATTGGCGACAAGGAAGCTGCATTAAGCATCCTGGCCGAGAATGAAGTAAGTCCGGATAATTTTGAATTTGTCCATACTACCGAAGTGATCGGTATGGGCGAACATCCTACAAAAGCTATTGTTCAAAAGGCTGATTCAAGCATAAGCGTTGGCTTTAACTTGCTTAAGCAAGGCGCTATACAAGCATTTTCGTCGGCAGGCAATACAGGAGCAATGCTGGTAGGCGCTATGTTTAGCGTCAAGGCAGTTCCCGGCGTTATCAGGCCCGCTATAACTACTATTGTACCCAAACTGAAAAACGGTTTGGGTATTTTGTTGGATGTAGGTGCCAACGCTGATTGCAAGCCCGATGTATTGGTGCAGTTTGGTGTTTTGGGCAGCCTTATGGCACAAAATGTTTATAAAATAGCTAACCCACGGGTTGCGCTGATGAATATTGGCGAGGAAGAGGAAAAGGGCAATTTGCTTTGCCAGGCTACTTATCCGTTAATGAAGCAAACATCCCTGTTTAACTTTGTTGGTAATGCCGAAGGTCGCGATTTGTTTAGTGACCATGCTGATGTGTATGTTTGCGATGGCTTTACGGGCAACATTATTTTAAAACTGGCCGAATCGTTTTACGGCATATCACGCAAAAAAGGAATTAAGGACGATTTTTTTGACCGGTTCAATTACGAACAATATGGGGGCAGCCCTATTTTGGGCGTGAATGCGCCGGTAGTTGTGGGCCATGGCATTTCAAATGACGAGGCAATAAAAAACATGATCCTGTTATCAAAAGATATGGTTGAAAGTGAACTGGTAAACAAAATTGCCGGAGCTTTCCAATAAAAATATATTATGAGTAAAATTACTGCAGCAATTACGGCTGTGCACGGCTACGCGCCTGATTATGTACTCACTAACGAGGAATTGTCCCAAATGGTTGATACCAACGATGAGTGGATAACAACCCGAACCGGCATTAAAGAACGCCGTATTTTAAAGGGAGAAGGCTTAGGCACCTCTGATCTGGCTGTTCCCGCTGTTAATGCCTTGCTTAAAAAACGCGGTATTGGGGCTGATGAAATTGACCTGATAATTTTTTGCACCACTACTCCTGATATGCCTTTCCCGGCAACTGCCAATTTATTTGCACATAAGATTGGTGCGGTGAACGCATGGGGCTTTGATATGCAGGCTGCCTGCTCAGGTTTTGTTTTTGGTTTAGCTACCGGGGCGCAATTTATTGAAACCGGCAAGCACAAAAAGGTATTGGTTGTAGGCGCTGATAAAATGTCGTCGATTGTTGACTACCAGGATCGTGCTACCTGTATTATTTTTGGCGATGGCTGTGGCGCTGCCCTGCTTGAACCAAATTACGAAGGTTTAGGTGTTATAGACTCTATTATGAAAAGTGATGGAGCCGGTATCCCCTTTCTGCACATGAAGGCGGGAGGCTCACTAAAGCCGGCAAGCCACGAAACCATTGATGCCCGCGAACACTTTGCTTACCAGGAAGGTAAATCTGTATTCAAATTTGCGGTAACCAATATGGCCGATGTTTCCGCAGAAATAATGGAACGCAATAACCTTACCGGCGATGATGTTGCCTGGTTGGTACCACATCAGGCCAATAAACGCATTATTGATGCCACGGCGTCGCGTATGAATATTGGCGAGGATAAAGTGATAATAAATATTGAGCGTTACGGCAATACAACCAATGCCACTATACCGCTTTGCCTTTGGGAGTGGGAAGACAAGTTTAAAAAAGGCGATAATATTATAATGGCTGCCTTTGGCGGTGGTTTTACCTGGGGTTCGCTTTATTTAAAATGGGCATATTAATTTGATGTGCAAATATTTTTTACAAGAACTTTATAAAACAAAGGTTGTTAATAACCAATAACTTAAATTAGACATTTCATCTGCATATTTGCACATCGGCACATTTGCATATAATATAACCAGCTATCCAAAACCTATTAATTGAAAATATGGATATTAAACAAATACAAGAGCTTATACGCTTTGTTGCAAAATCGGGCGTTAACGAAGTTGCTATAGAACAGCAAGACTTTAAGATCACTATTAAAACCAATCAGGCTCAAACTATAGTTAATGCCACTGTTCCACAGCTACAACAAGCTCCGGTAGCAGCACCGGCTGTGTTACCGCAGGCGGCAGCCCCTGCAGCAGCCCCGGTTGAAGATACTTCCCACTATATCACCATAAAATCGCCAATGATAGGCACGTTCTATCGTTCTGCATCGCCCGACAAACCTTTATTTGTTAACGTTGGCGACGAAATAAAAGCCGGAACCGTAGTTTGCATTATTGAGGCAATGAAGTTGTTTAATGAAATTGAATCAGAGGTTTCAGGTCGTATAGTAAAAATACTGGTTGATAATGCTTCACCGGTTGAGTACGACCAACCTTTGTTTTTGGTAGAACCTATTTAATGATGTGCAAATGTGCAGATGAGTGGATGTGCAAATACTTAGCGCATCTAAAAACATCTGCACATTTGCATATCTGCACATTTGCACATTAACTATCATGTTTAAAAAAATACTTATAGCTAACCGTGGCGAAATTGCCCTGCGAATTATCCGCACCTGTAAGGAAATGGGTATTAAAACCGTAGCTGTATATTCTACTGCTGACCGTGACAGTCTTCACGTTCGCTTTGCCGACGAGGCTGTTTGTATCGGTCCACCGCCAAGTAAAGATTCTTATCTAAGCATTCCGAATCTTATATCAGCAGCTGAATTAACCAACGCCGATGCAATACATCCGGGCTATGGTTTCTTATCAGAAAACGCTAAGTTCTCGGCCATCTGTGCTGATTACGGAATAAAATTTATAGGTGCTACTGCCGATCAGATAAATGCCATGGGCGATAAAGCTTCGGCTAAAGAAACCATGAAAAAAGCAGGGGTACCAACTATTCCAGGATCAGAAGGTTTGCTAACTGATGTTAAACAAGGCATAGCCATCTCTAAAAAAATTGGTTACCCGGTAATACTGAAAGCTACTGCCGGTGGTGGTGGCCGTGGTATGCGTGTAGTTTGGAAAGATGAAGAGTTTGAAGCAGCCTGGGATTCGGCACGTGCGGAATCAGGTGCAGCATTTGGTAACGATGGTATGTATCTTGAAAAATATGTTCAGGATCCGCGCCACATCGAAATACAAATTGTAGGCGACCAGTACGGCAAAGTTTGCCATTTATCAGAACGCGATTGCTCTATACAGCGTCGTCATCAAAAGCTGGTTGAAGAAGCGCCGTCTCCGTTTATGACAGATAAGCTTCGTCGTAAAATGGGTGAAGCTGCTATTAAGGGTGCAAAAGCTGTTAAATACGAAGGTGCAGGTACGGTAGAGTTTTTGGTTGATAAAGACCGTAACTTCTACTTTATGGAGATGAACACCCGTATACAAGTAGAGCATCCGGTAACAGAGGAAGTGATCAACTTCGACTTGATAAAAGAGCAAATTAAAGTTGCATCGGGTATACCTATCTCAGGCAAAAACTACGAGCCAACTATGCATGCTATAGAGTGCCGTATCAACGCCGAAGATCCTTATAATAATTTCCGCCCTTCACCGGGTAAAATAACCAACTTCCATTCACCGGGTGGGCATGGTGTTAGAATAGACACGCACGTGTACAGCGGTTATGTTATTCCGCCTAACTATGACTCCATGATAGCCAAGGTTATTTGCGTGGCGCAAACCCGCGACGAAGCACTCAGCACAATGGAGCGCGCTTTAAGCGAGTTTGTTATTGAGGGCGTAAAAACTACTATCCCGTTCCATTTAAAGTTGTTGCAAGACCCCAACTTCCGTGCGGGTAACTTTACAACCAAGTTTATGGAAACCTTTGAATACTAAGTAAAGGGATTATTACCGAACAAAGTAAAACTACAGGCAGCAATATATACGTTTATGCGTAATATTGACAGATATAATGGCTAACAAACTATTTAGTGCTATAAAGAACAAAGGTAAGAACCTGGAATCGGAAATGTCGTTTTTCGAGCACCTGGAGGCTTTGCGCTGGCATTTAATAAGGGCTGTTATTGCTTTAGTGATATTTACGTCGCTAGCGGCTTATAATTGGCATTTTCTGCTCAATACAATCATTTTTGGTCCCAGGAACAAAGACTTTTGGACATACGGCATATTATGTAAGATCGGAACTGCCTTGCACATGGATGGCTGGTGTTTTGAAGGTTTTAATGACAAGATGGTAGTTACCGAGGTGGGTGCCAAATTTAACCTGGTAATGAACACGTGTATAGTGGCAGGGCTTGTATTTGCCATTCCATATTTTTTGTATGAAGTATGGAGGTTTATAAAGCCGGCATTACATGAAAAAGAAAGAAAAGCAGCTTCAGGATTTGTTGCTTATGCGTCGGGATTGTTTTTACTGGGTGTATTGTTTGGGTATTACATCGTAGCCCCGATGTCAATTCGGTTTTTGATCGGGTTTGAAGTAAGCGACGATATTCAGGATATGATACGTGTGGATTCTTATATGTCTACACTAACTACGTTAACCATGGGCTCGGGTTTAGTATTTGAGTTGCCTATATTAATTTACCTGCTGGCAAGTTTGGGTATATTAAACGCCAAATTAATGCGCAAAACACGCCGTTATGCCATCCTCATTATTTTAATAATAGCGGCTATTATTACACCAACACCGGATATGATCACTATGAGTGTGGTAGCTGTTCCGTTGCTTTTTCTTTATGAAATAGGGATATGGGTGGCCGCCGGAGTTGACAAACGTCGCGCGAAGAAAAACGAAGAGTTGATGAAATCTTAGTTCTGAATACTACTTCTGAACTAACGTCCATTTTTTTTTATAACAAAAAATCTACCTTAGCGTTAATTAACTGATCTTATGAAAAAAACCCTCATACTGCTTACCCTTTCGGGGTTCGTTATTAGCGCATGCGCGCAGAAAAACCCAAATGCTGTTAAGTATTCAAAAATTGTAAGCGCCGAATTGGCAAAGAAACACTTGAGTATCCTGGCGTCCGATGAGTTCGAAGGCCGCGAAACTGGTAAACCGGGCGCGGAAAAAGCCGCCAAATATATAGCCAACGAATTTAAAGCATTGGGCTTGCTGCCGGGTGTAAAAGGGTCCTATTTTCTTGATGTTCCGATAGTTGAACCCTCTTTTACAGTGAGTGCTTTAACCGTAAATGGCAAAAGCTACACCATTGGCACTGATTTTTCGGCTACCGGAAATACCGGCGTTAAAACGGTAGCCGCCGCAGATTTTGTTTTTATAGGATATGGAATAGGTGCCGATACCTACGATGATCTGAAAAATACGGACATAACAGGCAAAGTGGTGCTGTATATCAATGCCGGTGAGCCGGTTAATAACGGCATATTCAAAGTAACAGGTACCGACAAAACGTCAAACTGGAGCACTGACCGCAGTCGTCGTATTCAATTTATCCAAAGTAAAAAACCTGCAATAATTTTAGCAGTAAACCCGGCAGGTGGTGCCGTAAGGCGATCTAACGGAGCAAGAATGACGCTTAAAAACGAAACTATTAGCGCTCCTGTTTATACCATAACCCCGGTAATTGCCAATGATTTGCTTAAGCCGACAGGAAAAACAATAACCCAGCTTAAATCAGAGATAGATCAAAGTGGAACACCACAAACACAAGTTGTAAAAACTGATTTTTCTACAACGTATGCCGGTACAGAAAAGCCGGTAAAAGCAGTTGACGTAGTCGGCATTTTACCGGGCCGCGATCCTAAACTTAAAAAAGAGTATTTGGTGGTATCTGCACACTATGACCACATAGGCATGTTGCCCGAAGGCACAAAGGGCGACCGAATTTACAACGGCGCAGATGATGATGGATCGGGCACAACGGCGATGTTGGAAATAGCGAGGGCATTTTCACAGGCAAAAAAGGCAGGTAAAGGTCCACGCAGGAGCATTTTGTTTTTAGGTAATGTGGGTGAAGAGAAAGGACTGCTTGGATCTGAATATTACGGAGAGCACCCCGTTGTGCCAATGGCCAACACAATTGCCGACCTGAATATTGATATGATAGGGCGGGTAGGCGAAGAATACGTTGGTAAAGCCGACTCTGCCAATACCGTTTACGTTATAGGTTCGTCTATGTTAAGTTCTGAACTGCATAAAGCTGGAGAGAAGGCTAACAACACCTACACTAAATTAAATTTAGACTACAAGTACGATGATCCGAATGACCCTAACAGATTCTACTACCGTTCAGATCATTATAATTTCGCTAAGCACAACGTTCCAATCATATTCTATTTTAACGGCGTACATAAAGATTATCATGGATTGGGCGACGAAGTGGGCAAGATCAACTTCCCATTATTGGCCAAACGCGCGCAATTGGTTTATTTTACAACATGGGATCTGGCTAATGCTGATAAACGACCTGCGGTTGATAGCAAGAGCGATAGGTAAAGGTTAAAGTACAATGTAAAGCCACCTTTAGGTGGCTTTATTATTTGACCGTTATTTTTTGTATGCCGAAACCTAATTGCCCGCTTATATCTGTGCCTTCTGTTAGTACAGTATAGTTGGCTGCTTTATCAGCGCTATAAAAGGATACGGTTGCTTTGCCCTCTTTGTCGGTAATTACATTGGGTTCCCAGAAAATAGTGGAGCGCAGGTCTGTACCCAAACCGGTAGTTTTATTTTTAACTGTGTATTTAGGGTTGTAAAATTGTTTAGCTAAACTGAACGGCAATGTTTTATACAAGTACGTGCCCGGCGTTACCTGCATAAACGGGCCTTTTTTAGCGCGGGTAGTTATTTCTATATAAGCAAAAGAGTTTGATCTGCCTGCAACAACTCTCTCTTTATACGTTTCAAAATCAGCATTATATGCAGCGGTATACTTGCCGTTCAGCATTATTTCTATACCGGTGATATCCTCTGTAGTAAAATATTCTAATAACGGTTTTATGAAATAATGACGTTTGGTGTCGTTAGGAGGCACTTCCATCATATCGTTGTAAAAATTGTCAACATCAATTCCGTCAATTACAAAATGCACTTCCTGATTGCGCAGCGCGTAGCCATACCTCCAGGGTTTATGTCGGTTTTGCCTTATCATGTTAGCTATCTCTTGCCTTTCGCGAGAAGTAAGAAGGGATAGATCTCTCTTGATATTGTCCTCAAGTTGTAAAGACAAGGGATAAACTCGCCTTGGTGGTGTAAACCCCTGCAGAGTAAATCCCTGCACTTTCTCATATAGCAGATCAATAAGCGTTTTCTTATCTGATTTTTTCAGCTCCTCTTCATCAATTATCTGGTCAGCTTCGCCTGGGCCGTTCAGATTTTTAGAGTCCTTTACCACTTTTTTGGCGTTGATAGTAGCTTCGCCAAGTACATTGCCTTCCCCTCTGAAATAGGATAAAGCTTTAGCTTCGGCAATACGGTTTTTTGAATTATTCAATAAGGTGGTATCGATATTCAGGTACCAAGGTGTAGTCAGCGGGTTGGGATTAAATAGGGGCAGCTTAAGCTCGTCCATTTCAATCCTTACATTCATTTCTTTGCCCCTTTTATTACGCGCCTGTAGTTTAAATATGGCTGTATCAACCGGAAACAAGTTCTTAAATGCAAAACGACCGGTGTTATCCGTAAGCGTGTCTGTAATAACCAAAGGGTTATTGGCGAAGAGTACCACGTTTGATTTTTCAATAGGGCTGCCCAGAGCAGTACTCACCCTTCCGGTTACAACAAACTCCTTTTGTGGCTGGTAAGCATAAGGCAGCTTGGGATGGAAAACCTCCTGCCAATCATGCCCTACCCAGCCCTGGGTAAGCAGCAAATTGTCGAGCTCGGTTTCTTTATTTGCAGTAAAATAATATCCCGGCTCTTCAATGTTGCCTTTCAGATCAGATGTAAACAATAAGTTAATCAGGATATTACTGCCCAAACTATCGGGTTTAACCTGGCTGTTATCTGTAACAGCTAAAGAGAAATTGCCTTCTACTGGCTTGCCATCCTTGTCTGTCACTTTTATTGCTAACGCGATGTTGTCACGAATGCCATACAAAGTTTTTTGCGGCTCAATAGAGATACGCATGTCATCATGCTGGTTAACAAATACAATGCGCTCGTTAACAGGCTGGTTATTGCTGTTGATCAGACTAAAACGCACAATGCCGGTTGGGAACAGGCTTTTAGCTACCGACACTGTTACAGACGGCCCGCTAACAGCCTGCGCATAACATACCACCCCCCTTGCCTGACCTATCAGAAAGTAACTGTTATTCGCATCACCAGTAGCAGAAATAGCTATCCGCAAAGAATCTTTACCGGCTTGCTTAACCGCTAAAGTAGTCCCACTTAATTTAACACCAGCCAAATTGTAAGTTTTAATAATACCATCCACTTTTGCTGAATAGGTTTCACCCGCAGCAGGCATAAACTCAAAACTACCCATGCCTGCGTGAGCAGAAGAGAAAACCACTACTTGTCTTCCTTTACTGTCCAGTATTTTGCCGTTAACGGTAACACCTTTGCCATCCTCGCCAATGGCCTTAAAAGCAACCCTTGTCGTCAATCCTGCAACCAACTGTCCCCCTTCGGGCATAAACTGCACATCCGTATTTTCTTTACGGTTGATAAGTACAGGGATGTTAAGTAAACCACTACCAGCGGTTGTGGCTTGAATGCTTAATGCCTTTTCTCCCTCGGGTATAGTAAAATTCACTTTTACCGATCCGTCCGCGCTTGTTATAATCTTGTCTTTTGATAAGTTCCGCCTGCCATTCATCACTTTCAGTTCCACATCTCTGAAAGCCTGTATCCGCCCATCAAGCAAGCTGAATAGTAGTTCTCCTTCCACTTTATTACCAACCTGTTTAAAATTGGCTTTAACCAGTAAAGGGTTATCGGCGCTTTTCGATACCGTGATGGTTTTCTTAAAAATATAATCTTCGCCAAAGTTGCGCATCCAGTTGGTATAGGCACGCAGCGTATAAGTGCCGTTGGGCACCTCCGCACTATCCAAGGCGATATCACCCCAGGCAAGTCCGCTTGTTACGGGCACCATTATCCGTTTGGCGCTTTTGCCCTGCTCGTTGTCCAGTTCAACATAAAGCAAACCTGTGCGAAGGGATGGTGTAAGGTAATCAGCATTCAATAGGTACCCTTTAAAGCGCAGGGTATCGCCAACACCATAGTATGGTTTATCAGTTTGCAGGTACAGTTTTTCAATCGGCTTTAGCTCGCGGATGTTGGTTAGGGCAGTGGCGTAACTTTTCAACTTCAGATTTTGCTGTGCATGCACGCCCTCGCACAAAAAGCATATGCTTAACCAAAACAAACAGATAAAATAGCTGATAGTGCGTTTTGTCATAGGTTTTGGCATTAGGTCTGTACTAAGGTTTTAGGTAACTCAAACTTAACTAACAGAAATCATAATAGCAATAGATTACAAAAAAACGAACGTATGAGTTTGGGCAAAAATCCTAACTTAGCGTTATGACTACAATTGCCGAAGAATTTTTGACTGATGCTGAAAATAAGGCCTTTGATGCAGATCACAGGCGGATAATTAATTACAATATCGGTAAATATGATACGGCTGTTGCGCGTGGCTTGTCGCGGATAATCAATATGGACAATGCCAAGCGACGCGGGCATGTAATAAAATGGAAAATGATGGAGAACCTGGATAAGGTTTTACCGGAGTTTGAAGCTAATTTTCAGAAACGCGGCGGCAAAGTGATCTGGGCGAACGACGCTGCTGAAGCCAACCGCGAGATCTTAAACATCCTTAAAAGAGTTGACGCCAAAACCATTGTGAAATCAAAATCAATGGTTACCGAAGAAATTCATTTGAACGAGTTTCTGGAGAGCAATAACATAGAATCCATAGAAACCGACCTGGGCGAGTACATTGTGCAGCTGTTAGGGCAAAAACCCTATCATATTGTTACTCCGGCTATGCACTTGTCTAAAGAAGACATCGCTAAACTTTTTAATGAACGTTTTGGTACCCCGATAGACGCGACGCCCGAGCAATTAACCCTTAAAGCACGCGAGCTGCTGCGCGAAAAATACTTACAGGCCGATGTGGGCATAACCGGTGGCAACTTTCTGATTGCCGATACAGGCAGCGTAGCTGTGAGCGAAAATGAAGGTAACGCCCGGTTAACCACCAGTTTCCCCAAGATACATATTGCCGTTGTTGGCATTGAGAAGATAATACCTTCAATTGCAGACCTGGACCTGTTCTGGCCCATGTTGGCGGGGCATGGTACAGGACAAAACCTAACGGTTTACAATACCATTTTAAGCGGTCCGCGCCAACCCAATGAAACTGATGGGCCGGATGAGATGTACGTGATTTTGTTAGACAATGGCCGCACCAATCTGCTGGCGCAAAAAGACCAGCGGCAGGGGCTGTACTGCATCCGTTGCGGGGCCTGCCTTAACGCCTGCCCGGTTTATAAAAACATTGGCGGGCATACTTATAACACGCCTTACAGCGGCCCCATAGGTTCAATTATTACCCCGCATATGGCAGGGATGAAAGAGTTTAAGCACTTAAGCTACGCCTCAAGCCTGTGCGGCAAGTGTACTGAAGTATGCCCTGTTAAAATTGATATCCATAAAATGCTGCTGCTAAACCGGCGCGATGCCGTTGACAGCGGACTGGTTACAAACGCCGAAAAATGGGGCTGGAAAATGTGGACGAAAGGCATGCTTAGCCGTAAAACCGAAGACTTTTTTGGCGGAAAAATGAAGAATTTCTTAATTAAAAAGTTTTTCAAGAAAACGTGGGGCCATTACAAACAGCTTCCGGATGTGGCCGAAAAATCTTTCGCCCGCCAATGGGAAGAAAAGAATAGTCCACCAAAATAAAGGCAATTCTTCGGGTTTCGAAGTATTCTTCTCAAGCCCGGCAAAATAAATTTGTATGATTTTTGACCGGAAGAACCTGGACGATAATACGCTCATCAGCATTTACAAAAAGCTGTTGTTTCCGCGCGTTATTGAAGAGAAAATGCTCGTGCTTTTGCGCCAGGGGCGTATTGGCAAGTGGTTCTCGGGCATAGGGCAGGAGGCCATTGCAGTTGGTGCTGCCATGGCTATGCAGGCCGATGAGTATATATTACCCATGCACCGCAACCTGGGCGTTTTTACTACCCGCGATGTGCCTTTCGACCGTTTGCTAGCTCAGTGGACAGGGAAGCTTTCGGGTTTCACCAAGGGGCGCGACCGGTCATTTCACTTTGGGTCGCAGGAGCATAAAATATTGGGCATGATATCGCATTTAGGCCCGCAGCCAACGCTGGCTAACGGTATAGCTCTTGCTGATAAATTGAGCAACAGTGCCAAAGCTACCCTTGTTTTTATTGGCGAGGGCACCACCAGCGAAGGCGATTTTCATGAGGCTTTGAACATCGCGTCCGTATGGAACTTACCTGTGATATTCCTGATAGAGAATAACGGCTATGCGCTGTCAACCCCCGTATCAGAACAATACAATTGCAAGCGATTAGTTGACCGCGCCATTGGCTACGGCATGGAAGGTAGGCAGGTTGATGGCAATAATGTGTTAGCAGTTTATCATGCCATCAGCGAGATAGCAGCCAGCATCCGCAAGCAGCCCCGCCCGGCATTGGTGGAGTGCATCACCTTCAGGATGCGGGGACACGAGGAAGCATCGGGTACCAAATACGTTCCGCAGGAGCTGTTTAGCGAGTGGCAGGACAAGGACCCGGTGCAATCATTTGAAGAATACCTGGTTAATCAGCAAATAATAAAGGCAGAATGGGGGGCTGATCTGCGCCATCAATACCTATCGCGCTTAGAGCCAATTATTGAAAGGACGCTGGCAGAGCCTGATATCCAACCCGATATTTTTGCCGAGTTAAATGATGTTTATCGCGAAGCAAGCCTCCCGGCATCAGCCCCAAATACCGGCACCACGGTGATGCGTTATATTGATGCCATATCTGTAGCGCTAAAATTAAGCATGCAGAAGTATGATAACCTTATTTTGATGGGGCAGGATATTGCGGAGTACGGTGGCGTTTTTAAGGTGACCGAAGGTTTGGTTGAGGCGTTTGGAAAAGAACGGGTACGTAATACGCCTCTTTGCGAATCGGGAGTTGTTGGTGCCGCAATGGGTTTGGCGCTTAACGGATATAAGGCGGTTGTTGAAATGCAGTTTGCTGATTTTGCCAGCAGCGGATTTACCCAGATAGTAAATCACTTGGCTAAAACGCATTACCGCTGGGGCCAAAATGTTGATGTGGTTATCCGCATGCCTACGGGCGCGGGTACATCGGGTGGGCCCTTCCACTCGCAAAGCAACGAGGCCTGGTTTGTAAAAACACCCGGACTTAAAGTGGTTTACCCCGCTTTCCCTGCCGATGCCAAGGGTCTGCTGATGGCTGCCATTGCCGACCCTAACCCGGTGATGTATTTTGAGCATAAGCACCTGTACCGCAACCTTACCGGCGAGGTGCCCGATGGCGAAACCTATGTTGAAATAGGCAAAGCCCGGGTGGTAAGGGAAGGCACAGTCGTTACCATAATAGCATACGGATACGCCGTGCATTGGGCATTAGAATATATGGCCGCGCATCCCAACCAATCTATTGAACTGATAGACCTGCGCAGTTTGCAACCCTGGGATAGGTCCACCGTATTTACAAGCGTAAAGAAAACCGGCAGAGCGCTGGTATTGCATGAGGATACCCTTACCTGCGGCTTCGGTGCCGAAGTTGCCGCCAGCATAGCCGAGCATTGCTTTAGTAGTTTGGACGCACCCGTAATGCGCTGCGCCAGCCTGGACACGCCCGTGCCTATGGACAAGGGGCTGGAAAATCAGTTTTTAGGAAAATCAAGATTGGAGAAGGCGATGGAACAATTGCTGAGATATTAATGCACGTGGCAAATCTTTAAACGCTACACCCTATTGTTTTCTACCACTTCAAATATCTTGTTAAACAGGTCATTTTTATCAAACGGTTTCGAGATAAAATCATTCATCCCTATTGCCAAACAATGCTCCAGTTCACCTTTAATGGTATGCGCTGTCATGGCAACAATCGGAATATTCTTTTTATTTGCATTTAATGCACGGATCTTTTGTGTTGTCTCATAGCCATCCATTTCAGGCATCTGCAAATCCATCAGGATAATATCGAAATCCTGCCGCTCGTGTTTGTGTAACGCAATCAACCCGTTTTCAGCCACGTCAATTTTAAATCCGTATTTTTCAAGCAGTTTTGATAGCAGTATTTGATTTGTTTGATTGTCTTCAACTATCAGGATTGTTATGCCCTTGCCACTTGGCTTTATTAATGCGGGTTTAACCGGCACTGATGTAGGAATTTCGACCGACATCTTTAAAAATTGCAGCCGGAAATGAAAATCAGAGCCTATTCCCGCTTCGCTGTTTACAAAAATTTCACCCTTCTGTAATTCAATCAGTTGCTTCACAATACTAAGGCCTAAACCCGCACCACCGAATTTGCGTGCAGTATCATTAGCGGCTTGTTCAAAGCTTTCAAAAATGCTGGCTCGTTTTTCCTCAGGTATACCTATGCCGGTATCTTTAACGCTAAAATCCACCAAAATGCTATCGGCATTATCTTTAAGGCAAACTACTGAAATATGTACCCTTCCTTTTTCAGTGAATTTTATAGCGTTAGAAAGCAGGTTCAACAATATCTGATTTAACCTTAATGAATCTCCCATTAATGTTTCCGGAATTCGCTCATCAATCTTAAAGGTAAGTGCCAGATCCTTTTTCTTCTGCTCCATCATCTTAACGTTGAGATGAACGATATCCCGGATGTTGATGGGGGCACTTTCAATAGCAATTTTACCTGCCTCCAACCTTGAAAAATCAAGAATGTCATTTAAAATCACCAACAGGTCATCGCCCGATCTGATAATTATCCTGAGATATTCTTGTTCTTCGTCACCCTTTACCGTTTCCTCAAGCAGTTTTGCAAAACCCAGGATGGCGTTCATCGGCGTTCTGATCTCATGGCTCATTTTAGCCAGAAAAAGCTGTTTGGCCCTTTCTGATGATTCTGCTTTGTCCTTTTCTATTTTAAGTTGGTCTTTTTTGTCGTTAAGGTCACTTATGTCGCGTAAACTGTGTTGAAGCGCGTCGGTCATATCGTTAAACGAGGTTGCGATCAAACCAATTTCATCGCCTGAGTAAACCTTTACCCTTGTGTTTAAAAATCCCTTACTAATTAACGCTGCCCCGTTTATTATTGCGTTAACACCCCGCGCAATACCACGACTTACCGAAATTGTTATCAATATGCCGGTTGTG
>NZ_CAMLHX010000072.1 GCF_946479965.1 uncultured Mucilaginibacter sp. | reverse complement strand
GTGTAAACTTTTTTTAGGACGGGTCAGGTCCAAAAGTGTTCCAAACTGTTCCAAAAAAGGCGCAAAATAGATTTATGTACAATATGCTTATTACCAACAATTTAAGCGCATTTTACAGCTAACTTTACTGACTTATAAGTAGTTTCAAAGTGTTCCAAAGTGTTTCGCCCTTAAATATTATTGCATTGATAAACAGCTGTTTAAGCCCGTCAGCGAAAAAATTAATTTTCTAAGGCTTTATATTTTTTGGAACAGGACACCACGAAGAAAACCTGCTGTAATTAGTTAACCGTCTCTTGTTTTTTTCCTGAAATATCAGAAAAACCTCTCTACACGAATTTTGTTAAAAAATTTTATTTTTGTTAAAACAAACAGCTACCGATTCTTGTTTTTCGTTTTTTCCGTTTCGCATTCTAGTTTTAAAAGATTTATTCAGCTTTCGGCAGGTGCTGAAAGTTCTTTACCTAATGTTTAACTTATTGCAACCTTGTAAGCTATGGATCCAGCTCTACTTGAACCCAAACAAAAAGAAACGCACCATGTAAATGGCCATACCGATGACCTAGATGTAAAAGAACTTTTAAACGTTCTTTCCCTGGTCAAAAACGGGAAACTGAATGTCCGGATGCCGGTTACCCAAGCAGGGATAAATGGCCGGATATGCGAAGTGCTGAACGATATTATTGAGATGAACGAGCGGCTGGTGGCTGAAATCTCCTCAGCAGAGATAACTATTGGAAAGCGCGGCAATTTGTCGAAACGGATCGAACTACCTGATGCCAAAGGTGAATGGGCCAGTGGTGTAAACTCACTGAATAACCTGATTGAGGACCTCACCTCCCCTACGCTTGAAATAGCCGGCATGATCAACTCGGTTGCTAACGGCGACCTATCTAAACATATACCTTTAGAAATTAAGGGACACCCACTAAAAGGTGAGTTCCTGCGCATTGCCAAAGAATCCAATCAGATGCTTTCCAAGCTTCAGCTGTTTTCGATGGAGGTGACCCGGGTAGCGCGGCAGGTGGGCTCGGAAGGTAAACTGGGTGAGCAAGCAAAAATCAAGGGTGTAGCAGGCGTGTGGGCCGAGTTAACTGATTCGGTGAACCAGATGGCGGGTAACCTTACAGCCCAAGTGCGAAACGTAGCTGCGGTAACCACCGCGGTGGCGAAGGGTGACCTTTCGCGGAAGATCACTGTGGAAGCTAAAGGCGAAATATTGGAGTTAAAAAACACCATTAATACGATGGTGGATCAGCTGAACTCTTTCTCGTCCGAAGTAACACGGGTGGCTTTGGAAGTAGGTACGGAAGGTAAGCTGGGCGGCCAGGCCAAAGTGCCGGGCGTGGCCGGAACCTGGAAGGATTTGACCGACTCGGTAAACCGTATGGCGGGTAACTTAACCTCGCAAGTGCGTAATATAGCCGGGGTAACCACGGCGGTGGCTAATGGTGACCTTTCTAAAAAAATAACGGTTGACGTAAAAGGCGAAATGCTGGAGCTGAAGAAAACTATCAATACCATGGTGGATCAGCTCAACTCATTCGCATCCGAAGTAACACGTGTGGCGCTCGAGGTAGGCACCGAAGGTAAACTGGGTGGCCAGGCGCGGGTAAAAGGTGTGGGTGGTGTATGGAAAGACTTGACAGACTCTGTGAACCAAATGGGTAGTAACCTTACCGACCAGGTGCGTAATATTGCCTGGGTAACTACGGCGGTGGCCAAAGGCGATTTGTCCCGGAAGATCACCGTGGATGCGAAAGGCGAGTTATTGGAACTAAAAAACACCATCAATACCATGGTGGATCAGCTCAACTCTTTCTCGTTTGAGGTAACGCGTGTTGCGCGTGAGGTAGGTTCGGAAGGGCAGTTGGGCGGGCAGGCAAACGTGCCGGGCGTAGGTGGTACCTGGAAGGATTTAACGGATTCGGTGAACCAGATGGCAGGTAACTTAACCGGCCAGGTACGTAATATAGCCGAGGTAACCACGGCGGTGGCCAAAGGCGACTTATCTAAAAAAATTACGGTTGACGTTCAGGGCGAAATGCTGGAGCTGAAGATCACTATCAATACGATGGTGGATCAGCTTAACTCATTTGGTTCGGAAGTAACCCGTGTGGCGCGTGAGGTGGGTTCGGAAGGGCAATTGGGTGGCCAGGCAAACGTACCGGGCGTAGGTGGTACCTGGAAAGACTTAACCGACTCGGTAAATAAAATGGCGGACAACCTTACCTCGCAGGTACGTAACATTGCCGAGGTAACCACGGCAGTGGCCAAGGGTGACCTTTCGCGTAAGATCACCGTAAATGCCAAGGGCGAGTTGCTCGAACTGAAAGACACCATCAATACGATGGTGGATCAGCTGCGGGCCTTTGCATCAGAAGTAACGCGTGTGGCGCGTGAGGTGGGTTCGGAAGGGCAATTAGGTGGTCAGGCCAACGTGCCGGGTGTGGATGGTACCTGGAAGGATTTAACGGATTCAGTAAATAAAATGGCCGGTAACTTAACGGCACAGCTGCGTAATATAGCCGATGTATCCATCGCGATAGCGAACGGTGACTTATCTAAAAAGATCACGGTTGACGTGCGGGGCGAAATTCTTCAGCTAAAGGAAACCATTAATACAATGGTTGATCAGCTGCGCGGTTTCGCGTCCGAAGTAACCCGTGTGGCGCGTGAGGTGGGTACCGACGGCAACCTGGGGGGTCAGGCCTTTGTGCCGGGCGTTGCGGGAACCTGGAAGGACTTAACAGACTCGGTAAACCAGATGTCGAGTAACTTAACATCGCAGGTGCGTAATATTGCCGAGGTAACTAAAGCGGTAGCGAGCGGTGACCTTTCCAAGACGGTTATTATCGACGTAAAGGGCGAGATCATGGACCTTAAGAACACCATTAATACGATGGTGGATCAGCTTAACTCCTTCGCATCTGAAGTAACGCGGGTGGCGCGTGAGGTGGGTACCGAGGGTAAGCTAGGTGGCCAGGCACACGTAAAAGGTGTGGGTGGAACCTGGAAGGATTTGACCGACTCTGTAAACCAGATGGCATCCAACTTAACCGGGCAGATTCGGGGTATTGCTAAAGTGGCAACAGGCATTGCCAAAGGAAACCTAAAACAGCGCCTCTCTATTAACGCTTTGGGCGAGGTGGCGCAATTAACAGATACAATTAACGAAATGATTGACACGCTTGCTGTATTTGCCGATGAGGTAACAACAGTAGCGCGTGAGGTGGGTGTACAAGGGCGATTGGGCGGCCAGGCAAGTGTGCCGGGTGCATCGGGAACGTGGAAGGATTTGACCGAAAACGTGAACCAGCTGGCACAGAATTTAACCGTGCAGGTACGTTCCATCTCCGAAGTGGCTTCGGCGGTAACCAAGGGTGACCTTACCCGTACCATCCGCGTAGAGGCAAAAGGCGAGTTAGAGGCGTTGAAAGATACCATTAACCAGATGATTGCCAACCTAAAAGGCACAACCTTACGTAACCATGAGCAAGATTGGCTAAAATCCAACCTTGCGAAGTTTGCGCAGATGCTGCAAGGGCAGCGTGACCGCAACGCGGTGGCCAACAAAGTACTATCCGAGCTGGCCGAATTGGTGAATGCCCGTTACGGCGCCTTCTATATTTTGGAACAGCCTGAATCTGCAGACGAACCCAAACTAAAACTATTTGCCGGGTATGCGCAAAAGAGCCGCAAGCTCATCGATCAGGAGTTTTCACTTAATGAGGGCTTGGTTGGGCAGTGCGCTACTGATAAGGAACGCATCAGGCTGGCAAATGTGCCAAATGAATACCTGCAGATCAGCTCAGGCATCGGCCATGCCGCTCCTATCGATCTGGTGATCTTGCCGGTACTGTTTGAAAACAACGTAAAGGCGGTAATTGAACTGGCCAGCTTTGAGAACTTCAGCGATACGCACGTTGACTTTTTGGACCAACTGACTGAAAGTATCGGTATCGTACTCAATAACATTGAAACCAATACACGTACAGAAGAACTATTATCGCAATCACAATCACTAGCCGGCGAGCTTTCTGCACAACAGGAAGAATTAAGGCGCGCCAATGATGAGCTGCATGATAAAGGGCGGTCGCTGGAGGAAAAAGCTGAGCAGCTAACCCTGACCTCTAAATACAAATCAGAGTTCCTGGCTAACATGTCTCACGAACTGCGCACGCCGTTGAATAGCTTATTGATCCTTGCCCAACAACTCTTTGAAAATCCGGAAGGCAACCTTACCGAAAAACAGCGAATGTTTGCCAAAACCATCCATTCATGCGGTGATGACCTGATTCAACTGATCAATGATATTTTGGATCTTTCTAAGATCGAATCGGGCGTTATTGCTGCTGATGTTATGCCGGTAAGCTTTAAAGAGATCACCGCATTTGCCGAGTCGACCTTCAAACCAATCTCAGAGGCTAAGAACTTGAAATTCGAGATTGAAGTTCAGGATGGTTTGCCGGAGCTAATGGAAACCGACATGCAGCGCTTGAATCAGATATTAAAGAACCTATTGTCAAACGCGTTCAAGTTCACAGAAAAAGGACAGGTAAAACTGCACATTTTCAAACCTGTGTCCGGACAGGAGAACCCACTCAGCGAGACAGATTCTGTAATTGCCTTTGCTATTGAGGATTCAGGTATCGGTATTTCTAAGAACACCCAGGGAATCATCTTTGAGGCGTTCCAGCAGGCCGAAGGTTCTACCAGCCGTAAATATGGCGGCACAGGTTTGGGCTTGTCTATCAGTAAAGGTTTTGCCGAATTACTGGGAGGCACTATTACCGTAGGTAGCGAGCTTGGCAAGGGTAGTGTGTTTACCTTATATCTACCATTGAAATATAAAGAAGAAAAATCTGCGACGTTAAAAGTTAAGGAAGCCTACCCTGTGCAGCATTCGCGTACCAATACCCTGATAGACAGTGCTGAATTGGTGATTGATGATGACCGCCACAGTATTGCAGCAGAAGATAAGGTATTACTTGTGGTGGAAGATGATCTGAGATTTACGAAGATATTGATAGATAAGGCCCATGATTTTGAGGTTAAGGTTGTGGTCGCGATCAGCTATCTCGAAATATTCGAGAGCATTATCAAGTATAACCCCATCGCCATTACACTGGACGTGAACATGCCCGAATCTAATGGTTGGAAAATACTCAAGCTGTTAAAAACCGATATTAACCTGCGCCATATCCCGGTACACGTTATCTCCGGTGAAGATAACAGGATCATGGCCCTGAAGCTTGGCGCACGCTCATTCAGCTTGAAACCTTTATCAAATACTTCATTGGATGAACTGATTAATGGTATTGTGCAGTTCAACGAACATGCAAAAAAACGGGTACTGGTGATAGAGGATAACGAAAACGAGTTACAGCGTCTGTCTGAACTTCTTGCTAATGATAAAGTAGAGGTTTTTGGTGCCGCCACGGCCAAAAAAGCATTGATGGTATTAAAGAAGGAAGTATTTGACTGCATCATTTTGGATTTTGTACTGCCGGATGCGACCGGATTGGATCTGATCAATCGGATCAACCTAATAAAACACCCGCAAACAACCATCATCCTGCATTCGGCGCGCGACTTTACACAAGGCGAACTGATCCAGTTGAAACGCCTGAATCACAAAATCATAACGAAAACGCCTGATTCACACGTCCGCCTGCTGGAAGAAATACTTGTACTGTTGCATATCGACAAAAAGTATATCAGCGAAAGCAAACTCAAAATGATCGATACCGTAAGGGATAGTAAAGATATTCTGGATGGCAGGAAGGTATTGGTAGTTGACGACGACGTACGTAATTTATTCGCCCTAACAGCAGTTTTTGAGCGGTCGAATATCGATGTGATCACCGCAGAAAGTGGTCGCGAGGCATTGGATATCCTGAATAAGGATAAACAGATAGATATTGTCCTGATGGATATCATGATGCCAGAAATGGACGGTTATGAGACGATACAGATAATCAGAAAAGAATCTAAGCATAAGAACCTGCCTATCATTGCCGTAACGGCGAAAGCAATGATTGGCGACCGGCAAAAATGTATCGCGTCAGGCGCATCTGATTATATTACCAAACCAGTTAAAACAGATCAGCTTTTATCCCTGATGAGAGTATGGCTGATCAAATAAATTTGTAGTCAATGCTAACCAAATAATTTTTAGCCGATGCCGATCAAGATATTACTGGTAGACGATAATGAGAATAATCTTCTGTCGATGGAAGTCGCACTGGAAAAAAGCGAATATGTATTTTTCCGGGCCAATTCAGGTCGCGAGGCGTTAAGGATACTGCTACATGAAGAGGATTTTTCCCTGATCCTGTTGGATGTAAAGATGCCGACGATGGACGGTTACGAAACGGCGGAGCTGATCTACCAGCGCGATAAACTGAAACAGATTCCTATTATTTTTATTACCGCGCACGATTATGAGGAGGCCGCCATGTTTAAGGGTTACCAAGCCGGCGCGGTTGATTTTATAAGAAAACCATTTAACGCGGAGATATTGCGGTCAAAAGTAGCTGTCTTCGCCGAGCTTTATCGTAAGAACCGACTATTAAGGAGACAGGAAGAAAAATTGCAAGCCATTAATGCGGACTTGCTGCGTTTGAACCGCGAACTGGAACAAAGGGTACTCGACAGGACGCTCGCGTTGGAAAACATGAACCAGGAACTACAGGCGCTTAATATATCGAAGGATAAATTCCTTTCGGTGATGTCGCATGACCTGCGCAATCCGCTCACTGCCTTGCTGGCTTCCTCGGGTAAATTAAGCGAAGCCCCTGAAAATCTTAGCCCGGGCCAGGTCCAACAACTTTCACAGATCATCCACCGCACCTCAAACAAACTGCTAAATCAATTGAACGAGGTGATTGAATGGGCAAAAAAACAAAGTCGAAAAATGAGTTTTAACCCGCAAAAAGTAAGGCTTGCCGATGGGGCCGAGGAATCGTTGGAACTCTTAAAACCTAACGCCCTGCAAAAGAAGATCAACTTACAAAACAATATACCCAAGGATATAGAGGTGATGGCCGATCCCTTGATGCTCCGTTCTATTGTTCAAAACTTGGTTACCAACGCCATCAAGTACACGCTCGAAGGCGGCTTAGTACAGCTTAGCGCTAAGTCAGAAGCGCATATGGTCTGCATTTCTGTAGCTGATTCCGGCGTCGGGATGGCTGAAGAGACTAAGGCGCGGCTATTTAAAAATGCTGATCAAAAGTCTGTTTTGGGCACGAATAACGAGCAGGGCAGCGGGCTTGGCCTTTTACTGGTCAATGACTTTGTTAACCAGCACGGCGGCCGAATTGACGTAGAAAGCACACCCGGCACCGGCACTACCATTTGTTTTACCATCCCCGCCATACCATTAGAAAGTGAATGACATGAAACGTGAAAAAATACTGGTTGTAGACGATGATAACGATATTCTGGAAATTGTAACCATCCTGCTGGCAGAACGGGGTTACGAAGTGAAGGCATTAGACCACGGCGAATCCATTTTTGAAGATATTCAGCATTTTCAGCCCAACCTCGTTTTGATGGATGTTATGCTTGGCGCTATGGATGGACGGGCGATATGCAAAGATCTAAAAAGGAATCCAAACACCCAGGAACTGCCCGTTATCCTGATCTCGGGCACGCATGATCTGGTAGAATCTATACATCTACCGGGAGGCCCTGATGATTTCATAGCCAAGCCTTTTGATTTGGATCAGTTGTACACAAAAATACACGAGCATTTAGCGACAGACAATTAAAATTTATCTAACGTTATTCGAGATTGCCTTAGCCTCGTACAGTAACCCAAATTCCGCTAGAGCTAAAATCAATCGCAAAACGGCGATGACCTTATCAGATGACGAGTATCTCCGCAGGTGTTACAACGGTATCTTTTTAAAGGCAGCCAAAACAAAAACATCTTCGCTATTAAGCTTCGCTCTATCCACGCGCTATACCGCCGGTTGCATTTGCTGCAATAAGGCAGAGTATTAAAATTATTCATGCCGCGCGTGGTTAACTATTTTCAAAAAGGAACTTAAAGGGCTTAACAGATTGCTTTGGCCTAAGTCCAAACGGGCCAATACTTTTCTGGCGTATTAGCTCGACAGCTTCATTAATATCATCGGTCACTAAGAATAGGCGAGTATCAAGCGGGTCAATGGTTTTATCTTTTTTCATTTGATCGATATGCTCCAGCAAGTCTTTATGATATTCCCTCCCAAAAATGATTATAGGAAAATCTTTGATCTTATGCGTTTGTATCAATGTAAGCGCTTCAAAATATTCATCAAGCGTACCGTAGCCACCGGGCATTACCACAAACGCGTATGAATATTTAACCAGCAATACTTTGCGCACAAAAAAATATTGGATGCTGATCCATTTGTCCAGATAGGGATTTGGTTTTTGCTCCGCCGGCAAGAGGATATTACATCCTACGGAATGTCCGCCCGATTCTTTAGCACCGCGGTTGGCCGCCTCCATTAAGCCCGGGCCGCCACCAGTTATTATAGTAAAACCTAAACGAGATATCGCTCCAGAGAGGTTGCGGGTGGTTTCGTAATATGGATGGCCTTCCGGGAACCGGGCAGAGCCAAATATCGTAACACAGGGGCCTATAAAATGCAATGCCCGGAACCCTTTTATCAGCTCGAACATGGTTTTTATAGTGAATTTAAACTCCTTCCACCTTGAATGTGGCCCATCCAAAAAAATTATTTCAGCTTCTTTCATTTAGTTATAAGGGATGTTTAGCTTTAATCCATCAAAACTTGTGAAAATGATTCAGTATTGAGATGATGATTATCAACCCACAGCATGATAATTGTCACTAATTGAAAAACATGATCGCGGTCACTTTTTGAGCCAATATCTATCATTTTAGATAGCACCATTATTTACCAACTTTGTGATAACTATCACTTTAAACATTTTGCATGGAAAGCGCAGCATTGTTAAAAGCTATTATTGAAAATGCCATCGACGGAATAATCACCATTGATGAAAGGGGTCGGATCGAATCCATTAACCCCGCGGCATGCAAGCTTTTTCAATACGCGCCTGAAGACGTTATAGGAAAAAATGTTAATTGCTTAATGCCGCCACCCGACAAAGAGCAGCACGATGAATATATAAACCGTTATCAACGAACCGGCGTTCCCCACATTATTGGTATTGGACGCGAGGTAAGAGGATTGAAAAAAGATGGATCTATATTCCCATTCAGGCTGGGTGTAAGCGAAGTTCAATATTCGGGCCGGAAGATCTATAATGGCTTTATCCATGATCTTTCCCGCGAAAAAGAAGCGGAAGAACAGTTAAAAGAGTATGCTGCAAAGCTTGAAGAGCAGGTGTCTGAACGTACGCAATCATTAACAAACACTGTAGCTGAACTTGAATTGGCGAAAGAAGAGGTTAGCCAATCCTTAGAAAAGGAGAAAGAACTCAGTCACCTTAAAAGCCGCTTTGTTTCAATGGCTTCACATGAGTTTAGAACCCCGCTAAGTTCCATACAATTATCTGCTGTTTTAACAGAAAAGTACGCTCAGCAAAACGACGAAGCCAACATACATAAGCACATAGGTAAAATAAAGAATTCAGTATCTAACCTTACGTCAATTTTAAATGATTTTCTGTCGCTGGAGCGCCTGGAGGCCGGTAAAGTAGAGCCTGTTTACGTTGAATTTGACCTTGTAAAATTTGCCGAAGAAATTACGGAGGAAATGCAGCTGATAGCCAAACAAAACCAAAACATTGTATACCAACATACAGGTACCACAAGTATGGTAAAGCTTGATCAAACCCTGCTAAGAAATTGCATTATTAACCTTATTGGCAATGCTATTAAATATTCGGGCGAAAACACATTTATTGAATTTAACTCTGAGATCACTTTTGATAAGCTTATAATAGTTGTTAAAGACAATGGCATTGGCATACCTGACACAGATCAAAAACACTTGTTTGAGGCATTTTTCAGAGCGCATAACACCGGCAATATTCCGGGCACAGGACTTGGCCTTAACATTGTTACGCGCTATGCCTCGCTTATGGATGGAAAAATAGAATTCAAAAGTAAAGTAAACCAAGGCACTTCATTCACCATTTCATTTCCGATACAATCATGAAAACCGTATTGATAATTGAGGATAATAACGATATACGCGAAAGCACAGCCGAGATACTCGAACTGGCAGACTATAAAGTGCTACAGGCAAAAAATGGTAAAATAGGCGTTGATCTGGCTACCCAGCACCATCCCGATATTATTTTATGCGATATAATGATGCCCGAGCTGGATGGTTATGGTGTGTTATACATGCTTAACAAAAACACAGATACCGCCACCATACCGTTTATCTTCCTTACCGCTAAAGCCGAGCGAATTGATTTTAGAAAAGGGATGGAAATGGGTGCGGATGATTACCTGACTAAACCCTTTGACGACGTAGAATTGCTTAAGGCAATAGAAAGCAGACTTGCCAAAAAACAACAGCACGAAGCCTTTTACAACAAATCGTTGCAAAGTTTGGAGATACTGGCGTCGGGATCAGGCAAGGGCATGGCAGAGCTGAAAAGTCTGATAGCCGGGCGTAAAATAAGGCAAATACGCAAAAAACAGGTTTTATATTATGAGGGTGATCAGCCACAAGGATTATACCTGGTACTTGAAGGCGCCGTACGCACTTATAAACTTGCCGAAGATGGCCGTGAGCTAATGATGAACCTGTATAGAACCGACGATTATTTAGGCATCCATCCCCTGTTGCTTGACGAAGCTTATACGGAAACAGCGGAAACCATTGAAGACACAGCAGTTTGCCTTTTACCTAAAGATGCCGTACTAAATTTGATGAACCGCTATCCGGATGTGAGTGTACAATTTATCAAGATATTGGCTAACAACATCCTGGAAAAAGAAGAACAACTGTTACAACTCGCCTATCACTCCGTGCGCAAGCGCCTTGCCCAAACGCTGGTACGGTTGAGTAATCAATTGCCCGACCCAACACAGTTTAAGATACTGCGTGATGAGTTGGCGGCAATGGCGGGTATGGCTACCGAGACGGTGAGCAGAACGCTGAGCGATTTTAAAGATGAGAAGTTGATTGAGAAAAAAGGCAGTCATATACAAATACTTGACCTGAACCGGCTCATAAAGATGAAAAACTGACACCCATCATTTTTTTGACTGACGTGGCTCATGGCATGCACACCCCATCACACATAGTTTTGTATAAAAAGCAAAGCGATGAAAGTGGTTGCCTACAGTATACAAGCATTTGAAAAAGAGTTCCTGATAAAAGCGAATCATAAAAAGCATGATATAACGCTTATATCAAACCGCCTGACTGAGGAAACCGTTGGTTTTGCTGCAGGGAAAGACGCTGTTGTTGTTTTTACTAACGACGATGTATCGCAGGGCATTGTAGAAAAACTGGCCGGCTTCGGCGTTAAGTTTATTGCCACCCGCTCTGTTGGTACCGATCACATAGACAAACAGGCAGCTGCAGCTAACGGGATAAAAGTGGCCAACGTACCCATGTATTCACCGGAGGCGATTGCCGAGCATACCATCGCCTTAACACTTGCGTTAAGTCGCCACCTTGATGTTGCAAACCGCCACAGCCATGAATTTAACTTTCGCCAGGACGAACTTGTCGGCTTTAACTTACATGGAAAAACCGTTGGTATAATTGGACTGGGGCACATTGGTCTGATAACTGCAAAGCTGTTTAAAGCTTTCGGCTGCCGTGTATTGGGTTATGATGTAGAACCTATTACGGATACTGCCGTTGAGCTGGTAACATTAGATGAGCTGTTAATGCAATCGGATATTGTTTCACTACATGCTCCCCTTACCGACGAAACCCGCCATTTAATAAACGACGCTACTATTGCTTTAATGAAAGATGGCGTGATGCTGGTTAACACATCACGCGGTGGTTTACTTGATACCGTACATGTTTACGAAGCGCTGTGTAATGGGAAAATAGGTTATTTAGGGCTTGATGTGTACGAGCATGAAAAGGGCCTGTTTTTTGGAAATCATGAAAATGATGAGCATAAAGACGCCTTGCTAACACAATTGATGAGCCATGCCAATGTTTTGGTTACGCCGCACCAGGCTTTTCTTACAAGAGAGGCGTTGCAGGAAATCGCTGCTAAAACCATTAATAATCTTGATTTGTGGCAACAGGAAAAATGTGTTGGCGATGCATGCGTCTGCGCGAAAAACTGCCGTGTAGTTGCCAAAGGATCTATCTAACCGAATTGAACTCCGTTATGAATACCGATTCATTATTGGCGAAGTATACCGTTGCCGCGCCGCGCTATACAAGCTACCCTACAGTTCCTTATTGGGATAAAGGCAAATTTGACAAAACCCGCTGGCAAGATACCGTACGCACAACTTTCAAAAAAAGCAATCAAACAGATGGTATAAGCGTTTATATACACCTACCTTTTTGCGAAAGCCTGTGCACCTATTGCGGATGCAATACACGGATCACCAAAAATCACGGGGTCGAAAAATCATATATCAGTGCCGTTTTAACAGAATGGCGTTTATACCGTAAAATATTTCAGGAAACGCCGGTTATAAAAGAGATCCATTTGGGTGGTGGCACGCCTACCTTTTTTAATGCAGAGAACCTGGCCACGTTAATAAATGGAATATTAAAGGACAGCCATATCCACAAAGACGCCGAGTTTAGCTTTGAGGCTCACCCGGCCAACACCACTTTTGAGCATTTAGAAACACTTTATAAATTAGGTTTTAAGCGGCTGAGTTTGGGGATTCAGGATTTCGACCCCCGCGTGCAGTTTATTATTAACCGTATACAAACATTTGAGCAGGTTAAGCAGGTTACCGAAGAAGCGCGCGCAATTGGCTATACATCCATCAATTTCGACCTGATCTACGGCTTGCCGCTACAAAAGCCGGACGGCCTTACAGACACCCTAAAAAAGGTAGCGCTGCTAATGCCGGACAGGATAGCTTTTTACAGCTACGCACATGTGCCCTGGATAAAACCCGGTCAGCGCAGGTTTACTGAAAACGACCTGCCCAATGTAGAACAGAAAGCTGCATTATATAAGCTGGGACGCAGGCAGTTGGTTAACTTAGGTTATAAAGAGATAGGCATGGACCATTTTGCATTGCCCAATGACAGCTTACGTGTAGCCGATAAAGATGGCACTATGCACCGCAACTTTATGGGCTATACGCACCAATATACCAACTTGCTTGTTGGCCTGGGCGTTTCTTCTATAAGCGATTCATGGAATGGTTATGCGCAGAATGTGAAAACCACTGAAGAATATATGCAACTGATTAAGCGAGGAAAGTTACCGGTTTTTAAAGGCCATTTCCTTACAGGTGAAGACCTCATTATTCGCCGCCACATGCTGAATATAATGTGCAAAGGCAAAACGGTGTGGAACTTTAATGAAGAACCTTTCAAGGATTTCTTTGCTTGCTTAGAACGAATGCGTGAACTTGCTGATGACGGGCTGATTGAATTTGACACCACGCAATTAGAAGTTACCTCGTTAGGCAAGCAATATCTGCGCAATATCTGTATGGCGCTTGATGCCAGACTTTGGGCGGACAAACCCGCTACTCAGCTCTTCAGTATGGCGGGTTAATCTGTTTTGTTCCAAGGTGTGCGTTTCACAAAATATAGGAAACAAATGAAACGCGCGAAACGCTTTTTATCTGCAATTTGCTGATTTACAAATATTTGCATAATACGTGTGAAACAAAATGAAACTACTTTTAAGTCAGTAAGATTAGCTGTAAAATATACATAAGTATCTTTTTATCAAGAAATTGTGAGATACCTCTATTTTCGCTTTTTGTGAAACGCTTTTGAAACGCCGATTCCGGTAATTTTCTTTAAATTCTCAGGCCTAAAAAAAGGCCCATAGCATTACATGCTATGAGCCAAAGCTGACCAAATATCTGGGTAACCCCGTTACACCATCAACATCGCCAGTTTCTCTTCTGACACTGCAAGATCTTGCAGCATCTGCTCTAAATACTCTTTAGTTTGGTCGCCAATATTGGGTATTAGCGTTTTATAGTAGGCGATTCCTTGCTGTAGCTGATCCTTAAACTTTAGTAAATACTTGCCTTTCTTATCGTTCAGGTTGTCCATGTAAATAGAAATGTCTTTTTTCAGATAGTCGATATATAAGTTCAGTTCGTTAATAAACATGTGAGCCCTGTTGACAGAAGCAAGCAGATCTGTACGGTTGTAAATATGATCTATCAGCTCATCAAGCGAGTAAATTTTTGAGAAATATGCCAGGTTAGGTCCGGGGCAAATGGTTACAGCTTTATTCTCGCGCGGTTTTAACATATCATTTTTCAGATAA
Organism: uncultured Mucilaginibacter sp.; assembly: GCF_946479965.1. The sequence continues at coordinate 3,657 of NZ_CAMLHX010000072.1, read as the reverse complement.
GCTGATGAGCATAAACCCTCGCACAAGCAAACCTTTTCGGTAACGGTATTAAACTCCCGTTCATACACCTCCGCCGGCAGGTTTGCTGCCTGCAGTTGTTTTATCTTTAAATGCTGATATTTCCGCGACGCGGTACATATTGGTTGCTCGGTAAACTCCGTATTGCTAACCAAAAACTTTTTATTACATGGGCTGCCTGGCCTGCCTTTGGCTATTCTGTCTAATCTCAATTTCTCGGCGGTACTCTTTCTGAAATTATTGAATAATATCCCTAGCGGAGAAGAAGAGCTGATGTAGTAATCGTCGGCATCAGCACCAATCAGCTGCTGCAGGGTCTCGTCATCAACATTAGTTGCTTCGGGCACCAATAAAAACGGGCTTCCCCATCCGGTTGCATCCAGGTTGTAATACTTCAGCATAAAATCATTTTCTGCAGCGGTACCTATGCCTCCTTGGGCACTAACTTTTTGCAGCGGTATAACTTCGGTAAGCCGGTTTTTCGCTATCAGCGCATCCTGGTACAAACAGAATAATTCCGCCTGCATTTCATCGCGTTTGGTTTTAAACTCTTCCAATATCGGCCCCATCAACAAACCATCCGTGGCAAAAGCGTGACCGCCACAGTTAAGACCCGATTCAACACGAAACTCTGACACCCATATTCCTTTCTTCGCCAAAAACTTAGCCTGTATAAAGGCAGAGCGATAATCACTTACTTTCAGGATGATTTTCTTGCGCAGGTGGCCGTGCTCATCCGGGAAAAAATCAGCAAACTGCTCCAGGTAGCTATAAAGCTTAGGGTTCATCCCTGCAGAAAGTATTAAGGACGATTCCAGGTCGCTTTCAGCAAACCCTCTCAGCGCGGCAAGCGCGTCCGTGTTGGTGTCGCCGGTATAATTGCCATCGGCATCAAAGTTCATCTTGTCAACCTTGGCCATAATATTTACGTCGATAGATCCTTTTTTCATCCTATCGCGCAAAATTGTCTGGAATATCTGTTTGCTGGCGCTTGCCGGGTACTCGGTCATTAACTCATAACCCTGTTTAAGCTCTGCGGAATCGGGCAATAGCTTAAAATAGCGATCGAGGTCTGTACCGGTGTTGAACGGCTGCTGCTTTAAAGTTTCAAACTGCTCAATTACCAGTTCGTTGAGTAAATTAAGATAGGCTGTTATGCGCCGGGCGCGGCTATCCGGATCTGTTTTGGCAATGGGCTCAACAGACCGATGGTTTTGTTCGGCATGATGCAATCGCATGCGCTCTATTAGCTCATCATCAACAACAGATACAACCGAGTTAATACCATAACGTGCCACTTTTAAAGGCGTATCAACAGAGAAGCCTAAACCTAATACCGGGATATGAAAAGTATGAGACATTTTATTTTTGATTGAAATAATGGTTTATAAAAAAAGCGGCTGTTAACCGCTTTAGCATTAATTAGGGGTATAAGGGATTTTAAAAAATTAATGTTGCTAAAACCATTAACGCGTGAATGGCTATTGATGAGGCAAACAAACCCAGTGTGGTACGTATGCCTGAGCCGCCCATATTTGCTACTATATTAATGAAGAACAGGATCATGGTTATACCTAATATGGCCACCGGCGCGCCGAAATAATAAATAAGCACAACCGGCAACGGAAGTATAAATACGCCATGCACAGTTAGGTTCAAAAAGAACCATAGGGTACGGTTAGGTTTTTGCGTGTCGGCAAATGCTGCCAGTTTGCTCCAGATATTTAAATTATTGTTGGTTGAGGCTTCTGTTTGTGCCCATTGTTGCGGGAATGTTGTTTTAATAGTTGCCATGATGCTTGTTATTTGATACAACAAAGTTGCCTAATATGCCCCGGGCTGCACATGACGGTAATCAAAACGAAAAATGATTAAAAGCACTTTTACTGGCAAACGCCTTGCTTAACATCAATTGTCGGACTTAGATAGGCTATGTTTAATGACAAACCCCGCATTATAAACCACACGCCGAGGCATAACATAAAATAAGGAATGATAGCATTAAGTTTTCTGCGGATATTTAGACTGAAAAAGCCGGTGCTTACCGTGGCAATAAACATGAGCGGCAATGTACCCATACCAAACCAAAACATATATTTAGCTGATGACAGCACCGAAGGTGTATTAACAGCGCCCACCAATGCCAGGTAAACAAAGCCGCATGGCAGCAGCCCGTTCAACATGCCGATAAATAAATGCCCCCATTTGTGCTGTAAAGCGTAAACCAATCCGCGGTTTATTAAGGTCGATGAGTCATTCAGGCCTTTAAAAAAGCGCCATTTAAATAAGCGGGCCAAAGCAGCAGCGATGATCAACACACCACTTACAATGCTTACACTTTGTTGAATACCCAACAACCATACCTGTTTACCAATAAGGCCTATAATAACCCCCAGAATAGTGTAACTGATAACTCTGCCCAACTGATAAATGAGCTTATCAAATACCAGCCATAAGGCGCCTCCATTATTTACGGGCAGTGCAAGCGCCAGCGGACCGCACATACCTACGCAATGAACGCTGCCAAATAACCCGATAAAGAAAGCTACCTGCAGATCCGTCATGGTACAAATATTTCCTGCTGATACAAGTATTGCTTATCCTGATTAGCCCACTCAATTATGAGTTGCCAGCGTCCCCTGGTAAACTGTTTTAATGGAACTTCGCTTTTCCCCGAAACGTCGGTGTCAAACAGCATCTCTTTATCCATTTTTTGGTCAGACGGGCGTTGAAAATGCAGCTTGCCTTTGGTTTGTCCTTTAAACCCCAGGTTCAATATCCCGGCATTAACTTTAATGGTTGGTTTGGCTCCATCAGCAACTACCTGCTGTTCGCGTTTATAATCATTATCAAAATCCAGCCCCTTTTCATAATAGCTGTGATCATAATCATCAGCTTTCTGATTAAAAATTGCAACAGCCAACGATATGATGAAGAGCATAAAAATGCTCATACCGATGATAAGGCCCTTGCCCCAGTTTATCTTAGTTTCCATATATGGGTCCAATAAAAGTTGTGGTTATTTGGTCTATCACTTTATCACCCTGCACTACATCTAATGTTACCTGTGTTTTGGGCTGATGGATAGCTGATGCCGGCATCCAAATAAAAAATACGGCTTTGGTAGAAGCTGCGCTATCTAATACACCCGGCGGCTGTACGTATTTAATTTGGATGTTCTTGTCCTGTGCCCGCAATTCAATATGTCTTCCCTTATCGGTTTTATTGATCAGATCTGCGTTAAACAAATTACTGATATAGCCTCCCGGTTGCTGCTGGTACAATAAACCTGCTGAACGCATTACAGTAACATCCACATCGCTACGTTTCAACACAAATGCTGTTAACACGCCTAAAAGCACAACTATAATACTGCTATAAGCGGCCATTCTTACAGTAAAACGCGGCTTCTTACCTTCTTTTATCTGCTCTTCCGAGTAAAAACCTATCAGATTAACCGGCCTGTCTATCTTTATCATTACCTCGTTGCATACATCTATGCAGGCAGTGCAGTTAATACAATCCACCTGAGTGCCCTGCCGTATATCGATAGCTGTAGGGCAAACATCAACACACAAATGGCAATCAACACAATCACCTTTGGGCCAGGTGTCTGTTTTGCTCACCTTACCTCTCGGT
>NZ_CAMLHX010000071.1 GCF_946479965.1 uncultured Mucilaginibacter sp. | reverse complement strand
GTGGATTATTGGGCTGTTGCATGGGGCAAAAATACAAATTTATGGGTGGCTTGTGGGTAGACCAGAATTGTCAGGTTTTAGCCCTCTAATTCGGCAATTGTCTTTTTGGCGGAAGCCAGCCTTATCTTCTTATTTTTTTCTATCATTTTATTGGTGATCCAATGCTCCAATTTATGATGCATTGGTATTAAAAGCGCTGCCAGGCACACCATAAAAAGCAACATTAAAACCGGTGAATGATGTGTTAAATTACCTATGAAAGGATGTATCAACAAATTGATAAACTCAAAAACAATAAGTAAGGAGAGAATCCCTAAAAATTTAATGGTACCCTGCGTGGCAATTACAGAATGGCTAAACAATAAAAACAGCAAAGCTAATATTACCAAAGTAATAGCTATTGCAGCATATTGCAGGTTTTGTGCATGCTCCTCCGCTTCTTGTTTTTTAGCAGCCAGCAGATCTTCCTGTCGCCTGGCTTCATCAAAATTAAGTGCCTCTATTTGTTGCAGTTTTTGTACATTATTAAAAGTATTTCTAACTGAATAAGAAATCCGTGTATATTTTAAGGCGCTATCGGCATTTTTATTTTCATATAACCCACTCAGATCAAAGGCAGGTTGAATAATATCTACCGCAAAACCTTTTTTTGCGGCGGTTAAACTCTTATAAGCATAGAAAAATGCAGAATCTGTTTGACCCTGCGTTCTAAAAAACCGAGTATAAGCATTATACACCTCTATTTTATCAACGGGGTTCAGAACTTTCCTGGTGCTCAGCCTATCTGCCATGCGAATATACTCCAGAGCCAATCCATTATTTCCTAACCTGCGCTGGATGATAGAAAGTTTGATCAGCAATGAGCCCTGTACTTGGATAAAGTTTTTGGTTTTTGCAATACTATACCCTTTTTCCGCATAATATAGTGCGGAATCCAGCTTTTTAGTTGCAACATAGTACCCGGAAAGATTTAAGTACTCAAAGCATAAGAAAAGATGATCCCCTGCTTTGGAAGAATAAGTTTCGGCTTTCTGTTGTAAGTCCTTGTACTTAACAGGATCTGTCTGAGAAATGCCGAGGTTTTGATACGTAATGCCCATGGCTTGATCATTACCGGTTTCTTCTGCAATCTTTAGTGCCGATAATAACAACTTTGTGCCTTGAACAGTGCTCCCCGCGTTTAAAAAAATGTAGCCCAGTTCGGCTGTGACAGCTGCTTCTCCAACACGGTCCTTATTTTTTTTGGCTAAGGCCAATACTTTTTTATGCGCTTCAATAGCTTTAATCTCCCCTATTTCATCGGCAGTAAGGAATACATCGTACATCCGCCTTATGCGGGCTGTGTCTGTTTTTTGTTTATAGATCAGATTGATCAAGCTGTCGGTATGTTGACTGTAACTGTTTAGGGAAAATGACAAGGCAAAAACCAGTAAGAGTATCTTCATATACATATAATCGTGAGCGGCATTCAAAGATATTATATTCCCTTGTTTATCATACAGATATTGCAATTTCCTGAGCATATTTTTAAAACATATTAATGCCCATTGTTCCATTTTTATATTGCCGAAAAACATCAAAAAAAATCAGGACGAAGTAATTAACTCCGCCCTGATCAGCTCCCTTAAATTAATAATTGTCTATTGAGAGATCTTGATGATCTCTTTGGAGTTGTATTTTAAATATAAGTTCCCGCTGTTATCAGCCGCCATTATTGGTTTAACATTCAGGCCGCCTTGTGGTTCTACTATAGGGTTGGTTCCTGAATATTTGGTGTTAAATTTAGTGATGAGCGAGCTTGTGCCGCTGCCGTTTTTAGTTTTACGGATAAGGTAAGTCTGCGTTAGTTGCCCGGTTTGATATGATAACGGGTAGAGTACATAACAGTTCTCGCTGCCATCCAACGCAAATGTTGACAAGCGCGGACCATCATTGTTAGAAGTTATTTTACTGTCGTCCTGCGTAAACATTCCCTGCAAGTTAAAATCAGTGGTGGCATCAGCACCGCTTACGAGGTTAAGCGTTTTATAAACGATGTTATAGGTAGAATAGTTGACAACATACGCAACGTCGCCTTTGTATAACGGCCCGTCAACAGCGCTGTTAGCGTTATGGCTGCTCACATAAACATAAGTGTTTGTCGCGTCCAGCTTATTGGCGTGTCCAAGCCAAATGGTGCCTTCCGAGTCTACATACAGGCGTTTTGCACCGTCTCCAAACAAGGCAATGTCTTTCTTAATTTCGGTAATGGTGTTACCATCTGCCGATATTCTATAGATCGTAGCCTTTTGTATTGCGTTGTCCTGGTATTTCAGCGCGAAAACATTACCGGTTGCGTCTGTAGTGATATACTGGATATTGGTAATACGCGCGTCGGTTGTTAATTTGGCCGGGCTACCGCCGGTCAAATTCATTTTATAAATTGTATTACCGGCGCTCGCTCCTAGATTGTAATAATCAGAAAAGTAAAGCGTATTGGTGTTCTTATCAATAAATATATCAGAGATATCATTGTTAGCAGTGGCTACTTTATTAAATTTTGCGCTGCCGCTTATTACATTAATATAATCTACACTGCTCCCCGGCGTGGCAACATCTAATGTAAACTGCGGCCCACTAACAGCTGCAGCCCCTTTTACACTTAAGCTAACCAGTCCGGTTGTAGCGCCGCCAGGTACTACAACCTGCATGCTGCCCAATAAAACGCTCTGTACAACTGCGGTTGCACCGTTAAATTTAAAAACGTTATCAGCAACAGTCGCACTAAAACCAGTTCCCAAAACAGTTATCACATCGCCAACCTTAGCTTGCGCCGGGCTTATTGATAACACGGTAACTGCCACAGGGGCAGGTTGAGGCGTAATAGTTACGCCGGTCGGATCGGTGTTTTTAGCATTGATGTTTTTTATGGCGATGGCCAGGTCGCCGGCAGTTATACCGGTCGGCAGGGTAAATTTTACCTGTGTATCGCTAACGGTAGTTATGGTAATAACCTGCGTACCTATGGTTACTTTAACGTCGGTTACAACAGTGCCAAAACCTGTTCCGCTAACGGTTACAACATCGCCTGGTACGGGGTTTTTAGGGCTTATGCCCGTAATTGTTGGAAGGATTACCTCAGTAGGTGTTGTTCCCGGATCTTTTTTACACGAAGATACCGTGATACAAAATAACAAACATGCAAAGATGTAAGCTGCTGATAAGAGTTTGATTGTTTTCATTTTTAAGAGTTCTTTTGCTGTCAAAGTTGCGTATAGCAACCCGGCGCTGAAATACCGTTGCAACGGTATCTTTTACTACGTAGTTTACGCAGCCAACACTTACGCCGTGGATGAAGTACCCTTTTACACGCAATTAAAGATGCCCTTAACACGGCATTGCTTACTATATTTATATTGGTCAACTTGCATCGCCGATCCGTATTTATCAGCACTTATTAATTAAAAAAAAATAAGCATATTCAAATTGTCAAATCCCTGATAGTTAAACCGGATCATCCCATCAAAAAATGAGGCTTTATATTTTGACGTTAATACTTTTACTGCCTTATTGCCTGGTGGCGCAGACCGCGACTACCAACACCGCTGCAAAGTTGGAGAAACAACTAAAATTAGCCGACGAGTTAAGGAAAACAAAGCCTGACAGCGCCTTTGCTATAACAAATGAAGTTATCCGCCAAACCCGGCAAACAAAAATGTACGATGTATTAGGAGATGCTCTTAACCTTACCGGTTTAATTTATGATGCTAAAGACAAATACAACGATGCCTTAAAGTATTTTACAGAGGCCCTGAGCTACTATCAAAAGACCAATGATCAAACGCGAATTGCAAAGGCTTACAACAACCTGGGCGGTACGTGGTACAGTCTTGATAATTACGAAAAGGCGTTTGAATACCATAAAAAAGCGTTAAAGATCCGCCGGGAAACTAACGACCCTCTGCTGTCTGCTACCTATAACAGCATCGGCATAATTTATTACGAACAGGGTAATTATACGCCCGCGCTTGATAATTATGTTAAAGCTATAACAGTGGCCGAAAAATACGCCGACGAGCCTATGCAGGCAAAATTATCCAGCAATATTTGCGTAATATATTGGGACCAGAAAAATTATAAGCTGGCTTCGCAATACGCGCAAAATGCGCTGCGGTTGCACACAAAAACGAATAACTACGCCAGCATGGCAACCGCTTACAATAACATAGCGGGCATAGCGCTTGACCAGGATGATTTTAAGGTGGCTAAACTTAACTTTGATAATGCCATTTTATATGCATCAAAAGTTAATTACCCTACTGCAATTGCAACAGCCTACAGTAACTTGGGTGAAATGGAGTATCAGCAGGGCCATTATGCTATGGCGATTGATTATAGTTTAAAGGCCTTGGCAAAACGCAGAGAGATAGGTAAAAAACCGGCTATTGTAAAATCGCTTATCAAATTAGGGGAAGCGTACAGCAGCATTAAAGATTATGTAAAAGCCGAACAGTATTATCTGGAGGCTCTCGACATAAGTAATCAAGCCGGATTGCTAAAAGAGCGGATGCGTATTTACGATGAACTGGCGCAGCTATACAAAAACAAAGGCGATATGACCAAAGCCTATGATTACCTGAACAGGTTTCATAAAACAAACGACACTTTATTTAATGATGCCAACTCAAAAACCATACAGGAGTTGCAAACTAAATACGAGACGGAGAAAAAGGAAAAACAAATCGCCTTATTAAATCATCAAACCGCCGTTCAACAACTTAAAATATCACAGAGCAATACCACCATAGGCATAATAAGCGGTTCATTCTTTATCATATTAATATTAGCTGCTCTATTTTACAATCGTTATAAGTTAAAACAAGAAGCGCGTTTACAGGCAGAAGTTATTCATCAGCAAACCATCGCATCAAAAGGTATCATCGAGGCTGAAGAGCGCGAGCGTAAACGTATTGCCGCTGATCTGCATGATGGCGTAGGGCAAACGTTCTCGGTAGTACGGTTAAATTTAGCCAGTTTGCTGGGCCGCATTGATTTTAGCAAAACAGAGGATGCGCTTTTAGCCGATAAAACAATGGCGCTTGTTGATGAGAGCTGTAAAGAGGTGCGCACCATTGCCCACCAAATGATGCCTAATATTCTTTTAAAAACGGGCCTGGCAAGCGCTGTTAAGGATTTTGTAACCAAAATAGATGGCGATAAACTGAAAGTTACAGTTGAAACATCGGGCCTTGCCGAAAGACTGGATAGTAATACCGAAATTGTGTTATACCGTATTTTACAGGAATGCGTAAACAACGTAATAAAGCATGCCGAGGCAAGCAGGCTGGACATACAGCTTGCCAGGGACGAGGGTGGCGTTAGCGCCATGGTTGAAGATAACGGCAAAGGCTTTGATACCCACAAAAAGGAAAATTTTGAAGGCATTGGCATAAAAAATATCATTACCCGCCTAACCTACCTTAAGGGTACTGTTGATTTTTCGTCTGCGCCGGGCAAAGGCACGTTGGTAGCCATTTATGTACCTTTAACCTGAATTAATGATGACAACCATTTATAAAATATTTATTGTTGACGATCACCAAATGGTGATTGATGGTTTAAGTATGCTCATTAAAGCTATCCCCGGGTTTGAGATAGCCGGCGTGAGTAATGATCCTGAAAAGGCAATGGACCTGCTTAAAGAGACCCCGGTAAATATTTTACTCACTGATGTTAGTATGACCGGCATGAGTGGCGCTGAACTTACGCGACATGTACGCAAACAGTATCCCGACATTAAAGTGCTTGCACTATCCATGTTTGGTGATAGCATGGTAGTAAGCGAGATGATGGATGCAGGCGTATCCGGCTTCATCTTAAAAAACACGGGGATACAAGAGTTAGAAGAAGCCCTTAAAAAAATAGCGACCGGTGGCAACTATTACAGCGCAGATATTACCAAGCGACTGGTTGAAGCCTACAAAGATAACCAGGAGGGCAATCACCTTACTGATCGCGAAATAGAGATCATCAGAATGATTGAGCGTGAGTACAGCAATAAACAAATTGCCCATTTATTGTTTATCAGTGAGCGCACAATAGAGACCCATCGCAAAAATATTTTCAGAAAAACAAACACCCAAACAGTGGTGGGTTTACTCAAATATGCTTACGAGCGTAAGATCATATAGATAACAATTTCATCGGCGGTACTTATCCAATTCCTATCTTTGCCTCAAAACACCTATGAATTGGATCATCATAATTATTGCAGGATTATGTGAGGTAGCATTTGCGTCCTGCCTGGGTAAAGTTAAAGAGACATCGGGAACAGAAATGTATTGGTGGTTTGCAGGCTTTGTAGTTACCATGTCTTTAAGTATGATATTGCTGGTAAAGGCAACCCAAACCTTACCAATCGGCACCGCTTACGCGGTGTGGACCGGCATAGGCGCTGTCGGAACGGTAATTATGGGGATAGTTGTTTTTAAAGATCCCGCAACATTTTGGCGGTTGTTCTTCATCACCACGCTTATTGGTTCTATAATTGGTTTAAAAGCCGTTTCACACCAATAGCTCGTTTTCGGTATCTTACTAAATAAAGAAAGGGATCTATCGATCCCTTTCTTTATTACTATTTTCTCTTTTACTTAACAGGACGTCCTTCCATGTCCAACTCGGTTATCGGATAACCCAACTTTTCTAAGCCCGGTTTGATGGATGCCTTGTCACCAACAACAACAATCACCATATTTTCAATTGGCAAATATTTTTTTGCTAGGGCATTTATCTCGGCTTTAGTAATATTTTTAAGTATTTCGTTCTGCTTAGTGATAAAATCAGGATCAAGTTTGTACCTGGCTATATCATCTAAAAAGTATGCTTTTTGCAGAGCAGTTTCATATTTAAGCGCCTTGCTCTGTCCGATGGCGCTTTTAACAAAAGCCAGTTCCTGGTCGGTTATCCCTTGCTCTCTGAAAAGACGTATATCACTCATAAATTCGTATACCGCGCTGTCGGTCACATTTGCTCTTACACCGGCCGTGGCAATAAAATAACCAAGAACCTCAGAACCCGTAAAGTACGAGCCTGCACCATAAGTATAGCCCTTTTCTTCACGCAGCTTCAAATTTAGTCTGCTGTTAAACGCCTCTCCTAATACATAGTTCATCAAACCGGCCTTGTAATAGTCGCCGGTGGCATCATATGGCAATGCTAAATAGCCAAGGCGGATCTCTGATTGCGGAGCTTTGTCTTTATTAACCAAAAATATCTGCGTTTGGGGTACCGCCCTACCCGCCGGAATTTTAGGCAAGCTTAAATCGGCACCCTGCCATTTTTTAAGGAAACTCAACTTAGGTGTAATAGCGGCCTGATCAATATCTCCAACTACAACAAGGTTAGTAGCCATAGGCGAATAATTAGCTTTATAATAAGCCTTCACATCATCAAGCGTTATAGCAGAAACACTTTCTACGGTACCGGTTGGCGATATCCCCATAAAGTTTCCCTCGCCGTATAAGGCCTTTAAAAATGCCACCTGCGACAAGGCAGATGCGTCCGTTTGCTGATTTTTGATCTGCTCCAACCGTTGCTTTTTTAACCGGTCAAAATCGTCTTTATCAAATCGCGGGTGAAATAAACGCTCTTCAAGCAGCGCCAGAGTTGGGTCAAGGTTTTTGGTAAAGCTGTAAACGCTAACATACGCCCGCGACGCGTTGCTGCTAAAGGAGATTGACGAGCCCAACATACCTAAGCGGGTACTTAGCTCCTCGGCAGTATAATGCTCAGATGCTTCGCCTAACATTTGCGCTGTTAGTGATGCTATGCCTGCTTTTCCGACAGGCTCAAGTAAATGCCCGCCTTTTGTTGAAAGTAATAGGGTAACAGCCGGTATTTCATCGCTTTTTGCACCCATTATGGTGATGCCGTTAGCTGTTTTGCTTTGCCAAAAAACAGGCAGCTTTACTACAGGGTTAGGTCCCGCCGCTGGTTGCTTTTTGCGGTTAAAATTGTCCTTTGCTTTAACATATTTTAAGCCACTATATTCATCTTTTGGAGCTTTATAATTTGAAGCATCTACCTTATAATTATCGGCATGTGCTACTTCTTCGGGCTTACCTTTTGGATAAACGCTTAAAATAACAGCATGCTTGCCTTTAATATAGGTATTAAACACCCGCATTACATCTGCTTTAGTAACAGATTGATAGCGTTTCAGATCTTTTGGATAATAGTTGGCGTTGCCTGTTAAAGTTAGGTAACTGGCAAGGTTTGATACTTTTCCGGACACGCTGGCTAACTGGTTAACAATCTGCGCTTGCCGGGTGGCAATAATACGTTTCGCAACCTCATCGCTCACGCCTGTCTTTTCGAATTCATCAAAAGCATCACGCACTATTTTTTCCATCTCGGCCAATGAATGTCCCGGCGAAGGCACCACATCTATAGAAAACTCGCCCGCCAGTTCAGCGCAAGGGTGGCTTGCGTTGGCCAATAATGATTTTTGTGGCTTTGTAAGATTTTTATACAAGATAGAATTTTTGCCCTGCCCCAATATCTCGGCCAGCACATCAAGCGGCACCTCATCAGGGTGATAAGCGGGCACCGTAGGGAAAGTCATCAAAAGGCGCGGAAAGCGCACATTATCCTCGTAAGACACATAACGGTCTGCAGTTAATACCGGAGCGGGCAACTTCATTGTGCTTACCGCCGGACCACGTTTTATAGGGCCAAAGTATTTTTCGGCCAGTTTTACCACTTGTGCGGGCTTTACATCGCCCCCCACAGTAAGCACTGCATTGTTGGGCCCGTACCAGCGTAAAAAGAAATTTTTCAGATCGTTAACGTTGCCTTTATTCAAATCTTCAAGATAACCAATGGTCATCCATGAATAAGGGTGGCCATATGGATATAGCGCGGCTGAAGTTTTCTCGTACATTAAACCATATTGACGGTTGTCATAGCTTTGTCCGCGCTCATTTTTTACGGTGGCACGTTGTATCTCAAATTTTTGTTGGGTAACAGCATCAAGCAAAAAACCCATGCGGTCGGCTTCCAGCCAAAGCATTTTCTCCAGTTGATTATTGGGTACTGTTTCAAAATAATTGGTACGGTCACGGTTAGTAGTACCATTATTGGTACCTCCCCCTTCAGAGACGATCTTAATCAGTTCCTCATCGGCAACGTTATCCGAGCCTTGAAACATCATGTGTTCAAAAAAATGCGCGAAGCCTGATTTGCCTATCTGCTCGCGTGCCGACCCTACATGGTAGGTTACATCAACATGTACCAACGGATCTGAATGGTCCTCGTGCACTATAACGGTTAATCCGTTAGGGAGCACGTATTTTTCGTAGGGAATAATTAGCTGGCCGGGCTTACGGGTTACTTTCTCTACTAATCTGGCTTGCGCATGGGCGCTAAACGTAGTAATACAAAGTGCGGCAATACAGCATAAAAAGTGTCTTGTTCTAAACATTGTGACGGTAGTAAGGTAAATAAATGAACAGTTAATGGATTGTGATAAAATTATGGAAAATAGAAGAACTAAACAATACGGTGAAACAAAACAATGTAGGAAGATTTGCGCATTTATTCATACCGTCTATTTAAAAATAAATAATTTATTACTTTGAAATACAAAGTACTTTTATTTATCTTTGTTTTGAAAATTAAACTATTTGAAAACTTGTTAAACATTCATCAAAAATGACACACGCAAATAACTTAGCAGTACAACCCGGGCAATCAAGCCCATTAGTAAAACGCATGCTCATAGGCGCAGGTATTGGCGCTGTAATAATCGCACTTTTTATACTGCCTGTAAAACATCCCCAGGCAGAATGGGGACAACTTTGGATGTTGAAACCATTCATCATCACACCTTTCTCAGGCGCTGTGGGCGGTTTAGTGGCTCATTTTATGATGCATTTTCGTAACCAATATGGCTGGAACAAAGTGCTTACTCTGCTGCTTACAGCAATTATTTGCGTTATTGGTTTATGGATGGGCATTGTGTTAGGTTTAAACGGCACGCTATGGAACTAAACGATAATAATATGAAAGACGAGATGCTTTCTCATATAGATAACCCCGCACATTTAGAAAAGATGTATCGCGCTAATAAAGCACCTTTTAAGCGGGCATTTGATGTGGTTTACCCCGAACTTAAAGGTAATCCGCTTGCTGATTTCTGGCACGAAAGGCTTAATTACGAAAGTGACGAGATCAGTTGGGGCGTACGCGGAGAACTGTTATTCGTTGTGTTAACATCGCTGATAGCAGGCTTAATTGCCAAGCTTCCGCATTTCTTCGCTATAAAAGAAGAGTTCTTTTACCCGCGTAATATCGGCTTTGTAGTTTTCCCTTTTGTTGCAGCTTATTTTGCCTGGAAGAATAAACTATCCGCCACCAAAATAGCCATAAGCGCTGCGGCAATGCTGGCCGGCATGGTGTTTATTAATTTGTTGCCTGATGTTAAAACCAGCGATACGCTGATACTATCATGTATTCACCTGGCTTTACTATTATGGTGTATTACGGGCTTTGTTTACGTTGGTGAAGCTGCAAACAATGTACAAAAACGACTCAGTTTCTTAAAATACAACGGGGACCTGATTGTGATGACCGCGTTAATACTTATAGCAGGCGGTATAATGAGCGCAATAACAGTTGGCCTGTTCTCGCTTATCGGTTTACGTATCGAAGAATTTTACTTTAAAAACGTGGCGGTATTCGGCCTTGCAGCAGCGCCAATTGTAGGTACTTTTCTTACGCAAACCAACCCGCAACTCGTTGGTAAAGTATCCCCGGTAATTGCCCGTATTTTCAGTCCGTTGGTTGCTGTTATGTTGGTCGTTTATCTGGTAGCGATAGTTTACTCCGGCAAAAATCCATATAACGACCGCGAATTCCTGTTAATTTTCAACGCTTTGCTGGTTGGCGTTTTAGCAATTATCTTTTTCTCTGTTGCCGAATCATCAAAAACTAATAAAACGAAGCTTGAGATGTGGGTCCTCACCTTTTTATCTGTTATGACGATAATAGTAAACGGCGTTGCGCTTTCTGCTATAGTATTCCGCATTGCAACCCTGGGCATCACTCCAAACAGATTGGCCATTATGGGTGGAAATGTTTTGATCCTTATTAATCTTGTGTTGGTTACAGTAAGTCTTTTCAGAACCATTAACAAACGGACAGAAATAAGCGAGGTTGGAAAGGTAATATCTACCTACCTGCCGGTTTATTTTGTGTGGACTATCATCGTCACTTTTATATTTCCACTTATTTTCAGCTTTAAATAAAAACCTGCTAAAATTGAAAAGCGCCGCTCCTTGTGACAGGACACGGCGCTTTTTCTATTTTACCAAGTAGATTATTGCGAAATTTTTGAAGTTTAAAACATTAATTTATTTTTTGCATTATTACGGGCACAAACCCGTTTATGAGTCAGCAAAAAACTGTCGCCGTAATGGACCTCGGCACCAATACTTTTCATTTACTTATCGCCCAGGGCATCACCGTTTCTTACACAGAACTCGTGCACAAAAGCTTATCGGTTAAACTGGGCGAAGGAGGTATCAATAAAGGGATTATTGTTCCGGCTGCTTTTCAACGCGGTATTGATGCCATGCAGCAATATGAGCAAGACATAGCCAACAGCAGCGTTGATAGCCTG
Organism: uncultured Mucilaginibacter sp.; assembly: GCF_946479965.1. Next base: position 7,086 of record NZ_CAMLHX010000071.1, on the reverse strand, counting down.
CGGGCGGTAGCAACCTCAGCACTGCGCAATGCCGCTAATGGGCAAGAATTTATTGATAAGGTACAGGCTTTAACCGGCATCAAAATAGAATTGATAAACGGCGAACAGGAGGCAGCTTACATTTATAAGGGCGTTAAACTGGCCGGCAGCCTGGGTGCGCAAACATCGCTTATAATAGATATTGGTGGCGGCAGTGTGGAGTTTATTTTATGTAATGCTGATGAGATATTTTGGAAGCAGAGCTTTGAGATAGGTGCCGCACGATTAATGGATAAGTTTCACCAGGTTGACCCTATCCCCTCTTCCGCTATCGCTGATCTGCGCAGCTATCTGGAAGAAAAACTTGCACCGCTTTTTGAAGCCGGTAAACAATATAATGTGGAAACCATTATAGGTTCATCGGGCGCGTTCGAAACCTTTGCTGAAATAATTGAGTTGGACAAGCATAAGCCATTCAATTTGAAAAGTATCAAAAACTATCTGTTTGAAACCAAAGTGCTAATAGCTGTTACTGATAAACTCATCGCATCATCGCATCAACAGCGTAAAAGTATGGAGGGTATTGTATCCATTCGGGTTGATATGATAGTGGTGGCATCATTACTTACTCGTTTTGTTATGGATAAGCTTAACGTAAGCAACGTTCAGCTTTGCACCAACTCGCTTAAAGAAGGCATTTTGGCTGATATATTATAGCTTGAGTACACCTGTTTTTGTATATTGCTATCCTTAACTGATACGCATGAAACTTAGACTTCTATCTCTGTTGGCTTTATTCTGCTGGCTTTCTATAGCACAGGCCCAACGCAAGCCAAGCAATACATCAACCGATACCATCAAATCTAATTACAATCCATCGGCACTGTTTTCACCGCCATTTTATACCGAAAAGGGCAATGAATTCCATTCTGCTAATGGCGAGCCCGGTCCTAAGTACTGGCAAAACCGCGCCGACTATGTGTTAAAAGCTAAGATCGACACAGCAAGCAAACTACTTACCTGTGCCGAAAATATAACCTATACCAACAACAGTCCGGATGCTTTGGGCTACCTGTGGTTGCAAATGGATCAGAACACTTATAAAAAGGATGCACGCTCCAACTTTGTTACCGGCAACCAGCCCAAGCCTGATCAGCATACTGATGGTTATATTATTGAGTCGGTTTCCATTTCAATTAATGGCAAAGTGCAGAAGGCTAATTACGTTATTACCGATACACGCATGCAAATTCGCCTGCCATCGGCATTGGCTGCAAAGGGCGGTAAGATCAACCTGCTGATCAACTATCATTATACTATTCCGGGCGCTTTTGGCGGCCGTACAGATTATACCCAAACAAAGAATGGTACCATCTTCGAAATAGCGCAGTGGTTTCCCCGCATGTGCGTTTATGATGATTCGAACGGCTGGGATACCCTGCCATTTGTAGGCAGTGGCGAGTTTTACTGCGAGTATGGTGATATTGATTACCGCGTAACCGTGCCCTGGGATATGATTGTTGCCGGTTCCGGCGAATTGATTAACCCTGCAGAAGTGCTGACCGTTAAACAGGTAAACCGCCTGGCTGCCGCCCGCAACAGCGACAAAACCATTATGATACGCACAGCGCAGGAGGTTACCGACCCTTCCTCCCGACCAGTGAACAAGGGTACGCTTACCTGGCACTTTAAAATGCAGAATACCCGCGATGTAGCCTTCGGCGCTTCGCGTGCGTTTATGTGGGATGCGGCAAGGATCAATCTACCGGGTGGTAAAAAGTCCATTTCCATGTCTGTTTACCCGGTTGAGAGCGCCGGTAACGATGCCTGGGGCCGCTCTACCGAATATCTGAAGGGCGCGGTGGAGTACTTCTCCACCAAATGGTTCCCCTATCCTTATCCGGCCGCTATAAACGAGGCCGGAATAGCAGGTGGCATGGAGTATCCGGGCATTTTGTTTGATGGCATTAACGATAAGGGGAAGGAACTATTCTGGGTAACAGCGCACGAGATTGGCCATAACTGGTTCCCGATGATAGTGGGATCTAATGAACGGCGTTTTGCATGGATGGACGAGGGCTTTAACACATTTATTGACGTATATGCGTCTGATGTCATCAACAAAGGCGAATACGCTCCCAAACGAGACGGCGAGTATGCCCCCGGCGGCGGCAATCCTGCTGATGAGATAATCCCCGATATTATTGACCCTGCTTCGCCTGTCATTAATAGTTATCCTGACGCAATAGCAGAAAAGTATCGCCATCCCCTCACCTATTTTAAGCCCGCCTTTGGTTTGATATTGCTGCGCGAGCAGGTATTGGGTAAGGACCGCTTTGACTATGCATTTAGCAATTACATACGCAAATGGGCCTATAAGCACCCCCAACCCGATGACTTTTACCGGGCCATGGAGAACGCCGGCGGTGAGGACCTAGCCTGGTTTTGGCGGGGATGGTTTTTGAACAATTACAAGCTTGATCTGGCGCTCATCAGCGCTAAGTATGTTAATGGCGATGCTAAAAATGGTGTTGAGGTGATAGTTGCCAATAAGGAAGCTATGGCCATGCCGTTTAGCATTGAAGCTAAGATGAAAGACGGCACTAAGGTACGGATGAAATTACCGGTTGAGACCTGGCTACAGAACAAAGCCACCACTTTCATTATTCCCTCCACTTCAGTTGTGGAGAGCGTTAGCATTGACCCTGATGCAGCGTTGCCGGATGTGAACAGGGCGAATAACAGTTTAACTGTTAAGTAGCGTTTGCCCCACCGGTGTGTGAAACAGAATGACGATTTATTTGCTCTCGAGCACGGCCTTAAGTGTTGTTTTAAAGGCTGGAAAGGTAAAAGGTGAAGAGCCTGTCATAGCAAGTTTTATTACGTGATTTTTATCAGTAATTACATAAGTTGGAAATTCATATATACCATACGCGCCGCTAACTTTATATGCATAGGTTAATGAATGCGTAGTTAACAATGGTTTCTGTTTCAATTTTTCTGTAGCATCGTCTTTGTTATCGCTGGTAATGCCTATCGAAACGAGATTCGGATTTTTAAGCTCCTTAAGAATACCGTTTATGGTTTCAAAGCTTTCTGTACATGGTGGGCATTCTACCCCCCAAAACACCATCACTATGGCTTTTCCATCAAAATTTTCCTGTTCAATGGCATTTTTTAAAGGATTTACATCAAGCGTATTTCCTTCTGCTAAAACACCGGTTTTAATAGACGCAAAGCGTTTTACCATCTCAGCCATCATTGCCTTTTGCTCCTCCGGCATTTTTACGAGCATAACTTTACCGCCGGGTGCACCCGGAGCACCTTTGCCTCTTAAGGTGTAATCTCCGGAGTTTATCAACTTAGTATACTGATAATACTTTAAAGCATTTCCTTGCTCGTCGTACACAAGCATAGACGTATCTAAAGGCATATTGCTCTGACGTATTTGCCCGGTTACCTGAGCCGAAGCTTGTAAGCCTGAAAAGCCCAGCAAAAGTGTAATGATAAGGTTTCTCATTTGGTTGGTTTTACGCTTTATAATTACGGTTAATCTGTTGCAAAGTGTTGCATGTTACAACAAGCAATATTCACAAAGCATTAGTAATCAATTATATATAAAAAACACTGTTGCAGGTGTTGCAAAGTGTTGTATATATTTCTGCAACACCCTTAATATATGGGCGGGAACTTGACAGGATCACTATCGCTTACCATGCTATACACCGCTTCTATTACATCATCGATAGAAGGCTTGGTGTAATAGTCGCCGTCTGATCCGTATGGTGGGCGATGATCCTTAGCACAAAGAGTTTTAGGCGGACAGTCTAACATGTAATATCCTTTTTGCCCTTCAATAACCTTTTGCAATATATAGGCTGATGCTGCTCCCGGCAGGTCCTCATCAACAACAAGCAGTTTATTGGTTTTGCTTAATGAGTTTCCGCATAAATTCTCTGTATCAAAAGGATACAAGGTTTGCGGATCAACCACCTCAACATTAATACCCATTTCCTGCAATTCATCCGCAGCTTCCATCACAATACGAAGCGTTGATCCGTACGACACTATGGTAATATCGCTGCCCTCGCGCATTAGTTCGGCCTTACCTAACGGAACAGTGAACTCGCCTACATTGGCAGGCATCTTTTCCTTTAAACGATAACCGTTAAGGCACTCAATTACAATAGCAGGCTCATCGCCACGTAAAAGCGTATTGTACATACCCGCGGCTTGCGTCATATCCCGCGGAACGCATATGTGCAGCCCCCGCATGGTGCTCAATATCATGCCCATCGGCGAGCCGGAGTGCCATATACCTTCCAGACGGTGCCCGCGTGTACGTATAATAAGCGGAGCCTTTTGGCCACCCGCCGTGCGGTAGCTTAAGCTGGCCAGGTCATCGCTTATAACGGTTACGCCGTATAGCAGGTAGTCCATGTATTGAATCTCGGCAATGGGGCGTAAACCACGCATCGCCATGCCCATACCCTGCCCTATTATTGATGTTTCTCTGATACCGGTATCAGAGATCCGCAGATCGCCATACTTGGCCTGTAAGCCCGCGAACCCTTGGTTAACGTCGCCAATAGCGCCCAGATCCTCGCCAAAGGCTACAATAGCCTTATCGCGCTCAAAATTAGCATCAAAACAAGCATTGAGTATCTCACGGCCATCCAACATGCGGGCGTTAGGCTCGTATACTGCCGGTATCGCTTCAATTTTTAACGGAGATTCCGGCGTATCCGAAAACAGCTTGGTATTAAATCTTTGGTAATTCTTCTTATTCTCAGATGCAAGCCACTTACTCAAAGCCGCCCTGGCATCGGTAGGTTCAGACGCAGTTAAGCGCAATGCTTTTCTGGCAGCTGCTATAGCGTCTTTTCTTCCGGGATCCACGCAAGCACGCAAAGCTGCTGCAATTACATGTATATCATCCCCAAAAACCGACTGGTTAACCAGCGTATCCAATAAACGGGCAGCTTCGTCTATATCCGTTTTTATTTCGGCACCTAATTCATTCCATGCTTCACGCTGAAAGCCACGCACGGTTTTTTTGGCGGCGGCTTCTAATGTCTCTAATTCTTCTTCGGTTGCTATAGCAGCTTCGAGCATCCATTTGCGCATTTTCAGCAAGCAATCATGCTCAGCTTCCCACTCTAACCGTTCCTCAGATTTATAGCGCTCGTGGGATCCGGAAGTTGAATGCCCCTGTGGCTGGGTCATTTCTGTAACGTGGATCAAAACAGGCACATGTTCTTCACGGCATAGCCTTATGGCAATCTCGTAGGTTTCGCACAAGGCAACGTAATCCCAGCCCCGCACTTTAAATATCTCGACACCATTGGTGCCGGTTTCGCGTTGGAAGCCTTTTACAACTTCAGATATATCTTCTTTTACCGTCTGTAAACTTGCCGGGACAGAAATTGCGTAGGCATCATCCCAAACAGACAACGCCATGGGCACCTGTAATATGCCGGCAGCATTCAACACCTCAAAAAACAAACCTTCGGATGTAGCGCCGTTACCAATTGTGCCGAAAGCTACCTCATTGCCGTTAACAGAAAAATTGGTAAGATCAGACAGTTCTTCGTTCTGCCTATATAATTTAGAGGCATAAGCCAAACCCAGTAAACGCGGAATAGAGCCCCCGGTGGTTGAAATGTCCGACGCACAATTCATCGCCTCTGCCTGGTTTATCCAACTGCCATCAGCATTAACAAAGCGGGTACCATAATGGCAATTCATTTGCCTGCCGCCTGATGCAGGTTCCTTCTCAGTATCAGGATGAGCATATAATTGAGCAAAAAACTCTTTCATATTGGTCATCCCGGTAGCAAACATAAAAGTCTGATCGCGATAATATCCTGCACGCCAATCGCCCTTGCGGAAGGCCTTGGCCATGGCCAGCTGTGCTATCTCTTTACCATCGCCAAATATGCCGAACTTTGCCTTGCCGGTTAGCACCTCGCGCCTGCCTAATAAACTGGCCTGCCTGCTTTCGTAAGCTATCCTATAATCATTTACAACAATAGATTTAAAGTCGTCAAAGCTAAGCTCGGCAACGTCAAATTTATCGCGATCTATAATTGCAGCTTCGGGCATAAATCTTTTTTTTGAATTGTAAAATTATAAAATTCTATCAGTATACCTAAACCTTCTATTATTGTTATTGATTAAGTATTAGTTTTGATTTTAGGTTAAACCTTTTATATTTGTGGTAATCAAACAGATATTATGAAAAAATTAGTTTTAATTTTCGCGGTGGTATTAGGCTTCGCTTTTAACGCTGCTGCTCAAGGTAGTGCCAAAGCGGAATTTAAGTTTAACGAAGAGAAACACGACTTCGGTAAAATACCTCAGGGTAAGCCGGTTACCACACAGTTTTTGTTTACCAATATTGGTGAGCAGCCGTTGATATTAACCAGCGTTCAGCCCACATGTGGTTGTACCATTGCTGATTATACCAAAACTCCCGTTAAAAAAGGCGAGAAAGGCACTATAACCATTACTTACAATGCAGCTGCACTTGGCGGTTTTACCAAAGCTATTGTAGTTACATCAAACGCTACAACACCAACAAAAAACCTTGTAATATCAGGCGAAGTAGTCGCAGCGGCAGCCGCGGGAGCGAGCACACGTTAAGAGTTTAAGTACCACACCCTTGATCTCTTAACCGGGAGATAGGGTCACAAAAAATATTTTGGAAACGGCCCTGGTAACAGAGGCCGTTTTTTTGTTATGTATAAATCCGTCACAGTATTATCTTTTTATTAATTTTGCGCTTATGCCAAATATATCCAAAAAGGGTCAGCGAATGCCTGCTTCCCCTATCCGTAAACTAACTCCTTTTGCTGATAAAGCTAAACGGGACGGCAAAACGGTTTATCATCTAAACATCGGTCAGCCTGACATAGAAACGCCTGAGGGCATGATCAACGCCATAAAAAATATAGATTTTAAGGTTTGGGCCTATACCCCGTCTGAAGGTACTTTATCTTACAGGCAACAGCTTACCAAATACTATAACCGCAACGGGTATAATATTACGCCCGAAGATATCATAGTAACTAGCGGTGGATCTGAAGCCATATCCATCACCTTTAT
>NZ_CAMLHX010000070.1 GCF_946479965.1 uncultured Mucilaginibacter sp. | reverse complement strand
CTCATTTCCCTCCATATAAAAAGGAAAGTGCCTAAAACCGCGCTTACAGATAATACTACGATATATGTTGTGGCAAACCAGTCTTCGCTTTCGCCTTTTTCCAATACGGTTTGCAGGCTGCCTACTGCAATAGCCAGCAGCACAATGCCCCACCAGTCCACAGGTCGTTTTTCCTCCTTTGGCGTTTCTCGAATAAAGGTGTAGGCACAAAAGGCGGCCAGTGCACCTACCGGGATGTTTACATAAAATATCCAAGGCCAGGCGTATTGTTCAACTATCCAACCGCCGATGGTTGGGCCAACTGTAGGGCCAACCACCGCGCCTAAGCCGAACAAAGCAGTTGCTGTGCCTATTTGCTCACGGGGCCAGGTCTCTAATAAGATAGCCTGCGCGGTTGATATAAGGCCACCGCCTGCAAGGCCCTGTAATATCCTGAAGATGATCAGCTCGTCCATGTTTTGCGCGTTTCCACATAAAAACGAAACGAAGGTGAACACGATAATAGAGGCCAGGAAGTAATTTTTTCGGCCAAACCTGCCGCCAAGCCAACCCGACATAGGCAATATAATTACGTTGGCCACTGCATAACCGGTAACCACCCACGCCACATCTTCAAGCGTTGCACCCAGGTTTCCCTGTATATGGGGCAGCGCTACGTTCACAATAGTGGTGTCAATCAGCTCCAATAGCGAGGCCGTTATCACCGTAATTGTGATGATCCATTTCTTAAAACCAGTTTCGGCCATTTAGTGTTTTTCTATTACAACAGATACGTTTACACTCATCCCTGCGCGCAGTTTAGCCAGATCTTCTTTGCTGCCATTCAGCTTGATCTTAACAGGGACACGTTGCACTACTTTTACATAATTACCGGTAGCGTTATCCGGCGGAAGCAATGAGAACTTTGCACCTGTAGCAGGCGAGAAATTGTAAACAGTACCGCTTATCTCCATATCCGGGTAAGCGTCTACCTCAACATGTACTTCCTGACCGTTGCGGATATTTTCTAACTGGGTTTCTTTAAAGTTGGCTGTAATAAACAGGCTGTTATCATTCACTATATTAAACAGTGTTTGCCCGGCCTGTACCAACTGACCCAACTGCACATTCTTTTTTGATGCGATGCCGCTTGCAGGTGCAATAACGCGGGTATAGCTTAATTGCAGTTTGGCATAATCAATATCCGCTTCGCGTTGGTTAACGCCGGTATTGGTAACCTTTAGCTCGCTGCGGGTAGTATTAACCTGTTGCTCTGATGCACGATATTGGTCCTGAGCAGCGCGATAGGTAGCCTGTGCAACTTCAAGATCAGATTTCGCCTGATCAAACTGTTGTTGGGTGATAGAGCCATCTTTAATAAGGTTAGCGTAACGCTGGTAATCCTTTTCTACTTTATCCAAACGTGCCTTTGCCGATTCCATCTGTGCACGGGCAACTGCAGAGTTAGCGGTATTAGTAAAGATCTGAGATTGGCCAACACCTACGTTAGCCGCTGCACCGGTTTGCGCAACCTGCGCTTGTTCTAGCTTTACACGATAATCGCGGTCGTCAATCTTAACCAGTATCTGTCCTTTGTTTACGTGGGTGTTTTCCTCAAACATTATACTGTCAACATATCCGCCTACGCGGGCCACAACCGGACTGACATCTGCATCAATTTGCGCGTCATCTGTATCAACATGTTTGCTGTAGTATAGGTATTCTTTTACCCCGAAAATAATGCCGCCTAATAGTATGACGCCTAGTATGATAGGCAATACTTTATTTGGTTTTTTCGCAGGTGTATCTTGGTGAGAGGTTTGTTCCTTTGCCATTTTAATTCGAGTAATATTATTTATTTAGTTTTCCGGTTGATTTCATTAAGGTATAGTAGGCCAGATCAGCATCGGCCTTGGCCAACGCTAAATTGATCTGTGCCTGGTAGAGTAGGGTCTCGGCATCGGCCCTGTCAATTGCCGATGCTATATTGCTTCTGTATTTTGATGCCAGTATATTTTTGTTCTCGCCGGCCTGTTCAATAGAAGTTTGCAGCAGTTGTATTTTCTCAAGCGCGGTTAAATAGTTCTGATAATTCTGGTTAACCTCATTACGCAGTTGGTCGGCCACAATGCCTTTGTTAATGGCTACTTCATCCTGCTGGATCTTAGCTTCGGATAATTTATTCTTATTGGTCCACAAGCTTGATAAGTTCCACGATGCGGTAAGGCCAACCGTGATAGGCGTAATAAAGTTGCCGCTTCTTGGCAGCGGATTAGCCGATGCATCAACATAATAAGCGCCAGCCGATGCCGAAAGGGTAGGGGTAGTATTGGCCTTTATGCTTTTGATGTTGTTTTCGGCAATGCGGTTGCGTAAATCCAATTGCGCCAGCTCGCGGCGGTTAGCCAATGCCGAGTCTATATAGTCATTAAGCGCGCCTATTGAGCGTTTAGCCATCGGTATCTCATCAATAACTAAACGGGTACTTTCGGGAAGGCCCAATAAGATATTCAGGTTATGATTGATGATCTTACGATTACTCTCCAGATCGACACCGTTTATTTGCACGTTTGAACGTTGCAGCTGGAAACGCAGCACATCGTTTTTAGTAACCAAACCCTGCTCAAAAAAGCGCTGCGATTGGTGGATCTGCTCATCAATAGTTTCCAGGTTTTCCTTAACTACTTTTAGGCTTTGCTGCACCTTATACAGATTGTAATAAGCGCTGATAATATCGTAGGTTATCTGGTCCTTATCTCTTACCGCATCTAAGCGTGATATATTGGTCAACAGATCAGTCGACTCCTGCGCGTACTTTAAGCGGTGCCCGCCAAAAATAGTTTGGTTAATGGATGCGATACCCAAAAAAGCGTTAGCACTTTTTGGCAGTGCTATTGACTCTTCGCCGAAGTTTAATTTATTGGCGGGTATTTGCACATGGTTATACCCAAGGCTTACCGATCCTGTTGGCAGGGCACGGTCTTTCTCCTGGTTGTACTGCGATATCGCCTCGTCTATTTTAGCTTGCGACAGTTTCAAAACTTTGCTGTTTTGAAGGCCCATTTGTATGGCTTCTTCCAGTCTTAGCGTTTTGTCCTGTGCTTTGGCGTTATTTACAAGGCCCATTAGCAAAATAGCCAAAATAACGGCAAGCAGCGGTATCTTAATTAAATGGAAGTGGTGAGATGTGTTAAATTGTATTTTCATTGTTGTTTTAGCAGGTAGCATTTTAGTAAGTTCTTCATAAAGCTTTTTATCTGAGGTTTAAGCTTTTTTTCTATGTTTTCATCATCGTGTATATCATAACCCAAAAGCGGCGATGCCATTAGTGGTGTATTAATGATGTAGTTTTTGGTGCCGTAAAGCGTGGCAATCACCATCGGTATATCGACATCGTTCTTAAAGTCTCCGGCTGTTATACCTTCCTTTAAGATCTTTTCAACCTCGGCAACATTTTTAAGCAGCATATCGCGCAGCTTTTGCGATAGCTCGTTACCGCGGTCCATCACCATTTCTTTATAAAGCAACTTCTGGAAACAATTATTGCTTACAATCTTATCGCCGTAAAGCTCGATGTAGGTTTCCATCTTGTCCCAGGCACTCATGTTCTCGTTACTGCCCAGACTGTGCAGGATGTTTTGGAAATGAGATATTTTCCGCTCAATTATCGCCAGGAAAAGACCCTCTTTTGAACCGAAGTAGTAATTGAGCATAGCCATATTTACACCGGCCTCACCAGATATTAACCGTGTTGATGCGCCGTCGAACCCTTTGTCTGCAAAAACGCGCTCAGCCACGTCCAGAATGTAGTCCTTTTTGTCTATTTTATCTTTGTCCATAATTTCAATGGGTCAAAATTAATCAAACGATTGATTAAATAAACGTCATATTTTTGTCATACGATATAAGTTGCTCATTATCAGTAATAAAAAATTAATCGATTGATTAGTTTTGGTCTATCTTATTCCACTTCCCAATTAAATAGTGTAACATCTTTCCGACTTTTGGTCTTCCGTACTTCCCGACTTTTTAACTAATCCAATCTTTGCATATATTTATCGCTATGAAGCACCTCAAATTACTTGCCGCAATTTTATTGTTGAGTAGCGCCGTTCGCGCGCAAACGGCTCCGCCTTCTGATCCGGGAACTATCCTGCAGGAATTGAAGAAACTGGATGTTTTGGGCAGCGTATTATATGTAGCTGCGCACCCCGATGATGAGAACACCCGTTTGCTGGCATATTTAGCTTTAGAGAAGCACTACCGCACAGGCTATTTAGCTTTAACACGCGGCGACGGTGGGCAGAATTTGATTGGCAACGAGCAAAGCGAATTGCTTGGGTTGATACGCACACAAGAGCTTTTAGCAGCAAGAAGAATGGACGGCGCAGAACAGTTTTTTAGCAGGGCTAATGACTTTGGTTTTTCAAAAGGGCCGGAAGAAACCCTGAAGATATGGGATCATGAAAAGGTTTTAGGCGATGCTGTTTGGGTGATAAGAAAATTTAGACCGGATATTATTATTTGTCGTTTTACAACTACCGGTGAGGGCGGTCACGGGCACCACACGTCATCTGCTATTATTGCGCAAGAGGCTTTTGCCGCAGCTGCGGACCCGAAACGTTTCCCTGAGCAATTAAAATATACACAGGTATGGCAGGCTAAGCGCTTGCTGGTTAACGGCGCTAATTTTGGTGGTGCAAATACTGAAGGGCCCTTCAGGATGAGCACAGGGGCCTATAATACCGCTCTGGGCAAGGGTTATGGTGAAGTATCAGCCGATAGTCGCTCCAACCATAAAACGCAGGGCTTTGGTAGCGCCAAACAACGAGGCGATGCACAGGAAACCTTCCGCACTATATTAGGCGATGCCCCGACAACCGACTTGATGGACGGTGTAAACACTACCTGGACACGTGTGAAAGGCGGCGAAGGGATCTCGGCAGAAATAGCGGCCATTAAAAAGAATTTGGATATCGATCACCCTGAGAAATCAATCCCGGCTTTATTGGCATTACTAACTAAAGTGGAGGCGGTAAGCGATCCTTATTGGAAAGAGCAAAAATCTAAAGGGTTGAAAGATCTGATTGCCGCTTGCGCGGGTTTATGGTTTGAGGCATATGCACCGCAGGCTACGTATGCAGCTGGCGATAGCATAGCTGTTACAGCACAACTATACACCCCCTATGAACTGCCTATAAGTACAATGAGAATTAATACCGGCGGGCCTGCGTCGAACGTAACGGTAAATCGCGATGGATTTATAATCCCACCCGGAAAATTACTGGTCAAGCAACTGACAGAAAAAGAAGTAAAAATCCCCCTAACTAAAACTACTCAACCTTATTGGCTGGAATCGCCCCATCCCATAGGGATTTATACCATCAATGATGAAACAAAAGCCGGCAATCCCGAAAATCCGGACGCGCCAAGTGTGAAATTTACCTTTATAATTGATGGTAAGGAACTCAGCTACTCACGTAAACTGATGTATAAGTATGTTGACCCTGCCAAAGGTGAGATCTATCAACCCGTTGTTGTGGCTCCGCCCGTTGCGGCTAACATTATTAACGCAGATTACGTTTTTAATACCCAGCAGCCACAAACTGTGCAGATAAAAATGCAGGCTTTTACCAAGGCAAGTGGCAGCATTAGCCTTAAGCCTATTGCAGGATGGAAAATATCACCTGAAAAAATTGATTTTACCGATAAAGCTAAAGGTGACGAATGGGTTGCATCATTCACTGTTACACCAGCGGACAGCAAACCTAAAAGCAGTACGCTGCAAGCCGTGGTTAAGGTTGGCGGCAAAGACTGGAGCCTGGGCATACAGCGCATATTGTATGACCATGTGCCGGCCATTACGTTGTTCCCTCCTGCTGAAACAAGATTAATTAACCTCGATCTGAAAACCGCAGGTAAAAAGATAGGCTACATAGCCGGTGCGGGCGATTTGGTTGCCGAAGCTTTAATGCAGGTGGGATACGAAGTGCATCAGCTTACAGAAAGCGATATTATGAACGCCGACCTATCGGTATACGATGCCATTGTTACCGGCGTGCGTGCTTATAACGTGAATAAACGCCTGGCTGTAATGCAGCCCCGCCTGATGGATTATGTAAACAAGGGCGGTAATTTAGTGGTGCAGTATAATAACCCTAACGGATTGGCTACCCCGAATATTGGTCCGTATCCATTCCGTCCGGTTAACCAGCGTGTTACTGATGAGAACGCGGCCGTTACCTTCCTTGACCCAACTAACCCTGTGCTGAACTACCCGAATAAAATTACTCAGGCTGATTTTGAAGGATGGATCCAGGAGCGCGGACTGTATTTTGTAAGCAATATTGATCCACAGTACAAAAGCATATTACAGATGAATGATCCGGGCGAACAACCAAACCCAGGCTCATTAATAGTAGGCGATTACGGTAAGGGCCGCTTTATATATACCTCGCTGGTGTTCTTTAGGGAGCTGCCTGCCGGTGTGCCGGGCGCTTACAAGTTGTTTGTGAATTTGTTGAGTAAGCCTAAGTAAGGATTGATTGATAGGAAAACCTAATTAAATAAGAAGCCTGTTACAATTGAAATTTTAGCTTGTTATACACCGCATAATCAATTACTTTTGCCCTACTACATAATAACAACATGAAACAACACGAAGACAATAATTTCTATTCTATTTACTACCTGGTTGCAATGTTAACCGGTTTATTTATTGGTGTAGTTACCGGCGTTAGCATCGGCTTTACAATTGGTTTAGGCGTTACCGGCCTGTTATTCGCCGGGTTCTTCCTGAGAACCTTCGTTAAAGGTCATGAAAAACACGTCTGATACTGAATTACCACCCTTTATACGTAGCTGGAACCAGTTTTATGGTGTAGTTATAGTTTGGCTGGTATTCCTTATCATCATGTTCTCGCTCATCACGCTCTACTATAGATGAGCGTAATAGACTGGATCGTTCTCGTCGTTACCCTTCTAACCATAGTAGTTTATGGTATATGGAAGAGCGGCGCTACCAAAAACATTGATCAATACTTTGTAGGCGGGCGATCCCTTCCCTGGTATCATATAGGGCTTTCGGTAATGGCTACACAAGCCAGCGCCATCACCTTCCTTTCAGCTCCCGGTCAGGCTTATTCAGACGGGATGCGCTTCGTGCAGTTCTACTTCGGGCTGCCGCTGGCCATGATCGTACTCTGTATAACCTTCGTCCCCATTTTTCATCGCCTTAAAGTTTATACCGCTTACGAGTACCTTGAGCAGCGATTTGACCTGAAGACGCGCTCATTGGTAGCTTTTCTTTTTTTGGTGCAGCGTGGGCTTTCAACAGGTATTACTATCTATGCGCCGTCTATCATCCTTTCAACCATTCTTAATATCAATACTACTTACACTACCCTGTTTATAGGCGGATTAGTGATTTTCTATACCGTTTACGGCGGCACAAAGGCGGTATCATACACCCAACTGCTGCAAATGAGCATCATCTTTTTGGGGATGTTTGCAGCCGGGGCTATGGTAGTTGCGCTGCTGCCTCAAAACGTTGGCTTTGGTCACGCGCTGAAACTGGCCGGCAAACTGGGCCGCATGAATGTGATAGATTGGAAATTTGATCCCAACAATCGTTACAATATATGGAGCGGCATAATAGGCGGTTTCTTTTTGCAGCTATCTTATTTTGGTACAGACCAGAGCCAAGTAGGGCGTTATTTAACCGGCAGCTCCGTTGGGCAAAGCAGGATGGGCCTTATCATGAACGGGCTGATCAAAATACCTATGCAGTTTTGCATTTTGCTGATAGGGGTGTTGGTGTTTGCGTTCTATCAGTTTAACCGGCCGCCTATGTTTTTTAACCAGTACGAGGTAAAGCAGGTGCAAAAAAGTGAATACGCCGGCGAGTATGATAAACTGGAAACCGAATATACGGCAGCATTTGAGCAAAGAAAAACTACTGCCAACGAACTGATTAACGCTATCGACAGTAAGAACGACGCTCGTATACAACAAGCGAAAGAACAATTACAGAAAACCGAAGATGCCCTTGGCAAGATAAGGAAAGATGGCATGGCGGTGATGAAAAAGAACAACGCCCAAGCCGACACCAACGATACCAACTATGTGTTCCTGAACTTTGTAACGCACTATTTGCCTAGGGGATTAATTGGTCTGCTCATAGCCATTGTGTTTATGGCGTCCATGGGATCAACAGCAAGCGCGCTTAACTCGTTAGCGTCAACAACCGTTATTGATATTTATAAGCGCGGTGTTAACAAAACCGCATCGGATCAAAATTATTTGAACGCATCCCGCGCGGCCACCGTATTTTGGGGGTTGGTGTGTATTGCCATGGCGCTTTATGCAAGTAAGCTGGGTAATTTGCTGGAGGCGGTAAATCAATTGGGATCTTATATCTACGGTACTATATTAGGGGTTTTTGTAACGGCTTTTTATATAAAAAAGATAAAAGGTTCGGCAGTATTTATAGCTGCGGTTATATCAGAAATTGTTATTTGTATCTGCGGATATTATGAGGTAGTTGCCTATTTATGGCTGAACGCTATAGGCTGTATATTAGTTATCGTGTTGGCATTAATAGCTAATATGTTTTTTGAGGATAAGGTAAAAACGGCATAAAAAATAAATGCCCCTTCGAACTTGCTTCTTAGGGGCATTCAACCTAAACCTTATCACAATTAAACCGGTAAGTACCGGTTCATTCCTATTTATACAATTACTATACCAAAATTTTCATTCCTGTTGTAATTGTTAAAACACGCTTTTTTGATCAAGTAAGGCAATGTGGCGCCTAAAACTGTCTAAAAAACCCGAACACGCTGTTTATATTTTTAGACACTTTTTGGGACATTAACACCACGTTTCCTCCTCAAAAAGGCATCAACCAAAAATAGCAATAGCATTACATCCGCATAAAAGAAAATTTTTATCGCGCTTGTACTTGCTAATGCAGAAAAATCAGGCAACTTGAGGTTTACACTACCGCTGCCTACGCTTTGCGGTATGCCGAAGAGCAAATACACTATTAACACTACGATAGAGAAAATAAAAAAGCCCGCAATTGCACTTATAATATAATTGTTGGTAGCTGTTTTTAAAGGCCTGGCTGCCTCATGGGCACGTATCCCTTCCATAACCTTGTATGAAAAAGCCATAGAAGGCTCTTCTAAGCTGAGAGCAGATACATCACCATTGATCTCCAGCATATCATTGAAGGCCTTACGCCAGCTCTCATCTTTTTCAATTAATGCAGCAATGGCTAAACGCTCTTCCCCGCTGCAGGTGCCGTCAATATAGTCCCACAGTTTTTCTTCCATGTTGTTCATATCAGTTCTTTCACCTCATGTTTTAAATTGCGTTCCAGTTTTTCTTTTAACCGCCGGCGCGCCCTGAATAATTTTATTTTAACGCCATTGGTTTCAATATCCATAATAAGCGCTATTTCTTCTAATGATTGTTCTGCATGATAAAACAGCGTTAATACAGCCGCATCATCAGCAGATAATTGCGATATAGCCTGGTTAAGGTAAAACGATCTCGACCGATTCTCGGCATTATTAATATCTGTTGCGGAAGTTGCGTTTTCTACCTGAGTAAAATTGTCCTCGTCGTCTAACGCAACGGTATTAGTGTTTCGTTTCCGTAAACTGGTCATTGCCGTTGTATAGACAATGGTATATAACCAGGTACTAAATTTCGACTCCTGCTTAAATGAGCTTAGTGCCTTGTAAACTTTGATAAAGCTATCTTGTGCTACCTCCTCTGCATCCTCGCGACTTTTGGTAAAGCGCAGGGCCAGCGTAAAAACATACCGCTGATAAGTTTTTACCAATAGGGCATAGGCCTGCTGGTCGCCTATCAGCGTGCGCTGTATCAGTTCAATGTCGGTAAGCTTACTTTGCATTTAATGCGGGTATGACTACGCAAACTTTATTGAGGTTACACCCTGTTATATAAATATAAGATTTTAACGAACATTGGATATTTTTAAAAAAATGCAACCAGGCGTAACCTGTTTAAAAATAAGGTAGTCATAGCTAACAATTACACAGCAAAAGTGCTGCTGTTACAACAAAAAACTAATTAATTTTTAACAATATGGACGCAGAACGTTTAGTTTTCCTTATCCCGATTTTCACATCTCTGGGATTCTTTTTACTGGTTTTTGGCATTGTTTACCTTCGTAATAAGGAGAAAATGGCCATGATAGAGCGGGGCATGGACCCTCGTTTGCAGATTGACAAACCCGGCAGCCGCAATTATGTATTAACCACGGCTATGCTGTTAATTGGTTGCGGTATAGGTTTATTTTTAGCCTTTTTTGTGGAATGGAACGCATTGCCCGAAGATGCTGATGCTACAGCGATATATTTTGCAATGATAGCTTTCTTTGGAGGATTGGGCCTGCTTGCAGCTTATCTGATAGAAAAGAAAGAGTCAAGTAAAGAGGGATAGCTTATTCACCAACAATAGCGATGGGTTTCAAACCCATCGCTATTGTTGGTGACAATTTGCCTTAAAAGTATCTTTCCTTCACAATATTCGAATGGTGTTGTACATGCCCCGCCATTACATACACCAATGCGCGTACAGATGTGGGAATGCTATTTGAAATGGCCGTAATTGTCAATTGATCTTCACTCAGCGCACGGATAAAATACAAATTAGCTGCTCTTACCGCTTTAAACTCAGCGGCCAGGTCCTGAATAGGCCGGCTGTTAAAACCGCCGCGTTCCACATACGTATTCTCATCAAAACCCGGCAACTCGGCCTGCCCGCGCGAGAACGCATAAGCCCGGTAAGCGAAAGTTCGCTCCGCATCAATTATATGTCCTATAACTTGCTTAAGCGTCCATTTATCCGGTCCATAAGCATACAGGGCTTTTTCCTCGTTCAGGTTGTTAAACAGCTCAAAAACTGTTGTATTTTGCTGTTCAAGCACGCTAATAATATCGGCAGCATCAGCTACCAGTTTAATGTAGTTGCCCATCAGGGGCGAGTACTCTTCAGGCTTCGGTGGTGTCATTTGTTCTGATATTTTTTAAAGTGATGCGGAAAGTTGTGCCCTTACCCAGTTCAGACTCGCGCACAAAAATATGTCCGTTATGATAATTCTCTACTATACGTTTGGTTAATGATAGGCCTAAACCCCAGCCACGTTTGCGTGTGGTATAGCCCGGCTGAAAAACCCTGACGAATTTACTGCGGGGTATGCCTCTACCCGTGTCGCTTATGTCAATAAATATCTGGTCCTTTACCTTATTGGTTGATATATTTACCTTAATATCACCCTTACCTTCTATGGCGTTCACCGCGTTTTTAAGCAGGTTCTCTGTAACCCAATCAAATAAAGGCACGTTCAAGCCGGCCTTAACACTGGTATCCCCGGTTACTTCAAAACTTATATTCCTGCTTACGCGTACCCTAAAATAATCCACAAAATCTTTTACAACATCATAAACCACCAAAGTGTCCAGTTTAGGTACCGAGCCTATCTTAGAGAAACGATCGGCTATTATCTCCAGCCGTTTTATATCATTCCCCATTTCGGCCATTAACGGGTCTTCTTCGGCATTAAACTTATCCTTCAATAGCTCCAGCCAGGCCATTAATGATGAAATTGGTGTCCCCAGCTGGTGTGCCGTTTCTTTGGCTAAGCCCACCCAAACCTGGTTTTGTTCTGATTTACGGGATGAATTAAACGCAGCATAAGCCAATAAAAGGAATATAGCAATAACGGAAAGCTGCACGTAAGGAAACAACCTTAACTGGGTAAGGAGGTCTGAATCTTTGTAATAAACCCACCAATACGGATGAGGATTGCCGGCTGCTGGTGGTAAATTTATTCTAAAAGGCTCGTGTTGCGATTCCATGACCTCTCGCTGAGCATTAAAATACTCCGGATCATATTTAGGCGCTTTTTTGTCAGCAGCCATGTCGGGTGGTATGTCTATAGGGGTTTTTGTACTATCAAGCCCTCTTACGTAAAGTATGTCGCCTTTTTCATTGGTAACAATAGCGGGTACTATTGAGCTATCGCGAACAGTAGATACGTAAGCAAGTGACGTATTGTTATCAGCGGTAACGGTCTCCTTTATACTTAATGACCAAATCTGCGCACGAGATCGCTCAGACTGTGCTATTTTTTTAACAAGATACCTTGTATACATTAGCGATCCGCTTGCTATTATCGTTGCGAAAAACAACAAAATGTAGTTCCAGAGCCGCCTGTTTTGGTACGCGTTTATCATATGTTTTTCAAATAACGCTATTTTTAAGCTAAAAGCTTAAAGTGGAAAGCAGAAAGCTTAAAAAGCAGAGGTAATTAGCCTTAGTCTTTCTGCTTTTAGCTTTCCGCTTAAAATTACATGCTCCGGACTTTCCCACCTTTTGCACTTCCCGACTAAAAACTATCTTTGCGCCACATATGTCAGATAAAAAAGTGAGAGTAAGGTTTGCACCCAGTCCTACGGGTGGTTTACATTTAGGAGGGGTGCGTACTGCACTGTTTAATTATCTTTTCGCCAAAAAAAATAACGGCGATTTTGTATTAAGAATAGAAGACACAGACCAAACCCGCTTTGTTGAGGGGGCTGAACAATATATAATTGAATGCCTTAAATGGTGCGGGTTGGAAGCCGATGAAAGCCCGGTTAAACCCGGCCAATACGCGCCTTACCGCCAAAGCGAGCGTAAAAGCTTATACCGCCAATATGCCGAGCAACTGGTGATGCAGGGCCATGCATATTACGCTTTTGATACTGCCGAAGAACTGGATAAGAACCGCAAGGAGATCCCCAACTTTCAATACGGACAGGTTTATCGCGATAGTTTGCGCAACTCACTTTCGCTGCCACAGCACGAGGTTGATGCCTTGCTGGATGCCCATACGCCCCATGTTATCCGCATAAAAATACCTGCTGATGAGACCGTGAGTTTTAACGACATGATACGCGGTAATGTTAGTTTTGATACCAACCAGGTTGACGACAAGGTTTTGTTAAAAGCCGATGGTATGCCTACCTACCATTTAGCGGTTGTAGTTGATGATTATTTAATGAAGATATCGCACGCTTTCCGCGGCGAGGAGTGGCTGCCATCTGCCCCCGTGCATTTGCTGTTATGGAAATACCTGGGCTGGAAAGATGCAATGCCTAAATGGGCACATTTGCCTTTAATTTTAAAACCAGATGGACACGGCAAGTTAAGCAAACGCGATGGCGCGCGCCTGGGTTTCCCGGTGTTTGCTCTGGATTGGCAAGGCGACCCAGGCTATAATGGCATGGGCTTTTTGCCCGAAGCCTTTGTAAATATGTTAGCCACTTTAGGTTGGAACGATGGCAGTGGTCAGGAGCTATTTACTTTGGATGAGTTGATAGCGAAATTCTCTATGGAACGCATCAGCAAGGCAGGGGCCAAGTTTGATTTTGAAAAAGCCAAATGGTTCAATGCGGAATGGATAAAGAAATCAAGCGCAGAGCGCTTATATACTGAAGTTAAAAAAGTACTGGAAGGTAAAGGCGTTATTGTAGATGATAAAGCCCACCTGCTAACTGTTATCGACCTGATAAAGGACCGCTGTACTTTGCTGACAGATTTTTATGATCAGGCTAAATACTTTTTTGAGATACCTACGGAATACGACCTTAACGCCGTAAAACCGAAGTGGACGCCTGAGAAGACCGATTTCTTTAACGAGGTTATTTCTTTATTAAACCAAAGCGCTGCAATTGATGCCCCGGTGATGGAAGAGCAATTTAAGGCCCTTGCAGCCGACAAAGGTTTAAAACCCGGCGACGTGATGCTTCCATTCCGTGTTATGCTGGTTGGCGGCAAGTTCGGTCCGCATGTGTTTGATATTGCTGCTTTATTAGGTAAGGACGAAACTGTTAGGCGGATTGAGGTAGGGGTAGCGGCGTTTAGTAATTAGTTAAGTTGTCATTGCGAGGTACGAAGCAATCGCACGAAGAAAAGCGGCTATGCATGGTTCGTACCTCGCAATTACAATTAGCCACAACATAAAAAAATCCCGAAGCAAACGCTCCGGGATTTTCTATTTTACGAATGCTTTTATTAAGCAAGCTTAGCTAATTCTTCTGCCATAGCAGCGCCAATTTCGGCAGGCGATTCTACTACGCGGATACCGCACTCGGCCATGATCTTCATTTTTGCAGCAGCAGTATCGTCGGCACCGCCAACAATAGCACCCGCGTGGCCCATACGGCGTCCCGGAGGCGCGGTCTGGCCTGCAATAAAGCCAACCACAGGTTTAGTACCATGCTCTTTTATCCAGCGTGCAGCTTCAGCTTCCATGCCGCCGCCAATTTCGCCTATCATAATAATACCGTGCGTATCAGGATCGTTCATCAACAATTCAACAGCTTCTTTTGTAGGTGTGCCTATTATCGGGTCGCCACCAATACCAATAGCGGTAGTGATACCCAAACCGGCTTTTACAACCTGGTCAACAGCTTCGTAAGTTAAGGTGCCCGATTTTGAAACTACACCAACATTACCTTTTTTGAAGATAAAGCCCGGCATAATACCAATCTTGCTTTCATCAGCAGTGATAATACCAGGGCAGTTAGGGCCAATTAAGCGTGAATCTTTGCCTACAAGATATTCTTTCACCTGTATCATATCCTTTGTAGGGATACCTTCAGTAATACAAACTATCACTTTTATACCTGCTTCGGCAGCTTCCATTATTGCGTCGGCAGCAAATGCAGGTGGAACAAAAATGATAGATACATCAGCACCGGTTTGTTTAACAGCATCGGCAACAGTATTAAACACAGGTCTGTCAAGATGGGTCTGACCACCTTTGCCCGGAGTAACCCCGCCAACCAGCTGCGTACCGTAAGCTATCATTTGCGACGCGTGGTACGTGCCTTCATTGCCTGTAAAACCCTGAACAATAACTTTAGAATCCTTATTTACGAGTACACTCATTGAATTTTTATTTTTGTAGCGCAAATCTAAGTTTATTGGGCATATTCTCAAACTAAATTTGGGCGTATTAGGCTTTTAAGTGATAAATATTTGTAATAATTATGTTCGGTTTTTATAATTTTAGAATATATAACGGGCTTTACGGGCGATATTCATTCAATTACCGGCATTTCGGGTTCTTAAGGAGGTAAGCAATTAGATGTTTCACACCCTACTTGTTACCAAATACGTAAAATACCGACAATTGTACGCCGTTGGTTATTAAATTAGCGTTGAAAGTTTCGGTTGAATAGCTTTGCTGAGGATTATCAACATTATGCGATTTAGACTTGGAGTAGCCAATGTTAGCTAATGAGGCCGCTAATCCCAGTGTTTTTGACGGATAAAAAACCACATCTACCTTTGCCCTGGCGTTATAGTCTTCAGTGTTATTGGTAGTAGTAACGGAGTTAGCCGATGTAGTTGTTTTGTTTTTACCACTAAAATAGCTCAGGTACGGCCCCATACGCAGGCCGACTTTATTATCGAACATACAGTATTTTAATAGCGATAGGGACCCTCCGAATGTATTGAATACCGACTTGTAGTCTGGGCTTGGAAAAGCACCTGAATAGGTTGACTTATTTGTTTGTGTTGAATACTGTAATGAACCGCCCAGTTCAATTTTATCGGACACAAAAATACTGTAAGCAGGCCCGATGCTAAAATTAGATGTGGTGTTTTTTTGGATGTTAGGTTGAGGATTGATTCCGTTGACACTAGAATAGTTATTAGTGCTCTGCGCATAGTAAAAAGATCCGCCCAGCGTTTGCGCTCCTTTTTGTGTTTGCGCCATAGAAATTTGCACTGCCAGAACACCGGCAATAGCAAGGATAAGGTTTTTTTTCATGTGTATTGTTTAGTTAAATTAAGTAACAGGAACGGAGGATTATTGGTAATATTTCGTTGCAGGGCTGCTTAATACCCTAAATATTTAATAAATTTTACAAGGGGCATAAATGAATAATAATACTTAAAAACGAGCGTTTTAGTTGGTTTTTTTGATGCAGGCCGCTAACCATTTTATCCCTGCACCATTGTTCTGAAAGTAAGATTAACTCTTGGTGCTATTATCTTTTTTGATTTAGGCAGGCTATGCAGCCAGTTGCTTTGGGTAGCGCCTTTCATTATCAGTAAGCTGCCATGCGCTAATATCAATTCTTCTTTATGTTTGCTTTCGCGATGTTTTAACGCGAATTTCCGCTCCGCACCGAAACTTAAAGAGGCAATTGCTGTGTCTTTACCCAAAGCCTTCTCATCATCGCTATGCCAGGCCATGCCTTCATCGCCATTGTGATACAGGTTAAGCAGGCAGGAATTAAATTGATGACCGGTTAATTCCTCAGTTAAAGTTTTGAATTCTAATAACTCCTTGGTCCACGGTAAAGCATGCTTGGTAGTGTTAGAGTAGGTGTAGCTGTAATCATTATCGGCATACCAGGCCACTTTTCGTTTGGTGATGATATGCCTGCCGAATATTACCGCTTCATCGTTTTTCCACTCGATTGTGTTTAACAATACATCAAGATAATGGTCAGCTTTGGCAGTTTCCATTACTTTACCATAATATATAACCTCGCCGCCGTAGGGTAGGAGATTGATCGTTTCATCGTATTTAAATAGTTCCATTGTTTGTTTTCCATATTTTATATTCGGCTGCCAGGCAATGGCCGCATGGCCGGTAGTTATTAGATATAGCTTCTTCTTCGTTTTTAAAAAATATGCGGTTTTCTACCTTCATGCGTTTGCCTGAGGCACAATTGAGTTTGCCGTATATTTTCAACTTTTTATTACCCACTAATTTTATTTCGCCTGCGGCGATAAGTTTATATAAAGCGCGACTGCGGGCGAGTGGTTTGTTGCCAAGGCTAATGTGGGTAATCACGGGTCAAATTTATATTCATAATTATTCGGTAAAAGATGTAGCTAACTGTTGCAGGCTCTTACAAAAAATGGGTATTCTCCAATTCGCTGATAATGATTAATTTAATATTAATTTACAGCTAAATTTCCTGACGAATAAGTCTGTTGCAAAGTGTTGCGTACAAAAATGGTAAATATCTGTAATTGAGTTTTTTATGGAAAATAGCTGTTGCAAGTGTTGCATTTGTTGCTTATATTTTTTGCAACACCCTGCTGTAGTGGTTTATCGCTCAAACGGCTCCAAATGCCTTAGATGCCTCCCAGCCTATCATCGCGTTTTTGCGCCCGCTGCCCCAATGGTACTGCCCGATCTCGCCCGTTGAGCGGATAACCCGGTGGCAAGGAATAAGGAAAGCAACAGGATTATCACCCACCGCAGAACCCACAGCCCGACTGGCGTTGGGGCTTTGTAATTTGCCCGCTAAACCGCCATAAGTTACCAGCCCACCCATTGGCACCTTAAGCAAGCTTTCCCATACTTTCAGCTGAAAAGGCGTGCCTTTTAGATGCAGCTTTATCTGGTCTAGTTTGCTCCAGTCCTGCGTAAAAATGAAGATGGCATTTTGCTGTATGCGGTCTAAAAACAAGTTAAACCGGGCATTGGGGAATGCCCGCTGTAAATGTGAGAAGGCCTCGTCATTACCCTCATCGGTAAAAGCCATGTAACAAATACCTTTACCTGTTGAGGCCACCAACACCGGCCCAAAAGGACTTTCTGCAAAGCTATAGTTGATGCTGAGTTGCTCGCCGCCATTTTTGTATTCGCCGGGCGTCATACCCTCCACTTTAATAAACAGATCGTGCAGGCGCCCTGTGCCTGATAGGCCGGTTTCAAAAGCTGCGTCAAAAAGCGAAGCCTGTTTTTCCTTAAGGATAGATTTGGCGTATTCAATACTAAGGTATTGCAGAAACTGCTTGGGCGTTACCCCGGCCCAATCCTTAAACATCCGCTGGAAATGAAAGGGGCTGAGGTTTACGTGTTCTGCCGCCTGCTCTAGCGTGGGTTGCAGTTTATGGTTCAGTCTTAAAAATTCAATGGCCTCTGCTATTCTTTTATAGTCAATTTCGTTTTGCGCTTCCATCATCATAACATTTACTGATACAAATTTAACGGCTTACAAAACGCTGTGAAACCCGTTTCTTGCGGAGTTGGGGATTTGTTGACATTTGAATCAAGGCCGGTTAACAGCAGGTTAAATATAGCTATTTTGAACATAGCAGCCCCTTAAATGTTCGTCAAAACACCCTTGCTTTCCTTTACAAAAAATGTATTTGAAAATCAAAACTTTGTACTTATCTTTGGCGTCCCTGAAAGGAGGTATTTGGGAATTATGATCATCATCAACGTTAAAGAAGGCGAATCTTTAGATAAAGCATTAAAACGCTTCAAAAAGAAATTTGAGAAAACAGGTGTATTGCGCGAATTGCGTAGTCGCCAGGCATTCGAGAAAAAATCAGTGACCCGTCGTCACGTGGTTAAGCATGCCATTTACAAACAAGGCTTAAATCTGGAAACAGCTGTATAGTTCTTTTTGATAAAAGAATTTTTCAGTTTTCCTGAAAACATATAGAAAACTATTTGTACATTCAATCTATACGGATGCGCAAATAGTTTTTATGTTTTTAGAGCGTTTTATACAATATATACAGTTCGAAAAGCGGTACTCTCCGCACACCGTATCAGCCTACCGGTCAGACCTTGACCAGTTTATGGGCTTTTTAAATAATCCTGACAACCTTATACCGCCGCCTGAGCCTGTTATAACCCATCCCGAGCAAATAACCCAGCACGATATCCGCAACTGGATGGTCGATATGATGGGCAATGAGATTGCAGCGCGGTCCATTAGCCGTAAAATAGCTACCCTTCGCAAATACTTTAAATTTTTACTGGCCGATGGGGTGATAACTATTAATCCCGCATCGAAAATATATACGCCCAAAGTGCCTAAAAATCTGCCGGTTGTGGTAGAGGACGCGCGTCTTACACAAATGCTTAACAGTACAGATGTATTTACCGAGGATTTTGCCGGCACCCGCGATAAATTGGTGATTGAAATGCTGTTTGGAACGGGTATGCGGCTTGCCGAACTGGTGGGCCTTAAGGAAAGCGACATTGATAATTATGAAGGCACAGTAAAGGTTTTAGGCAAACGCAACAAGCAGCGCATCATTCCGCTTAATCATGAACTGCGGCTTTTACTAACAAAATACCTCGACTTAAAGAAAAGTGAAAATTTTAGTAACAAATCATTAACATTGATCGTTACAAATAAAGGGACAGATGTGTATCCGAAGCTTATTTATTTGATAGTGCAGCAATATTTATCTAACATATCAACCCAAAGCAAAAGAAGTCCGCATGTGCTTAGGCACACTTTTGCAACCAGCCTGCTCAATAAAGGGGCCGATCTGAATGCTATAAAAGAGCTGCTGGGCCACGCTAATCTCAGC
>NZ_CAMLHX010000069.1 GCF_946479965.1 uncultured Mucilaginibacter sp. | reverse complement strand
GGTTTTGTGTAGTAGCCTCGCCTCTACCTGCACATGCCCGGCGGTGGTGAATTTAACCGCGTTACCCACCACGTTAAAAAGGATGCTGCTTAAACGGTAGGTATCGCCGCATACGGTGAGGTTCTGCAGCTTGCTATCAATATCGCATGAAAAATTGATCCCTTTTTCTGCCGCCCTGGCCTTGAAGGAACCGCAAACATTATCCAGCAGTTCTGCAGGGCGGAAGGGCTGCTTGTCAAGTTCCATCGCGCCGCTTTCTATCTTGTTGAAATCGAGGATATCGTTTACCGTGGCCATCAGGTTATCCGCCGCGAAGCGGAGCACCTTGAGGTGTTCTTCCTGGTCGGGGCGCGGCCCTTCCATTTGGAGCAGGTGGGTCATGCCTACCACAGCATTAAGCGGGGTACGCAACTCGTGCGACATGGTGGACAGGAAATTTGTTTTAGCTGCGGCCTGCTCCCGCTCGTTATGCTGCGATTTTTGAAAGCCCCGAAAAAAAGCGTAATGGATATATAGCAGCAATACAAAATTGATGATTAGCCCAAGCAGATAACTATGATGATTGATGTTAAGCTGTTGCGTGGGCAAAGAAAGCCCTATATAATCGTCCAAAACAATGTAGCCAATGATGGGCGCGATATTTATCAACGAATAGATAGTGCCCCACCTGCTGCCCAGCATGTAATAGCCACTACATACTACCACCAGCACCGTCTCGGCTGTAGCGACATTAACGCTTTGGCGAAACAGCAAGATACCCGACCAGATCATGAGTGTAAGGCAGATGATAAAAAAGTGCCCCGCTACGCTCCATGGGCGGCGGAAAAGCAGCAAACCAAAGCCGGTTAGAAAAAGTGTAAGTAAAATACCCATTCGGATAAGCCTGAAATCAGGCGCCTGGAACAGGAACAAGGTAAACAGTGCGGATGTTAAACCAATATAAGTAAGCAGGCAGGTAGCCAGGATCCGTACGCGGGTGCGGTCCAGAATATCCTGTTCCTTGTTAAACACAAGGCGGTAGTAGCCGGCAAAGTAATCAGTAACAAACATGTGTAGTGAGAGTTATACACGCAGTATACCAAAAAGTTTTGATAGTTTAAAAACCTCCTTCAAAACAAAAAAAGCAGGCCGGATAAAACCGACCTGCTTTTACAAGACATATTAACCCTTTTATTTATTTTTTTAACCTATAAGTTATTATTGAACCGTTAGGGTGTGTAGCATCAGCACCTATGGTAACAGCAATATATTGGTTGCCATCTTTACCTTTGTAGATACTTGGCGTGGCGTTTGAAGAAGCAGGCATTACGGTAGACCATATTACCTTACCGGTTTTAGAATCAAAGGCCCTTAATTTTTTGTCTCTGCCTCCGCCCCAAAATACAATGTTACCTGCAGTTGATACCGCACCGGCATTTCCGGTTAAACCCGTTTCAGGCTCGCCTGGTTTCTGGCGGGTCTCATCGTTACCGGCAGGCACCCTAAATAATTCTTTACCGGTAGCCAAATTAATAGCAACCAAACTTCCCCATGGCGGTGTAACAAACGGATTGCCATTCATATCTGATAACGCCCTGTAAGCAACCACGTTGGTATACCTTACTTTTTGAGGTACCGGCTTACCGTCAGAAGCGGTTGTAGTTTTGGTATCGTTACCGGTTACAAATGATAATATAGCAGCTTCTTTAGCCTTATCGTTTATAACAGATGCAAAGCCCGGCATTTTACCACCGCCGGCTTTTATCTTAGCGATGATCTGCGCATCAG
This sequence comes from uncultured Mucilaginibacter sp., assembly GCF_946479965.1. The sequence goes on along the minus strand of NZ_CAMLHX010000069.1, from coordinate 19,483 downwards.
TTAAACGTTTTTGAATGTTCAACAAAGATGGATAGCTCTGCTCGTCGCCCAATTTATCGGCGCCATGGCAGGCAACGCAGTAGGTGTTATAGATGCCCTTACCTATCTCAAAGTCGGTTTGGTTGGCTACCACGCGATTTTCTAACTTCTGCATTCTGATGATCTCGGGCGCGTCATTTGTTTTAATGTAGATGATGTTGGTACGTGGATCAAAAGAACCGCCACCCCAGTCGGCACCGCCGTTTGAGCCCGGGCTATGGAAGGTACCGCGTACCGACGGAGGTGTAAATATACCTTCATAACGCAGCTTTTTCAACAAGCGCATAGATGAATCGTGCGCGGCTTGCGAAAAGTTGCTGATATCTTTCTCAGTAAGTGCCTGGCGTGCAAACGGTTTAGGCAATACCGGTATAGGTTGGGTTGGAGATGTGATCTCGCCCGGAATATCAGATTTTGGTACAGGTGTTTCTTTAATAGGAAACAGCGATTTACCGGTTACCCGATCTAACACATAAGTGAATCCGCTTTTGCTCAATTGTACAACAGCATCTCTTTTTACGCCATTTTTAGTAATAGTAACTAAATTGGGTGGCGACGAAAGGTCCCAATCCCAAAGGTCATGGTGAATGGTTTGAAAGTGCCATATGTGCTTGCCTGTTTTTGCATCTAATGCTACCACGCAATCAGCAAACAGGTTGTTACCCGGTCGGTCAACGCCATAAAAATCGTAAGATGTGCCACCGGTAGCAATAAACACCATACCGCGTTTTTTATCAACGCTTAGGCCGGCCCAGTCATTTGCACCGCCAAACTCTTTCCAGGCATCTTTAGGCCAGGTATTGTAACCCAACTCGCCCGGTAACGGGATGGTGTGAAAAGTCCAGGTAAGCTTGCCTGTAATTACATTATAAGCACGTACATAACCGGGTGCAGAGCCATAGCTTTCGTCAACCCTTGCACCCATGATGATAAGATCGCCAAAAATTACACCCGGCGACGACGATCCGGCGGCCTGTATCGTTTTAGGATCATCGCGCAAACCAACGCGCAGATCTACTTTACCGCCGTCGGCAAAGGTTTTTATCATTTCGCCGTTTGTTGCATTAATGGCTACAAGATTATTGCCTATGGCAGCTAAAATGCGTTTATCGCTGCCTTTTTCCCAATAAGTTACACCCCTGGAAACACCACCGCCCAAACTGGCAACTGATGGATCAAACTCCCAAACCTGCTCACCTGTTGATGAGTTAACCGCGTAAATTTTGCCGCGGCCGAGTATTGAATACATAGTGCCATCAACAATAACAGGGTTTGATTGACTACCGCCGCCACCGAAACCACGGCCGGGAGCTGCGCCGGCAGCCGCAGGGGTAGCGCCCGGGCCAAATTGCCAGGCTACTTCCAAATTCTGTACGTTGTCTTTATTTATCTGCGCTAAAGGCGAATAAGCATTTGTCTCGGAGTTACCTCTGTATGAACTCCATAAGCGGTCGTCATTAATGGCAACATAGGCCGAATAAGATGCGGCAATAAGTATTAAAGCAGCAATTTGATAGCTTCGTTTGTGCTTTAACGAGGACAGAAAATTTTTAAAAGAAAGATTCATTTTATGTTAATAATTGGGTTTTAATCGGGTTTTTCGGCTTATTACTTACTCTTCATATTTGAGCACGCTATTATAAGGCTTTTCGGCAAATTATTTTGTAAAATATATAATGCATAAGCGTTAATTTTCGCCTTTACCGGTAGGGATCAGGTTTGTGATTGATGAAATGCAAACTACATCTACATAGTCCAGCATCAAATAGCGCGAATAACTACGGGTTTTAAACCGATGAAATGATTTCAGCTACGTATTTATAACAATTCTTCGCCGGAAAATAACCTAAAAATATCATCAGCAACGGCAAGGCATAAGGTTTGACGTATACCTGTATGGTTACATTTAAAAGCTTAAGGTTATGAAATTTATAAGTAGAAAGACCCATGCTGTATTGGATTACGCTGTGGGCGCGGTATTAATAGCGGCACCATGGCTGCTTGGTTTCTCTGACAATAACGCCGCAACATGGTCGGCCGTAGCAGTTGGCCTCGTTACGCTTGTTATGTCGGCGATGACAGATTATGAAGGTGGATTGGCAAAAGTGCTTTCAATGGACACACATTTAACTTTGGACCTTATTACGGGTATTTTCCTGGCTGTTTCGCCATGGCTACTTAGCTATAGCGACAGGATCTTTTTACCCCACCTAATAGTTGGTGTTATGGAAATTGTCGTGGTAATTTTCACCCAAAGAACTTCCCAACAATCGGGGTCTGTTAGGCACAGCTTTTAAAGCGGCACAATCAGCAGATGAAATTATTCCGCAAACCATGTTTATTTAATGCATGGTTTTTGCGGAATTGTTTTTTTAAATCCCTCCTATCTATGAATGCTTTTTACATAACCATCAACGGAAATAATAAATTAATGATAATACCCGACGTTGAGGGGCACGTTGATGGACACCCGGTATTAACCTATATTTATTCGATCTTCGGCGCCGGGACAGACGGCCCTTTCAGTTCGACTGAAGTACACCAAAAAGAGCTCCAACTGCACTTGGATAAAAGTACTAACAAGAATTATTTTGGATATGTTAAGTTTGATGTGCCCGGCAAATTGTTCACTTATATGCCGGCAGAGGACAATAGATTGAGCACTCGGGAAATTGAAGAAGTTATACAGAACATAAGCCATTATCGTGATGACCCACAACAGTGGGACATTAGGTTTTGATGACCAGTTATGCAGCTAAAACAATGCTGTGTTATTTTCATTAGTTACAATGGTAATGCCGACGCCATATCCTGGAAAACATTAAAACCCGAACACGGCACCGGCATTGTTTCATCACTATTCGCTGCCCACTGTTTTAACTATTTTGTTATAAATACCAAATAGCAGGAATGGCGCCACCCATTGGCCGAAAAAGAGGGCTTTGTCGTCCTTGGCTGTGATCTTAAAAAGCAGGGATACACCCATTGCTGCTACCGCCGCTCCCAGGTAAAAGTCTGAGGGTAGTTTTGCAGTTTGATTTTCTATAGCTTTGGTCATTTCGCCCTCGCCATGTTGTTGATTTGCTGTTTCCATAATTTATCTGTTGTATTAAAGGTCGCTAAGTTTATTTCCCCACCTGGTTTTGCAGCTGTTGTGCATCCTTTAAATGGTCGTTTAAAGTGGGTAATTTCCCCGCTGCAAAACTTCGAAGGTCGCTGTCAGGAACGCCGATGTTGCTTGAGGCATTCTGAAACAATGAAATGGTTTCCATGTGCGAGGTAACCATCATTGCAGCGTATTGCTTGTCAAATTCGGCGCCGCTTAACGCAGCCAGTGTGTTTAGTTTACCCTGGTGCTTCTCCATCATGGTTGTTGGAACAGACCAACCCTTTTCATTGGCCATTGTCATCATTTGGGTAGCCGCCGTGCCGTGATCACTAACCATGTGGTTACCATATGCCTTCACATCGGCATTTACACTCTTTTGCACAGCCAGATTGCCTGCTGCAATTTCGAACATGTTACCGCTTGAGGCCTCTGTTACAAAGCTTTGATTACTCATTTGATAATCGTTGTCTTTTTTACACGACGTTGCAAGACTGACAAATATTAAAAATGCCAGACCGATTAAAATTTTTGTTTCTGTTTTCATAGCTACTTAGATTAATTTTATTAACTTGTAATTAAAACAAGCCGCTTTTAATACGGTTTGGGCAGAAACTCCAGTAATCCATACACTTAAAAGTTCATCATACTGATTTTTAACCGATTATAACCTAACGAAAGTATTTACCACTAGGTAATCAGGTATATTGATCACCATTTTCAGTATTTTCAGCAGATTTTTTTGTGACAATTTATTCGAATCGAGGATAAGGCGTCTATGCGCTTTTTCTAAGTCATAGAAAACAATCTGATAGCGTGCTTGTTACTTATTCCACCAAATAATATTAGTTATGGAAAGTAATAAAAAGAAGACCGATGATAAGAACCAACGTTCGGCGTCGCACGAAAAAAAAAGTCAACCAACTAGAAATAATAGCCGCAGCCAACAGGAACAACAGTCAAGCAATAACAGGAAACATGGCGGTAGCCAGGAAGAAAGCGGCGATAAATACCTGAGTAACGGCTACCTGGATGATAAAGATCGCTATGATGATTCGGAGTTGTAAAATATTATCGCCTTAATTATCAAAGCCACCCTAATAGACCGGGGTGGCTTTGATGTTTTATGAAATATTTTTAATTAACACGAAAACAAACTTTCAGCCGCCCTTGTTATCCATATACCAAATAAATTATCTACGTTATGGAAAACAACACATGGAACAGTGATGATCAGAACCAACGTTCTGGCTCACAAGATCAAAACAACCAACAAGGTAATCAACAAGACCGGAACCGCAGCGGCAACCAGGAACAGCAATCAAATGCAGGTTTGCAAGGGGAAGGTAGCAGCGGAGATCAGCAAGGTCAGCCTGACAGGAACCAGGATCCAACCCGTGGTAGCCAGCAAGAACAGCAACAAGGTAACGCCGATCCCGGTAACCCAAGCAGCGGCTCGCAAGGCCAGTTTAACAGCGACAATCCTAATTTAGAACGCGGCCAGCAACAAGGCAGTAACCAGGAACAGCAATCAAATTTTGATCAGGGCAATTCGGGTAGCCAGCAAGGCCAGCAAAACTGGAATTCGGGTCAAAGTGGGCAGCAAAGTGACAGCGGCAACCGGCAGGAACAACAAGCCGGCGACCAGGGAGGCTACCAAGATCAGGATTCCTTCAATTCAGGTTCGCAAAGCGACAATATGCGTTCAGACAGTGATGACATGAACAGCGACGACCTTGACGACGATACCGAGATCTAAGCACCATTAGTTTTAAATCCGATAAAGCCACTCTGTAACCGGGGTGGCTTTATTAGTTATTAACTCCGGCTTAATTACGTCAATATTTATAGTTTTTGCTTATCCCCTTTCTAATTGTAACTTAGTTACATGAGGAGAAATTTCTGGTTAATAATTACTGCTTTTGGGGGATTGATGCGTTTTGACGCGGCTGCACAGGCTGACACCGCTCGTTACGGGCAACGCATGGCGGCTACGGTAATGACGCTGTGGAAGGATTCGCTCGTGTTTGACCGCAACAGGAACGCTGTTTGGAGTTATGATCAGGGTGTTATTTACAACGGGCTTACCGGCCTGTGGAAGCAAACCGGCAACGGCGACTACTTTAAATACATAAAGGCCCGTATAGATAAATATATCTCAGCGGATGGCTCATCCATCCGCACCTACAAAAAGGACGATTATAACCTGGATAACATAAAAAATGGCGATGCTTTGCTGATGCTTTACAGGGTAACCGGCGAAGAAAAGTATTGGAAAGCAGCATCGTTGTTGTATAGTCAGCTGAAGAATAATCCACGTACACAGGAAGGTGGTTTTTGGCATAAAAAAGTATACCCGCATCAAATGTGGCTGGATGGTTTATACATGGCTGAGCCGTTTTACGCTACCTACGCAGAGATGAGCCACAATGCCGCCGACTTTACAGACGTTGCTAATCAGTTTATCTTTATTGAAAAACACACCCGCGACGCTGTCACAGGCTTGCTTTACCACGGGTGGGACGAATCAAAAGAACAACGTTGGGCCAACAAGCAAACGGGGAACTCGCCAAACTTTTGGGCGAGGGCAATGGGTTGGTACGGCATGGCCCTGGTTGATGCGCTGGAGCACTTTGCAGATAACGACCCAAACAAAAAACAACTTGTAGCCATACTTGACCGTTACGCCGCCGCTGTTGTAAAGGCGCAAGATGCAAAAAATGGCCTTTGGTGGGATGTAATGAACTTCCCGGGGCGCAAAGGTAATTATTACGAAGCATCTGCGGCCTGCATGTTTGCTTATACGCTAGCGAAGGGTGTGCGGTCGGGTTACTTGCCCCGCTCCTACGCCGCGCCTGCGTTAAAGGCTTATAAAGGTATTTGTAAAGAGTTTTTAGCTACTGATGCCAACGGATTACAAACGCTTAAGGGAACGGTAAGTGTAAGCGGACTAGGCGGCAACCCCTATCGCGACGGTAGCTTTGAATATTATATTGGCGAAAAGGTGGTTGATAATGATCTGAAAGGCGTTGGCGCTTTTATACAAATGTGCAATGAGATAGATCTGTTAAAGGCGATACCTGCCGGTAAGCCCGTTAATGTTTTGCTGGATGGATATTTTAATCATGAAACCCGAAAAAACCCAATTACCGGCAATGCTGAGCAATATCATTATGTGTGGAACGAGGATGATAACAATGGCTTTTCTGTACTTAAAACTATCCTGACACGTTTGGGCGCTTCAACCAGCTTTACTACCCTGGCGCCGGATAACAATACGCTCCATAACGCGGATATATATGTTATTGTTGATCCGGATACTGAAAAAGAAAACCCTGCTCCTAGCTATATACAGGATGAGCATGTAAAGAGTATTTACAACTGGGTGCAACAGGGCGGCGTTTTGCTGCTATTAGGTAATGATAAAGACAACGCGGAGTTTGAACATTTCAACCATCTGGCAGGTAAATTCGGTATAACGTTTAATAATGATTCGCGTAATAGGGTTACCGGCTTGCAGTTTGAAATGGGAACGTTGAATATGCCTTCCAAACATGCCATCTTCCCTCATGTAAAACAGATCTACATAAAAGAGCTGGCAACATTGGGCGTTAAACCTCCTGCAAAATCAGTGTTTACAGATAAGGGAGACGTTATAATGGCGGTGGCAAGAGTGGGCAAGGGTACGGTGTTTGCCCTTGGCGATCCCTGGTTATACAATGAATATGTTGATGGGCGTAAGTTACCCACTAACCTGCAAAATTATACTGCTGCGCAGGATCTGATGCGGTGGTTGATCCGCAATAGCAAATCAGCTAAAAAGAAATAGTAGATAGTTATTTGGCAATACAGAAAGTACCAAAAGTTTACAAAACAAATCCCTGTGCTTTTCATTCTTTCTAATAGCAATGAAACAATTACCAAAAAACAAAGCACTTACAGGGCAGTTAAAATGGGTTGAGCGGATAGCCTCCGTTATGGACGACAAATTCCGCCTCCCCGGTACAAATTTTCGCTTTGGGCTCGATCCTATTCTGAACTTCATCCCCATTGCAGGAGATGTTTCAGGCTTTATAGTAGCAGTAGCGCTGCTTTATGTAATTGCAAAGAACGGCGGTGTGAGTAGGAAGGTGCTTGTTTTAATGGCTGTTAACATTTGCGTGGATGCACTTCTTGGCGGAATCCCGCTCTTGGGGCAGATCACCGACTTCTATTTTAAAGCGAATACCCGCAACATTAAGCTGCTAAAGGAGCATTACCAGGAAGGCAAGCACCAAGGCAGCGGTAAAGGTATTATTGCCTTAATATTAATAGTACTGGTAATTTTCCTTGCGTCAACTATCTACGTGTCTTACATAGTTCTGAAATGGTTATTTGGGCTTTTTTGATAGCCCTAATAATTCAAGGCATACTAAACCCTTGCGGCCAGGCCGACTCTAATACTTATTGTTAAAAAACTATTTTCGTGGAGTGGGGTTTTGAGATGGTTACATTTATAGCAAAACAGTTTTAGCGTTAACAAAACCAAATGGGTAAAATTTTTACGATAACCGAGGGGCTCGAAAACCTGGGAGCTCTGCATACGGGCGGCCAGGGTTCGGTATATAAAGGTAGGCGCATCGGCGAAATTTTTGTAGCAGTAAAGCTTTTACCTACCCCAATTCACGCCGAAGATGAGAACGACAAGCACTACAAGGATTTTATTAACGAGGTTGAGAAATTAAAAAAGGTTAACCAGGTATCAAACCCCAACGTAGTTAAGATCCTCAACTCGGGCATTACCGAAAGCGGCTCGCTCCCGTTCATCGAGATGGAATTTATTGAGGGTCCTGACCTTGCGGAACTGCTTACCGAAAAAGACACACCCGTTTTCACCATTCCTGAGGCCATTAAGGTGGCTTATCAGCTTGCAAATGCGCTGAGCCATTGCCACAAGGTGTCGGTAAAGCATGGCGATATCAAAAGCAACAACGTTAAATTCAACATCAACACAGGCAACTACATGCTGCTTGACTTTGGTCTCGCAATTATGAGCGACGAGCAGCGGCGGAGCAGCTTACGAAACGCCGGGGCGGTGGAGTTTATGGCACCGGAGCAAAGCGACGGCATCCTGCTGCCGCAAAGCGATGTTTACAGCTATGGCATTATCCTTTACGAGTTGCTGGCAGGCACCGTTCCCTTTAAACTGAATGACAACGGCCAGACCGCCCGTAATGCGGTAATGATAGCACACCTGGAGCAAGAGCCACCCGATTTGCTGGCGTTGCGTGAAAAGAACATGCCTTTAAACTGGCCCGAGGAACAGCGCCGCCGCGAACTGCAGGTGCCTGGGTGGCTGCTAACGCTCATCTCTAAATGTTTGCAAAAGAATCCGGCCGACCGTTACGCCAACGGCACCGAACTGCGCGAGGTGATACAACACAGTGTGATCAGCGTAAAAGATGATACAGAGAGCGCCCTGATCCTGCAAAACGAAAAAGACGCCCTGGAATTAAAACTACAAGAAGAGGCGGCAAAGACAAGCCGGTTACAGCAGGAAATAACACTGCTTAAAAATAGCCAGGCAGAATTCAAGGCAGCGCCGGTTATTGCATCGGTGCCACATAACAGCAGTGGCAAAAGTATGTCGAAAGCCCTGTTAATCGGTGTTGGACTGCTGCTTACCTGCATAGGTGCGTTAGCCGGCCATTACCTTTTTAATAGCGGGAAGGCAGTGGCTGTTTCCGTTCCAAAGGATACTATTGCAAGTACCGAAAGCTCAAAAGAAGCCCGGACGGAGCCAGAACCCCGGAAAAACATAAAAGAAGAGTCACAAGTAACGGTAAAGAAGCCTATTGAGAAACCCGAAACGCTGGCGGTTAAAAAAATAAAAAAAGATTCAGCTAAAAAGGTGGTAAAAAAAGCAGAGCCTAAACCAAAGCCTGCTGAACCGGCGCCGGTCAATAGCAGTAAGGGCAGCGATGTAGGTAAAGTATTTACAGTGTTTACTACTTACGCCTACTTCCACGACCGCCCGAACGAGGCAAGCAAACGTGCCGCAAATATAAACCAGTGGAACAACGCACGCTTAAAAGCCATTGACGACCAAAACGGCTTTATTTATGTGGTGTATACCAACGATAAAGGACAAACAAGCAAAGGTTGGCTCAGGAAAAAGGACTTGATTGTGGTTGGACAATAATGATAACCAGTTACTTGCCGATACAGAACTTACTAAAAATATTCTCCAGCAGATCATCAGTAGTAACAGCCCCCGTAATTTCGCCGAGGTAATGGAGAGCCTGTTTAATATCCATAGACAGGAAATCAGAGGTTACAGTTTCCATGCCATCCAACACCCTGATAAGGGCCTCTTCAGTTTTTTGCAACGCCTCCAGGTGGCGTATGTTGGTCACCAAAATATCATTGCCCTCTAACTGATCTTTTACAGCGGCGTGGTAGATCTTATTCTTTAATTCATCTATATGGCGCTTCTCCTTTGCAGAAATAATAACAGCGCTTTCAGTATGCGGAAGAGCTAAAAGCTGCTCTTCGGTAAGCAAATCGGCCTTGTTAGCCACAATCAGCATAGTGATACCGGGTTTTTGTAAGCTTTCCAGATCGCCGTTAAGCTCCGCCAATGTGATCTGCTCAGCATCATACACATACACCAACAGCGATGATGTGCTGATCTTCTCCATCGTGCGCTCCACTCCTATTTTTTCAATAGCATCTGTGGCTTCGCGGATACCGGCGGTATCAATCAGGCGAAAGTTTATGCCGTTAATATTCAACACCTCCTCAATAGTGTCGCGGGTAGTGCCGGGTATGTGGCTAACAATGGCTCGTTCCTCGTTTAGTAAAGCGTTTAACAGGGTTGATTTACCGGCATTTGGTCGCCCTGCTATTACCGTATTAATGCCTTGCTTAATGGCGTTACCCAACTCAAACGACTGTATCAGCGCTGTAATGACCCGGAGGATATCATTAATCAATTTTTTTAGCTGATCGCGATTGGCAAACTCAACGTCTTCTTCGGCAAAATCAAGTTCCAGTTCTATCAGGGATGCGAATTGCACCAATTGATCGCGCAGGGTTTGCAACTGACTGCTAAACCCTCCTCTAAGCTGCTGCAAAGCCACTTGCTGCGATGCCTTAGAATTAGATGCGATCAGATCTGCAACGGCTTCTGCTTGCGAAAGATCAAGCTGGCCATTTAAAAAAGCGCGCAAAGTAAACTCGCCTGCTTTTGCAGATCTCGCGCCATTTTTTATCAGAAGCTTGACGATAGATTCAATTATATAATTTGAGCCATGGCAGGATATTTCCACAACATTCTCGCGGGTATAAGAGCGCGGCCCTACAAACAGCGATACTAAAACCTCATCTAACACAATATCACCATCTGTAATACTGCCAAAATGTATGGTATGCGAAGGCTGTTGCGTTAAATCCTTTCCTTTAAATACCTTATCAGCAATTTTTATGGCGTCGGGGCCCGAAAGGCGTATTACGCCTATAGCGCCAATACCGGCAGGGGTAGCAAGGGCAACAATCGTATCTGTGTTGTAGTTCATAGTTGTTAGTTCATGGATCATGGTTGATTGTGGCCATCAACTACGGACCATCAACTATGAACACGCAGGCAAAGGTCGCAAAAAAATCCTATCAACTATGAACTATAAACCATGATCTAATTCATAACTTGGCAGCCAATTATGGTAACTTTTTTTGAAGCCGCACTTGATAAAATTTCTGTGCACCGTGTGGGTAACCGCTCACAAAGTGAAATGTACGCATTGTCTGAACATCCCCTTGTTTTAAAGGATGAGTTAATAACCAGCCTTTTAAGGCAATACTTCCTCTCGCCTTTTGAAAAAACAAATGAGGTTTATCACCTGATGCATAGCAGCGGCGACCTCGCGCTTAACGAGATACATCATTTTGCAACACAGGTATTTGAGGATGAAAACAAGTTCCACGAGATATCTGAGCAAATAGCCAAATATCTTTATAACGTAGCCGATCACCCTAAAATTAAAGCGGGAGAACTATATGTAGCCTACTTTAAACAGCTGCAAATTGAGGGTGAATTGCTGGATGCTGTAGGTATTTTCAAATCAGAGAATAAAGAAACTTACCTTAAAGTTTATCCGGATAAAGGTGGTTTTAATTTAGATTACGAAGAAAACGCCATCAACATAAATAAACTGGATAAAGGCTGTTTGATATTTAATACCGCCAAAGAAATTGGCTATAAGGTTGTGGTGATTGACAATAATACCCGCGGGCCAGAAGCGGCGGTTTATTGGAAGGACAGCTTTTTGCAGTTAAAGATCCGCAACGACAGTTATAACCAAACCAGCAATACGCTTGGCATTTACAAAAACTTTGTCACCAACAAAATTGATGAAGATTTTGAAATGACCAAAGCCGATAAAATTGACCTGCTTAACCGGTCTATGAAATATTTTAAGGAGAAAGAGACCTTTGATATGGATGAGTTTGCGGGCGAAGTGATTGGTAACGAAAAAGCTATTGAATCTTTTAAAACCTTTAAAAGCAATTACGAAACGGAGTTTGATACACCAATTGCCGATACCTTTGAGATTGCGGCCAACGCAGTTAAAAAGCAGGCACGAGTTTACAAAAGCGTTTTAAAGCTGGATAAAAATTTTCATATTTATATACATGGCGACAAAGACCTGATAGAGAAAGGTTTTGACGACGGTAAAGCCATGAATTATTACAAGGTGTATTTTAAGGAAGAGCAGTAAAGGGACCCGGAGCTTGCGCAAAAAATCAGGTGATCCGGGGTGATCCAAAGTGATCCAAAATGATCCAAAAAAGCGTCAATTTTTAATGTCCACAATTAATTGACAATCAATAACTTAAACAAGTTTTACAGCTAGATTTTCTGACGAATAAGTAGTTGCAAGATAAGAGCTTAAAATATTGATTATCAACTATTTAGTGATTTACTTTTGCCGAGACGCATATTTTTTGGATCACCTTGGCAGCATCAACTTTAATCCTTCAAACCGGCTTAATATTCATATAATTTAAACGCTCTCCTTTTGAAATAACGCCGGTATTGTTTTTAGTATCAGTTTAATATCGTTCTTAAAGCTATGGTTTTGCGCATAAGTATTGTCAAGCATTAACCGCTCATCTTCGCTCATTTCGCCTTTACCACGCTTCTCTACCTGCCATAAACCGGTAATACCCGCAGGAGCAGAAAAACGCAGAACATATTTATCGGTAGTCAGTTTCTCAGCTTCATACAACGGCAATGGGCGATTACCCACTATGCTCATATTACCTATTATAACGTTCCAAAGCTGGGGCAATTCATCAATACTGGTGTTGCGTATAAAATTGCCGACTTTGGTTATGCGCGGGTCGTTTTTTATTTTAAAGAATGCCGAGCCTGCTGTATTTCGTTTGCTAAATCTAAAATCTTTTTCGCACCAGCTAACGTTATCAGCATGTAATGGGTACTGGCATTTGCCATAGCTTTGGCAGGTATCACATAAAAACTGGTGGGCTGCGGTCTCTGTTTCCTTCGGTTCATTGCCCGCATCAATATTATACTGGTTTAAATGCTTCAGGTCTTTTATCCGCTGGTCAGCATTTACATACATTGATCTGAATTTGTAAAACTTAAACACCTTATAACCGGTACCCACACGCAATGAGTAATAAAACGCCGGGCCTTTAGATTCAAGTCTGACCAATATATAAATAATCAGAAATAGTGGCGAGAGCATTAGTAATGCCCCGCCTGCAAACACCAGATCGAATATCCTTTTGCTAAGCTCGATCTTCTTGGCTGTGGGTGCGGTATTTTGCAGGTTAGTCTTGAGTCCGGCCCAGTTGTCAATTAAAAAATTGATCTTCTCTTGAATGTTTTCAGCATTTAGCGGCTGCTTAAACACATCAGCTATGCCCGATGTGAGCGCCAGTTTAATCAGGTTTTTATTTAAATGGTTAACTATCAGGAAGAACGGAACAGAGGGCAGCCCTTTATTCTTAAGTGCCTCAACCAACGCCAGGCCAGATGGGGCCATTATCTCGCTATTACACACAACGGCAACTATTGGCAATTGCTCATTTTGCCAGGCTGCGGCCATTTCCATGCCGTTTTTATAATAAGCAAGTTCGCGGTCGTTAAAATTTAACGCGTTAAATATAGCTGTGGCGGTATCGTCAAAACCTACCAGCGCAATTAGCGTTTTGTTCTTTATTTCGATGTTATCTTCGCTCATGGCCCGGGCTACCTGTTTTAATTCACTATACGTCTTAAAACTACCCTTATCCGTGCTTCCAGCTCGGCAGGGTTAAACGGTTTCACAATAAAATCATCAGCGCCACTGTCTAAGCATTTAATGCGCTTCTCAGAACTATCCTCGCCCGATAATATTATTATAGGTATCGATTTAAAAAAATCACTCACCTTTACCTGGGTTATCAGCTCCAAACCATTAAGTTTTGGCGTGTTAAGGTCAGAAATTATCAAATCAGGCACATTCCCGCTTTGCATAAAGGCCAATGCCTCCATCCCGTCCTGCGAAATTTCTATCTCATAAGTAGCGCTTAAAAACTCTTTAAGTATGGCCTGCATGTACAGATCGTCTTCTACTATTAATATTTTTGTTTGGGTGCTGCTTGAAAAACTCATATGTTAAAAAACAAATCTGTAGTTATTGTAACAAGGATGCGAATATTTTAACCTAATTTTTGCAATCTTCATATTGATACCTTTTAACGCAATTAATTTTGTTAAGTTAGCTAATAAATTATTTTTTTTTATAAAACGATTTTAAACCAGTTTTAAACATTCTTTCTGTTTTTCACGTAATAGAGTTTTACTGAATGCCAGTGGCCCAATTTACTTTCGATAACGAACAACTTAACCGGCTGTTCCCATACTATATCTTAATTAATAAAGATTTTAGTATAGAGGAGTTTGGCAAAGCTTTGATAAAAATTACAGGCATCTATCCCGGGCAGTACTTTAACGATGTTTTCAAAATTGTGGACCACGGCGACGGAAACACGCATCAAAGTAACATTACCGAATTAGGTAGTTTTAACATGAAAATAAGCGTAATTACCGCTCCGGACACTATTTTGCAGGGTAATCTTGAATATCTTAAACAAACAGGCAAATATCTTTTTACCGGTGATTTGTTACACGGCGATGTAAAATTGAATGTTGAAAAATCCGTTCCTGACAATGACCCGATAACAAAAAGCATATCTTTTGACGAACATTTTTTTGAGCGTGTATTAAACGAGCTTCCATCAGATGTGGTTGTGTTGGATACGAATCATACTTATCAGTTTATAAATCCCGGTGCCATTAAAGATCCTGAACTTAGAAAATGGACCATCGGAAAAACTGATGAGGAATATTGTGCATACAGAAACAGGCCGCAAAGCCTGGCAGCTATAAGGCGGCAAAACTTTAATGAAGTGATGCGCACCAAACAGCAAAGAACCTGGGAAGAGCATATAATAATGCCTGACGGCTCTGAAGTTACGATGTTAAGAAATATGTGCCCTGTGCTGGATGAGCAAAACAATGTTGATTTTATAATTGGTTACGGGTTAGACATAACTGATAGAAAAGACATAGAAGAGCAACTTAAAATAAACGAAAAACGATACCGTGACCTTTACAATTTTTCGCCGGCACTTATATATACGCATGATTTGGAGGGAACCATGTTATCTGTTAACCCGGCAATTTCGGCTGTTTTAGGTTACAGTAATGATGAAGTAGTAAATAAAAACATCAAAATACTGCTTCCTCTTAATGATCAGGAGAAAATACAATCTGAATATCTGCAAAAGGTTAACTCATCGGGCATCAGTAAAGGTGTATTCAGAGCGAGCCATAAAAATGGCACAACAAAATATCTTTTTTATCAAAACTACAAGGTAGAGGAGCAGGATAGCGAACCATATATTATAGGTTTTTCGCAGGATATTACTGAGAGGATATTAGCAGAAAAAGAATTGCTGCTGGCCAAACGAAATACCGAAAAAATGGCGAAGGTAAAGGACACCTTCCTGGCCAACATGAGCCATGAGTTACGTACGCCAATGAACGGTATACTCGGGGTAACCAACCTGCTTTCTAAAACAAGATTAGACGAGCAACAGATTCACTATGCCCATCTTATATCCGACTCGGTTAATAACCTGCTTACCATTATAAATGATATTTTGGATATGGAGAAAATAAGCTCGGGTAAAATAGATTTTGAGCACCGGGCCTTTAAAATAGTGGATAAGATCAAATCGCTGGTGCATTCTTTCCAATATAAAGCAGAGCAAAAACAGCTAAAACTATCTCTTAACAGCACACTTCCATCCAATTTGGTAATAATTGGCGACCAACACCGTTTGGCGCAAATACTAAACAATTTATTAAGCAACGCCATTAAGTTTACCAACAAGGGATCAATTAATGTTAATGTTAGCCTGCTTCATTACACCGATACCGACGTAATTGTCGAATTTGTTGTAGAAGATACGGGCATTGGCATCCAGGAGAATCGCATAAGCACCATTTTTGAGCCCTTTGTTAAGGGTTCTTCAAAGATTACCAAATTTGGCGGCACGGGGCTCGGATTGTCCATCTGTAAAAACCTTGTTGAACTGCAAGGCGGCAGTATTGAACTTAACAGCGAGGTAAATACTGGCAGTACCTTTGCTTTTAGCTTGCCTTTTAAACGCGGTGAGTTACAGGAGGTGAGTGAAATTAAAAGGCCTGTACTAAATCTCTCAAAAATTAATAAAAAGATATTGGTTGCCGAGGATATTGAACTCAACCAGTTTTTAGTTAAAACTATGCTCGAATCATGGGGTGGCAGCGTTGATATAGCCGTAAATGGAAAAGAAGCGATAGATAAAGTGAAGGAGCACCGTTACGATTTAATATTGATGGACATACAAATGCCCGAAATGGACGGAATAACCGCTACCCGCCATATAAGGGAACTGCCTGACGCCGAAAAAGCACAGATACCCATTATAGCCTTTACCGCGAACACCTTACAGGGCGATGCTAAGTTATACCGCGATGCGGGGATGAACGATTATATTACCAAGCCTTATGCTGAAGAAAAGTTGCACGAAAAAATAACAGAGGTTTTGAATTTGGCAAGCAATCCGGCAGAGCCAATTGAAAGTGCGCCGATTTACGATGAGCCAACATCATCAACAGGACCCGAGGAAAGGTTATACAACATTTCAATGATCGAAGCAATCGGTAAAAGCAATCCTGCTTTTGTAGAGAAAATGATAGTGATGTTTGTTGATTTTGTGGCTAAGGATTTTGAAAAAATAAAAGATGCCGCAGGTAAAAATAATTGGACCGAGGTTGGGCAAATTGCTCATAAACTCAAATCAACCTTCGGTAATATGGGAGTTACCTCTCTTGTTCCGTATGTAACCGATCTTGAAACACAAACAGGCGAGCCCACTGCACTGGTAACAGCGCTTGATGCCGGTTTAGAAAAGGTTTTAGCTCAATTAAAGCAAGATTATTCCCACTTGTTTACTACTTAATATCTAACACTCGTTTTAAACGTTTGGCTGTGGCTTTCCACAAGCCGCCGTCGATCTGTATCCGGCGGTCGGTCGTCCATACCACAGCGTTGCTTACGCGATACATTTTCCCAAAACCCTTATCGGTTAATTTAAGCGCCAAATGCCCGTCTTCGTTAGTTCCCGGCGGGTGGTTAAAGCCATCAACCTGCAAACCCTGTTCTCGTCTAAAACCGGAATTAAAACCGTACACATTTACAGCTTCGCTTTTTTTATACTTATTATAAAAACGCGTTAACTCTGCAAACCACTCATAAAAATAATAAGTAACTCTACCTGTACTACCAATAGGTATAAATGAAAATATGCCATAAGTAATAGCAACACTCGGCTTCTCAAGCGGCTTGGTCATCTCCTCTATCCAGTTTCTTGGGTAGATAGTATCTGCATCGGCGTTCAAAATATATTTGCCCCGAGCGTGCTGTAGCCCAAAATTTCGTGCAGGTGTTATCCCCTGTATGGTTTGCAGAATGCAGGTTACTCCGCACGCTTTAACCAGCTCCTCGGTTTTATCTTTTGAGTTATTGTTCACTACAATTATCTCTACGTTTTTCCCTGTTAAGTTATTACACAACGAAGCTAAGGTCGGCACAATATTCTCCTCTTCGTTATAAGCAGGCATGACTATAGAAATATCGGGAACACCGTCTTTTACCAGGTTACGATTATAGGCATCAGTTATTGTCTGTAGCGTTGCCGCCGAATGATTATTATTTTTCAAATAATCGCTGATGTATTGCGGAATAAAAACTGGCTTCATCTGCAGGCGCGTTGTTTAAATATTTATAAAGTTAGCACTTATACGGTAAGTATGTAAAAAGGTGCTGTTTCCCGTTAAAATAGTCAGCTTATTGTTTATTTTTTTTCTTAACCATAGCAAATTTAAAATAGCGGTTATATTTGCTTGCTTGATTATTGCATCTCCCCCGGATAAAAATGGAACAAAAAGAAATTATGCCAGAATTGTTTGTTGTTGGAGCCGGCCCCGGCGACCCAGAACTTATTACGGTAAAGGCTTACAAAGTATTACAAACAGCCGGAGCTGTTTTATATGACAATTTAGCCAATAAACAACTGCTTGACCTAACTCCCGAAAATTGCGATCACGTTTATGTAGGTAAACAGCCTTACGGCGCTTACACACCACAGGAAGATATAAATGCCATGATAAAGCACTTTGCCTTTAGCCGGGGCAGAGTAGTACGATTGAAGGGTGGCGATCCATTTATTTTCGGACGGGGCTTTGAAGAGATATTATATGCGCGTGAACATGGCATTAAAACGCATTATATACCCGGTATAACCAGTATGCAGGCTTCCGGTCTGGGCGATATACCTTTAACCCATCGTGCGGTAAGCGAGGGTATTTGGGCAATAACGGGCACTAAAAAAGATGGCACCCTTTCTGCCGATTTGAAACTGGCAATGCAAAGCAATACCACGGTAATTATTTATATGGGCATGAAACAGATTCCCATTATATCTGCTGCGTATGTTGAGGCAGGTAAAGGTGATACGCCTGCAGCCATTATACAACATGCATCACTGCCACAACAAAAATCTGCAAAAGGCATCGTTAAAGACCTGGCTGCTTTAGCCGAAAGTAAACAACTAACCTACCCTGCACTTATAATAATAGGTCCGGTAGTTCAGCTTGCACCATAGGTGTCAGTTTCTGAAATTTTGGGTGATCATTAGGCCATATATCCCTCCGTCCATTATGCCGATACCAAGGTGCCCAAATGTTGGATTAAGGATATTAGCACGGTGTCCCGGCGATTTCATTAAGCCATCATGAGCCATTTCCAATGTTTGCGATAGGGCAAGATTTTCGCCGGCAGTTAAAAAAATAACGTTGTCCTCCCGCATCCTATCGAAAGGGTTCTTTCCTTCGGGCGTATAATGCGAAAAATAACCCCGAACAAACATATCCAATGAGTGCTTACGTGCTACTTTCGCCAATTCTTCATCCGCTTCAACCGGTTTTAATCCTTTTGCCGCACGCTCCGTATTAACCAGAATCAGCATTTCTGCTTCAAGGTCGTGGCGTACTGCTGCGTCTTTAACTTTAAACGGCAGGCTCACCATATCATGCTCGCCGTCAACGGTAGTTTTACGGAGGGTTTTGTTAAAAGCTTCACCAAATATTGGCGAGACCTTCTTTTCCAGCCAGCTTACTTTTGCTATTAATACTTTGGTAAAACGGGCGTCACGCGTATCTCTGGACAACTTAGTTAGCGGGGCCAACAAGAAAAATGTGGCTAAAAGCGCAGCCCATATAAGCCCGTTTACAATCCCCGGAATAAGACCGGCTGTTTTATTAACAATGTGCTCATCCATCCGCTCGGAGACGTTATCCAAAATCAGAGTAGTTATCCTGTCAAAAATAAAACGCGCCGTTATAATGATTAAAATAAAAGAAAGCGGGTTTATCCAGAACTCAACAACAGGCAAAACCTTTAGCAATAAGCTGCCAAAAGGCTTATAAATAAGGAAACCAGTGGTGAGGCTGCATATCCAGGAAAGAAGAAATAATGATGATGTAATAAAGCCGCGTTGTATATCAAACCACACGCTCAGCACGATCACTAATAATAAAATAATGTCTATATAATTCATTTAGCAGCCGTATAACAAATAAACGAATAAGCATTCAAAATGAAAATATCCAATTTAACATTTCATATATGCAGATGATTTTATGCAGCGATATGGATATAAGTGCACCCTATACTACCA
>NZ_CAMLHX010000068.1 GCF_946479965.1 uncultured Mucilaginibacter sp. | reverse complement strand
CATACAAGCATCTTTTGCAATAATTATAACCCTGCTTACCGGTGTTACCCAGTTTTTAAAATACAAAAAAACCAATACCACCCAGTTTTTCATAACTACAACTGTTTACATTGGTGTAGCTGCCTTGCTAACGGGCGCTATAGCTTATTTAACCGGCGTTTATAAGCTCAACTTCGCGTTTGTATTGGTTATGCTGGGCGGTATCTATTCTATATTAGCTAACGGCAAAGTATTGGCTGATGCCATAAAAGGTAAATTTAAACTGGCGGGCTCGGCAGTGGCGCATATTGGTTTTGGTTTGATAATGGTTGGCGCACTTATTTCTGCGGGTACCAGTAAGGTTATATCAGAAAATACGACCGGCGAGCAGTATACTGAAGAGTTTATTAAGGGAAAAAACAATCCGTTGGAGAATGTCACCATGTACAAAAACACGCCTGTGCAAATGGGCAAGTACCAGGTGACTTACGTAGGCGACTCTATAGCGCCACCAAACCATTACTTTAAAGTGCAATACAAAGCATTTGATAAAGATGGCAAGATTACCGAAGAGTTTGTGTTGAAACCCAATGCGCAGGCCAACCGCAAAATGGGCTTGATCTCTTCCCCTGATACACGGCATTATTTGTTCAGCGATATCTATACCCACGTAAACATGGCAAATGCCATCACCTATGATGAAACTGCCGAGGCAGATAGCCATGAAGGGGAGGATGATGCCAGTAAGTATGAAGCACCTTTAGTTTATGAGGTTGCGGTAGGAGATACCCTGCCATTCAGGGAGGGCTATGTGTTGCTTCAAAGCATATCGAAAGTTGATAAGGTAAAAAGCATAGAGCTTAACGAGAAAGATGTGGCTGTTGAAGCTAAATTACAAGTGGTATCAAACGGTAAAACGTACACGGCCACACCAATTTACCTGATAAAGAATAGTAACGCTTTTGATTTTGCTCACAAAGTAGACGATCTGGGTATAAAGCTTCGCTTCTCTAAAATAATTCCGGAGAAGAATATGGTGGAGATCACCCTGTACCAGCAGCCACCAAGCGCACGTAAATATATAGTGATGCGTGCTATTCAGTTCCCTTTTATAAACCTATTATGGGCGGGTACCATAATAATGGTAATTGGTACGCTGATGGCTATATTCAGAAGAAATAAGGAACTGAAAACAGTATAATATAGTAAACCTTACTGTTATTTAATTCATTGTAAAGCCTTGTAGTAACAGGGCTTTACTGTTTTATAACGTTTTTAAATATTCCAAGAAAAGATGCAACGCCTTTTTTTTGCTTTCTGTTAATTCAAAATCTATCTTATTCATTAAGTAATCATGAATATCGAAATCATCCCTTTCCGGTATTTCGGCAAATAAAGCTTCGCGGTGCTGTAAGCCGTATTTTAGCGAGGCGTTAAACTCATCCACAAAGGTTTGTGGGATAGGCTTGTTAGCTATCCATGCTGCAAAAACAAAGGGCAATCCGGTAAATTTATGCCACTCACCGGCCAGATCGTATGCAAAAGCGAATTTTTCCTTTTTTCCGAACGTGCGATCACCTATTTGCACAAAGGCTGTTTCGTTATCGGTTAAGTTAGAATAATCAGGAGCATCCGTTATAAATTCCGGACTTACCTTCCAGTAATTTTTAAGGAGTACACGGGCTAAATTATTGGATGTACGCGATTCAGGGTCAAGCTGAAGCCGCTTTATTTGATGGATCTCGCAATTGCTGAATATAAATACAGAATTAACCGCTCCTGTTGCCCCGATGCAATAGTCGGCTACAATGTCCCAATAGGGCATATTAAGCGTAGCAGCCACGGGGATAAGCCCTATATCAACCTGGTTGTCTATAACCTTTTGCGCACAATCAGCAGGTATATCCAAACTCAGTTCTATTTTATTTATAAGGTCGGTATGTTGAATGCCGTATATAAAAGGCTTGGAATTAGTATAACTAACTGCCGAAATTCTTATTTTTTCCACGTATGGCTTTCAGTGATGTTTTAAATGTTCTGCGTTGTTAAAATCGGCTATTTTGAATTTGCTGCCGTCAAATATCACCTTATACAATACAAGGTTCTGGTGCGGAAAATCTTCTGCCTCGCTTGCAGGCTTACCTGTTAGCAAACATAAAAACAAACGCATTGCCCTGCCATGCATACATATCAGAACGGTTTCTTCCTCCGGGTGTGACATAATTATCTCCAGCGCCTCACGCTGCCTTGCCTGCACTTCATTCGGGCTTTCACCACCTTCAAATTTGCTGTCAAGGTTTCCGGCTACCCAATCTCTAACAATGTGTAAAAATGCAGCCTTGGTTTCGGGTGTGCTGGGCTGCCCTTCATGTACGCCCCATGCCAGTTCATCAAGGCCCGGAAGTTTTTCATACGGTATCCCCTGATCAATAAACTGCTGTATGCTTTGCTGCGTGCGTTTTAGGGCCGATATGTAAATCTTGTCAAAAGAAACATTTTTATAAGCGTGGTAAAATTGATCGGCCTGGCGGCGGCCTTCATCATTCAGGTCGGTATCTTTACCGCGCCCCTGCACTATACCCAGCCTGTTTAATTCTGTTTGTCCGTGGCGGACTATATAAAGTGTCTTAGTCATTAGTAAATTGTCATTGGTCTTTAGTTATTTAATTATTGATGATACAGCTATGAACCATCAACTATGAACCATGACCTAATTAATCACCGGCAGCTTATAAAACTGCGGCTTCTTTTCCTCGGCAAACTGATGATCTTTATAATCAGTAACTACATTGTATAAAGTATCGCGCTCTATTGGGTGGCGGCCCACTTGCTTTATCAGTTCCACTAATTCTTTGGTGCTCATGGCGGGTGTCTGCTCTTCAGCGCCGGCCATTGAATATATCTTGGTGGTATCGTCTAAAGTACCGTCTATATCATCTACACCAAAATTGAGCGATAATTGTGCCGTGTTACGGCTTATCATGGCCCAGTAAGCCTTTATGTGGTCAAAGTTATCCAAATATATACGTGCGATGGCATAGTTGCGCAGATCCTCTATAACGCTCACCTCAGGCACATGCGACATCTGGTTATCTTTATTGCGGAATTTAAGCGGGATAAAAGTCTGGAAGCCGCCTGTTTTGTCTTGTAACTTACGTAAGCGATCCATATGATCAACCCGGTGATGAAACTCTTCAATATGCCCGTAAAGCATAGTGGCGTTGGAGCGGCCGCCTAATTTGTGCCATTCCTCGTGGATATCCAGCCATTGTTGCGATGTACACTTATCCTTCGCTATCTGGTCGCGGATCCCTTCATCAAATATTTCTGCACCACCGCCGGGGATAGAGCCTAAACCGGCATCCATCATCATTTTCATGCCGGTGGCGTTATCTATTTTAGCTTTTTTAAATATGTAATGATATTCTACCGGGGTTAAGGCTTTTACATGCAGATCAGGCCTGTGCGCCCTTATTTTGCTGAAAAGCTCCGCATAAAAGGGTACATCATACTGTGGTAATACGCCGCCAACAATATGTACTTCGGTAACAGGTTCGCCATCATATTTTTTTACGATGTCGAACATTTCGTCCATGGTATATTCCCAGCCTTCTGATCGTTGTTTTATAAGCCTGGAGTACGAGCAGAATTTACAGTCGTAAACGCAGAGGTTAGTAGGCTCAATATGAAAATTGCGGTTAAAATAAGTTACATCGCCGTGGCGCTGTTCGCGAATATAATTGGCCAAAGTGCCCAGATAGGCCAGCTCGCCTTTTTGATAAAGTAAAACGCCATCGTCAAAACTGATGCGTTCATTGTTCAGCACCTTCTCTGCAATTCTTTTCAGATCAGCAGAGAGGCCGGGATCTTGTAGTAATACTTGTAATCTGCCTTCAGCTCCCATTAAAAATCTTTTGGCAAAAGTAACAAATGTTAATGTAATGATAGTGCAACTTTTATGGATAAACTGCAGATGTGGACCGAAGAATTAGCTTGTTCTGCTTTATAAAATGGATGATTAGATACGATACCGCTGAACCAATATTTAATCAAAAAAGCATTCTCTCAGGTGTTTCACTGTGAAACAAAAAAGCGTATTTTCACAATCGTTTAATAATCAAATGATTAACCAATATTTACAGCTAAATTTCCTGACGAATAAGTCGTTTCATTTTGTTTCACTTGAAAAATTAAACCATTAATATTCAACATTTTACAAAAAAAAGCATTTCAAGTGTTTCATATTGTATCACATTCATATGAAACGGAACACCCTGCAAATTGCCTATTTTTTGCCGTGCTCCAGTATGTAGTCGGCCATTGTATTAATGTCAACCAATGCCTTGCGGCCTTCTTTGGGGTCGTTAATACTGATACCGTATTCTTTTTTAAGCAGCACTATCAATTCAAGCGAATCAATCGAATCTAGACCTAAACCGTCGCCAAATAAAGGCTCATCGTCTTTAATGTCGGCAGGGGTAAGGTCTGTTAAGTTTAAAAACTGTATTATTTGTGTTTTTAGTTGCTCTTTTAATGCTGCTTTTTCCATCAGGCAATTATATTAAATTTTTTCTTTTAAGGCCGATGTAAGTTAACAACTGAAAGGCCCCGGTAATAAGTAATATGGATAGAATATTGTTTAGAATATCTTTTAACTGTGCGCCTTCTAAAAACAGGCTGTAATAGGCATCAAGAACCCAATGCATTGGCGAGGCGCTGGCCAGCGTTTTAGCCAAACCCTGCATAGCAAAACTGGGCACCATAAGCCCGCCAATACAAGCCAGTATAACGATGGATATAGCACCAAATCCGTTAGATTGCTCATGTGTTGAAGCAAAGACGCCCACGCAAATGGCATAGCTAACCGCGCACCAACCACAAA
Source organism: uncultured Mucilaginibacter sp. (assembly GCF_946479965.1). The sequence goes on along the minus strand of NZ_CAMLHX010000068.1, from coordinate 16,528 downwards.
CAAGCGTTACTACAAACGTTCCAAAAACATCATTAGGAACATTAAGCGCGGGCAAACCAATAACCGGGAACAGCCAGATCCCCATTGAGAAAATCACTGCTGCCTGTAGCAAAGTAACCACGAGGTAGGTGAGCTGTTTTGATAATATGCCAATAGCATAACTGGTAGGCAGCGTTTTTAAACGGATAAAACTGCCGCTAATCTTTTCCCTAACCACACTACCACCCAAGGACATGATAATAAAGAACATGGCGAAGATAGTCCACGCGGGTACGTTGTGTTGTGCTGCATTAGGTGTAGTATGAGTGCCGTCTTTTGATGCCGCTATCATGTTGATCTTGGTATCAGCGCTAAGCATTTGTTTTTCCAGTGCTTCGGGCATTTCCTTTTCGTTGGTATTGTAGTACAATGTACGCAGGGTTTGGCGGCTTTCTACCAACTGCATAGCACTTTGTATGGCCCCCTGTATTGAAAAGCGTAGCGATTGCTGTAAAACAGGGTTGTAATACACCTTAAAGGCATCAATAGTTGGGGCAGACGTGTTTAAACTATCTGCGCTGCCGTTAAATTCGGCCATGGCCTTATCTGCCGAGCTCGCTGCCTTAGCCAAAACTTGTTCCGAATAGTTGTTCGGGATGATGATGCCAAGCATGGCGTCGTTTTGGTCCATGTAACGCATCAGGCTATCAGAACCGGTTCCCTTGGGAGTTATAACTTTGAATAGCCCTATCTTGTCAATGTCTTTAATAAGTTGACCGCCTGATTTCCCCGTATCAAGGTTAAATACCACCGCAGGGATCTTGTTTTTATTTACCAACTGAAAGGTGCTGTTTTGAATACTTGTTACCACAACCACCAATACGATGGGCATCACAAACATCAAAGCAATGCCTATCCTATCGCGAAGCAATATCCTAACGTCTTTCTTTATGGTTATCCAGAGTTTAAACATTAGTCGCGCAGGGCTTTGCCGGTTAGGTCAATAAACAATTCTTCCAATGTTTTATGGCGATGCTCCTCTAATACCGTGTCGATGTCGCCTTCAGCTATAATTTGCCCGGCATCAATAAACGCTATGTGCTTGCAAAGATCCTCCGCTTCACTCAACTGATGCGAGGTGTATATAAGTGTAGCGCCGTTATTATTCAGCGTTTGCAGGTAATCCATAATAGCGTGGCGCGTATGTACATCCACACCGACGGTAGGCTCATCTAAAAAAATGATCTCCGGGTTATGAATTACACCAATAGCAAGGTTGACCCTTCTCTTCATCCCGCCCGAAAACTTACCTACAGCTTTATTTCGAACCTCTTCTAAACCAAGGATATTTAAAAGCTCATCAGTGCGCTGAGCTATCTGCGTTTTATTTAATCCCGCCCAGGCCCCAAAAAACTCCAGGTTTTCGGCTGGTGATAGCTCTTGGTAAAAAGAAAAGTCCTGTGGTACAAAACCGAACAGACGGTTGGCCGCTTTGTCGGAAGTGTTTACATCTTTGCCTGACAGTTTTACACTACCGATATCGGCTTTGAGTACGCCGGTCATCAGGTTCATTAGCGTGGTTTTGCCGGCACCGTTGGGCCCAAACAAACCGAAGCGTTCACCCTTGGCTACTTGCAGATTAAGGCCCGAAAACGATACATGGTCATTTCCCGGATATCTGAATCCCAGGTTCTCAATACTTACCGCCCAATTGCTTAATGCCATTTTATATTTTTTAGCGCGATGAACGCTTTTTTCTCAATTTCGGCAACTTCTAACAGGTAGTCGCCCATAGTATCAAAATCAGCCTGACTACCTAAACGACCCTTGTAAATTCCCGCAGCATGAACAGCCGCAGTGCGCCAAAGATCGCCGCTCTCGGTAAAAGTTTGTGCTATTTCCAACAGTTCGTCCTGTTTAGTATAAGGATGAGCCTCCTGTAAAAACGCCCCGTAAATATACCGAAAACCGCCGCCGCCTGTGCCTATCTCTTCCTGCATGCGCACAAGTTGGGCTAAATATAATCCGGCTTCTTTAGGACCTAGCTTGTCGAGCCATTTTTTTATGCGCCTGCCGGTAAATCTAATGCCGTTAATGCCTGCAATTGGCCCGGGCATCAACATATTGCTTGCATTCTTTTTAATTCCGCTAATGATGCCACGTTTTATCTGCTCATCGGTAACCGGTTTGTGTTCTTTGGGATAGTATAATTGTCCTCTCGGAGCCAGGGCTCCCTTGGCAAAACGTACGCGCTCCAGCTCGTATGGTGTCATGACGTTTGTCCCTTCCATAACCGGGTCGCTTACCTGGTAATTGCCGTCCTCGGTACCAAAAACAATAATATTATGGGCGTTAAAATGGAAACGGTACTCTTTGGGGAAATAGGGTAGATAGTAAACACCCACCTGGCAACCAACGGGGTGCCCCTCTGCGAGCCGTTCATTCAGAAATTTCTCTGCAGCTTCTTTTGAGTAGAACTTCTTGCGCACAACCGGAATGTCCAGTGCCTTGCAGGTACGATTGAATATTAAACCAGGCAGCGTGCGAAATGCAATTACCGGCCCGTTATTGATCTTTAAAAAAGGAATATATACAAAAAAAAGACCGGCACCTATCCCAAAAGCTAAAGGTTCCGTGATCTGTTGTATACCGCTGTTTCTTAATAAACTTGTAGTAACGCCGTTTTCGCAATGGGCGGCTTGTATATGGTTAAAGTCAAGCGTCATTAAAATTCATGTTTTGCAGATCGTTAACGCTTACATTAAATACTTCTGCATATTTCTGCAGCTTTTTGTCGGATAGACCTTTAAACCCTTCAGGTTTTAAATGCCTCTTTACCTGCCATTGCCAAAATCCGGTGTATTCTGCTAACAACTTTATATCCATTAGCCCTTTCTCCATAAAAAGCAGCAGCGGGCTTGCTTCGCTATTCAATACTTTTTGTTTTGCGGCGGCAACGCGGTCGTCAATTTCCTCCCAGGCTTTATCAAGCGCGGTTATTTTAACGTCCCATCCGTTGCTTAATTGGGTAGTATATTTACCTGTTTCGTCCGTAGCATAGCAGACTTCTTTGGTTATTTTACCCAAAGCGCTCATATCCTGCGGAACTTCTTCTTTTTTCATTAGCCCCTTCTAAATCTTCCCCGGTGGGGGAGAGTTTTATAAATTAGATTTAATTTACTTAACTAAAATCAGTTTGGTAACAACGTCATAAAGCCCTCTCCCTTTAGGGGAGGGTTGGGTGGGGCTTAAACCACTGTCAGCATCGCGTACATGTACGAGAAACGCGAACTCTCCGGTACCAACAGCAATATCTTTTCGCCTTTTTTTAGTTTATCGCTGTGGAACAGCTCATCAATCATTAAATAAACCGACGCAGCGCCAACGTTGCCTACAGTAAATAAGTTAATGAACCACTTTTCGTAAGGAATACCGCCACCATAGATTTCCACCAGGTCATATATCTTGCTTTTAAAGAAGTTGCTGGATATATGTGGTAAAAACCAGTCGATATCCTTAGCAGAAAGACCTTTACGATCAAATATTTCTTTTATTTTTTTGCCACCCAGCGGAACGATGTTGTCGCTTAGCAGGTTAATGTCTTGCTTTACACTGAAAATGGATTTGGTCATTATTTCCTCGGGCGTAAAATCCATAAAGCCTTTTATTGACCCGTCCTTTTCCTTATCGCAACCCATATACATACAGGTTTCCATCTCGTTAGCGTAGGATACGCCTTCAATCCAGTCAATACGTAAACTTATGCCTTCTTTGTTCGGCTCATCAGTTAATAAAAAAGCCGATGCGCCATCAGAAAGCATCCAGCGTAAAAACTCTTTTTGAAAAGCAATGAACGGATTGTCAGTTAATTCTTTCAGCTTTTGAGCTTCTTCTTCAAAAACATCAGCTACCAGCAGCCCCGAAAAACGTTCAGAACCAGTGGCAATGGCTTGTTTAGCATCGCCTGTTTTAACAGCCATATAGGCGTATTTAAGCGAATGCATGCCTGCGCAGCATACGCCTGCCGGCGACACCACCTCAATTGCGCGCATTTCGGGCAACCAGCCATGGGTCATCACACCGTGCGAAGGCATCATCTGATCGGGTGACGACGTTCCGCACGATAATAAGTCTATCTCTTTTATTTTTTCAGGATCATTTTTAAATAATTCCTTAACCGCCAGCGCCGTCATTTGCGCATTGGTGTGAGTTGATTTGCCACCTTTTTCCAGAGCGTAGTAGCGGTTAGTAATGGCATTATTGCGCAGTACTATACTTTTTGATTTGGATGGCTTACCATTAATGAAACAGAGGTATTCCTCCATTTCATCATTAGCTACCGGTTTATTAGGTAAAAATTTAGAAGTATCTGTAATATAAACGGGCATGCCTGTTTGTTAGTTTAAATTTAAAAAATGTTGTTTCCTTGCCCTGATGCGTTTGGGCGAGGTAAACCTGAATAATATACCGTCAATTGTGATAACTATTGGCGCACCTGCAAAAAAAGCAATTAATAAATAATATTTAAAAGCCCTTATCCAGGGCAATTTGTTTTTTCTTTTAGAGATAAAATTTGCCCAAACCTTGAATATTTTACCGGCAACTCCCTCAATGATCATTAGGTTGTAGTTTAACACTACTGCCTTTTGCGCATCCAGTTTATCCTGTAAACCATCCCAAGTATAATTATTTAAATGTTCAAGAACAGTTGCGCCAAATACGCGCGTATTTTTTATATCCGCATCAGCAACACCCGGAGGCGGGAAAATGTTTAGATATCTGTCTTTTTTTCCGTGCAGCATCCAATGGAAGATAGTAACGAAGCTTACCGGATTAGGATGCTTATCCACTAAGGCTATGTTCCCCACCAGTTTTGCGCCGCTTTCTCTAATGAGCTTTTTCACCCTTACAAATGCATTCAACCACATATTACGCGCTCCGGTGGCGGTCATTACTGGCGTATTTTTAAGTACAGCTCTTAATTGAGGAGTTTGCATCAATGAGTTGAACGGAATGCTTGGTGAAAGGAACCAGGCCTGATAACCCAGCACTATCAGGTCATACTTAGTTTCCTTCAACTCAAATGGCTCTAAAACAGCGGGTACATCCAGTTGGCAATCGGGCATCACACTAAAAAATGTATCACCTGTCCACGGGAACTTAGGTTCATCAACCAGCCTTACGCGTACTGTTTCAACAGAAACGCCGGCTTCAATTAACGGTGATGTGAAATTTTCTATGATCTCGCCCAATTGGCCTGATTGCGAGTAATAAATAGCCAATACTTTTTTACTCATATGTTAACCAAGATCCTGTGCTTTTAAAATTTTTGAGTTTTTTGTATAACCTAAAATAGCCTGTTGTACAACCGACGGAAGATTCTTGTATTCTTTTAAAATGAACTGCTTATCCGCCTCGAGGTCCTTGTTGTATTTTACAATTTTAGGTGCGTGTTCCTGTATGGCAAGGCGTAAAAAACGGTATTCGGCATTGTCCTGGTCGCTCATCAATGCTGTGTCAAATTTTATCCTTCCCGCTTTAAAGTATTTCAATTTTTCAGCGGGCCGCTTCATCAAACCAGCTTTGCGCATTAAAAGGGCGCCTTCATAGCCTGCCTTATTTGGGGTTGACGAAGCAGTTATGACATCCAATTCTTTGTTTACTTCGTCGAGATCGCCTGACGACATGGCTGCATAAAACGCCGCCTTGTCAAATTTTTGCGGGAGGTTTTTTCCGTTTACCGATGCGACCATCAGCATAAAAAAACAAAAAGAGACTATTTTAAAACCCATATATCAAATCAGCGTAATGGCGAGCAAATATAATTATTTATACACGGCAGCCTAATATGCCCCGGTTATCCTAAAATATCAGGATTTACGCTATTTTAGACGTTTATTTTTCAGAAAGGTTAAGTGGACAGAAACAAAAAGCAATTTTCGGGCTGTTGGGCAATTATTCTGGGCGGATCTAGCGGATTTGGTTTTGCTACTACCAAAAAGCTTGCTGGCCATGGCATGAACGTGGCGGTTTTATACCGCGAAATTGCCGCTGCTGATAAAGCTGTAAAACAAAACTTCGCTGAAATTGCCGCTGAAAATGGGGTGACCATACTCCCGTTTAATATTAACGCTTTAGATGAAAGCGCACGAAAAGGTTTTATAGCTGATTTTGTAAGTAATAAAAAGCGCCAGGTTAAACTACTATTGCATTCTATAGCTCGTGGCAACCTAAAGCCGCTAGTGGCCGATGAAGGCGCCTCGCTAAGCGTTGACGACATCCAACTGACCACCTATGCCATGGCTACAAGTATCTTGGATTGGTCGCGAGACTTGTTGTCTGCTGATGCTTTTTGCGAAGATGCCAGGGTTATCGGACTGACCAGCGAAGGATCGCACAAATATTGGGAGGGTTATGCTGCGGTTTCGGTTGCAAAGGCATCGTTAGAAAGTTTAAATACCTATATGGCAGTTGAACTGGCACCATTTGGCTTAAAAACCAACCTGATACAAGCTGGCGTAACCGCCACGCCATCGCTTAAACGCATACCAGATAGTGAGCGCTTATTAGCCGGTGCCGTACAAAGAAATCCATTTAAAAGATTAACAAAACCAGAGGACGTTGCAAACGTTATATACCTGCTTTGTACACCTGAGGCTGCGTGGATAAATGGTGCTGTGATACATGTTGACGGGGGAGAGCATTGCAGGTAGTTGATAGTTCATGGGTGATAGTTCATAGCTATCGCAGGATACCCAATGACTAGTGATACGATGACCAATGACTATTAATAAATGAACGACATATTAAACTATCTTCCTTACAAATCGTCTTTCTTGTTTGTTGATGATATATTGAGCATTGACGATAACGGCGTTAAAGGCGAGTATACTTTAAAGGCTGATTCTTTTTTTTATGAGGATCACTTTCCGGGCAACCCGGTAACGCCGGGTGTCATCATAACAGAAATAATGGCGCAGATAGGTTTGGTTGTTTTAGGTATACATTTAATGTTAGGTGATGCACCTCACGAAGGTTTTGAAATGCATGAAGATTCGTTCCCGCTGCTTACATCAACCAATGTTGAGTTCTATAAAATGGTATTGCCCGGCGAAAAAGTTACTGTTACCTCAAAAAAGGTGTATTTCCGATTCGGTAAACTTAAATGTGCTATAGAAATGTATAATGCCGATTCGGAATTAATTGCAAAAGGTGTATTTTCAGGGATTATAAAAAACGCGACTGTTAACAAGCATGAATAATCGGGTAGTAATAACAGGTTTAGGCGTTGTGGCGCCAAACGGAACAAATGTGCCTGATTTTCTAACGGCTATCCAAAATGGAGTTTCGGGTATAAAACATTTTCCGGAATACGAAGAGCTTAAATTTAATTGCCAGGTTGGGGGAGTACCTGATTTTGAGTGGGATGTGTTGCGGAACTACATAACTGAAACCAGCCTGTACGGACTTAAAGGAAAAGGTATTGCTTACGGTATAAAGGCTGCTTTAGATGCCTGGACAGATGCCGGTAATGAAATTGTGAGCGAACTGCCACTTTGGGATACAGGCTGTGTTTTTGGCAGCAGCGTGGCTGATACCGATGTAATTAAAAATGCTATTAATCGTGTTGACGCGCACGAGTCTAAAAAGCTGGGGTCGCGCGTGGTGGAGCAGATAATGAACAGCGGTGTTACCGCTTATATTTCTGGTAGGTTGGGCTTAGGCAATAAGATAATTAATAATTCTGCAGCGTGCGCTACAGGTACGCAGTCCATATTTATGGGTTATGAATATATAAAGTATGGCATGGCCAAGCGTATGCTTGTTGGTAGTTGTGAGTTTGTAGATAGATATGTTTTCGGCGGATTTGATTCCATGCGCGTGTTATCGCGTAAGTATAACGATGAGCCCGAGCGTGCTTCGCGACCAATGAGCGCCTCTGCAGGTGGATTCGTACCCGGATCGGGCGCGGGTGCTCTGGTTTTAGAAGAGATGGAATACGCCTTGGCCCGCGGTGCGAAAATATACGGCGAAGTACTTGGGGGATCGACTAACTCTGGCGGACAGCGCAACGGGGGAACTATGACGGCACCTTCGTCTGAAGGGGTGGTTAGGTGTATACAGGAGGCCATGGCCGATGCAGAAATAACGGCTGATGCGATTGACTTAGTTTGCGGGCATTTAACTGCTACAATAGCCGATAAAATGGAAATACAGAACTGGGTTAAGGCGCTTGGTCGCAATGGCGATGACTTCCCTTTGGTTAATTCATTAAAGTCAATGGTGGGGCATTCTTTAAGTGCGGCGGGCTCAATTGAAACAGTTGCTGCAGTTTTGCAGTTAAAGTATAACTTTGCGCATCCAAATTTGAACCTGGAAGATCCGATGCCGGAAATTTTAGATGCGATTGGGTCAAACAATTTGCCCACAACTAAGGTAGACAGGCAGATTAATACTGTGGCGAAGGCCAACTTTGGATTTGGCGACGTAAACGCCTGTTTAATATTATCAAAATTTAACTGATGGACAGAAAAGAGATTCTGAATGAATTAAAAAAGGTGTTGGTGCCGTACACAGAAGATAAAGCGATGCTGGAAGGGTTAACGGAACAAACAGATCTGATAAAAGACCTAAAAATAAATTCAGCCAATTTGGTTGATATTATTATTGATGCCGAAGCACAATACAATATAGAGATAGATTTTGATGCTGCTGAAAAAATGTACAATGTTGGAAATTGTATTGATGTAATAGCCGATAAAATAAATAAAACCGCTTAAACGCATCCGCAAACAGTTTTATTACCCACTCTTACTGTAAAAATTTACTTACAAAACTTGGCTAAATAGCCTTTGAACAACATAGCATAGGCTAAATGCATTTCGACTGTTATATGCAGTTCAGTTTTGTTTGCTTTTCTGTTATTATAGGTTAAATTTGATTGCCGATTAATCCTAACTATTATGAAAAATTTTTCCTATTGTCTTGCAGGTTCGTTCCTTGCGCTAATCACAATTTTTACTGTTAATGCTCAAACCATCGTTGTAAAAAGTGCGCCTACCGTTGTTAAAATTGATGGCAATGCTGACGAATGGAAGGGGTATGAAGAAAGCGTAAACGAAAAATCTCATATAAGCTATATAATATCAAGCGACAAGGATAATTTGTATCTGGTTTTAAAAACCAAGGATAGAAAAAAGCAGCAGAATATTTTAGGTGCTGGTGTTACTTTTAGCATTGATCCAAGCGGAAAGAAAAAAGAAACTTTCAGTACCACCTTCCCTCATCCTGATATGGATGATCTGAGCGAGTTTGAACATTTGGATGATGCCAATTTAAAAATGAGAGTAGCATCAATGGAGTTCAAAAAAATTCGTGTTATGGGCTTTGCAGGTATTCCGCCATTAATGGGTGCTCAAAAAAACGATCAAAATATTTACGCTTCAATAAAATATACTGCAGAAGGAGAATTGGTGTTAGAGGAGGCTATCCCATTAAAGCTTTTCGCTGTTACAGATGCTGCCGCGCCTGAATGGGCATTTAACATCAAAATAAATGGCCTTTTTGTAAGATTAGCACCGAGTTTTGGCGGTGGCGGCGATGCTCCAATAGTAAATAGCGTTGGCAGTGGTGGTGGCGGCCGTCGGGGCGGTTCCACACGTGTTAATCCTGCTGGCACCGCAAGCGTCCCTATGAATATGAACAATACAGGTACGCCATTGACTTCATCATCAGATTTTTGGGGCAAGTTTGCCTTTGCAAAACAATAAGCTAATTATTTACCTACAATCTTAAATTCCGTTCTGCGGTTTTTACTGCGGCCATCTTCGGTATCATTTGCCGCTATGGGCTGCGATTTGCCGTAGCCCTTAAATTGCAGTCTTGCAGCATCAACCTTGCTGCTTATTAAGAACTGGTAAACCGCTTTGGCGCGATTTTCAGATAAGGTTTGATTGAGATCATCATTACCAACATTATCTGTATGGCCTGATAACTCTATTTTAATAGAGGGATTATATGCTAAAAAATTGACCAGTTCCTGCAGTTCGCTCCGCGATTCGGCTTTCAGATCATATTTATTGGTATCAAAAAATATGTTTCGAAGCACCACCTTATTTCCAATTTCGATAGGTTGCAACAGCACCCGAATATTAAATGGCTTACTAGAATTGTAGCCGACAAGTGAAAAATTTTCTGAGTAGAAAAGATAGCCGTTTTTTGAGATATTAAGCCCATAGTTTCTATCTGCAGTTAAGGTCGCCAAAAAATCACCTTGTGTTGCCGAACTGTAATTTTGGTAAACGGGTTTGCTGTCTTGCAGGGCAACAATTTCAACGGCGGCTTCCAATGGCGCTTTTGTAGTGGCATCAAACACATACCCCTTTACATAAGTCGCCGGTTTTGGTCTTAAGCTTACAGGCATTTTGAAAGAGTAAATATCGAAGCCACCCGAGCCTTCTAACTTATTAGATGAAAAAAAGGCGTATTCTCCGTTTGCCGTCAAGCTTAAACCGGTCTCATTTCCATTGGAATTGATGGGATGGCCCAGGTTTTCCGGTTCCTGCCATTTACCATCCTTGCTTAATCTGCTAACAAATAAATCCTGTCCGCCCATTCCGGGCCAGCCATCAGAACAAAAATATAAAGTGCTGTCGTCAGGATGAATGAATGGCGACTGTTCATTATAAGGTGTATTTACTGTTGGGCCTAGATTTTCCGGGATTCCCCAGCCTTTAGCTCCCAATTTTGATTTCCAAATGTCATACCCGCCATATCCTCCCGGCCTGTTACTTACAAAATACAATGTGCCACCGTCGGGGCTGATGGATGGCTGCGATTCCCATCCGGAAGTGTTTAACGGCGAACCGAGATTGAATGGTTTATCCCAGTCGTCACCCCGCTTTTGAACTACATAGATGTCGCAACGGCCCATTCCATCGGGCCTGTTACAGCCCGTAAAGAACAGATATTTTCCGTCAGGAGATATTGCTTCAGATCCTTCATTGAAATTAGGGGTGTTAATTCGGGAGCTTAAATACGTAGCTTTTTGCCAGGCACTGTCAATTTTGGTACTGTTGTAAAAATCTTCGTTACCATTTATTTGTCGGGTAAAAATGATGGTGTTTTCGTCAGCCGTTACCACAGGAGAATATTCATCCGCGGCGGTATTTATTGCCGTGCCGGCATTCACAGGGTTAAAAGGCATCGGATGATTTAATGCATTAATACTAAAACGGCAATCTTTAATAAGCTTTTCGGCTCTGCTTATATCTTTAGGCGTTATGGATGGGAAGGTTAGATACTTTTGAATATGTTGCAGGGCATCCTGATATTTGGCTTGATTTAACTCGAATTCACCCAAATTAAGGTAAACTGCCCTGCTAAAGTCCGGATTTAATGTTAAAACCTTTTTATATTCTTCAATAACGTTTTGTGGATTTAAACGCCTTTGCCGCATTATATCGGCAAGCAAGGCATGTGCTTCGATAAATTTATCGTCAGCTTCTATCGCTTTACGAAGATTTACAACGGCATCATCATAAGCCAGGTTATCCAAGCTTTGATTGCCTGCAATATAGTATTTGATTGCTGCTTTGTTACGTGTAGAATAAGTTTGCTGCGCGTAACAAAACGACGATATAAGTGTGAGTAATAATATGTATGTAAATTTCCTCAACCCTTAATTGAAACGATAGTTATTAACCTAAGTTACAACTATTAAGGGATATTAAGATATTTATGCGTTTGTAATGATATTTCCCATTTTGGGTTATTCATTACATAGTCAACGATTAAGGGTGTCATTTCTTTCGACCGCGACCATTCAGGCTGCAAATACAATTTACAGCCTGGTTTTACCCGCAGCGCATGTTCTTCAGCAAAATCGAAATCGGATTTATTAAAAATTATCACTTTTAATTCATTAGCAGCGTCGGCAACTTGTTGCATAGGCGCTTTGAACTTTTTCGGCGATAAGCATATCCAGTCCCAATTGCCAGAAAGGGGGTAGGCGCCCGATGTTTCGATAAAAGTTTGAATACCGGTGTTCTGTAACTGCCCCGTAAGATAATCAAGATTATAAATCAATGGTTCTCCGCCTGTAACCACCACAGCTTTTGACGGGTGTTGAGACGCGTTTTCAACAATTTGGTCAGCTGCTGTAAGAGGGTGAAGCTCAGCATCCCAGCTTTCTTTCACATCGCACCAATGGCAGCCAACATCGCAGCCGCCCAGCCGGATAAAATAGGCAGCTTTACCGGTATGATATCCTTCTCCCTGTATCGTATAAAACTCTTCCATTAATGGAAGCAATGTGCCGTCTTCCGGAACCTGATGCGCCATAGCGTGCAAAGGTAGGTTTTTGAGGCGAAAGGTTAAAGGCAAAAGGCGAAAGGTGAGATTAGGGTGATTTTTTGCACTTACTCCCCCAATAAAAAACCTTTCACCTTTTAGCTCTAATAACTATATTTGGTTAAACATGAAAAAACGCTTTACAATTTTGCTTTTTTTTGTAGTGCTTAGTTTCAGCTCTTGTGTTGATATTGAGGAAGTTTACAGTTTTAGGGAAGATGGTTCATGTAAGGTGGTTTACGGGTTTGATATGAGCCGCGCCATATCTGTATTCATGAATCTGATGCCTGATTCTGTTAAGTCAACACCCCAATTTTCACTGGTTAAAGACACTACCCTTAATTTCTTGTCTGCTCTTCCTGATAGTTCGCGTCGAAAATTAAGCACCAATGAAGTGGCAATGGCTGTTAATAGCGACCTGTCAGTAAAAATGGACCTGAAAAAGAATTTAATGAAGGTGAATATTGCTCATGTTGCAAAAGATGCCGAGGATTTGCAGTATTACCTTAATCATCTCTCTGTTTTATCCCTCAACAGCCAGTTAAGCCAGATGGCTGGACGGTCGCCTATAGCGGGCGGAATTGGCGCGCAACCAGCGCTATCAGCTGCCCCGGATTATTATTCTTATAAAATAACGTCCAATAAATTTATGCGGATAATTGACAAGGATAAATTCAATGCTTTTCTTAAGAAAACGCAATCAGCATTGTCAGCCGCAAAAGCTATGTTGATAGATATGCCTTATAAAGTTGTATTGAATTTTGCCAAGCCCGTAAAAAAAGTTGACAATCCTAATGCCGTACTGTCGGCTGATCGTAAACAAGTAATATTAACTACCACTATGGATGAGGTTATAAAAGATCCGAATGTTATGGATCTAAGCGTTGATTTTTAGCCAAAATGGATTGGTACAAGGCTTACAATGGCAAGTTAAACACAGCATCGTTTCTGCTAAAAGTTAAAGTTAATGGTAAAGGGCTGTGTTTGGTTGGTCATGAGGGTGGCATTTATGCGTTAGGAGCCACCTGCCCCCATGCCGGTGCCGACTTGAGTGGAGGATGGTGCAAAGACGGAAAACTTATCTGCCCTTTTCACCGTTACTCGTACGACATTAAAACCGGTAGAGGCGACCCGGGACAAAATGATTATATAGATACTTATCCGGTTGAGGTGCGCGAAGATGGCGTGTATGTCGGTATGTTTTCATTTGCTGAACGTGTTAAAATGTTGTTCAGATAACCATGTAAAACAATTTTCATTTCGATATTTCTTTAAAGTTAATTGTATATCATGCAACTTTAAATTGTGGTGCCTTGGTATAAAAAATATATAAATAAGGCTCTTATTAACAACCAATACTAAAATATGGCCATATATATAATATTAACAATATTTTATTAATGTTATGCAATAATTATGTTTTTAGCAAACGGCAACTAATTGCTCAATAGTAAATTATTAATAATTGTTTAATATATATTTCTCTTTTGTTTATTATATTTGGATAGTATTAAGACCCCCGATTTTATTGCTATGACCCCGACCCCCAACAATGAAAAGAAAAAATACCCGGTATGCTCCAAATGTAATAGCGAGATGGACTCGCGAGTGTCGCGTGGTTTCCTGGTGAAAAATTTGTTGTTCTTTTTGCCACTAAAACGATACAAATGTTATAGTTGCGGAAGGAAAAAATATTCTCTCTCTTAAAATATCTTGCCGGGATTTAAAATACCTTGCGGATCGAATACATCCTTTATACCTTTCCATAACTGGAAGTGAACCGGGGAGTATTTTATCGACATGAACTCCCGCTGCACAAGCCCAATACCGTGCTCGCCTGAGATGGTTCCGCCTAATGACGCTGTAAGTTCGAATATTTCTCTAATACCATCCTTCAACTTGTTGTTCCAGTCTTCATCGCTCATGTTGCCTTTCAATATATTGATATGCACATTGCCATCGCCGGCATGGCCATAACAAACTGATTCAAAGCCGTATTTGGCTCCGGAGTCTTTAATCCCTTTTATCAACACCGGTAATGAAGCCCGGGGCACAACACAATCTTCTTCTTTATAAATAGAATTAGCTTTTACAGAAACTGCCATTATACGACGCATATGCCATATCTCTTCTTTTTGAGCAGAGGTTTCGGCAAATAATACATCGTTACATCCAAACTGCTCTAATACTACGTTTACCTTTTCGGCCTCACCAAATATCACATCAGTATCCGTTCCGTCAATTTCTATCATCAAAAATGCCGCTGCGTCGTCCTTCAGATCAAAGTAAACGCCTTCTTTTTCTTTAACCCACTCAATGCCCCTGCGCTCCATAAATTCAAGAGCCGACGGTAAAACGCCCGCCCTGAATATGGCGGATACAGCGGAAGCAGCTGTTTCATTGTCCGGAAATGCTGCAAGCATTAAAACATCTTTTGTGGGCGCAGCTATAAGCTTTACAACTATTTTGGTAACAATGCCAAGTGTTCCTTCAGATCCAATAAACAGTTGTGTTAAATTATAACCCGATGCATATTTTAATGTATTAGCCCCTGTCCAGATAATATCACCGGATGGCAACACAACTTCAAGGTTAAGTATATACTCTCTAATGGTTCCGTATTTCACAACTCTTGGTCCGCCAGAACCATGTGCCACGTTCCCACCTAAAAAACAGCTCCCTTTGCTTGATGGATCAATTGGATAAAGCAAGCCCAGCTCTGCTACCTGGTTCATAAATACCTCGGTAATAACACCTGGTTCAACGGTTGCCTGCAGGTTTCGTTCGTCAATCTCCAGTATTTTGTTAAAGCGCTCCATTGCAATCATCAAGCCGCCTAAAATGGCTAATGCGCCACCCGCAAGGCCTGTTCCGGCACCGCGCGGGGTAACTGGTATATTATATTTTTCGCATAACACAAGCAATGCCGCTACCTCCTGTGGGGTTGCAGGCTTTACAACTACCTCGGGGTAATATTGCAGATCCTCGGTTTCATCATGGCTGTATTTTTCCAGCTCAGATTTTCCTGTTAAAACATTTTCTACGCCAACTATGGCAATTACGTCGGCAAGTATATCTTCTGTTATTTTATTAAATGCCATTTTATCGGTTATAATTGATAGTGACCTGAGTGTATTTTACTTTGGCTCCCGCAAGTGGATTTAATTTCTTTATACTGACAGTTATTTTCTCTACAATACTGTATTGCGCCTTAATATCTTCCATAATAAATGTGGCCACAGTTTCTATCAGTTTTTGCGGTTGTTGCATACGTCGGTCAGATATATCATAAAGTTCTTCGTAATTAACTGTGTCGTTAAGATCGTCTGTGCTAAGTCCGTTACTCGCCAACGGCTCAAACTCAACTTCTATATCAACAATAAAGCAATTACCAGTATACTGTTCTTCGGGGTAAACACCATGATAGGCAAAAAACTCCGCTCCATGTAAAGCTACAATCATGGCTCAAATTTATAATTTTTGTTGGTTACTGCACAGGTGATGAAAGCCCGCTTTATGAAACATTTATTAAAACGGCCCGTTAAGCAAATCATTAAGGTTTATATATATTTGTTATATGGCTAAAACAGACCAATTTGAATCGCCCGATTATTACCTGTTAGACGAATTGCTTACGGAAGAACATAAGCTGATACGTAAAAGTGTACGCGACTGGGTAAAAAAGGAAGTGAGCCCCATTATAGAAGACTATGCCCAGCGTGCCGAGTTTCCGAAGCAGGTTTTAAAAGGGCTTGCAGAGATCGGTGCTTTCGGGTCTACTATTCCGGAGCGGTACGGCGGTCTTGGTTTAGATTACATCGCCTACGGCTTAATAATGCAGGAGATAGAGCGCGGCGACTCCGGCATCCGTTCTACTGCATCAGTGCAAGGTTCGCTGGTTATGTATCCAATATTTGCTTATGGGTCGGAAGAGCAAAAAATGAAATATCTGCCCAGGCTGGCTACCGGCGAAAAAATGGGGTGTTTTGGGCTTACAGAGCCCGACCATGGTTCTGACCCGGGCGGGATGACTACTAATTTTAAAGATGCAGGCGATCATTACCTGCTTAACGGTGCCAAAATGTGGATATCAAACGCACCCTTTGCCGATCTTGCTATTGTTTGGGCAAAAAACGAACAGGGTAAGATACAGGGACTGATAGTAGAACGGGGAATGGAAGGCTTTTCAACTCCGGAA
>NZ_CAMLHX010000067.1 GCF_946479965.1 uncultured Mucilaginibacter sp. | reverse complement strand
CACCCAGGTAAGGCAGTTTAATATGATAAGGGCGCAGATGCAGAATAATGCTGATGCGGACAGAACCGCGCAGGAGCGCTATGAAATATCCCGAAACCGCTACCTTTTGGACGATATCAATATCACCAACCTGAATATAGCCTTACAGGAAAAAGACCAGGCAAGAAGAGCTTACATCTTATCCCTGAAAAACTTTTGGGACGCTTACTATAATATCAGGGTATTGACCCTTTATGATTTTGAAAAAGGAAAAAAAATTGAATAAATACTTAACCATATGATCAAATTAACAGACATAGAAAAGGTTTACCGCACAAGTACAATTGAAACGATCGCCTTAAGCAAGGTGAATATCACCATTAACAAAGGAGAATTTGTTTCGGTAATGGGTCCTTCGGGCTGCGGTAAAAGCACCTTGCTGAATATTATGGGGCTACTGGATGAACCCAGTGCCGGGACAATACAGATCGCGGACACGCTGATCTCGGGCTATGCCGATAAAATGCTTGCGGATATGCGTAACCGAAAACTCGGGTTCATTTTTCAGAGTTACCATTTGATCAATGATCTGTCTGTGTTGGATAACGTAGAGATCCCCTTACTCTACCGCAAAGGTATCTCCGGCTCTGAAAGACGGAAAAAGGCGCTGGAAGCTTTGGAAAAAGTGGGCCTCACCGCCCGGACCAGGCATTTCCCTAACCAATTGTCGGGCGGGCAAAGGCAACGCGTAGCCATTGCAAGGGCCATTGTAGGTAATCCGGAAATTATCCTTGCGGATGAGCCCACCGGGAACCTGGATAGCGTGATGGGCGAAGAGATCATGAATATTATGCTCAATCTTAATAAAACGGAAGGCACAACCATTGTGATGGTTACCCATGACGAAAACATGGCTAACAAAACACAGCGGCTCATCCGGTTTTTTGATGGAAGGCAAGTACAATAAATCATGACTAAAAAATATAAATCATGTTAAAAAACTACGTAAAAATAGCTTTCCGGGTGATGATGCGGCAGAAGTTCTTTACCGCTGTCAGCATATTCGGTATCAGCTTTACCATTATGATCTTTTCGATCACAGCAGGGGTGGCAGATCTGATGTTTGGCGATATCGCTCCGGCTGTAAACCGGTCCAGAACCCTTTATTTCGACGGATTCAACTTTCCTAAAAATAATGGCTACGCTACTACAGCGTTCTATAACGACGCGCGAAAAATAGCGGATATTGAACGGCTTAGCATTTTCATACATGGCCAAACAGGTTCATTTGAAAAAGACAAAAAAATTGTATTAAGTGCGGCTTTTACTGACGAAGAGGTATGGAACCTCTACCAGTTTGAGTTCACCGAAGGAAAACCATTTACCCGGAAAGATGTGGCCGAAGCGCAATCTATTGCCATTATTACAGAATCAGTTAAAAAGTTTTATTTCGGAGATGGGAAGGCATTAGGTAAATACCTTCCAACCAGTCCACGCCTAAAGGTAACGGGCGTGATAAAAGATTTTGTGCTGATAGCAATTAGGCCCCGTTACAGCACGGAGAAATGCAATATTTTCATACCTGTTACCCGCCGCATCGCTGCCGGTGATATAAAGCAAGATTATCAGGCAACCATCCTGATGCAAAAAGACGCGGATGTCGCAGCGGTAAAAAAAGGACTGCTTGATCTGATCGACAAAAAGTATAACCCGGGCAGGGAGGAGATCTACATGGATGCCAGGGATATTTATGAAGTTGCGGATCTTCAGGAGGTGGGCATTTTTATGGGCGGATTTATTTTCTTTATTATGCTTGTTCCCGCTTTAAACCTGGTGGGCCTGAATGTTAACCGGATATCCGAAAGAAGTTCGGAGATCGGTATTCGCAAGGCGTTCGGCGCCTCGTCTGCTGTTTTAGCGGGACAGTTCATTACAGAAAACCTCATCATCACCTTCATTGGTGGTGTGTTAGGCATTTTGATGACACTGATCAGTTCTGGGCTCGCCATTAAGATCATCTATTATAATGAAAGTATCCGCCCCTCTTCTGATTTTCTCGTCAACTGGACGGTTATAGGATGCGCCCTTATCGCATCTTTCTTCTTCGGGATCTTGTCGGGGGTAGTGCCCGCATGGAGAATGTCACGACTGCACGCCGTTAAAGCTTTAAAAGGAGGAAATTTATGATTAAGCACTTTTTCAAACTAACCTGGAACAAGAAGAGGCGGCACATGCTGCTGGTGATCCAGCTATTTAGTACCTATCTGGTGACGGCGTTTCTGGTATATTTTTTCTCCGCAACTCAATATTTTAATACCAGCAAAACCAATGTTGACATAGAAGACCTGATGGTCATAGAAGCCTGGAACATCGCCAATGATACCATCAGGCAAAACCTGGAAGCCATAAGTGAAGTAAAAGAAGTAAGTCTCTCAGATCTCACCCCGTACCGTCGTCTGCAATTCCGCCAAGGGGATACTTTACAATATGGTGGCCATACCGCCAGAATATGGACCAACTTGCACGCGGATGAAAAGCTGGCCGGCACTTTAGGGCTCACTATGCAATCGGGGCGATGGTTCAGGGCCGAAGACCGAGGCGCAATTAAGACGCCGGTGGTGATAGATGAAAAGGTAAAGGATCTGCTGTTCCCGGGAATGGAAGCCGTTGGCCGGACGATCAAATACGGGTCAGGCGAACGCCAGGTAATCGGCGTGGTGAAAAACTTAAATGATTATGGAAGCGCACAGGATGTGTTTAATCTGGATACAGGCGCATCCTACCTGATTAAACTTAAACAGCCCATCAATAACGTTATTTATAAAAAACTTAAAAATGCTTTAAGCGGTTTTCAAAGCGAGTTTATCGAGAATGTTACGCCGGTTAAACAATATAAGCAAGATGCCGCCGCACAAACTAATAGCGTAGCAATCGTAATGGGCTTCCTGTCCGGCTTTCTTATTATCAATACCGTCCTAGGTCTCTTCAGTATCTTATACCAGAACATCAACCGGCGCCGGCAGGAAATAGGTCTACGCCGCGCCACCGGAGCGGTAGCAGGGGAAATTTACTGGCAGGTCATTCTCGAGGTCATCATGCTGGCAACCATTGCCATAGTACCGGGAATTATCGTGGCCTGGCAGTTCGCTATATTTGAGGCGTTCGGATCGGCTTCATTTTATTATTCCTCCATGCTGATCGGGGCAATTGTGATCTACCTATTGGTGATATTATGCGCGTTATATCCGGCGAGACTGGCCTCAAAAATTCAACCCGCAGCAGCATTACATGAAGAATAGTTTTAGATTTACCTATAAAATAAAACACGTATGATCCTTATTACGGATGATGATATTGCGGTAAGAACCTCATTAAGCCTTCTTTTAAAACAGGAAGGCTTTGTGGTTTGGACAGCAGCCAATCCGGCAGAAGCATATACAATCATTAAGGAGAAACCGGTGGGTTTGGTTTTGCTGGATATGAATTTCTCTTTGGAAACCTCGGGAGAGGAAGGCATGGAAGCGCTTAAAAAGATCAAATTGCTGCAACCGGCTTTACCCGTCATACTTATGACCGGCTGGGGTTCTATTGCCCTGGCTGTGGAGGGTATGAAAAACGGCGCGGCTGATTTTATTCATAAACCATGGGACAATGCCCACATGGTGCAAACCATCCGCACCGTATTACAACTGGCTGACCCAAAAAACGCCGCCACACAGAATTCGCTCACCAGGAAGCAGTTGAATCAGCAATATGGCTTTCAGAATATTATTGGGGAAGATGCGCAGCTGTTGTCTGTTCTTAAAACAATTGGCCGTATCAGCGCCACAGATGCATCTGTATTGATCACCGGCGAAAGCGGTACCGGCAAAGAGCTCATCGCGGAAGCGATCCATCAAAACAGTACACGTAAAAACAGGCCCTTTATTAAAGTCAACTTAGGCGGCATCTCCTCTTTTTTATTTGAAAGTGAGATGTTCGGGCACAAGCGGGGCGCCTTTACCGATGCGAAAAATGATCGTGTTGGAAGATTTGAAATGGCGCACAGGGGAACTATCTTTTTGGATGAGATTGGTGACCTTGACCTGAACAGCCAGGTTAAATTATTAAGGGTGTTACAGGACAGGACCTACGAAGTGCTGGGCGACAGTCGCACCAGGACCGTTGATGTAAGGATAATCTGCGCCACTAACCGCGACCTGCAGCAAATGGTTGCAGAAAATAAGTTTCGCGAAGATCTATATTACAGGATCAACCTCATCACCGTGCATTTGCTGCCACTGCGCGAAAGGTCGGACGATATTCCGCTGCTGGCTAATTATTTCATCCATAACCTGAAGACTATTTATGGCCGTAAAGAGCTTAAGATCCACCCAAGGGCCTGCACCTGGCTTAAAAACCTGCCCCTGCCGGGTAACATAAGAGAGCTTAAAAACCTGGTAGAACGAACCGTTTTGGTGGCCGAAAAGGACCTGCTTGACATCAGGGATTTTGAAAGCCAGATAGAAGCCGGTCGTAACCGGAGCGCGCGCTTCAGTTTGCCGGCGGTAGGCAGCCTTACCATCGACGAAATGGAGCTTTCCATGATAAAAAAGGCAATGGAGTTCCATAATAGCAACATCAGCAAGGTGGCGCGGTCATTAGGTTTAAGTCGCGGAACGCTATACCGTAAGCTGGAAAAATATCAGATACCCCATGAAGCTCAAAAATAAATTCATTATTTACGCTGTCATAATACACCTCGTCTTTATCGGCCTGGTTAGCCAGCTGTTAAAGGTGAACCAGGCTTTTTTTGCGGTGGGCGAGGTTTTGATCCTGTTATCTTTTATTTGTACCATATGGCTGTACCGGGGCTTTGGCCAACCCTTTGATCTTATCGCTTCGGGTATTGAGTCGATAAAAGACAAAGATTTTAATATGCGGCTGGTAAAAGTTGGCCACAGCGAGATGGATGAACTGATAGCTGTATACAACCAAATGATCGATCAGTTAAGGGAAGAGCGGATAAGGCAAAGCGAAAAGAACCATTTATTGGACAAGCTCATCCAGGCCTCTCCATCCGGCATCATCCTGCTTGACGGGGGCAATAAGATTGGAGCGCTCAATGCCGCAGCGCGCCGTATGCTGGACATGGGCCCGGAGGATCAGGATCTGAAAGATATTCCCCACATTTTAGCGCAGGAACTGTGCCTTTTGCAGGATGGCGACTCAACCAGCATCACCGTTAACGGGATGCAGGTATACAAATGCCGGAAAGCCCATTTTGTTGATCTTGGCTATCCGCACTATTTTATTATTATTGAAGAGTTAACGGATGAAATATATAAAAGAGAAAAGAGCGCGTACGAAAAAGTGATCCGGATGATGTCTCATGAAGTCAATAATTCTATAGGAGCGATCAACTCAATATTGAACACCTTTCTTAACTATAAAGACCAGTTGGACCCGCTGTACAGGGAAGACTATCGAAACGGTTTATCGGTAGCTGTGAATCGCAATACGGCCTTAAGTAATATCATGTCTAACTTTGCAAAGGTGGTTAAGTTGCCTGAGCCGGTTAAGGAAGAAACGGATCTTCATGAGGTACTCAGATCCGTACAGATACTGATGGAAGCAGAAGGTAAACAAAAAGAGGTTGAGTGGACATGGCAGTTAAGTAATCAGCATTATCTTGTTTTAATGGATGTGGAACAAATGCAGCAGGTGCTGATCAATATCTTAAAAAATTCCATCGAAGCCCTTGGCACCAATGGTAAAATCATCATCAGTACCGCCGCCAACCCGTTAAGCATTTCCATTAAAGACAACGGCTCGGGTATCAGCAAAGAGACAAGTAAAAAAATATTTACACCTTTCTTCAGTACAAAGCCCAATGGCCAGGGCATTGGATTGACTCTTGTTCGGGAAGTGCTGCAAAACCATGGATTCAAGTTTTCACTCGAAGCCAGAGAAGCGTGGACCGAGTTTAAGATACTTTTCGCTCAATGATGAATGCATAGTATGCCTTTTTCCAACGGTACCATCTGGTATAGGGCATCATGGATCAAAATAAAAAAATTGGTAGCTTGCGGGCATAAATCTATTCAGTATGCGGCGTACCATTTTATCCATCACCTTTCTTGTTTTTTTTGCAGTGCACACTTTGGCACAGCAAACCGGCACTGCAACTATTCGTCAGAATCTTTCGGGAACCGACAAGGACCATACCGTTAATTGGGATTTTTACTGTACGAAAGGGCGCAAAAGCGGACAGTGGACAACTATCCCCGTACCTTCTAACTGGGAATTTCAGGGTTTTGGTGCCTATAATTACGGGCACGACAAAGTGAAGAATGACGAAGAGGGTTTATATAAGCGCAGGTTCAGCTTAGGGGCCAACGCACAGCATAAGCGGGTGTACATTGTTTTTGAAGGGGTGATGACCGACGCAGAGGTAAAGATAAACGGGCAGTTGGCCGGCCCGGTGCACCAGGGCGCATTTTATCGGTTTAAGTATGATATTACCGGGCTGCTAAAAAACGGCGAAAACCTGCTGGAGGTGAAGGTGAGCAAAATGTCGGCCGATGCTTCCGTAAATCGGGCCGAGCGGAACGGCGATTTCTGGATATTCGGCGGTATTTACCGGCCGGTTTATTTAGAGATTGTTCCTGAAAGCTATATCGATCGTATCGCTATTGATGCCAAGGCCAACGGGCAGATCAGACTGGATGTTTTTGATAAAAATACCAACAGCAACCAGGTAATCCAGGCCGAAGTGCAGACCTTGAAAGGCCTGCGTGTAGGTGAACCATTTACGGTTAAAGCTAAAGGGGATAGCACTACATTATACCATGGCTTTAAAAATATGGCCACCTGGAATCCGGAGCAGCCCAACCTGTACAAGTTGGTGGTCGCTATTAAGGCAGGTAATAAGGTTGTTCATCAAATAACGCAGCGTTTCGGCTTTCGTACTGTAGAGTTACGTAAAGGCGACGGCATTTACGTGAACGACAAAAAGATAATATTTAAGGGCGTTTGCCACCACTCGGAATGGCCGGAATCGGGCCGCGCATTAAGTAAAGCCATTGATCTGCTGGATATTAAGCAAATAAAGGAAATGAATATGAATGCGGTACGGATGTCGCATTACCCGCCCGACCAGAGCTTCTTGGATGTGTGCGACTCCCTGGGCCTTTTTGTACTGGATGAAATAACCGGCTGGCAGGCTAAATATGATACAGGTGTTGGTCGTAAGCTAGTGAAGGAAATGATGGTGCGCGATGTAAACCATCCAAGTATTGTGCTGTGGGATAATGGGAACGAAGGCGGCTTCAACCGTGATCTGGACAAAGACTATGCGCTTTATGATCCGCAGAAACGCACTGTGATACATCCTTGGGAACGTTTTAATAACACCGACACCAAACACTATCCCGTCTACAATTATGTGGTAAACAGTAACCTGTACGGCAACGATGTTTTTTTCCCGACAGAGTT
Source organism: uncultured Mucilaginibacter sp. (assembly GCF_946479965.1). Next base: position 14,338 of record NZ_CAMLHX010000067.1, on the reverse strand, counting down.
TATGCATGGACTTTATGATGGTGGGCACGGTGCCGGTCTGGATGATTTTTGGAACCAGATGCTGAGCAACCCGCGCAATGCCGGCGGCTTTTTATGGGTATACGCGGATGGTGCGGTTGTGCGTACCGACAAGGATAATATACTGGATGCCGACGGTAACCATGCGCCCGACGGAATTGTAGGTCCACACCGCGAGAAGGAGGCCAGCTTTTATACCATTAAGGAGATCTGGTCGCCGGTTTACATAAGCACCGCTACTTTGCCGCAAAGCTTTGACGGTAAGTTAAATATCGAAAACCGCTATATCTATAACAACCTTAACCAATGCAGCTTTAACTGGAAACTGGTCAGCTTTGCATCGCCGTTAAACAAAACCGCCGCGCCAACAATTAACGCCTCGGGCATAGTGAAGGGCTATAATTTAGCTCCGGGTGCAAGCGGTTACCTTAAACTGGCCTTACCTGCTAACTGGAAAAACAGCGAGGCGCTTTGGCTGAACGTTAAGGATGGCGCCGGCAATGAAATAGTAAGCCGTAGCTGGGCAATTGCCAACCAGCAAACCATAACGGCTAAATTGACAAAGGGTACTTCATCTGCTGCAAGCACGATAAAGGAAGAGAATGGGCAGATCATTGTTAGCTGCGATGCCATTACCTATTATTTTGATACTGCTACCGGTTACCTGAAAAAAGTGAAAACGGTTTTAGGCGATGTTTCATTATCCGACGGGCCGGTGTTAGCAGGCGTAAATATGCAATTTAAAGAGATCAGGAAATCCACTACGGGCGATAGCCAGATCATTGAACCTATTTACTCGGATCCTAACTTCAAAGTAAAATGGATATTTACGCCGGGTAAACCTGTACAACTGCAATACAGTTACCTGCCCCGGGGGAATGCCGATTTTTATGGAATCACCTTCAACTATCCGGAACAAAACATTACCGGGATGAAATGGCTGGGCGATGGCCCTTACCGTGTATGGAAAAACAGGCTGAAAGGCGGAACGCTCAATGTATGGCAAAAAGATTACAACAATACCATCACCGGCGAAAGCTGGACATATCCCGAATTTAAGGGTTACCATGCCAATCTTTATTGGGTGACCATCCAAAACAAGGAACACCCCTTTACCGTATATACCGGCGACGAGCACATTTATCTGCAAATGTTAAAAGCCCCCAAGCCTGTTGGCGCTTTAAATGAAAATACCAACCCGCCCTTTCCGGAAGGGAATATCGGGTTTATGACCGCAATTCCCGCCATTGGCACCAAGTTTAACCCGGCTGCAGATATGGGCCCCCAGAGCCAAAAGAATGTGCAGTTAAATACCACTTCTGTGACAGGTACCTTATGGTTTGATTTTAAATAGCGAAACACTTGATGTGATTTCGTTTAATGAAAGTTAAACTTCTAGTTACGTTAAAAAGCGACAGCAGCTGATGTCCGAAATTCACTGCTGTCGCGTCTATAAAAAAAAGTTGCCAAACTCCTAAGTTTTTAGGTAATAAGAATTCATTTTTTCCACTTTTAGCCTCTCAGGCTATTCAGAGGGGCAAAAATCAACTAATGCGCAAATCATTTCAACAATCACGAAATCGATGTAAAAGGCGCTTTCATCATTTTAGCACTACCAATTAGGGCCTTACAATCATTCCGAATCCGTGGATTGTAATGTTCGCCATTTATTAACTTAAAAGATAGTGATATGAAAAACACCTCGTAAACATCCATCGTGCTCATTCATGACCGTCGCCTTGCGATAATTAATTATTAACCACTTGTAAACATTTTTTTTATGATTTTTTTTACACACAAGGAAATACTGTACCGGCTTAAAATGCTCGGAAAGACAATACCATTAAAAATAGCTGTTTTGTTTTTAGCTATTGTAACACTAAATAACGTCGCGTACTCCCAAAACGCTCAACCACTTAAAGTAACAGGCTTAGTAACCGACCTTTCAACCGGCGAAACCTTAATCGGGGCAACCGTTGGAGTAAAGGGCACAACAAACGCCGTAGCTGTTGACGTTGCCGGTAAATTCGCAATAGATGTACCCAGCGCCAGCACGGTTTTGGTAGTTAAATTTGTAGGCTATACGGATCTTGAAGTTCCGGTAGGCGGCAAAACCGTGCTCGACATCAAACTATCAAAAGTAACCCAAAATTTGGACGAGGTAGTTATTACCGGTTTTGGTTTAACTACCAGAAAGGCTACACTTGCCGGCGCTATATCAACGGTTACTGCCGATGAACTTTCTCACTCTCGTACCGCTACGGCGTCAGGAGCGTTGGTTGGAAAGGTACCAGGTGTTACCTTCAGACAGGACAACGGTCGGCCGGGTAGTGCACCAAGCTTACAGATCCGCAACTATGGCACACCCTTGATCGTTATTGATGGTGTTACCCGCGATTACAATAGTTTCTCTAATATGGACTTTAACGACATCGAATCTATATCGGTGTTAAAAGACGGTTCGGCCGCTATTTATGGTATGTTGGCTTCCAATGGCGTAGTTGTTATTACCACAAAAAGAGGAAAACGCAACCAAAAGCCTACAGTTGGCTTCCAAAGTTATTATGGTATACAAAAAGTAGCTAACTATAATAAACCTGCCGATGTAAAGACCTTTATAAAAGCTCTTGTGCAAAATGAAACATACGGAGACGGAAAAGTAAGCTCGCAGCGAAGTATAACCAGAGAAGAGTACGATAAATGGATGAATGAATCTGACGACGCGCATAAAGGATTTGACTGGTATGATTTTATTTGGGGCAAAACAGCGCCGCAGATCTATAACAGCTTCAACTTTTCAGGTGGTTCTGAAAACACCGACTATTATGTAAGCGTGGGTAACCTTCAGCAAAAGCCAATTATGCGCAACCTGGGCGATGGCTTTAAGCGGACCAACTTTCAATCTACAGTGAATGCCAATATAAGTAAGCGTATTAAGGTAGGTGTTGGTATTATTGGCCGTGTAGAAGAGACCTCGCAAGCAGGCTTGCCGGGTGATGATTATGGCTTTGCAGAACAAACTGCATTCCGTAACCTGCCCACCCTTCGTCCATATGCCAATGACAATCCCGCGTATCCGGGTATTTCAGCTGTAGATCCTCAATACAGTTATGGTTGGGTAGGTTATGAAACCTCGGGCAAGTACTCGCAAATAAGAAATGCTATAACCGTTAACGGCAATATAGAAGTTTTAATTTTACCTGGTCTTAAGGCACGCGCGCTTGGAAGCTATTCGTTTAGCAATACGCAGCAGGACCTTCATGAAAAATCGCCTTTGCTGTATATATATAACACTGCTACATCAAAATATGATTTAGCGCCCAATTTACCTGCGGCACGCTATGTGGAACGGAATTTTTCTAACAGCAGGGATATTACAACTAACTTCCAGTTAGATTATAAAAAATCTTTTGGCGGCCATAATTTACAGGCGGTTGCAGGTGTAGAAGCAAGAAGTAATATTTCGCCTAATTTGTACGCGTTGGGTAGCCCTGCAGCAAACGGAATTGCGTTTATACCTAATACACCTTCGGCAATTACTACCCTGACAGATAACCTTAGCTTTTTGACGAAAAGACAGAATTATTCAACCAAGGTTAACTATGATTATAAAGGGAAATATATTGCAGAATTTGTAGGAAGATATGATGGATCGCCTAGTTACATAGACGGTAAAAGGTGGGGGTTTTTTCCGGGAGGAAGCGTAGCCTACCGTGTTTCTGAAGAAGATTTCTGGAAAAACAGTAAGCTGTTAAGCAACATTAACGATTTTAAATTAAGAGCGTCTTATGGTGTAATGGGGCAGGAACTTGGTGGTACTTTAGACTATCTGGCCGGCTATAATTACGGTAATCAGGGCGTTGCTATAGTTAATGGGCAAGAGGTTATAACGGCAAGAATAGCGGGCCTTCCTTCGGTTAATTTAACCTGGGCTCGAGTTAAAGCATTAAATTTTGGCGTTGACGCAACCTTGCTGAATAACCGCCTTAGCGGCAGCTTTGAATGGTTTCAACGCCAGCAAACGGGGCTGGCTGCCGGGCGGGTAGATGTTTTATTGCCGGACCTGGTAGGTTTTTCGCGTCCAAATGAGAACCTAAACTCAGACTTTGTACGTGGTATTGAAGGCTCTATCAACTGGAGAGACAAAGTTGGCGAGGTTAATTATTTCTTCGGAGGTAACTTTACCTTTTCGCGCTGGATAACAGGATATCGTTATAAACAAGATGAGCGCTGGACCAGTGATTGGGCCAGGTATAGAGGCGGCCCGAACAACGATGAAGGAAGATACCGCGACGGAACAATGCAGCTGATAGGCATAGGCCAGTTTCAAAGCTGGGAAGAGATCAGAAACTATCCAATTGATCAGGACCACGAAGGTAACAGAACCATTCGCCCCGGCGATTTTAAATTTGAGGACGTTAATGGCGACGGATTTATCAATGACCTGGATATGAAAACGGTTACTTATAGAGTAAACAGCGGCACGCCATGGATAAATTTTGGTTTCAATCTGGGTGGAAGCTATAAAGGATTTGAGATCAGGGCTGATTTTGCCGGTGCTACCGGAACAACGTATGAGCAACAGGGGTATATGCGGTATTTTGATTCTAACCAAAACGTGTCTCAGTATCTGGCAGACAACTCGACCTGGTATAAAGACATTTGGGATAGAAACAGTGGATTTAACATAGGCAAATATCCGTTGCTTACACGTGGTGCTAACAACTGGATGACCACGCATTGGCCGAATAACTATTGGCAGACAAATCTTTATTACATAAAGTTGCGTAATCTTGAAATAGCTTATACCATACCTTACACGGTGTTAAAGCGCGTAGGCGTTTCAAATCTCAGGGTTTACATAGCGGGACAAAACATAGCGCAAATAACCAATATGCCGGGTGGGCTTGATCCTGAAATTACCAGCAATGGCGGTAATTCATATCCAAATCCGCGAGTTTACACCATGGGCGTTCAAGTTAAATTTTAACCACTACGAAAATGAAAACCAAATTATATTGTCTTTTTGCGCTCCTCGTAATAAACGCTGCGTTTATGGGGTGCAAAAAAAACCTGGACACAGTTTCAGTAAATAAACTAGGTGAGGACATTATCTATTCTGATAGAAGTCTTGTACTGGCTACATTAGCTAACTTTTATACATCGGTAGGCTTTGGGCAGAATAATGGGGCTGTTGGCAATTATCATCTTTTAGATGAGGCTAACACGCAGTATGGTTCGCCAACAACTACGGATGATGAGAAATTAGTTAGCCGTAATTTTAACAGAACGGTTGATTATGGGCTTGTACGCCGGTTGAATCAATTTTTAGAAGGGGTACGCTCTAACTCGGCTAAGTCGGCCATACCCGAGACTGAGCGCGTGGATATGGAAGGGCAAGCGATATTTTTGCGTGCCTGGTATTATTTCTGCATGACCCGCTCTTTCGGCGGTATGCCTATTGTAGGCGACAAGGTTTTTACCTATGAGTCGGGTATGGATGTTGGGTCTTTTCAAATTCCACGTTCAACAGAAGCGGACGCATACCAATACGTTATAGATCAGTGCGATTTAGCTATGACAAAATTATCTGGTACCGCGTCAGTAGGTGCATCTGTTCCCAATAAATGGGCGGCGTTGCTGCTTAAGGCGCGAGCGGCAGTTTATGCGGGATCTATTGCTAATTACGGCAATAAATTAACGCCGACTATAAAAACAGCAGGATGGGAAGCCGGTATTCCGGCTGATAAAGCGGCAGGCTTTTATAAAACAGCCTTTGATGCAGCAAAACTGTTGATTACCAGTTCTACTCCTTACAAATTTCAAACAGATCCTGCCAATCCTGGTCTGGGCTTTTACAATGCCATCAACGTAAAAACAGGTAACACCGAAGTTATTTGGGCGCTTGACAGGAAAAGCCCTAACCAGGTTACGCAGTTTACCAGTCAGGCAATGCCTTATACACATCGTGATTATTCAGAAGGCAATAACTTGGGTGCTTTGCTTAACCTGGTAGAGGCTTTTGAGAACAAAGACGGTTCTAACCCGACGATCAAAACCAACAATCCGGATGGATCTTATGTGTTTTATAATGATGTGGAAGATCCTTTTAAAGTAAGAGATGCCCGTTTGTGGGGTACAGTTATCTGGCCAAATGCGCCGTACCGTAGCATCCCTGTAATACTGCAGGCCGGGCAATTAAATAAAAATGGCGCGGGTGCATGGGTAATTAAGACAGCTAATCCCGGAACATCAGATGCAAATGGGTTAGTTACATCTCTAAACGGACCTGCATCTATATCAGCGAATTATGTAAACAAAACTGGCTTTTTGGTACGTAAATTTTTGGATGAAACAGCAGGTGCCGGTCTTAACCCGCGTTATAGCGAAATGTGGATGCCGCGTTTAAGAATGGCAGAAGCTTATTTAATTGCCGCCGAAGCAGCTTTTGAAATGGGTGACAAAGCATCGGCAGTACAATATATCAATACCGTGAGAAGCCGTGGTGGTATTCAGCCACTTACAGAGGCTACCTTAACTTTTGATAAGATCGTAAATGAATATCGTGTTGAGTTCGCGTTTGAAGATCACCGTTTCTGGGATTTAAGAAGATGGAGAATAGCGCATACCTTGTGGACAGGTACAACCAACGATCCTATTGCTCATCCTTACTCATTATATCCATATAAAGTAGTTGCCGCCGGTGACCCAAACAACGGCAAATGGGTGTTTACCAGGCAGGTATCGTACAAGCGTCAATCAACCCCGTTGTTATTTTTGCCTAATGCCTACTATGCTAGCATCGATAACGGCTGGATCGTCAATAATCCGAAGATGGTACTTAATCCCCTTCAATAACATTTAAAAAGATTATTATCATGAAAAAGAGAAATAAAATAATAGCCTTTTCACTAATAGGACTCGCCATGGCTTCTTTCCTGCTTGTTTCATCATGCAGTAAAGAATTGGATAACCGAAGCTATCCGACCTCAAGAATATCAGGCAGGTTTTTATATAAAGGCCAGCCTATACAGGTTATGGCTACTTCATCAGATGCCGGGGGCTCTAACCCTTTGCAATTGATCCAAACCGGGCCTGGAAAATTTGTATACGGTGTTATTAAAATGTTTACCAAGGCCGATGGAACGTATACCATCGTAACTTTTGACGGTAACTATTCCTTAGTCAACAGCCCCGGTAAGGGCCCCTGGGTACAGCCGGATACTATTAAATTAACACTGAAAGGTGAGGCGAAGGACGTTAATTTTAATGTAACGCCTTATCACTGGATATCTGACTATAAAACCACATTTGTTGATTCAGTTTTTACAGCCACTTTCAAGTTGGAAAAAGTGGTACCGACAGCAAATCTGGAAAAGGTAGTGCTCTATTTAGGCACAAGCCACCTCGTGGATATCACCTCAAAGCAGGCCGAGCGTTCATTTACGGGTATCGTTCCCGGTAATGTAACCATCAGCTTTAATTTGAAAACGCTTAACGCTGCCGATAAAGCAGCGGTACGCACTACAGGTGTAACTTTCGCAAGAGTAGGTGTTAAAACACAAGGCGTTGGAGACTTACTATATTCACCCTTTACAGAGTTGAAATAAATTTTAATTTTAGTTGGTTAAATGTTGGAAACTTCCTTTGGTGAGCCTAAATTTAGGCCGCTAAAGGAGTTTCCTTTTGTTAGTTTAAGGCCATTGTGGGATGAGGAGTATTTTTAGCTATTTGATCAGATATTGCGCAATACTTGCCCTTCTTGTATTGATATGCAACAGGAGCACTGCCCAACAGCATTTTGCCTTTACACCTATAAATACCACTAACGGCTTGGCCAATAACGAAGTCCGGAACATTACCCAGCTTCAGGATGGCCGTATGGTGATTATAACCAACGGAATTATCAATATTTACAATGGCACCACATTTGAATACATTCATACCAATGCGCAATATCATTATGCACTGAAAGGTTACCTTGGCTATCTGCGAAGTTACGTGGAAAACAAGGAGCGGCTCTGGCTGAAAAATCAGGGGCAGCTGATGCTTATTGATAACACGACCGGGCGATTTGAGAAAAAGGCAGACAGTGTGCTAGCGCATTTGGGCGTACACGGGCCCTTGGCTGATCTTTTTATGGATGATGCCCATAACTTATGGTTCCTTACCGGGAGCGATCAACTCCTCTATCGCAATCAGAAAACGGGAAAGCTGATCAGCTTTCTTTCGCGCGCATCCGTCGTTGACGGAAAAAGGGATATGCTGTATGACATAGCGGTTATGAACAGGCGGGTGTATCTGTTTTATAAATCCGGGGCCTATGTGGGCCTGGATATGGATACCCGCAGACATATTGTAAGCGGAAACTCTTTAAGTAGCGCTGATCAGGCAAAATATAGCAGTACCCTGTTCCCCGTTCAAAAGAATAATGATCTGTATCAGTTAAGAACAGGACCCGGCGGAGGAGTATTGCTTTGGTATGATCTTAATAAAAACATTTGGCAAAAATTATTGGAAGTTAATTATGCCCTCAACTATTTATCTATAAGTCAAAAGGGTGATTTACTGATAAGCTGCACCCAGGGTCTGTGGTTTTTCGATCGCAGAAACTTTGAAAAACAACAAATAAAGAAGCTGGAAATGGTGGACGGCACTTCTGTTAATACCGAGGTAAGCACACTTTATTTTGATAACCAGGATGGGTTGTGGATAGGCACTTTAAATCACGGGCTGCTTTACTATCACCCGGATAGGTTTAAATTCAGGAACCTGGGCCGTTCATTTTTTCCAGACAACAGCGGCGAAGACATAACGATCAGCTGTTTTTCGGAAAAGAAAAACGGTAATATACTGGTTGGAACATACAAGGGGCTGTTTGAATACAACCGGGAGGCGTCGCAGTTGACCAGGTTTTCGCCCGCAACTACCGATATTTCCTGCACAGCCATGATAAAGGGTAAAACCGGCCGTATTTGGCTTTGCACCACCACCGGTTTATACTGCATTACAGACCAAAGTACCCGATATTACCCCGTAGGGAATATTAACCATGTTGTTTTTGACCGACAAAATAACATGTACCTGCAAACCGAGGACAATGGTTTCGGAAAGTTTGATCCGCTTAGCGGTGAATATAAGCGGCTTGCGGTCTACGAAAAAAGGATCGTTAAAGTTAACCAGATGGTATTTTGGAAAGGGCTGCTGATAGGGATGAACAACAACGGACTGTTTACTTATAATATAAAAAAGAAAACGGTCAGTTTTCCCAACCAATACGGCGATAAGGTACCTGCTATGTACAGGCATGGGAGTCATAATTATAAAATGCTCTTTGTTGACAGCAGAGGCCTGTTGTGGTTTGGAACGCAAGATGGGTTGTATGTGTGGGATGAGGGTAAACAGCACCTTACGACCCTGAATGACACCAGGGGCCTTGTCAACAACAGCATCAAAGGTATAATCGAAGATGCAGAGCACACCTTGTGGATATCGACATCAGGGGGCGTTTCCCGCATCCGGGTAGGTGTTAAAAATAATGAGAGAACGTATTCGATGGCTAACTTTAATACTTATGACGGTGTCATTAAAGAGGAGTTTGCGCGAAGATCTGTTTATATCAGCAAAGATAACCATCTCTTACTCGGCGGGATCAATGGTTTTAACGAGATCGATCTAGACCGCTTCACGGTTAAACCTCGAAAACTACTTCCTCTTTTTACGAGCTTTAAAGTTTTCGGTGAGGAGATCAGGGAAAACAAAGCTTATAACGGTAATCGGATTTTGACACGCAGCATCAGTTCAACGACGGCAATTGCACTCAATAATAATCAAAACTTCTTTACGATTAGTTTTACTGGATTGAATTATGTTAACCCTACGCAAACCTATTACCGCTATATTCTGGACGGGGTGGACGCCGGCTGGCATGAAATATCAACCGCCGATGGAATAGGGCGTATTACCTATACAGGCGTTTCGCCGGGAAGCTACACCTTGAAAGTAAAGGCAACAGATAACAGCAGTGACTGGAATAGTCCGGTTATAACAATGGATATTACCGTCAGAGCACCCTTTTGGCGGACACCCATAGCGATCATCCTTTACATCACCTTGGCTTTGATCGCCATTTATACTGCTTTGAAGTTTTACCTGTGGCAAAGCAAACTTACTATCATCCGCAGGCAAAAGCAAAAGTTGGACTTGATGAAGATCAATTTTCTGACCAATATGGGACACGAATTGCGCACGCCACTCAGCCTGATTTTAACGCCATTGGAATCAGTTCTAAAAAAGACAGACGATCAACAGTTGAAAAGCCAACTGGACAATATTCATAAAAACGCTTCCAATATGCTTAATATCGTCAATAACCTGGTCGATTTTAAACAGGACGAATTTAAAGGGGAAAGCCTGCGCCTGAATTTTGTACATATAACCGACATCATCGAGCCTATTGTCGTTCCTTTCCGACAGGTTTGTGAAGAGAAGGCTATAAAATTTCATGTCGACATGCCTGCAGAAGAAATTTTTCTTTATCTGGACAGGGATAAATTGACAAAAATGGTGAATAATCTTTTGTCCAACGCGTTTAAGTTTACCCGGTCGGGAGGACTTATCCAATTACAGATCCGCGCGGGTGAACAGAATCGATTGATTATACGGGTGACAGACAGCGGGGTTGGTATCGCGGAAAGCGATCTGTCAAAAATATTCAATCGTTATTTTCAGGCGCAAAACCAGGTGGATGGCGCCAAGGGCAGCGGTATAGGCCTTAACATGGTAAAGGAATACGTTGAGCTGCACGGTGGTGAGGTTACAGTGACCAGCCAGGTAAATGAAGGCTCGGAGTTTACACTCAGTATTCCCATGGGCCTTCAGCCTACTGCATCCCGGGAATCCGTACCAAAACACACTGGTGATAAACGCCATCGGGTATTATGTGTGGAAGACAACGAAGTTTTTCGCAATTTTATGGAGGAACAGCTGGGTGCATTTTATGAGGTAGCTACCGCAGCCGACGGTACGGAAGGACTGGCTAAAATGGATAAATTCCAGCCTGATTTGGTAATCAGCGATATTACGATGCCGGAAATGGATGGTATTGAACTTTGTAAAAAAATAAAAGGAGAGATAAGGACTTCGCATACCCCCGTTATCCTGCTGACTGCCCGTTACAATGAAGAGGTACAGTCCGGGGCTTATCATGCAGGTGCCGATGCCTATATTACCAAGCCATTTAACCTAGATATTTTATTGCTGCGTATAAGTAAACTCATTGCGCAGCAAGAGCAGCGGAAAATGCTCTTTAAAAATTCGATCGTCATTCAGCCTGATCAAATAACAACCACTTCGGTCGATCAGGAGCTGATTGAAAAAGTGATCAGGTATATCGAAAAAAATATTCAAAGCTCCTCCTATTCAGTTGAGCAGTTAAGCAGCGATATGAACATGGACCGTACCGGCCTGTACCGGAAATTAATGGCAATCACAGGTCAGGCACCGACAGAGTTTATCCGCTCGGTAAAACTGAAAAAAGCGGCGCATCTGTTGAGCCAGAAACGATTCAGCCAACAGGAGATTGCGGCGAAAGTCGGCTTCGGTACGGCAGCTTATTTCAGTAAATGTTTTAAGGATGAATATGGGGTAAGCCCGTCGCAGTATAAAGGATAGTCGTCCCTGGGCCTTATTTTCAACGAATCGGGTAGATATTTCAACAAACAGGTAAGCCCTTACTTGCCCCAAATGATAGTTTTGCGCTGTATAACCGATTATTTCACCATTATTAAAATGAATAACTCTTTTTTAAAGACAGCTATTTTATTAGTTGCCATTTTCCCCGTGGTTTGCTTTGCGCAAACTTACCAATCAACCGCTTTAGGTGCTAAAGCCGTAATTAAAGATCAGTCCGTAGAGGTGCAATTTTATGGCCCCGGCATAATTAGAGTAATTAAAGCGCCTGTTGGACGTGCTTTTACAACAGAGAACCTTTCTGTTATTAAAAAACCTGCGCCTACATCACTTAAAACAAATAAGCGCGGCGATCTGCTTGAAGTTTCCAGTAGTCAGATTAAAGTTACGCTTGATCTCAAAACAGGATCTGTTAATTATGCGACAAATAAAGGGACATTGCTTTTAAAAGAAAAGCCGGATGGTGCCTCTTTTAAACCATTTGATGATGCCGGCAATAAGACGCTTAGTGTATCGCAGTCATTCATTTTAGATAAAGACGAAGCTGTTTATGGGCTGGGTCAACATCAGCGTGGCAACTTGAACCAACGTAATCAGGTGTATAAAAACATGATGCAAGGCAACACAGAGGATGTAGTGCCGTTCATCCAATCTGTCAAGGGCTATGGTATTTTTTGGGACAATTACTCGCCAACTACTTTTAGCGATAAGCCGGACGAAACCTTATTAAGCTCAGATGTAGGCGAAGGAATAGACTACTATTTTATGTATGGCGGTAACGCCGATGGCGTTATAGCCCAAATGCGCGACCTAACCGGTCAGGCACCCATGTCTCCGCTTTGGACCTTTGGGTTCTGGCAAAGTAAAGAACGTTATAAAAGCCAGGATGAAACAGTTGGCGTAGTGAAAAGATATCGTGAACTGGGTGTTCCACTTGACGGCATTATACAAGACTGGCAGTATTGGGGTAACAATTACCTGTGGAATTCAATGGAATTTTTGAATGTGGATTTTGCGAACCCCAAAAAAATGATGAGCGATGTGCATAACTTAAATGCACACTTAATGATCTCTATCTGGTCTTCATTCGGTCCTCAAACCAAGCCTTACAAGGATATGAAAGCCAAAAATATGCTGCTTGATTTTAATACCTGGCCGGAATCCGGCTCAGAATTATGGCCGCCTAAACTAGATTACCCATCCGGTGTACGCCCCTATGATGTTTATAACCCTGAAGCGCGCGATATCAACTGGAACTATTTAAATAAGGGTTTGTTTTCGTTTGGAATAGATGGTTGGTGGATGGATTCAACCGAACCGGATCATCTTAGTTTTAAACCTACAGATCTGGATATAAAAACCCATTTAGGATCTTTTCGTAAGGTGCGCAATGCCTATCCGCTAATGGGAGTTGGAGGTGTTTATGATCATCAGCGAGCAACCAGCTCAGACAAGCGTGTGTTTATTTTAACCCGTTCAGCATTCGCGGGGCAACAGCGTTATGGCGCTCATACCTGGTCGGGTGATATAACTTCTTCGTGGGAAACACTTGCAAAGCAGATTCCTACAGGGTTAAACTTTTCTTTAAGCGCTATACCTTATTGGAATGCAGATATCGGTGGTTTTTTTCTTTCCCGATTCCCAAGAAAGCTTGCAGATCCGGATTATCGCGAATTATATGCCCGTTGGATGGAGTTTGGTGCCTTTACCCCTTTAATGCGTTCGCATGGTGCTGATGCTCCAAGAGAGATCTATCAGTTTGGCAAAAAAGGAGACAAAGTTTACGATGCCGCTGAAAAGTATATTAATATTCGCTACAGACTTTTGCCATATATTTATTCCACATCATGGGATGTTACCGCTCATCAATCAAGCATGATGCGGGCACTCTTTATGGATTTTGCGGCCGACAAGAATGTGTGGGACATGACAGGTGAATATATGTTCGGGAAATCTATATTAGTAAATCCGGTAACATCAGCGATGTACACAAAGACTGAGGGCCGGGATAAGGTCGAGGATTTCAGTACTGTAAAGTCGCAGGAAACGTACCTGCCCGCTGGCGCATCATGGTATGATTTCTGGACTGGTGAAAAGCTTGGGGGTGGTAAAAAAGTATCGAGAGCTACACCGCTTGATATTATCCCTTTATATATTAAATCGGGTTCTATCATGCCTATTGGCCCTAAGGTGCAGTATTCATCGGAAAAAAACTGGGATAACCTGGAAATAAGAATATATCCCGGAGCTGACGGCGATTTTACGCTGTATGAAGATGAGAACGATAATTATAATTATGAAAAAGGGCAATATAGCGAGATCACTTTTCATTGGGACGATAAAAAACGAACATTGAGTATAGCCGACAGAAAAGGTAGCTTTAAAGGAATGTTGGATAAACGAACTTTTAATGTTGTTGTGGCACCGGCAGGACTAGATGGATCGAGCCCTGGAACTCCGGTAAATTATTCAGGTAAAAAAAGTAGCTTAAAGCTATAATTATATAATCACTTCATGAAATTTAAACAATTTATACTAACGCTCTCATTAACGGGAGTTCTACTTCTTCCATTTTTTGCGCAGGCCCAGACGCCGGGCCTATCCTTAAGTGATTTAACGCCATCTGGTG
>NZ_CAMLHX010000066.1 GCF_946479965.1 uncultured Mucilaginibacter sp. | reverse complement strand
ACTCACCACTATATTTGACGTGCGCGATTTTACAATACTCGGCCGTTTTGTGGACATGCGATACCACAACCTGCTTTTTGATTTTGATGTGAAGATGAACATTGAGCTGATCCCTTTCCGCGATAAGCTGCTACCCGCTAAAATAAGCTACCAGGGCAACTGGGATGTGCCACTGCATAAAGAGGAGCGGGCTAGCTTTTTGATTACGCAGAAGGAGTATAAGTAGGATTAATAGAGGTTATTGCGGGGAAGAGTTGAGAACTTATCGCGTATTTTTAGTTATTACCTCATCTTTCTCTTACTCAATTACCTCACTTAAAACAACCTCACTTTTTTTGCTTCTCCCGCTAACTTCATCAAAATATTCTTCATATTTTGCATGGTTGGTTTTCATAACCCAATCCCAAAAGTTAAAATACAAGCCATAATTTGATTTTACAAACTGGTGGTGCAAATTGTGATGAGTAGATGTATTGCTAAACTTAGTTAACCAGTTTTTAATAATCCATTTGGGATATAATTCATAACCAAGATGACCATAAACATTTAGTATTAACTGAACAATAGCAAAACTTTTGATTGCAGATATATGGCTGGGTATAGTAAAAGCGATAAGTGGAATAATGCCTGCATTGATAATAGCTTCGAATGGGTGAAAAGCATAAGCTGAAAAGGGAGTTGGGTTGCGCGATAAATGGTGTGTTTTGTGCACCCGGTTGAAAATTGGTTTCCAATGTAAAAACCGATGAGTCCAATAAAAATAAGCATCGTGCATAATAATCATAATCCATACATTTAAATAACACCAGGTATATCCATATTTATTAGCGGGTGCGTAAATAAGGGTATAACCTTGCTCATTTGCCCAAACTACCAAAAGGGTAACGGCGAAAAAAATAATGATGGTTGAAAAGGAATACTTTATATCACGGATAACATCTTTGTTTTTAGCATAGCGCTGTTGAATTTTGATGTGCCAAAAGAATTTTTTGTTCCAGGCATAAAAAAATAGGTAAAATGCTCCGGCAATTAATATATAATGGAAAACGGCAAATGTTACATACTCAATATTCCTATCAAAGAATATTGTTAACTCCTTTACTGCATTTGCTATTGAAGAGAATAATTGCATACTGAACAATAAAGATAATGCTAAAAGCATCAAATGTAAATTTAAAACGGGTATTACTATTGCCGGTCGTGCAGAATGGTCTTTACTTAGCAGCATTCTACCTGTTAAATATTATTTACATTTGTTTGTAAAAGAAGTATAAAACTAACGCTAATTATTTACAATTAAGCCATGCAAACAACAAACCGTATCTATGCACTGGATACGCTGAGGGCAACTATGATGCTGCTGGTAGTTGTTATTCACTCTTCTCTTACCTATACCGTTAGCAATTTTGGCAGTCTCTGGCCAATTAAAGACCCGCGTAACGTAAATGAATTATTTGATTTTTTGGTAGCGTTTTGCCATTCATTTGCAATGCCGGTATTTTTTGTAGTATCGGGTTTTTTGGCGGCAATGCTTTTTATTGAAAAGGGCCCTGAAAAGATGATAGTAAATCGTTTAAAACGAATAGGTCTACCCTTCATAGCAGGGCTGATGATATTAGGCCCGATAGTGTTTACAGCTGTTAATTATTTTAATTTAACAGCCGCCGGCAAAGCAAATACATTTTGGGCCTTGATAGAAGGTTTTAAAGCGTTCCCCTGGAAAAATGGTAGCACAATGCACCTTTGGTTTTTGTATTTTCTGTGCTTTTTTTGCATTGGCGGCTGGGGAATTGCCCTGCTTTGCAGAAAAATATCGTACCGCATAACCCCCAAAACCAGCGCAGGCTTTGAAGTAATTCTCCGGTTTAGGTTAGCGCCGGTTTTATTTGCTGTTATTACTTATCTGATATTCTGTGTACAACGAAAAGGTTTTATTTCTTCTTATATATGGTTCTCTTTTGTTAGCTGGACATTTTTGCAATTTGCCTTGTTTTTTGCATTTGGCTGGTTGTTATACCATCAAAAAAAACATCTTGAGAGATTCCAAAAAGATGATTGGCTTTTCGTCGTTATTGGCACGATATTATTTTTTGTGCACTATACCATCTTTAGGGTGCGACCCAATATCGAAAAAACCTCCGGTTTATACATATTCGCGGCAATAAAGGCTCTTTCTATATGGTTTTCGGTATTTGGGATAATAGGTTTGTTTTTACGTTTTTTTAACGCCTATTCCCCCGTTGCACGTTATATATCCGAGGCTTCATACTGGATATATTTGGTGCATTTACCAATAGTGATGTTTTTCCAGGCCCTGTTGATCAACTTTGATATAAATCCTATTTTCAAATTTCTGGTAGTTCTTCCGGGGACATTAATTGTGGTATTAATCTTGTATAACTTTATGGTAAGAAATACCTTTATCGGTAAATTTTTGAACGGAAGAAAATATGCACCCGGTTTATCGAATGAAAGGCATGCAGCAACAGGCGAACTAAATGCTTAAGTAGCGCGTCTTCGATTACAAAATCAGTGTAGTTCATGCTCCGCCACCTGCTTAATCACCCCATTCCGCTGCGTTAACAAACTCGTCATATAGGCCTTTAATGTGATGATGTTAAACAGCTTTCCCAATACTCCATATGGCGATTCAAACACAAATACGTCCCGCATTAAAGTACCTCCATCTACTTCAAAAAAGTAATGCTCATGCCTGAAGCTTTTAAAAGCACCGCTTACCATTTCATCAACAAAAAAATGCGGTGAATTGAACTCAGTTATTTTGGTGGTGAGATTTTGCCAGATAAAGAAATGCTTTGCCCGCCAGGTAACGGTTTCGTCTAATTCAATAAATCCGCTGGTTCTACCGGCAATGGCTTGCTCGCCGGTGTGTTTGGTTGATATCAAATGCAGATCAATACTCCGCGACAGATCAAAACACCGTTTTACAGGGGCGTTGATGTGGGTGTTGAGTTCTATTGTGGGCATCGATTTATAAATATGTCATTGCGAGCGATAGCGTGGCAATCGCGAACTTTGCCGCGTGCGATTGCTTCGTGCCTCGCAATGACAAGTTGATTAAAACTCCGCGTTCTTAGGGAACCTCGGGAAAGGGATCACATCCCTTATGTTGCCCATGCCGGTAACAAACAGCACTAAACGCTCAAAGCCCAAACCAAAACCTGCATGCGGACAAGCACCAAAGCGGCGGGTATCCAGATACCACCAAAGTTCATCCTTAGGTATGCCTATCTCATCCATACGCTGCTCCAGTTTATCCAAACGCTCCTCACGCTGCGATCCTCCGATGATCTCGCCAATGCCCGGGAAAAGTATGTCCATAGCGGCAACGGTCTTACCGTCGTCGTTTTGGCGCATGTAGAAAGATTTTATTTCTTTAGGATAGTCTGTTAAGATAACCGGCTTTTTAAAGTGTTTCTCAACCAAATAACGCTCATGTTCTGATTGCAGATCGGTACCCCAGCCTTCAATCTGGTATTGGAATTTCTTCTTCTTGTTGGGGGTTGATTCTCTTAGTATTTCAATGGCCTCGGTGTAAGTCAAACGCTCAAAATCGTTGTCCAAACAAAACTGCAGCTTGTCTAACAAAGTCATTTCCGAGCGTTCGTTCTGCGGCTTTTGTTTTTCCTCCTCGGTTAAACGTTGGGTTAAAAATTCTATGTCCTCTTTGTTGTTATCCAAAGCATATTTAATAACATATTTCAGCATGGCCTCGGCAAGGTCCATGTTGTCAACAATATCATAAAACGCCATTTCCGGCTCTATCATCCAAAACTCAGCAAGGTGGCGTGTAGTGTTAGAATTTTCAGCACGGAAAGTTGGTCCGAAGGTGTAAATATCACTCAAGGCCATAGCACCCAACTCACCCTCTAACTGGCCCGACACCGTAAGGTTAGTAGCGCGACCAAAAAAATCTTGCTTGTAATCTATCTCGCCGGTATCTGTTTTGGGCGGGTTAGCTATATCAAAGTTAGTTACGTGAAAAGTCTCACCTGCGCCTTCCGCATCACTTGCAGTGATGATAGGCGTATGCAAATAAACAAACCCGCGCTCCTGAAAAAACTGGTGTACCGCAAATGCAAGGCCGTTACGCACACGGAATATCGCCCCAAAAGTATTGGTACGGAAACGCAGGTGCGCAATCTCGCGTAAAAACTCCAGGCTGTGTTTTTTAGGCTGTAGTGGGTATTTCTCCGGGTCGCTATCGCCTAAAATTTCTATTGATTTTGCCTTTACCTCAACGCTCTGGCCCTTGCCTAACGATGCAACTAACTCACCCACAACGCTTATAGCCGCGCCGGTGGTTATACGTTTTAACAATGCCGCATCGGTGTTTTCAAAATCGACTACTATCTGGATATTACTGTTTGTAGAGCCATCATTCAAAGCAATGAACTGATTATTACGGAAGGTGCGTACCCATCCTTTTACCGTAACATCTATACCCGTTTGTGTGCTTGCTAATAAAGCTTTGATCTTGATCCGTTGACTCATTTGTAAAAATTAAAGAGTCGCAAAATTAAGATTATTTACGTAATCTCACCATGAAACGTGTACTTGTAAAATAAATTCGGGAAGTGTCAAAGGCCATGTTTCCGGTAGGGGTGGTGAGTTTAAACGTTAAGTTGAGCTGTCCTTCTAAAAAATTATCGGCCTGTCTGTAGGAAATTTTGATCTTATTTGCTGATGATGAATTATCTAAGCGGTAAATCCATCGCCCTTTTTCGCTTTGCGGCGATACAGTATAAGTTGCATCGTATTTGTCTACAAATAAATCGGTTGCTGTACTGGTTGGGTCTATTTTAAATTTCACTTTAAGCTCATCCCAACTGCGTTTGCCCCACATAGTTACAGAATCGGTTTTTACGGTATCCGTCAGTAAGGGCTCCCAGGTGGCATTATTTATTTTTCCTCTTATATCTGGTTGGGGCTTTGGTAAATAGCAACCGCAGCTTTTACCGCAAGAAAAAACTCCGGCCAAAACCAGAAACAGAATCAGGAAAATATACTTTTTCATATATAAGTGTGTAAAGCTAAGGTGCAACAATTTACGGTTTTATTTGGGTATTCAAATTACTGCCCTACAATTTTTAATAGCTAAGTTTGCAAACCTATGAATCCAAAATTAAGCCTGGCGCTCGGTATTCTCTGCATTTCGCTTTCGCCCATATTTGTAAAGCTGGCGGATGCATCGCCTGTGGTATGCGCTTTTTACCGCATATTTTTTGGATTGATCTTTTTAGCGCCGTATTGCCTTATCAAACAAAACTTAAAGGTAAAACGCAAGGACTTGGTACTTGCCTTAATTGGCGGATTGGTTTTTGCCGCTGATATAAGCCTTTGGAACCTATCGCTTAAAATGATAAGCGCGACAGTTTCAACGCTGCTGGCTAACCTGGCACCCTTGTGGGTGGGTTTAATAAGCTACTTCCTGTTTCGTAAAAAGGTAGAAAAAGCATTCTGGATAGGTACGGGTGTAGCGATAGCGGGTATGCTTATATTGGTGGGCCTGCGCGATGTATTGCACCTGCAATTTGGCTTGGGCTTTCTGTTCGCGGTTGTGGCAAGTATGCTGTACGCCATTTATATTCTTATTACAAAAGACATATTGCAACGTATGGGCACCATTACCTTTATGTTTTACAACATGCTGGCGGCGCTGGTGTTGCTGTTTATAATTTGCTTGATAAATAACGATACCTTGATTAGTTATCCTGCCGCCGACTGGTTATACTTCGCAGGCATGGGTATAATTTGTCAGCTGCTGGGCTGGCTGGCTATCAACCACTCCATTCGCTTTATAGAATCTACCACAGTATCTATTACACTATTAAGCCAAACGGTAGTGGCTGCGGTACTTGCCGCCATACTTTTAAACGAGATTTTAAGCACGCACGAAATTGTTGGCAGCATCGTCGTACTGGCCGGAATTGCAATTACATTTTTAAAACCACAGGCTGTTAAATAATTAGTAATTTACCAGTGCAGAAAGTTTAGGTGATACTCCATTTCCACTACATTTGCATTTTAAGGCATGATATTAAAATCCACCGTAGACCGTATTATGGAAGCCACCGACATTGTGGAGGTGATAGGTGAATTTGTGTCCTTAAAAAAGCGGGGCGCTAATTATGTCGGGCTTTCGCCATTCGCTAATGAACGCACCCCATCATTTACGGTATCGCCCGCTAAGGGCATCTTTAAAGACTTCTCGTCAGGCAAAGGTGGCAGCGCCGTTACTTTTTTAATGGAGCTGGAGAAGTTTACTTATCCCGAAGCATTAAAATGGCTGGCAAAAAAGTACAGTATCGAGGTAGAAGAAACCAATGAAGCACCGGAAGACAGGGAGGCCGACAACCGCCGCGAGAGCCTGATGATCGTATCGGGCTATGCCGCTAAGTTCTTCCACGAAAGTTTAAAGGATACCGATGAGGGCCAAAGCATTGGCCTGAGTTATTTTAAAGAGCGTGGTTTTAGTACCGAAACTATAAATAAATTTGAGTTAGGCTATTCGCCCGACCAATGGGAAGCCTTTACCGGCCAAGCCATAAAGGAAGGCTATCTACCGGAGTTTTTGGTTGAAAGCGGACTTTCTGTAAAAAGGGATAACGGCAACCTTTACGACCGTTATCGTGGCAGGGTAATGTTCCCGATACATAGTTTTACAGGGCGCGTTATTGCCTTTGGGGGGCGTACCCTCAAAACGGATAAGAACGTCCCCAAATACGTTAACTCGCCCGAGTCGGAGATCTACCATAAATCAAGCGTTTTATACGGACTTTACTTCGCCAAAAAATCAATCCGCGAAGAGGATAACTGTTATCTGGTAGAGGGTTACGCCGACGTCATATCGGTGCATCAGGCAGGGATAGAGAATGTGGTGGCTTCATCGGGTACCTCGCTAACAGTTGAACAAATCCGGCTTATCGGTCGTCTTACTAAAAATATCACCATTTTATATGATGGCGATGCCGCGGGTATAAAAGCTTCATTGCGTGGCCTGGATATGATATTAGAAGAGGGGCTGAACGTTAAAGTAGTTCTCTTCCCTGATGGCCACGACCCGGATTCGTATGTGCGCCTGGTAGGTACTGCGGGCTTTAAGAAACACATTGAGGATAATAAAAAGGATTTCATTCTTTATAAAACTAACCTGCTGTTAAAAGAGGCGGGTAATGATCCGATAAAGAAATCAGAAGTAATAAGGGATATAGTTGAGAGCATTGCCAAAATACCCGATTCTATCAAGGCATCGGTATTTATAAAGGAGTGCAGCCACATATTACAAATAGATGAGCGGGCGCTGCTATCGGAGCTGAATAAAATGCGCCAGGCTAAGGCAAAGAAAGATGGTCAGCAGCAGCAAACACATCGCGAAGCAAACCCGCCGGAAGACCTTTGGGCGGAGCCTGCTGTTGAAGAAAAACGCGAGGACGAAGCTACCCAGGAAAAAGAGATTATCCGCCTGCTATTATTGTACGGCAACAAGGTAATAGACTGGGATGGCATTGCCAATACGTATATCGGTCCGTTTATGATTGCAGAACTTAACGATGTTGAATTTGAGCAACCGGCATGCAAAACCTTTGTTGAGCTGTACAGCAAAGAGGTGGAGAATGGGGTATTGCCCGAAGAGCAATTTTTTATCCATTACCCTGATAAAGACATTGTTGACCTTACTGTTACACTAATTGCCACTAAATATACGTTAAGCGATAACTGGTACGAGATGCACCGCATAACCGTTCCCGATGAACAGGCTAACATGAAGGCCACCATTTTGGGCGCTATCTTTCATTTAAAGATGCACAAGGTGGGCAAACTGTTAGAGAACTTGCGTAAGGAACTGCAGGTTGCCGAAACAGCCGAGGAGCAGGATATTTTGTTGAGTCAGTATATGCGGATGAAAAAGGTGGAGAAATCTATATCTGATTATTTGGGCTCGGTGATATTAAAGTAATGGCTCTTCACAACGATCTTGGCCGCAAAGGCGAATTAATGGCTAAGTTGTATCTGGAGCAGCAAGGTTACGAGATAATGGACGAGAACTGGTGTCATGGCAAAGCTGAGATTGACCTGATTGCCTATAAAGACAAAGTAATTATATTTACCGAAGTAAAAACGCGTACAGGTAATGGCTTTGGCGAGCCGGAGGACTTTGTTGACAATCGCAAACAACGATTAATAGCCGGCGCGGCTGACGAATATATTTACCTGATGAACCATCAGGGTGAGGTACGTTTTGATATTATCGCCATATTATTTAAAAGCGAAGAAAATTATAAATTAAACCATATCAAGGATGCTTTTTGGCCATCCGCTACTTAATATTATGAAAAGAATACCCGCGCTATATTTAGCTGCCGCAATGCTCATCATCTTCGCATGTAATTTTGGATGCAACGAAGAAAAACCTAAAGGACTGGATATCACTATTTCACCTGAGGCAGGGACTACCGTTAAGGCGGGTACTGATGTAACCGTAAAAGTGAAATACCCTACTGATATGGTGCCTGATTCTATCGTTTATCAGCTGGAATCAACTACTGTAGCATCAAACAAAGACGGAGCACCGGTTATAATTAAAACCGATAGTCTTCCGATGGGCCCAAAGACCATAACTGCCAAAGTGTATAAACAAGGCACAAGTAATGATGTATCTACTAATATAGTATTGCTGCCCGCCAAGGCGCCGGAGCAGCTTACTTTTAAAATAGAAAAAGTATTCCCGCACGATGTTGAATCATACACCGAGGGCCTGCAGTACCATGATGGTTATTTGTACGAAAGTGATGGCGGCTACGTTATTCCGCCACCGGGTCAGGATGTTGTAGGCCCTTCAAGCCTGCGTAAAGTTGATCTTGCCACCGGCAAGGTTGTATTGTCGGTGCAAAATGATCCAAAGGTTTTCGCGGAAGGGTTGGCTGTTGTAGGCGATAAGATAATACAACTTACTTACCATGAAAAAATCGGCTACGTCTACGATAAAAACACTTTTAAATTACTTAACACATTCAAGAACGAAGTTGGGGTTGAAGGATGGGGAATGACCTTTGATGGTAAGAAACTTTATATGGACGACAGTACAAACCGCATTTGGCTCCTAAACAAAGATACTTATCAGGAAAATGGTTTTATTGATGTATACGATGATAAAGGGCCTGTAAATTCTGTGAATGAATTGGAGTATGTTGATGGTAAAATATACGCTAATGTTTATTTAACAAATGATATTATAGTTATTGACGCCAAAACCGGAGCAGTATTGCAAAAAATAGATATGTCTAAATTGTACCCTAACCGTCGCAATAAAGACGATGAAGTGCTAAACGGTATTGCCTGGGATGCCAAAGGCAAACGTATGTTTGTTACCGGGAAGAAATGGGATAAGTTGTTTCAGGTATCCTTCTCAAAAAAATAAGACATTATAGATAACAATAGAAAAGCCGTTCATTGATCTGAACGGCTTTTCTATTTTAAATTTTGTTCCCCCTTTAGGGGGTTAGGGGCTTACCTCCAGGCCTTATACTGATTGATCAACCCATTGGTTGATGAATCATGCGATGAAACTTTATCATTATTTTTTAGTTCAGGTAGTATTTTGCCGGCCAGTTGTTTGCCCAACTCCACACCCCATTGGTCAAAGCTGTATATATTCCATATTATGCCTTGTACAAATATTTTATGCTCGTACATAGCCAATAGCGATCCTAAGCTGCGCGGGGTTATTTTCTTAACCAGTATAGAGTTAGTAGGACGGTTACCTTCAAACACTTTAAACTGAGCTAATTTTTCAATTTCTTCTTCAGATTTGCCTGCGGCTTTTAACTCTGCAATTACTTCTTCGCTGGTTTTGCCGTTCATTAACGCCTCTGTTTGCGCGAAGAAATTCGATAACAACATGTTATGATGCTCGCCCAACGGATTGTGCGATTGTGCAGGTGCTATAAAATCACATGGGATCAATTTAGTTCCCTGGTGAATCAATTGATAAAAAGCATGCTGCCCATTAGTGCCCGGCTCACCCCAGATAATTGGACCTGTAGAATAGTCAACAGGTTCACCATTACGGTCAACGTATTTGCCATTGCTCTCCATATCGCCTTGTTGAAAGTAAGCCGCAAATCGGTGCATGTATTGGTCGTAAGGTAATATAGCCTGCGTTTCAGCATCAAAAAAGTTGTTGTACCAAACACCAAGCAAAGCCAAAATTACGGGCAGGTTTTCATTGGCTTCAGCTGTTTTAAAATGGTTATCCATGGCATGCGCGCCAGCCAATAGCTCTTTAAAGTTATCAAAGCCCACGCTTAATGAAATTGATAAGCCGATAGCGCTCCATAACGAATAACGGCCACCAACCCAATCCCAAAACTCAAACATGTTTTTGGTATCAATACCAAACTTAGCTACGCCATCGGCATTGGTAGAAAGCGCCGCAAAATGTTTTGCAACATCGCTGTCGCTGCCGCCGCTCTTGATAAACCATTCGCGGGCGCTGTTAGCATTGGCCATGGTCTCTTGCGTGGTAAAAGTTTTAGAAGCTACCAGAAACAAAGTAGTTTCAGCATTTAAACCTTTTAGGGTTTCAGCTATATGCGTTCCGTCAACATTAGATACAAAGTGCAGGTTCAAGTGATTTTTATAAGCCTTAAGGGCCTCTGTTACCATAACCGGTCCAAGGTCGGAGCCGCCTATGCCAATGTTTACAACATCAGTAATGGCTTTGCCTGTGTAACCCTTCCAACTGCCTGATATTATAGCATCGCTAAACTCCTGCATGTGCGCTAATACGGCGTTAACATCGGGCATAACATCTTTACCATCAACATACACAGGCGTGTTGCTTTGATTGCGCAGGGCAGTGTGCAATACCTGTCTGCCTTCGGTTGCATTGATCACTTCGCCGTTAAACATTGCAGCAATTGCATCATTTAACCTACACTCGTTGGCTAGTTGTAGCAACAGTGCTAAAGTTTCGTCGTTAATACGGTTTTTCGAATAATCAACCAAAATATCTTCAAATTGAAGAGAGAATTTAGCAAATCTTTGATTATCAGCGCTGAACAGATCTTTCATGCTGGCTGCCGCCATATCAATGTAATGATCGGTAAGGTATTTATAGGCAGTTGTAGTGGTAAAGTTGATGTTTGGCAACATAGTTGATTAAATTTTAATAGAAGCAAAATTAGAATTTAAAATTTAGCGCACCAGTTAAATTTTATTTATAAACCGCTTATAATACGAACACGTTTTCAAAGATTGCAATATTGTTACAATTGTGTTATTAAAACAGCAACGAAATGTAATTTATATTTCCATTGTTAAAATAATTAAGTAATATATTTACGTCGTTGATAACAAAACCAATTTTTTATCATCAAATTGATAATTTAATTTTTAAAAGACCTTTTATGTTTGAAAAACTATTTATGCTTGTTAAAAATAACGCCGGGACGGCTGTTACAGACAACCCTCTAATTCCTGTTAAACATCATGAGGCTATTATCAATGATGCGTCGAGTTCAATTATTGATGTATTGAAAGGCCAGATAGAAACCGGTAAATTGAAAGATATGATCAAGTACTTTGAGTTTCCTGATATTTATAGCAGCAACCCGCTTATAGGTACCACAGTCAACAAGTTTGCCAATAAACTGAACAACTATTATGGTTTGGAACCTGCAGATGCACTTAAAACTGCAAAAGCGTTAATTCCGCAGGTTATGCAGCAACTTATTGATCAGTCTAAAAGCGAGAGCAATAAAGAGTTTTCGTTACGACACTTGTTGGAGATGCTTGGCGGAAGCAAGATAAATACCGTATTAAATCAGCTTACTGCTGCCTAAAGTATATTTTACCTATGAAAAGCAAGCCTGTCTTTGTAAAAAAGGCGGGTTTTTTTATGGTTTTTAGCTTAACCTCGTAGGTTACATTTTTCTATATTTGCCACATGACTAAAGAACAGATCCAGGATTTAAGGGATAGATTAATTTCCCTGAGGAGGCATCTTTGACATCGATAAAAAACTCGATGCGCTAAAAGAAGAGCAGGAAATAACCGTTGGCCCTCATTTTTGGGACCATCCCAAAGAAGCCGAAAAGGTTTTAGCCTCAATCAAGTTAAAAAAAGTTTGGACAGACCAATACCAGGCGGTAGCATCGGCAATAGATGATGCGGCCGTTATGTTTGATTTTTTTAAAAGTGGTGATGCTACAGAAGCAGAATTAAAAGAACAGTATGATCTTGCCGTTAAGGCGGTAGAGGAGCTGGAGTTTAAAAATATGCTTTCGGCCGAAGAGGATCAACTAAATGCTGTGCTGCAAATAACAGCTGGTGCCGGTGGCACAGAAAGCTGCGACTGGGCTGGTATGCTAATGCGTATGTACATTATGTGGGGCGAAAAGAATGGCTATAAAGTAAGCGAGCAGGATTTTCAGGAAGGTGAATCGGCAGGCGTGAAAACGGTTACGTTACAACTGGAAGGCGAATTTGCTTATGGCTATTTAAAGGGCGAGAACGGGGTACACCGTTTGGTGCGTATATCGCCATTTGATTCTAACGCCAAGCGCCATACTTCTTTTGCATCCGTTTATGTTTATCCCTTGGTTGATGATACTATAGAAATAGAAGTAAATCCAGGCGATATAGAGTTTGAAACTTTCCGCGCCGGTGGCGCGGGTGGGCAAAACGTAAACAAGGTAGAAACCGCAGTGCGTTTATATCACAAACCGTCGGGCATCATTATAAAAAATCAGGAGTCGCGTTCGCAATTGCAAAATAAAGAGAATGCTATTCGCTTATTAAAATCGCAACTGTATGAGATAGAGATGCGCAAGCGTCAGGAAGCATCTAATAAAGTGGAGGGCAATAAAAAGAAAATAGAGTGGGGGTCGCAAATACGTAACTACGTGCTGCATCCGTACAAACTCGTAAAAGACCTACGTACCGATCATGAAACATCAAACGCACAAGCGGTATTAGATGGCGAGCTTGATGAGTTTTTAAAGGCTTATTTAATGGAGTTTGGTGGCGATAAATAATACACGCTTCATGTACGTTAATATCTCCATGCAAAACATAAATCGTAAGTTAGGGTTATCAAATTAACTCACACTAAACTTTATAATCATGGAGATCAAAAAAGTACTGATAGGTATTGATAACAGCAAAATAGCCGAGCATGCCGCGGAATACGGTTTTGAATTGGCGCGCGCCTTTAAAGGACGTGTAGGGTTGGTTCATGTAATTGAGCCAACCATAATGCCGTTAACCAGCAACGTTGATCCTATGCTTGGGGGAACTATGCAGGATATGGGTGGCAACGATGTGGAGTTAATGGATATACAAAACCAGGCCTCAAACAGAATTGTGGATCAGATAATTGAAAAATTTGGGAAAGACATATCTATTACCCATTTAACTGAGTTTGGCGATACAGCTAACGGCATAATAGAAGCAAGTAAAGAGTTTAAGGCCGACGTTATAGTTGTAGGCACACACAGCCGCACCGGGCTTGACAGATTGCTGATGGGCAGCGTTGCAGAGCATGTGGTTAGGCACGCAACCGTACCTGTATTTGTTATACCATTACCGCATCACGACGAGTAAAAAAGGTTCAGATCACTAATAAAGCAATCTGAACTTTATAGTATGCTCAATAGCTTTTAGCTCGTTCAATATTTCAGGATCGTAGCCGGTGTTAACATCGGTTATTACGTAGCCTATCTGCGGGTTAGTAACCAAAAATTCGCCAACTATATTAATATTGTGGCGGGCAAAAACTTCGTTTATTTTAGCCAAAATACCCGGCACATTTTTATGGATATGTATCAAACGGTGAGCGTTGCTTATGCGCGGTGGCTGCAAATCAGGGAAATTGCAACTGGTATGCGTTTTGCCCTCATTCATAAAAGCAATAACACGCTTAGGCAAAAAGTCGTCGTTACGCGGGTTATGCTTGGGGTCGTCAAATATTATAACGCCGTTGTCACAGGCCGCTTCTGACAGTTTTCTATTAGCTTTTCCAAAACACCCAATAACTTTTAAGCGGCCTGCGTTGCTAATTTGCTCCGGCGTTGGTTGGTTTTCTTCGTCGCAGAATAAAACACCAGCTTCTTCCACGTACTTTTCTTCAATGGTCTCGCGTACACGCAGGTTGTAACCTTCTTTACGCATCTGTGCCAGGGCTTCCTCTTCAATATCGCCAACAACAAGACATTTTATGCGGTTTTTAGGATATGATATGGCACGTGGTAATTTGTTGATGTATAAAAACTCATCAAAGCTGGGCGTAATATGATCCGCTTTTTCCGCTACTGATTTTCTTTCAATATTCTCGGTAAAAGCAAAGAACTTCTTTATCATCCCTGATTCCTTCAACTGAAAATCGGAATAACCGTCGCCAATACCATAAATATCACCTTCCAGTTTCAATTCTTTAAGCAGCTTTACTTTTCCGCCCTCCTGCGATAATGGGTTTTCGCGATCGTAACCTACAATGTTACCCTCATCGTCAAACACAAAGGTGTTCGCGTAAATATTTTCTTTCTTGATATGGTACTCCGTAACAACGGGGATAATGAATTCTTTAAATCCGCCGGATACAATAAGCACTTCATCCTGGTGGTTTTTAAAGAAAATAGTATTACGGGAGAAAGAGGTAGATACCTTTTTTTTCAGATGACTTATCAGCTGTTTCAAATGCTCGCGGTTGGCCTGTAAAAGTTTAACCCGGTTTTCTAAACTTTCACTGAAAGACAATCGGCCTTCCATTGACGCGTTAGTAAGATCCTCAATCTGCTGATATATATTTTCCCGGTCGGGATGATTTTTTAAGGATATTCGGGCAAGTTCGTCCAGCGCTTCAACTTGAGTAAATGTGCTGTCGAAATCTATAATAAAATACTGGCTCATTTTTTTTTGGATATGCAAAGGTGCAATTTTTGCGCGACGTTTTTTAGTGATTAACGCAACTTATATAAATCTTAGCCATAGCTTAAACCTTTGTCGGTTCAATTGTCTAAATAATTATTAAAGAAAGACATAATAGCTATGAAAAAATTGATCTTTTTCGCGATGGCACTTATTACTTTGTCTGCATGTTCTACACGTTATAATTATTACGTAGCAGGCCTTAACCGCACTAATCTTAGCGCATACCGAACGTTTGCATGGATGCCGCCGGCTAATGGCACAGCATCAGAAAATAATTTTGTAGCCGATGCAAAAATAAAAGATGCCGCCACACAGGCCTTAACCCAAAAGGGTTTGAGCTTGCAACAGCAAGATCCTGACCTGTTGGTAAGCTACACAAGCATAGTAGGGCGCGGAAGCCGTACCAACTATTATCCAATGTATGTGGGCAGTGGTTTTTATCCGGGTTATGGCGGCTGGGGCTACGGTGGCCTGGGTTGGGGAGGATTAGGCTGGGGCGGCTGGTACAGGCCGTATTACTACGCTTACGACGCACCCTTTGCTTACTATGCCGGAACATCAGTTGAGCGCGAACATTATAAGGAAGGTACTCTGATTGTTGATTTGGTAGACAGGCGCTCAAAACAAGTGGTTTGGCGCGGATTTGGCGTAGGCGAGGTGCACAAAGACTATCAAAAAAATGTGGAAGACCTGCCCAAAATTGTTGCGGGTATATTTGATCAGCTTAGTTTAGCTCCGTCGTCTGCACCACCTGCAGGAGGCAGCGGAGTAAGTTATCGCGGACCTGTTAAATAATAAAGCCGTTATAAAGCAAAAAGGAAGCTATACTGTAGCTTCCTTTTTTTGTTTGTTGTGTAAGTACACAGCTGTTAATATTAAGCCGCCAACCACTAATATAATCAGCCAGTTGTCAAGCGGCGCAGGGCAGGCATCCGCATCATCGCAGTCGCCGGGGAGCCCTTGCGCAAATACTCGTACAAAACCTGATAACAATAACAGGGTCAACGCTACACCTTTCTTTAGAAATTTCATACTCACAGATCCTTAAATTTTTATAAATGTACTTTTCCCTACAACGCTGTTGTCCTTATTGTTGATAACCTGAATAAAATAGGTACCCGGTAACAGGTCGCTTACATTGCCCTGCCAGTCGGGCTGCGTTGATTTTATTGTTTTGACCGTGCGGCCACTGGTGCTTGTAATGGTTATGCTATAGGTTGAAACATTAACACCGGTAGTTTTAACAGCTATGTTAAGTGTAGCGCTTGATGGGTTAGGATAAACACTAACTATACGGTCATCGGCAATTACGTCACTGGCGGGTGTATACATCACCGGGATAATTTTAGAATAAGTAATAGTGCCAAAATAGTCTTCCTGTTTTAAGCGGTACTGATTTTCACC
Organism: uncultured Mucilaginibacter sp.; assembly: GCF_946479965.1. The sequence continues at coordinate 5,455 of NZ_CAMLHX010000066.1, read as the reverse complement.
GGTTGCAGGCATTTTATCCTCCAGTCCATAAGTGCCCTGACTTTTGCCAACTGCGCTTCCCAATACCTCAAAAGTTTTGCCACCATTGGTGCTGCGTTCTACTGTAAAATAGGTGTAGTTTTCCTCATTTTCTGCCTTCCACGTCAATTGTACGGCAGTACTTTGCTTGGCGGCAGCAAAATCAAGTAGTTTATAACTGTAAGTGGTATTAGTGCGTACTACTAGTTTAAACCTATCTGCTCCAAAAGTAGTTGCGTCGGCTGAATTAACGTTGAAGTTATAAGTGGAATTATGTTTTATATCTAATGAGTCTTTTTTGTAGGCATCCATTAACCAAACGTCAAACATTTGAGGGATGTTTTTGGCCTCAGTTAAAGCAAGCTGATAAATACCGGTTGCATTGGTCAAAACATTCAAAGGAATAGATACGCTCTTTTTTGGGAAGGGTACCTGATTTATAGCAAGGGATGTTTCTTTATTATCATTGGTAAAACTTGATAAGCTAACAGCGCTTGAGCCACGCATATAAGGCAGATCCTCACCCAAAACAAATGTCTCTTTTGCCGATTTATTGAATTGTAATATAATATCTTCTTTGGCGGTCTCGTCTTTTGTTAGTTGTACCCGCACAAATTGTGGCGCAACTTCTTCGGCCGCCGGCGTACCCATAAATAAATTAATGCCTGTTACTTGCTGTGTTGGCACTTTGGCAATTTCTTTAAAATTTAAAGAAGGTGATGACGTCGTAGCTAATACATAAAAGCCCTGTCCGCTTGGTATATACCTTGTGGCATTGTTGGTACCGCTTGCTCCGTTCCAAACAGCGTAAGATTTTAATGCCGCGTTATACACATAAGTCGCATTAGCAATGTTGGGTCCGTAGATGCCGGCAGTTGAAGTAACATCGCTGAATGTACCCCAATCTATAGTAGAAGCGTACGGGTTACCAACCAGGTTAAAACCTCTTGAATATGTGCTGGCGGAAGGTGTATACCCCAATGTTGTACTACCCGGAGTATACCAGTTTTTTACTGTAATGGTTCCTTGATTTAAGGTGCCGGTATTGCTGAAAGTTGCTGCATCAGGTATAACGGTTGTAGTTGTTGACGAGTTAGTAGCCCTATTACCCCTGAAAAAGAACATGAATCCGTTGCCAACAGGAATGTTGAAAATTCCCACTTCGTTATCAAGGTTCAAGTCGTAAGATGGTGTATTATTGATCTTATTTATCCCCCTGAAATTGCCGCCGGTGGGGGAAGAACTTTGTGCTTTGTCCTCTCTGTAGAGATAAATAGTGGGGGTGGTTGAAGTTTGATCGAACCCTCCGGTACCCGAGGTACCTGTAATGTAAGCACTGGTTTTTGTATAAGCTACGCCATATACATTATTTCCGCCTGTAGTTGCCTCGTAAATGGGCGATGAAAATAAGCGGTAACCTCTGTATGCTAAGGTGCCCCCCGTAACATAGCGTTGGGTTATTACACTGCCTGTTATACTTGAGCCCGATGAAATAGCGGCTACTGCTGCTGAACCTGAAGCGTCTGATTTTAATGTAATTGTTCCGGCTACTGCCAATTTGGTAGTGGCGTTTCCTAATGTAAGGACTCCGGTGCTTGCCACTGTGTATTTGCCCGAACCACTTGTTGTTAGATTAATAACACCCGCCGCTGTATTTATACCTTTAAAAGTTACATTGTTAAAAGCTGTACCACCGCTTGAGTTGTCAAGCAAAGTTTGGGCTGCGTTGTTAGGATTATCGAAAATTATGGTGCCGCCACCATAGGTAAAGGTGTTGCTGTTAGTGTAGCCACCCTTAAAAGTTATAGTACCTGTGTTTGGGCTAAAAGTTCCGGAATTTGTAAAGCTTGATACAACACTCATGGTGCCAGGGCTTGCCCCCCCGTTAAACACCGCGCCGCTAAAAATTTGCAAGCCGTTACCAAATGATATAGAGCCTGTACCTGCGTTAAGCGTACCACCAAATAATTGTACCCCACTGGCAATTGTAACCGTTCCCGAGCCAAAGGTCATGCTGCCCACTCCTGTACCTGCAAACTGACGCACTGCGTTTCCTATACTCATATTACCATTTACTACCAAAACTCCATCTGTATTATCTAGTCCGTTAGATAGTGTAACCAATCCTGATCCAGTAGTAAAAGTGCCTCCGGTTAAGGCCGTCAAATTGCCAACGCTGAAAGTGGAGCTGCTGCCTGTTATAGTTCCGCTGCTATTAAGAGATCCTGTAAATGTTAAAGCGCCCGAGCCTTGTTTGAAGCTACTACCGGTTCCGATAGTAACTAAACCGGTTACCGCAATGGTGGGGTTATTTACTGTATAATCGACAATGGCGGTACCCGAAGTTGTTAAGGTTCCGGCTGCTGAAAAAGCACCACCTAATACGGTTTTAGTTCCCGAGCCCGAAAACACGACATTGTTGTAGGCAATGCCCGTTGTTAAATTTGAGTTAGCTATAGCGGCGTTAGTATAAACCGTTTGATTGGTAGGAGTAGTGCCCGTATAACCAATTGTTAACCCTGTGCCCAGGGTTATTGTATTGGTGCCTGTTGATGAAAGAGAGCCGAAAGGCGCAGCGCCTGATAAATTTAAAGTGGAATTATCGCCTACAGATAGGGTTGACGTTATTGTGCCCGTATTGTTCGTAACCAAATTAGCAAAGGATAAAGTTTTACTGGCTGCGCTTATGAACCCAGCATTCAGGTCCCTTTGGCCTGAATTGTTTGATGAAGTTAATTGTAGGTTGCCTGTTATATTTAATTGTGCAACAGAATTTGCAAAGCTGAAGGTCTTATTATTGCCCGGCACTGTTGCATCGCCTAGATAAAATGCGCCGCCAACTGCTATTGTACCTGTTCCCGCCAAAGATACAGCGGAACTGGCAAGTAAGTTTGATGTTACTGTAAAATCGCCGCTTACTGTTAAATTAGCGTTCGCTGTTAGCGCAATTGCACCGGACAATGGAATACTTGTATTGAGTATTACCCCCCCAACGGTATAAGCGGCGGTAACTGTTGGTTGACGATAAAATGTTAATACCCCAACACGGACAATGTCAGTGCTAGTAGGCATACCAGAAGGTGACCAATTGCTACCGTCGTTAAAATCAGTGGTATTGTTACCTACCCAATCTTTGAAAGCGCCGAACGTAAGCTGGCTTGGCGACGAATGACTGTAAGCGTTGACCAGGAAGCCGGTATTTGCAATTGGGGCAAAGCTGCCGGGCGATGAATTTATTGAAAGTGTAGTAGCTGCGGGGACATTTGAGTAACTGGTTTGCGTGGTTGCCACTACAAAATAGTAGTAGTTGCTACCATCAGGTACTAAATAGCCACTGTTGTTGTAAAACCTTAAGTAGGTACTATTTACTGTGAGCTGTGTAAAACTTGAAGAAACGTCAGTATCTCCTCCATCATAAACATTGTCTGTGGACCGATACATTTTTAAGGATGCAAACGCGCTTGTTGTATTAACATTAGTCGCTATATCCATGTACTGCATATATAAATCTTCCGTAGCCGTCAATTGAAAGCTATATATCGGGTAAGAAATTGCTCCGGGATAAATTATTGTGCTGGAAGTTATTACGCTATTGGTATTATAACCTACAGTAAGCGCTGATTGCGATATCTTAATATTGTCCCATACAAAACGGTTGCTTGTTCCGGCATCACAAGCTTCTAAAACGCTATAAACAGTTGCACTGCCCGAGTTAAAGTAAGTATTATCGTTTGTAGTGCCTCGCTGTGTAGTTGCCTCCGCCGTCCCCGCATCAACATATAAAGTCCATAAGTTGGTGGTGCTGCGTGTAAGTCTTATAGAATAATTGCCCGTATTTGAAGGAAAAGTATAGCTTAGCATGTCGCTGCCCACATTGCCATTTGTATATCTTTTTACTTGGATCTGGTTGCCATTGTGTATAATCGCATATCCGTTTCCGGTACTGGTGGTTGCATTGGTTGCAGCAACCCAAAAACGCCATGACGCGCTGCCAGCTACCGGAATACCGGTTCTGCTCGCTGCCGGGTTTGAGCTATTATTATTAAACAAAAACCGCCACGTAGTTGTGGAAGCATTTAAATTTATTGTATTACTTAAACTAATAAGGGCATTCGCATTTCCGGTGGCTGACCGTAAGGAGTTTGTACCGGCTAAAACCGGCGAGGTGGAATTGGCGTTGAAATTCCCGGTATTTCCACTCCATGTAGGACTGGATGTAATTGAGCCGTCTTCAAAGTCGTCTAAAAGTATAACCTGACTGTATCCTTTTATGCAAAAAGAACAGAAAATTAATAATGTAACGGAAAAACAACGAAGTATAGCTTTTAACATAGCAAGGAATTACGCGCACGTAAAGCAAAAATAATGCGGGTATGGCTTTTTGTTAATAAAAACCACGTATGGTTGTTGTTTTTCTAATTCATGCCTCTTAAAACGACTATCAAATCGTTTATAAGTATATTCTTAAAAATATTTAACACTAATATGATTTATGCTGCGGGTAAATTTTTGCCCGTATTGTGGTTGTTATTCCCGTTGCCCGTTGCGGATTTCCCCACTTTTTAATTTCTTATTCTCATTAAAAATGCAGAAACTTGTTAAAGCCGTTTACATTGTTGTTGCGGTTAACTGGTTGTATGATTAATCGTTACGTTGGGCTGTGTTTTTTTCTTTGTTGTGTTTTATTTGGGCCTGCCATGGCACAGCGACCGCTTGTTACCGAAGCCAACAGGCAGCAGCTTAACGTAATTGCAATTGATGCCAGTAACAAATTTTCTGTAGCGCGACAACGGGCTTTAGCCCTGGCACCGGTAAGAGGATGGGCAATAAGCCGGCAAGTGCCAAACGGCGGCATAGTTTCTCTTCAAGGTATTGATTCTCTGGGCTTTCCTGTATATCTTATCACACATAATAATACAACGGCCGCTGCCACTACCGGGACCAACCTTGTGCAGCCCGGTGGATCTTTAGGTCTGAACTTATCCGGCTCAAGCGCTTTTTTAAATGGTAAATGGGCCATGTGGGATGGGGGAAGGTTGTTAAGCACGCACCAGGAATTTGCCGGAAAGACCATCACCTTTGGCGATAATTCATCTGTTATTGATCATGCCACCCACGTGGCCGGAATGCTCACCGCTAAAGGTATTTACGCGCCTTCGCGCGGAATGGCGTTCGGTGCTAATACGCTTGCGTCTTATGATTTTGATAACGATATTGCCGAAATGGGAACCGCGGCACCCAATTTATTAATATCCAATCACTCCTATGGCGAAGTTGCAGGCTGGAACTATAATTCAACCGATTTGAGGTGGGAATGGTCTGGTTTACCAGGAGATAATGTTGATTACAAATTTGGCTTTTACGGCACCCGCACCCGCGATTTTGATAAGAGATCGGAAGAGCGTCGTGTAGGGAAAGAGTGTAGATCTCGGTGGTC
>NZ_CAMLHX010000065.1 GCF_946479965.1 uncultured Mucilaginibacter sp. | reverse complement strand
AGGTTTATATATGGGTCATATATATATATAATTTATTAAGGAGTAGTTGTTTTGTTTTTTAGAAATGCTGATAAATAATTTAAAAAAAGTGAGTAAGTTATTTAGATTACGAATGCGCTTAAACCGTCTAATTATCTTAACGGTTATTCCGTTTTCCTTCTCAAATTTTAGTACACTTTCTTCTGTGAATTTGTTATTATCCTTGGCAGCAATCAAATTGGCCTCAATGTCAAAAAAATCTGTCAAATAAGGTAATACCGTTTGGTCGGTGTCCCACCAGCCGGTATCTGTTATGACAAAAATCTTTTTTCTCATCCGTTAAATTAAGTTGTTATTGAGAATTCCGGCACTGATACCGGCATCAATGTCGCTTTGCTTGTCGCCAAATAAAACACATTCTGATAAATCTAAATCGAAATCTTGCTTGGCTTTCAGAATCATTCCCGGGTTCGGCTTCCTACAGTCGCAATCACCGGTAAAATCGGGATGATGGGGGCAAAAATACACTTTAGCTATTTTTACTCCTTGCTTGTGGAACTCAGCGATCATCCATTTTGTTAAAATTTCAAAATCCTGTTCTGAATAATAGCCCCTGGCTATCCCCGCTTGATTTGTAATTATAATTATTAAAAAACCTTTCTCCTGGTAGGTTTTACATAAATCAATTATAAAATCGGTAAACTCGAAATCCTCAATTTTGTAAACATAATTTTTTTCGATATTTACTACGCCATCCCTATCCAAAAATAGTGCCTTGCTCATAATGTACTGCATGCCTTATTATAGTCCTCAGGCACGCCAATATCTATAAAGCTGTCATCAAATATCACTCCCTTTAGCTTACCCGCGCCAGCATACCTTTCCAGAATCTCCTTCTCAAATGAAAACACCTCCGGTAGATCTAAGCTATTGAAGAAACTTCTGTTTATTAAATAGATACCCCCATTTATTATGCCACTGTCTTTATATTGTTTTTCATTAAAGCTCTCAATATTATTACCTTCCATATTAATAGAGCCATACCTATCAAATTGTTTCATTTCTGTCACCGCAAGTGTAATTTCACCTTTGGTTTCTGCTTGATCTGCATATAGCCTATTAATATCAATTGGGAAATAAGTATCGCCATTAACTATCAGAACCTGCTCATCCGCAATGTCCTTCATAGCGTGTTTTATAGCCCCGCCAGTGCCTAATGGGTTATCTTCTATGCTGTAACTCAAATTTATATTTCCATATGAATTACCAAAGTAATCCTGAATAACTTCGGCCTTATAGCCAACGCTAAATACAATCTTTTTTACGGGATACGCTAGTAACCAATTTAACAAATGTTCTAAAAAGGGCTTACCGTTAATTGGTGCCATAGGCTTCGGCACGTCTTTAACCACTTCACGCAACCGGGTACCTAACCCACCTGCCAATATGATAACTTCCATTATTTATCTTTACCAAAAATTTCTTCCTCCACAATACAGCATATGATATGGCCTACAAGGATATGAGCCTCTTGTATCCTTGGCGTTTCCGACGATGGAATATTTATACAGATATCACATAGGTCTTTCATTTTACCGCCACTTAACCCTGTTAAACCAATTGTTTTGACGCCCTTTTCTTTACACATTTTTAGCGCTTCAATAACATTAACTGAATTACCTGAAGTCGAAATCCCGATAAATACATCACCTGATACTCCCTGCGCCTGTACCTGGCGGGAAAACAGCTTATCGTACCCATAATCATTTCCAATGGCTGTAAGTATCGATGTGTCTGTTGACAAGGCTATTGATGGCAAGCCGGGACGATCAAAATAAAATCGACTAACAAACTCACCTGCTATATGTTGTGCATCAGCCGCACTGCCGCCATTACCTCCAAGTAAGGTTTTTTTGTTGTCTTTATACGCATCGGTAACCATGCTTGCCGCGGCATGGATTGAATTTAACAAATCCCCATCAGCAAGAATTGCTTGCTTTACCTTTATGGATTCCTGTACTTGAGCTTCTACTATTGCTATCACGATATTACGAATTATAAATTTTCCAACCATGGCAACCACCCTCACTAAAGTGAAAACCGATTACCTTTCCATTAAAGTTATTTAAAGCATTTACCAAACTAAGCTTTTTTTCCGGATCAACTACAAACATCATAAAACCGCCCCCTCCTGCACCAGAAACCTTACCGGCAATTGCGCCAGCGGACATTGCTGCATTGTAAACAGCCTCAATACTATCATTAGTTATTGAGTGCGCCATTTTCTTTTTCTCTTCCCACGCTTGCCCTAAAATTCTGGCATAGCTTGATATATCTCCTTTTAACAAAGCCTCCTTCATATCAGTTGCGCTTTGCTTAATGGCGTGCATTGCGTCAATAGCAATGACGTTACCTGACGAAGTATTTTTCTTTTGCTCTTCTATAATTTTTGCTGATGACCTTGAAGCCCCGGTATAATATAATACCATTGACGATTCAAGCTCGTCTATGATCCATCTTTTTATCCTCAATGGATTAACAATTACTTTACTCTCACCCAAAAACTCCATAAAATTAAACCCACCAAATGCAGCTGCGTATTGATCTTGCTTACCACCGGACAACTGCAAGTCAACACGTTCAACTTCATAAGCAACTTGTGCTATATCGTACTCACCATATGGTAAATTCAACCATTCAGAAAATGCTTTTACAATGGCGACAACCATTGTTGATGATGACCCCAATCCGCTTCCCGGTGGTGCGTCAGAGTAAGTGGTTACCCTAATACCAGGAATATCTTTTAAATTATGGGTTCTAACTATTCTGTTGTAAACGCCCTTTATCAGATCAAGCCGGCCATCAATAGGCAACGACTCGGCAACAGGGTATTGAACTTTCTCTGCAATGTCTGTTGCTACCAACTCTATAACAGGAGTATCCAATAAAGTTATTGTACAGTATGCATATAAATCAATCGTAGCATTTAGAATTAAACCGCCATATAGCTCGCTATAAGGAGATACATCACTTCCTCCACCTGCAAGACCAAGTCTGAGTGGGGCTTTTGAACGAATTATCATTAATTAATTAATTTATTGTTACCTCTTTAGCACTGCTGCAATCATTACCGGCGTATTTTTCTATTCATAGTTATCAACTAACCATCTTTCTGCATTTCTTATATCATCAAGTGTATGTATGTCAAAACAAACATCTACAACAAACGGCTTCACGGTCTTACCCATAAATTTCCACGGCGGAAGTCCGTCGTTGCTATAAACCGAATTTTTAAGATTTAACACCCAATAATTATGACCTAAATGATACGCTGGCAATAGATCCTGCCTGTTAGTAGATATGTCTTTGTTGACTATATCATCAACAAAAGGCACCAAATATCCGTCTTTGTCTAATTTCTTTGCTCTGTAAGGGTGATGTTCCTGCTCTTGAAAAACGGGAACTACCGCAGATACCGCAACGTCATTCAAGATCGTCTCTATGCATGAATCTATCCAGGATGTTTTAACTATAGCGTTGTTGGCTAATAAAACAATTAATATATCAGGGCGATGATCATCTTCTTCTGCCATAACTTTCAATGCATGCATTATTACATCCACATGCTTTGAGTCCGGCCGGGCAAATTCCTCCGGTCTTACAATTTTTTTATATCCATACGATGCGGCCAGATCCAAAATTTTATGGTCATCACTGCTTACATATAAATTGTCAACATACTTTGAGATTTTAGCTGCATGGGCTGGATAATATAGCAGGGGATTTCCCAATACCGGCAAGATGTTTTTATCATGAAGTGTATTATTCCCCCGACCTGTTAAAAGTGCTGTTATTTTCATATAAGTGATTTAGTTTAAATATTATTTAGATAATATAGCCCAATCATACATTTCCTTAATACCCTCGTTTAACGATGTCTTAGGCGCCCACTCTAATTCAGCAATTATTTTGCTATTGTCACCATAAACGCCAAACTGATCTCCTGGAGTTGAGCCCGCGTAGGTTACAGGCACGCTGGTATTAAATAACCCTTGTATTGCCTGCACTAATTGTTCAACGGTTGTTTTTTTCTTTGTGCAAACGTTAAAATAATTAAACCCTTTTACGGGGGATTCGTATGCACTTATAAATGCATTTACAACGTCATCTATATAAATGATATCTCTAAATCTATCCTTACTCCCTTTTACATAAATACTACCGTTATTAATAGCCTGACTCAAAAAAATACTCACCATCCCTTGTCGCATATTTGCCATATTTTGCCCAGGCCCATACACATTAAATAACCTTAAGGCGACTGTATTTAAATCATAATGCTCATAAACTTTCATGTAATACTCGCTGGCCAACTTACCAACACCGTAAAACGATCGGGGTTTAGCTAAAACATCTTCATGAATAGCCTTATCTTCCTGATCGCCGTAAACCCCCATTGAAGAAGCATACAAAAACTTTTTAGCTCCCGTTTTAATAGCCAGATCCATCAATAATAAGGTTGATTGCGTGTTAGCTTTTTGATCGTAAACAGGATCGTCAAAACTTATCTCTCCTGAACTTTGTCCTGCCAAATGGAATATTGCATCTAACTTAGAATTTGCAAGTTGGTTAACCACCGCTTCATCATGGCAATCACCTTCCAGAAATTTAACACCATCAGGAATATTATCTCTAATCCCGGTAGATAAATTATCAATTGTTGAAACTTCATTTCCAAGCGCAAGTAATTTTGCAGCAAGTTTTGAACCGATAAAACCGGCAGCACCGGTAACTAAAAAATTCATATAGTAATGATGGTATGTTTACCTCTAAGGTAACAACTTTTTATAAATTTATCCATAAAAGTAAAAAAAAATTAAAAAATTAACACACAATCGATCCCAATATTATCAAAATAACAAGAATTTAATAAATAATTAAATTAAGTTTTCACACTAATGCTAAATAAGCAACCTATTCGGCAGTATATTGATAGGTATAACACCAAATTATAAAAACTAAAGATTTAAAAGCCTACTGGGACTATTTAACTCATACTGTTCCTCATTCTGTAGAAATTATTACACACCATTTGTTAAACAGCGATGAATTATAGCATTTTTATATATTTATATATTGGAATGATTTTGGTAGTTAATTGAAAACTAAATGTTTAACCTATATGAGAATTTATAAAATCGCTTTTTCGTTATTCGCAATTTTGGGCTTCAACCTATTGTTCGCATGCAAAAAGTCTATAATCAAGGCCAATCCAATTATATCTTCGCAGACATTTCCGCAATACAATTTCTCCCAAATAGACGCAGATTCCACTAGTCACTCTTTATTTTTTTATTCGCCCGTTACCGATAGTAAATATCTGTTGGCTAGTAGGGGCTGGCAAGGCGTGCCCTCAGTTGAAACTTCTAAAAACGAGATTTTCGCTTCGTGGTACGCGGGCAGCAAGGGCGAGCAACTTGGTAACTACGTGGTTTTATCCACGAGTTCAGATGATGGAACAACCTGGAAGAATGACGAGTTAGTTATTGCTCCAGACAACGAAAACCTTCGCTTTTTTGACCAGGCATTATGGAAAGACAAATATGGCACGCTTCATTTATCCTGGAGTGTTTCAGAAGGCTATATAATTAACGGTGCATCATTAAAGGTTTGGCAAATTATGATCAAAAGAAATTCAAAAAATCAACTTGTTATATCCAAACCATCTATTATGTTTCCGGGGCTGATGGTATGCAAACCAACCTTTGTAGGGCAAGATAGTTCGACGATGCTGTTCCCCATGTCAGGCCCCAATATGGTTACTACAGCTACTTCCATAGGAACGCCTTCTGAGATAAACGGACCATTCTTATATAAAGCAACTCACGATGGAAGCTATCTGGGGCCGCTCAGCCTTTTTTCAAAAGTAAATTTAGACAACTCTGTTAGGAGCTATGATGAACATATGATTGTAAATATTGACGACCATAATTTTTTATGTGCGATGAGAACCACTAAGGGCTTATATATGACCGATAGCAAAGATGCAGGCTTAACATGGAGCGAAGCAAAGAAATTCACTGACATTGGCCCTACTCCTGAGAGCAGAGCCTACTTTGGAAAACTTCGTTCAGGTAACTTACTTTTAGTAGTTAATAGCAGTACCTTAAGAGAAAACATAACGGCTTTTATTTCGAAAGATAATGGAAAAACCTGGCCATACTCCCTGGTAATTGATAAAAGATATGGCAATTCTTATCCAGATGTGTCACAAGATGTAAATGGCAATATCTACATCATATTTGATTATGGACGTTCACCTTATGGGCAAATAATGTTTGCTAAGATAACAGAGGCCAATATAATTAATAGCCCAAAAACAGCAGTACCGCTAATAACAATAAGTAAATTTAAATAGATACTTTATATGGTTTTTTTATTGAACAACTCTTTCTCTTGCAAACTTATTGAAATTCCAACTAATGTAAAAAAAAGAGGCATGGTGTTAAGCGTTCCCGTTGCCATGATAAAAACAATATAACCAACGATAATAAGAAGATTTATAAATATAAAGTTTCGCAAACGCCCATTAGTGGAGTAGGCATTTTTAATATGATATTTTATCAAAGCGTAGAAAAGCACAATATGTGCCAGCACGCCTAAAATGCCTTGTTCAATAATGATTGTGTAAAAATAGCTCTCAAAGCCATATGCGGCTTCATCGCTTCTGCTTTTATTTTTGTCTGATGCATACCCGATTGTTTCTGTGATATAATCAAACCCATTGCCAACTATGGGGCTTTTTATAAAATACACAGTTGAAACAGCTAGTTGCTCGGCTCTCATATTAACGTTACTACCTTCCACTTTCTCGCCACCGGTTAAAAATATGTCTGATAATTTGTCAACGTAACCAGACACCGCAGGAATTTGCATTACAAGAGCTATTACAACAGGGGCAATAAGCGTCGCTGTGATTGACCTTTTTAAGTTGCTCGTCAAAACAAATAAATAAATAACTACACTTCCAACAAATAAAATTTGCACCGTGCGCGAATCTGTAAAAACTAATACGAGACAAAATAATATGAGAAGTGCCAGTAAAACCGTTCTATTAAATTTTATTGCATTTTTTTCAGTATAAAAGAAAAGGCCAAACAATATCATAAAATATGAAAATATTGCAAAGTAGAAGGGGTGATACATAAATGAACTGATTCTAAATCGTCCATCATCTGAGTGCATGTAATTAAAAGCAAAGTCTGTTAAACGATATTTTTGCGAAATGTCGGTATTATACGGATTGCTTTTTGTAACCATGTTGAAAAGAGCGTATAAACAAGCCGCAGACATGAAGATCAATAAGGTTTTATAGATTTTTAAATAGTTTGATTTAGCGGATAAACAGGCATATGTTGTTATACACATAAGAGCGTTTATTACAATGAAGTTGAGGGGTTTTGTAAATTTTTCCACAAAACTCATCCGCTCGTCACTTAAGCCTATAATAATCATACAAACACTGTAAAATATAAATGGCTTAAGTAATGGAAAACCACCTATCACTTTCGACGCATTAGTTTTAATAATGGTTGAGAACATTAACAAATAAACCAGAAGCCAAAAAAGCTGCTTGCCTAACAATATTACACCCGGAGGTATCAAACATGCTAGTATTATGATTAGAATAATTTTTTCTTCGCTCTTACCTGCAAAAAACTTTAAAACCGCTACCGCGCACAATACCATGAGCAAAATGTCCATCTTAACTTATATTAGCAGGTTGTTTCTTAAAAATGATCCTTGTCAAAAACTCCTTATCTGTTTGGTTAAGCAACAGAAAGTAAATCACCGGCAAAACCAAAATTACATAAGCTGAGCCGCTAATCAGGATGTTTAAAACCTTATTTTGAATAAGTAATATTTCTTTACCAACATAGATAAAAAGCATAACCACCCCAATTGAAAAAGCTGGATAAAAGAAGCTTTTCTTGAATAGTGTAAATGAATTGAGTTGCATTACATGTGGGTAATAATAGAAGTAATAAAAACTTATTTGCATTACAACATACAAAAAGTAACCTATTACAACACTGCCTACATTATAGTGTGGTGCCAATATACACGCTATTAACAGCGAAACAATTGTTGATGTAGCAGACATGTATACTATTGGCCTAAGCCGGTTACCTGCCAATACCAAACTCGATAATGCAGAATTATGTGAACCCAATATTGTGATTATCCACACGTTTAGCCATATGTAAAGGTGCTCAAAGTTTTTGCCTACATATAAATACAGCAGATCTTTGGAAATCAACACAAAGCCAAATACTATTACCGCTAAAAAAATAGTGATGTATTTGGTCGCATCATAAGCTATCTTACGCTCCTGTTCTTTATCCTTAAGTGCCTTTGCCTTGGCGGCATAAGGCAAAATAACACCTACAAAGCTCATACCAGCAATCATTACCAGGCTTACAACACCGTCAAGCACCCTGTAGTTGGCTACCGCATCCATACCTGAACGAATGCCCAATATTACGGGCCTCAAATAAACAGCCGAGAATTGAAATATGCCGAATGAGAAAACGCTCATGCAATACGGCAGAACCTGCATGAAAACCTTATGATGATACCTTGGCCATATCGATACTTTGTATGATAATGTTGTTATTTTCCAAATTGAAAATGGAAGTACGATCAATGCAGAAAGAGTAGACAGTGAGAAAAATGTAAGTATGTTCAAATTGTATTGTAATGTGGCTATCAATGCAAGTATTTGCAAAATCTTAGCAACAATTAAAAGGCGCTGCTCCCAACCTATAATCTCGTTAGCTCTTAAAAACTGGTCGAGCAACGCCGCTATCCACCCAAAAAAAGCACTTATCATGAGCACATAAAACATGTTATTCAATATAAGCGCCTGCTCGGCAGAAATGGAAAATATAGATTGCGAAAAGCATGTAACAATAAAAAGTATAAGCGCGTTTACTATACCAACAACACCATAAAAAGATAAGCTCGACTGGAACAACTTACTAAGATTTACATAGTCTTTCTGGGCTAGCCACATTGAAAAGTACTTAACATTGCCGGAAGAAAAGCCCATATCCATTAATCTCAAATAAACATTAACAGACATAGCCAATCCAATTAAACCATACTGCTCTTTGCCAAAATGCACCAGTAGCAACGGTACCGAGAAGAAGCCATAAAGCGCATTAACAACACTTCCTAAAGTTGTCCAAATTATTCCGCCAAAAATCTTTTTTGAGCCGCTCATTATTTCAATATATCACTATACCTGTTTAAACCCATTCCCACGTTTGTTACCAGTAAATCAGTAACGGCCTTGTTGATTTTTTCATCGTCCATATTTCTATACTTTATTATAATTGAATTAAAGGACTCCTCATCAGTAAACACATCATCTAAACAATCAAAGCCCTCGTTTTCTCCCACACCGTACCTAAAACAGATTAAATTATTATACAGTGCTTCAAAATATGCATTGGTATTGTAGCTTACAGCGAAATCATACTCATTAGAAGCAAGGATACTGTTTATCGTTTCCTGATTTGACAAAAGGTTAATCCCATGCTGATTTAAAATTGGTAGAAATAAACTCTGCTGCGAAGCTGGATGCGCTTTAACTGTAAAATTGATATCATATCTATTCTTTATTAAGGCAACGAGTTTTAAAAGTTCAATATTCCCTGAATCATAAATTGAGCGCCCTAAGAATATGATGCAACTGGAAAAGGTTTTTTTAACATCTATCTTTCTATCAGCATACTTTGGGTTACCTGCTATAAAAATATCTCCAGGTAAAAAAGCGGTTTTTGACAGAAGTTCAATTTTACTTGACTGGCCCCAAACTAAAACCTTTTTAGCGCTTATATTGTAAGTGTTTAAAATATCAATTGGTACATTATACTTAAAGGTGATATAACTCAATCCATGAGAAAAATGATAAGTATCAACCCCTTTTTTATTCAAAAAAAGCGTTAACACGGTTTCTATATCAAATGCACTGTTAAATGCTATGTACTTGTTTCTATGTACGTCAACGCCTTCAAATGATGTATCTAAAAAATCAATAAAGTTAGCCTGATATATAAATCGCGTAGCTAAATAGACTCTCTCTTTAAGCGATAAATTTAATCCGCTAAATTGAAAAAACAGTTTTGTAGCTAACAGATATTTAGACAAACTGAAAGAGAACCTGCTTTTGTAAGGCAAATCGTCAATGGTAACCCTAACAAAGTCCTTCACATTAAAGAAACTTTTTTCAATCAACTCTTCGTAGTCTTTACGCGTGTAAACAGTTGTTAAAACAGTGGCGTGTTCCTTAAATGCATTAACCAGTTTAGTCACATCACGACTTGCGTAACAAAACTTAAAAAGATCAGTGAACTTTATAGCGGCGATGGACTGCTTATTAAAAGCAATTTGTGAGCACTCGAAAGATAAGGCTTTGCTAAAATCAATACTGTTATAAACAATGGCAATCTGGCTTTTTAGCTGCTTATATCTTTCAAAATTAGTCATGGAGTTACTATAAGTTCTCTATATAGCTGTTAAATATCTCTACAGATCTCTCCTTATTGAAGTTACCGTTTATAAATTCAAGGGATGAGTTAATTACGTTTTCCCGAAAAGTTAAGTCTGTGTATAACCTTGAAATAGCAGACAGGTAATCCTGCGGAGTTTTACAAAAAAGAAAATCCGTTCCGTGCTCGGCTTCAATCCCCTCGATACCAATCTCGTTTGTTAAAACCGGTAAGCCTATTGACATGGCCTCCAATACTTTTACTTTAATACCAGACCCCACTTGCAGTGGCACAGCAGTGCATAAGGCATTAACAAAATAAGTTGACGGATCCTGTACAAATCCAACCACTTCAACTTGCTTGTATCCCAAAAACAGTTGTTTGTTCTTATCCGACAAACCTGAACCAATTACTACAAATTGCAAAAGTGGGTAAAGCTTTAAAACGTCTTGCCATACGTTATCTAGAAACCACTGTACGGCTTCATAATTTTGTGGTCTTTCCATTGCCCCGTAATAAACTAGTGTATTATTGTGGGTAGATGAACATTTACGTCCGGCTATTTTATAGTAGTCATCAAAATACGGAACAATTGATTTTACCTTACTCACGTCAATTTCACACTCTTCTATTATGGCTGAAGCATCTGCAGACGAGTGAGGTAACACTAAATCAAAAGCTTGCAAACTTGACTTCTCTTTTTTAAAAAACCTATCGAGTAATATTTTTGAGAAAGGGCGATCAGCGTATAAGCGCCTTTTATGCTTGTAATTATAGTCATGGGCAAAGGCTACATACTTTGCATCAGGAAACACTTCTTTTGCATTATGAACCTGCAATAAAAAATCTCCAAAATCACAAATAACTACATCAGGAGCGTAATTATTTTTAGCAGCTTTACCAAGCGCCTTTCCCAGGTCAAGCGTTTTTTGGCCGTTGGTATGATGGTACTCAAACAATAAGGGTCTAAGCCACTTCGCCAACAGTTTATAAAAAAAGTAATTACTTAGCTTACCAAAAAAGTTTCTTTCGGGCGATAATGATATATCCCCTGATCTCGCAAATTCAAGTTTAAAATTGTCGTAATCCTTGCTTCTTACATACAGCACAAAAAAGGTTAATTCAATTGCACTATTATTTGCTAAACTGGTAAAGTAATATGTGGAAGTTTTACCACCGGCATGTCTGATCTTGCTGTTAACACCGTACGGAGTAAGGACTAGTACTTTCTTCATGAACCTTTAATCATGTCTTTTTTAAAAATTTTTTTGCCACCGCCACTGCTAATAGTTTGTAGTTGATATCATTGTAGCGGCTTGCTATCTGATTGAAAATTTTCAATGCTTTCTGTGCATTATTATTTTTTAGTAAAGAATCGATAAGATATTTAATACTATCAAGCTTCCTTTGAGGTAACCTCTTGATGATAGCCTCTTTAAGGTGCTGTTCTAAATCATCTTTGGGGGTATAAGCTTTAACATCCTGCTCCAACCAATTATAAAATTTGATCACAGCATCAATGCGTTTTTCAATATTGCCAACGTTGGATATGTTAAGCTCCGACCATCGCCAATTACACAACACCTTAGTAGTTGATATCAAGTCGTGCGTTTTTGACAAGGTGAACCACGTGGCGTCATCGGTCCCCCAAGCCAGCGGAAAATCTATAAATCCGCCTATTTCCCTTATCGCTGCAGTTTTAAAAACGTAATTCTGGGCAAATATTTCGCGGAAGCCGTAAACTCTATGCCAAATAAAATCGAGCGTTGTGAGGCGTTCTGGAGCAGATGGCGTGAGGCGCAAAAGATTGCTTTCTGAATCAATAATAGCGACCCTGCTGCAAAAAATGTTTGCTTGTGGATATCTGTCTATCAAGCCTTTAATTTCAGCCAAAAACGCCGGCTCTAAAACGTCATCATCTGAAAACAATATTCCAAAGGGCTGCGTGGCGTGGGATAAGCAATTGTTCCAGTTGCCTACAACGTCGGTTCCTCCCAAATTCTGATCATTTTCAAAATACCTGATACGAGGATCTGCGAATGTTTTTACAATACTTTGTATATCTTCCGGGGACTTGTCATTAACTATAATTAGCTCAAAATCTTCGAAAGTTTGATTTAAGATACTTTCTATAGCCTGTGCAAGGTATTTGGATTTATAAGCTGGTACAAGTACTGAAAACATTGATGATGGAAATGTTTATTTATTAAAGATTTTACCCCAAAAACTTTTTTTCGCAACAGTCTCTGCATTTCCGTAGCCATAACCGTAGCCATAACCATAGCCATAGCCATAACCGTAGCCATAACCATAGTAGCCGCCTTTTGTAGTTTTAATATCGTTAACAATTAAGTAAGCGCGCTTTAGTTTTTTAGAACTAACCAAATTATTAACAATACTTAGTTGCGATTTGAACGTGTAGCGTTGCCTTACTACATAAAGGGTTATATCAACACATTTTTCTATAAGTAGAGCGTCTGATACCAAGCCAACAGGCGCACTATCAATAACTATAAAATCAAATTGCTTTTTTAATTCGTCAATGATGTCATTAAGCTTCGGATTCATGATAAGTTCGGAAGGGTTAGGCGGTACCGGCCCCGATGATACTATGAAGCAATTCTTATGAAACGGTGTGGGCCTAACTATGTCGCTAACTTTATAATCGTCAGAAATTATATAATTTGTAAATCCTATCTTATTATGATCTAAACCTATTGTTGAAGATAATTTGGGCTTTCTAAGGTCAAGCTCCATCATAACAACTTTTTTTCCACTTAAGGCTAATGCACTTGCAATATTCAGTGTGATAAATGATTTCCCCTCGCCGCTCATACTTGACGTAGACATAATAACGTTCGCCTTAGATGCGCTCATCAAGAACTGTAAATTTGTCCTGGCAGATCTAAACTGCTCAGATATTATTGACCTGGAATTTTCTGTAACAATCAAAGACTCATTATCCGGATTATTACCAATCTCACCAACTATAGGAATATTTGTAAGCCTGTTTAAATCATCCTTGCTAAGGATCTTAATATTAAGCATCTCGCGGAAATTTATATACGCAAAGGGGAGCACTATTCCTAAAATCACCCCTAACATATAAATCATTGATCGCTTAGGCTTAAAGGGATAAAACTCACTTTTGGCCGGATCAATTATTCTTGCCGTTGAAATAGTAGACGTTTTTGAGATAGCAGTCTCCTCCCGCTTTTGCAAAAGATACAGGTATAACTCTTGCTTAAGATTTTGCTGCCGTGCGTAGTCTAAATAAATCCGTTCCTTTTTAGGAACAGAGCGGATTTGTCCCGCAATAACGCCGTTAGTACTTTTTAAATTGTCGCGGCTAATTTGCAGGTTTTTACTGCTGGTCTCAAAGGCCCTTAACATGCTTTCCTTAAAACCAGCGATTTGTTTGTCAAGGCTTTTTATGACAGGGTTTTCATCATTTAGAGATAACGCCTGCCTATTGCGCTCAACCAATGCTTGATTATAAGCATTTATAGTGGCCGCAAATACCGGGTCGCTAATATTCAATCCGCTTGGAATAACTCTTCTGTCATCCAAGTCTATCATGAATCTCTTTATAGAATTTAGCATCGCTATTTCATTATCGAGCTGATTTAGCTTTTGATAATAATCAGATGCCTCCGTAACAAGCACCTTTGATTGTTCAGAAATATTTGCAACGGAATTTTCTTTTTTAAACTCTTCAAAACTCTTTTCAACTCCGCTCAGTTCTTTGCTTACAATAATTAAACGATCGTCGATAAACCTCAGCGTGCTATCCGCAATTTGAATCTTATTTTGAAGATTTGTTTGCAGATAAAACGTCATTAACTTTTGAAGTATCGCCTCACCCTTTTTAGGGTTAGAATACAGATAGTTGAGATCAATAGTTGTACTTTTTTTATCGGTAAGTTGTACCGTTAAATCATTTAAAATTTCTTCAGTTTTGCTGTCTTCTGATTGAACGGCAACAATGTAAACATTAGCCCTATCACTTCGCTGTTTTTCATAAAACACTATATCATATTGCTCAGTGCTAATTACCTCACCAAACCCAACTTCTTTGTTAATGTTTTCCTTCCCATCTATTACGCGAAGCTTTTTGCCCGATTTATCTATTTTAACAGTGTATTCACGGCCTTGTATTGTATCTGTTTTACTTCTGATACCGACCGTAAATGGAGCCTCATCATATAATTCGACCGCTCTTATGCGGCCTTTTCTGTATGTAGTAACATTTAGCTGAAGATCCTTTACAACACGGCTGACGAGATATCTGGATTTTAAAATTTCGATCTCATTCTGGGCATTGCTGGGTATATCAAGCAAACTTGAAAGATCCATAAGCATACCGCCTGCGCTAGCGCCGGGGCTGTTTTTTTGGTCGTCAACAATAATTTTACTGTTTATGCTATAACTCGGCTGAGCATATCGCGCATACACAAAGGCGCAACCGAAACATATCAATACCCCTATGAAAAACAAATACCAATTAGAAAGAACCCTACTTACTAAATTTTTGAGATTAAAATTGTCTTCTTGTAATTCGCCTATTACTTGCTGATTTTCCTGTAATAAATCCATATATTATCTTCTGGTAAACAAAACTATTAAAACTGATAAAACTGAACCTATTATAGTAAAAGTTCGTGCTTGTGTTGCGTCTGTTGAGGCAGCCTTTGCCTTTGATGGTTCAACGTATAGAGCATCGTTTTGGCGCAAATAAAAATATGGTGCATAAAGCACTTCGCTCTTTCTCAAATTTATTCTATAAGGTGTTTTTGTACCATCAACATTATCCCTTAATAATAGCACATTATCTCTTTTTCCATATATTGTTAAATCACCGGCAAGGGCTATGGCATCCAATATACTCACTTTTTCACTAGGCATTATATAGGTGCCGGGCCTGTTTACTTCGCCGGTGATGCTAATTCTGAAATTAGCAAACCGGACAATTACCGACTGCACTTTATACAACTGCTCAACAGCCTTCCTAATATTCTCTTTAGCTTGTAAAATTGTGAGACCAAGCACTTTTACCTTGCCTATTGTAGGTAAATCTATGTCCCCATTTTTATCAACTAAATAGCCGCTGGAAATTTGCTGATTGTATGACGGCACTCCTACGATGGCTCCAGTGCCTGCTGTAGCAATATTTCCTGAATTGATAATCTGGGAAGCGATGGGATCAATCGTTTGAACAAGAACCGTTACAATGTCGTCTACTTGGATACTGGGTTCAATGAACTCCACTTTTTGAATAGTTTTCAAGCTGCCGGAATCAGGAATGTCTTGAAAATACTTAACTTTTTTTGCAGACGTGCACGAGAATAAAGAAACCGCTAAAAGAAAAGCAACAAAATAATAAAGATAATGTTTAAACATTTTAGACATTAAACAAGGCGCATCCGGAATTTCACAAGTAGATAATAAATGCATAACTTTAATATTATATTTCAATAAATATTTGGTAAATATAGAAGAAATTACAATTGATGGGTCTTTTTTTTTTCAAAATGGTAGAAAACGCTTAAAATAACAGCTAAAATACAAAACTTTTTTTTCGATACATTTTTACAAAAAAAGATTAATTCACTCGCAAACTAATATACTTAATTATCTGCAAATATGCCATCAAGAAATGTGTTATCGCTGATTTTACTATCGCTTCTATGCTGTCTTTCTACTTATTCTTTTTCTCAAAGTTATAAAAAGTTAACATTCAGCTTTTCATCCCCCGGTAAACGCATACAAAACAAATTTACTGACGTAAACACTTGGAATTACCACTCATTTTGGCTGGATAACAAAGCTGTGTATCCGTCTGATTTTTTCTTAAAGAACTACCCGTTTATTAAATATGTGCAATTAATGAGTACCACCGGAGGATCTGTTGATAGGGATCTGTTTTCAAACCCGTTAGATAAAAACTCAAAAAACGATTATAACGCAAAATCATTGGTTGTGGCTTGTAAAAACATTGTAAAACAGGGCTTAAAACCTTACATAGTTACTGGGAACGTTCCGTTAAAATTTTCGAAAAAACCTGCAATTGGAAGCTTTAGCGTAAATGTATCTCCACCGGAAAACTACAACGATTATTATAACTATATATATCACATTGCAGATACCTTAGTTAAATGTTTTGGTATACAGGAAGTTAAGAAATGGAAATGGGGCGTATTAACGGAATACGAAAACGGAGATTGGTATAACGATAACAATGACTCTGTTAGTACAAAACTTAATTATTTTAAACTGTACGATTATACCGTGGCAGCCCTTCAGCAAGCAATTAAAAAACAAAATTTATTAGTGGGAGCACATAGTATGACTACGATACCAGGGCTATGGGATGAGAAAGCATTTATTGAACATTGCGCTAAGGGTATCAATTATAAAACGAAAAAAAGAGGCACCCAAATAAATTTTCTAACTACCTCTTACTATGATCCTAAACCGGGCCAATATTCGTTTCGCAGTTTAACTGATTGCGTTGACCTGCTAAGAAACTCTGCTTTAAAGAATGGACTCAGAAACCTTAAATATGGTGTTGATGAAGGAAAAATTTTGAATGGACCGGATGGAAAAGTATTGCTTTCAAGAAGTATTGGTTATAGTTATCAGGCAGCCGTAAACGCCAGGTTATTCAAAACTATGATTGAAAAAGACATAAGTTGGTTTTCTACATGGGCCTTAGGCCCTGAGGAAATTTGGGATGATCTTCCTTCTATGGAAAGCAATTTTTCCAACCTTGCCTATAAAATGACAAATGATAGTTATGTAAAGGCGAACAAAGAAAAAAATGCCGACACAAAGAATGCATTGGAAGGTATTGGAGGTTTTAATAAAGCCACCCATACCGCACACATAATTATCTACAACGTAAATGAAAACCTTACGTCAGGGGATGAAATACTTTCAAAAATATCGTTAAATAATGTGAAAGTACAACGCGGGTCAAATGTCATTATTAAAAAATATGTGATCGACAACGAGAACGCTAACTGGTGGACCAAGTGGGTAAATGACCAGAAAGAAAATGGTATTACCATTGATCATTACAAAGATTCGGTGTCTGTATATTCTTTAGAGGTACCATGGATACTTAAAAATCAGAAATCGTTACGAATTTGGAAAGAAAAACGTGCGGAATATAAAGGCCTCGCTAAGCTGAATTATACGCAAAGCCTTTTATCAGTTAAACAAAATAAAATAGAGATCAGCACAAGGTTAAAGGCCAATAGTGTAGTCCTGTACGAGATTACAAACATCACCAATGCAGTGCAATAAACTATTCAGTATCGTTTATTATAATATAATTTTACGCCTGCCCCATCGTCCCGCCAAAATTTATTGGGAAACCACCCTGCTCAGGCCGGGTTTTTATTCGCCCGTTTACTGCCTCATATTTGGCAATGTTGTCTTCAAGCGCATCTAACAAACGCTTTGCGTGCTCGGGTGTAACTATAATTCTTGATTTCACTTTAGCCTTGGGGACACCAGGCATAACCCTTATAAAATCCACCACAAATTCTGCGGTTGAGTGAGTTACAATAGCTAGGTTGGAATATACCCCCTCTGCGATCTCTTCGGAAAGCTCTATATTGAGCTGATTGTCAAATTGCTCTTCCATGACGCTAAAATAACAAAGCCTTCCGCAAATGGGAAGGCTTTGTTCATATTTAATTTTTGTTTGCCATTAAGCTTCTACTTCTTCGGCTTTTGATGCCATCAGACGATCAAACTCTTCCTGAGATCCTACACGGATATTTTCGTATTCGCGTAAGCCCGTTCCTGAAGGGATAAGGTGACCTACGATCACGTTTTCTTTCAGACCGAGCATCAGGTCGCGTTTGCCGGCAATTGCAGCCTCGTTCAGTACTTTTGTAGTTTCCTGGAACGATGCAGCCGAGATGAACGACTTGGTACCTAATGAAGCTCTGGTTATACCTTGCAGTATAGGGCTTGAAGTTGCAGCAATAGCATCACGCACTTCAATCAGCTTCATATCCTTACGTTTAAGAATAGAGTTCTCATCACGCAGTTTTCTAACTGATACTATCTGACCGGCTTTAAATGCTGTTGAATCCCCCGGATCAACAACTACCTTTTTGTCAAATATCTCGTCATTTTCCAGCATAAAGTCCCAACTATCAACAGCTTCTTTCTCAAGGAAGCGGGTATCGCCTGCATCCTCGATCATAACTTTCTGCATCATCTGGTGAACGATAACCTCAAAGTGTTTATCGTTGATCTTCACACCTTGTAGGCGGTAAACTTCCTGTATACCATTAACAAGATACTCTTGCACGGCAGCAGGGCCTTTAATAGCTAATATATCAGCCGGTGATATTGAACCGTCAGACAATGGCATACCTGCCTTAACGAAGTCATTATCCTGTACAAGGATGTGTTTAGACAATGGAACAAGGTATTTCTTGATCTGTCCGTCTCTTGATTCAATGGTGATCTCACGATTACCACGTTTAACACCACCTAAAGTTACCACACCATCAATTTCGGTTACTACCGCTGGGTTTGATGGGTTACGTGCTTCAAACAACTCGGTTACACGTGGCAAACCACCTGTAATATCCCGTGTTTTACCTGTAGAACGCGGGATTTTAGCAATAATCTGTCCGGTTTGTAATTTCTCACCTTCTTCAACAGCAATGTGCGCGCCTACCGGGATGTTATATCCCTTAATAACAGTGCCTTTGCCATCAACAACCTGGATAGACGGGTTCTTGGTTTTATCACGGGTATCGATAATCACTTTCTCACGGTGACCTGTTTGCTCATCAGATTCTTCACGGAAAGTGATACCCTCTAATACAGCTTCAAACTGCGTTTTACCCGCAAATTCTGAAATGATTACCGCATTGTATGGATCCCATGAACAGATACGATCGCCACGTTTGATCTTGCTGCCATCCTTAATATACAAGTATGCACCGTAAGGAATGTTGTTAGAAACAATTACTTTATTGCTTCCTTCTTCTACAATACGGAACTCACCAGAACGACCTAAAACCACATCAACCGCACCTTCTTCGCCCTGGTACTCTACAGTACGAACGTTCTCAAACTCGATGATACCATCAAATTTTGCGTTGATATGAGATTCAGCTGCAATGTTTGACGCGGTACCACCCACGTGGAATGTACGTAGTGTTAACTGTGTACCCGGCTCACCGATAGACTGTGCGGCAATTACACCAACAGCCTCACCTTTTTGCACGCGTTTACCGCTTGCAAGGTTACGACCGTAGCACAATGCACATACACCACGCTTGCTTTCGCAGGTTAATACCGAACGAATTTCAATACCTTCTAAAGGTGAATTTTCTATTTGTTTACCAATTTCTTCAGTAATATCCTGTCCTGCGCTAACCAATAACTCGTTAGTGATAGGATCATGAACATCATGTAAAGATGTACGGCCCAAAATACGATCGTATAGTGGCTCAACAATATCCTCGTTATCTTTTAACGCTGTAGTATAAATACCTCTTAAGGTTCCGCAATCAACGGTTCCAACAATCATGTCCTGCGCAACGTCATGTAAACGACGGGTTAAGTAACCCGCATCCGCCGTTTTCAACGCCGTATCCGCCAAACCTTTACGTGCACCGTGAGTAGAGATGAAGTACTCTAATACCGACAAGCCTTCTTTAAAGTTTGAAAGAATAGGGTTTTCAATGATCTCGCCACCTGAACCTGATTTTTGAGGCTTAGCCATCAAACCACGCATACCTGCAAGCTGACGAATCTGCTCTTTAGAACCACGCGCGCCTGAGTCAAGCATCATGTATACCGAGTTAAAGCCTTGGTTATCGTTACTTAGGATGTCCATCACATTCGCGGTTAAGCGGTTGTTGATACGTGTCCAGATATCGATAATTTGGTTATAACGCTCGTTATTAGTAATGAAACCCATGTTGTAGTTACCCATAACCTCTTCTACTTGTTTAGAAGCAGTTTGAATCAGGGTTACTTTTTCAGCAGGGATATTGATGTCTTTAAGGTTAAATGATAAACCACCTTGGAACGCCATTTTAAATCCTAATTCCTTAATATCATCAAGGAACGCGGCAGCGCGGGCCATACCGGTGTTTTTAACTACCTCGCCAATAATATCACGCAGTGATTTTTTGGTAAGTAATTCATTTATATAACCTACTTCTGTTGGAACGTGTTGGTTAAACAACACACGGCCCACTGTCGTATCAATTATTTTGCTAACGATGCTGCCATCGCGCTCTTTTACCAATGCCTTAACTTTGATAAATGCGTGTAAGTCAATTTTACGCTCGTTGTAAGCTATAATAACTTCTTCGGCAGCATAGAATGTTAAGCCTTCGCCTTTTACAACACGATCAGCATCCGTTTTACGGCCCTTAGTAATATAGTAAAGACCCAAAACCATGTCCTGAGAAGGTACTGTAATAGGTGTACCGTTAGCAGGGTTTAATATATTGTGCGATGCAAGCATCAACACTTGTGCTTCTAAAATTGCGGCGTTACCAAGTGGTACGTGAACAGCCATCTGGTCACCGTCAAAGTCGGCGTTGAACGCGGTACAAGTTAATGGGTGCAATTGGATAGCTTTACCTTCAACCAATTTTGGCTGGAAAGCTTGTATACCCAACCTGTGTAGCGTAGGCGCACGGTTTAGTAATACCGGGTGTCCTTTAAGTACATTCTCCAATATATCCCAAACCAATGGGTCCTTGCGGTCAACTATCTTTTTTGCAGATTTTACAGTTTTAACCACACCACGCTCAATCATTTTACGAATGATGAACGGTTTGAATAATTCTGCCGCCATATCCTTTGGTAAACCGCACTCGTGCAATTTAAGGTTAGGCCCTACAACAATTACCGAACGTGCCGAGTAATCCACACGTTTACCTAGTAAGTTTTGACGGAAACGGCCTTGCTTACCTTTCAGAATGTCTGAAAGAGATTTCAATGCACGGTTACCTTCAGTTTTTACCGCGTTAACTTTACGTGAGTTATCAAATAACGAATCCACAGCTTCCTGTAGCATACGTTTTTCGTTACGCAAGATCACCTCTGGTGCCTTGATCTCGATCAAACGTTTTAAACGGTTGTTACGGATAATAACACGACGGTAAAGGTCATTCAAATCCGATGTTGCGAAACGACCGCCTTCAAGTGGTACTAACGGACGCAACTCTGGTGGTATAACCGGAACGATCTTAACGATCATCCACTCAGGGTTATTTTCAATCCTTGTTTTTGCACCACGGAAAGCTTCAACAACCTGCAAGCGTTTTAAAGCCTCGTTTTTACGTTGCTGAGAAGTTTCTGTAGCTGCCTGGTGGCGTAAGCTGAAAGAAAGATGGTCAAGATCAATACGTCTTAACAATTCTTCTAAAGCTTCTGCACCCATTTTGGCTACAAATTTCTGCGGATCTTTATCATCCAGGTACTGGTTTTCCTTTGGTAAAGTATCCAATATATCCAAATATTCTTCCTCGGTAAGGAAATCCATTTTTGATATACCGTCAGACTCTTTAATACCCGGCTGAATTACTACATAACGCTCGTAGTAGATGATCAAGTCAAGTTTTTTTGTAGGTAAGCCCAACAGGTAACCAATTTTATTTGGCAACGAGCGGAAATACCAGATGTGAGCAACGGGAACCACCAAATTGATGTGCCCCATACGCTCGCGACGTACTTTTTTCTCGGTTACTTCAACACCGCAACGGTCGCACACTATACCTTTGTAACGTATACGTTTATATTTACCGCAATGGCATTCGTAGTCTTTTACCGGACCAAAAATACGCTCGCAAAATAAACCATCGCGCTCAGGCTTATAGGTCCTGTAGTTAATGGTTTCCGGTTTTAAAACTTCACCACTTGAACGCTCCAAAATAGCCTCTGGCGACGCTAGGCTAATGGTAATGGTGGTAAAGTTACTTTTGATTTTATTATCCTTTTTGTAAGACATAGTCTCCTTTGTTTTTAATTATTGAA
>NZ_CAMLHX010000064.1 GCF_946479965.1 uncultured Mucilaginibacter sp. | reverse complement strand
AACAGCCGGGTTTTCTGTTCCACTTTTTTGTAAAGCTATTTCAGGACAAGACAAAATCTTATTGCTAAAGGCATTGTAAATTGTTGCTTACGTCGCTTCTTCGTTATCCTCAATACATAGCTATGCATTGTTAAAATAAATTTTTAAATTGTGATTGATTTAACACGCTGCTAAACCACGCACTATGCAATCTTCCGAAAGTTCTTCCTGGCCGCTTTGGAGAAAAATACTCTTTCGCTTCTGTTTCGTATATCTCACCTTACAAATTGCCCCTTTAACCTGGCTGGGCAGCGTGCCTTTAGTTAACACAGTAACGCAATACTATGGCAAATTAACCGACTGGATAGTTACCTGGGCCAACGCTGCATTTTTTCACGTACGCCCGGTGCTTGTGCCCGAAAATGGAAGTGGCGATACCTCCATGGGTTGGGCCCGGCTGTGGACCTATCTGTCGATAGCTGCTTTGGGTGCGCTCATATGGTCGGTATTAGATAGGAAAAGGCCAAACTATACCCACCTAAACTATTGGCTGGTGTTGTTTGCGCGCTATTTTGTTATAATTATTGCGTTAGGATATGGCATTATAAAGGTTTTTGGCCTGCAAATGGTTTTTCCAAATTTGCATCAGCTGGCTACGCCGCTGGGCGATTTGCTGCCTATGCGTTTTTCCTGGCTTTTTATCGGTTATTCCGCGCCGTATCAATTCTTTTCGGGTGCCATGGAAATATTTGCAGCATTACTGCTGCTTTACCGGCGCACGGTATCCTTAGGAGCTTTAATGGCTACGGGCGTATTCCTTAACGTGATGATGCTTAACCTGTGTTATGATATTCCTGTAAAGATCTTCTCTATGCAAATGGTATTTACCTGCCTGTTTTTATTGGCTAACGAAAGCGGCAGGCTGATAGACTTTTTTATTTTGAACAAGCCCGCACCTGTCAGCGCCGTTTATCATTTCAGGTATACCAAAAAATGGATGCGTGTTACGCGGGTAGTTTTAAAATCCATCATCATTATATTTGTGTTGGTAATGCCATTTTATGATTCCTATAGCCGCTCCGGCTATAACGATACAGGTGCGAAGCAACCGGTAAAAAATGGCATATATACTGTTACCAGCTATAAAATAAACGGACAGGAGCAACCGCCATTGGTTGCAGACACCTTACGCTGGCGGGATGTGATCTTTGAGAATGGAATGGGTAGTGTAGCGTCGGGCGATACGATTTTCAGGCAAAGGTATAAACGCGGATATTTTGGGTACAGTTTAGACAGCGCAAAACATATGCTGGGTTTCAAAAAGTTTTTTGACGACCCAAAGTATATCATGGAGTTTAATTATTCAATGCCCGATACCAACACTATTTTACTTGCAGGACTAAAAGGAAAGGATAGCCTGCATGTAGAACTGAAACGTGTAAAACGCCATTTTCAACTGGCCGAAAGACAGTTTCATTGGTTGAGTGAACAGAATAGGTAGATCAAGCCTTCAAAATGCTTGGATAGATACCCGCTGTCCGAAGTTTTTTAACTTCGGATATCGGAAGACGCATAAATTGGTTAGCATACAGGCAAAATGCGTAGATGGGAAGCACAACGGAAAAACTTCGCTAATTTCAAACTTCTGCGCCAAGTATATTGAATTAATATTCGGCCGTTTGCCCTCTTAAGTAACCATTTGTTTCGCTTTTATAATATAAAGCAAAAACCTGGTTTAATAAGTCTTTCAAAATAGGTTGTGTTTTTTCGTTGGGCGAATGGGCGTAGACTTTCCTTTTGCTATCGCCTGCTATTGCAATGTCAAATCCAAATAATGTTCCATCAATCACGTATGTATTTTTAGCACGGCCCGGTCGCTCCAATTCTTCATTTGTTGATGCTAAAACTTTGTTAATGATGTTATTTAACGACGCATCGTTAGTTTCAACGGTGTCGCTCAGGGTGCCCCTATATTTTTTAGGCAAAGAACGGTTCTCTACCCAAATGCCTTTTTTTAATATTTCGTTATTAGCGGTGGTATCTCTCAAAAAATACATTATGGCTTTTACGTTGTATACCAGCAGAATTTTTGCATCTTTTTTATAGATATCTATCCGTACACTCGCGGTAGTGTTACTATAATTATATGTTATCGATATCGTCGCGCTGCTGTCTGCCACATGGTAAGGTTTCGCGACAGCCGTAATTGCAAAAATCAAGCAGGCGGTAATTAATAGCAGGTTGTTTTTATAATAAGGCATGGCAGGTTATGGTGATTGGTAAATAAAGTTAGCACTAATGCGGTAAGTGGTTTGTAAATTGTTGCTTACGTTGATTCACCTCGCAGGCCTCTTAAATGTACAACCCCTCTTTCCGCCGCAGGCGAAGAGAGAGGGTGACGAGCGCAGCGATGTCGGGTGAGTAATAGCCCGCCATAACCTATAGTTAAACCCATCCCCCGCATCATTATTTCTCCCATCATTAGGCATCATGCTACACTCCGTTTCTTCAAACGCTAACTGCCTGCATCTTAATAAGTAATAAAAATTGCTGCTCTATCGCGCGACAAAAATCAACACAAAGTGGGAGAAAATGGAGGCGAATTAATGTTGAAAACTTTTTGGTGGGAAAAAGTGTTTAAAAGTGGGAAAAGTAATTTACTTTTACGTTACAATAATTGCCAAAGTGTAACTATGTCTAATTTTTTGGGCGAATTTGATTGTAAACTGGATGCCAAAGGACGCATGATGATCCCTGTTGGCCTCAAAAAACAGCTTCCCGAAGCTGTAGCAGAGGGCCTTGTGATCAATCGTGGCTTTGAAAAGCACCTGGTGATCTATACCCGGAAAGAGTGGGATAAAACCGTGGCCGACCTGCAGGAACTTAATCAATACGAGAAAAAGAGCCGCGAGTTTATAAGATATTTTATGCGCGGCGCGTCTGAATTGACGCTTGACACAGCCGGGCGCGTGCTTTTACCAAAGTCGCTATTGGAATATGCAGGCATTGATAGTAGTGGCGATGTGGTGCTTTCGTGCCAGTTAAATACAATAGAGGTTTGGGCCAAGAGTGCTTATGATGCTGAATTGGATAACGAACCCGAAAATTTTGCCAAACTGGCCGAAGAGGTAAAAGGTGGCGCAAAAATAAGGAGGATAGATGAGTAACTACCATACCCCCGTTATGCTGCAGGAGTGTATTGAGGCGCTGAATATTCGCCCTGATGGCACTTATGTAGATGTAACTTTTGGTGGTGGTGGGCACTCGCGCGAGATAATGAAGCATTTGGGAGAGGGTGGCAGGTTGCTGGCTTTTGACCAGGATGCCGACGCGCAGCAAAATGCTATAGATGATGAGCGGTTTGAACTGGTGGACCAGAACTTTCGCTTTCTGAAAAACTTTTGCCGCTTGCATGGCGCTATCCCGGTTGACGGTATACTGGCTGATCTGGGTGTATCATCCTACCAGTTTGACCAGGCCGAACGTGGTTTTTCTATCCGCTTTGATGCGGAGTTGGATATGCGGATGAATCAGTCATCTGATTTAAGTGCTAAAGAAGTTGTGAATACTTATGCCGAGGCCGACCTACATCGCATTTTCGGTATATACGGAGAGATACAAAATGCCAAATCGCTGGCAAAAACAATAGTTACCGCAAGGCTAAACGCGCCAATAAATACGGTTGCTGATCTGAAGAACGCCATCGGCGGGTTGATACCACGCGGTAAAGAAAATAAATACCTGGCGCAGGTTTTCCAGGCGCTGCGCATTGAGGTTAACCAGGAACTGGAAGCGCTAAAGGATTTTTTGATCCAGAGTGCAGAGGTATTGGTGTCGGGCGGCAGACTGGTAGTAATGTCATACCATTCGTTAGAAGACAGGTTGGTAAAAAACTTCATCGCCAAAGGAAAATTCAGCGGTGAGGTGGTGAAGGACCTTTATGGAAATGATCAGAAACCTTTGGATGCTATAAGCCGCGGAGCTATAACAGCATCAGAAGAAGAGATAAAAAATAATAACAGGGCACGGAGCGCTAAATTAAGAATAGCGGTAAAAAAATGACCAATCGTTTACGTACCGAAATTGAACAGGAAGACGAAGCAGATATAGCTGTAGAGAAAAATGCTACAGAGATACCTGACAACTTTTTGATGAAATTTTTGACCAACGGATTCATTACCACTGATGATGCCACCCGCGCGCTGCCTTTTGTTTTGTTCCTGGCCTTTTTAGGAATGGTATATATAGGGAACAGGCACCTGGCCGAAAAAAATATCCGCAAAATAGATAAGCTTACTAAAGAAGTAAAGGAGCTGAGCTGGGGTTATAAAGTAGCCAAAGCGGATATGGCGTTTAAAAGCACATTGAACGAGGTTGCGCAGCGTACCGATACGCTGGGCATTAAAGAATCTATATCGCCACCGCAAAAAATAGTATTAAAGGGGGACGTGCAATGAGTATCAGAACCAATATACTTTTACGTGTATACATAGCTTTTGGGCTTATTGTGTTGCTGTCTTTGGCGGTAATTGGTCAGCTTTACCGCCTTCAGTATGTGCAAGGCGATAAATGGAAGCAAATGGCGAGTAAATCGTCGACAAAATACGAA
This sequence comes from uncultured Mucilaginibacter sp., assembly GCF_946479965.1. Next base: position 18,387 of record NZ_CAMLHX010000064.1, on the reverse strand, counting down.
ACTATTGAAGCGGTAAGAGGCAACATATATTCCGTTGATGGCAGCTTGCTGGCTACATCAGTACCTGAGTATGAGCTGCACATGGATATGATAGCCGGTAAAATTGCCGACGATGAAGTTTTTTACGCCAAGGTAGATTCGCTGGCAGCCAGTTTGGCAAGAATGTATCCCGACAAAACCACCCGCGATTATTCACGCCTACTGCGCGAGGCTCGTAAGGAGAAGCTGCGTTATCAATTGATCCGCAGGCGCGTTACGTTTAACGAGCTAAAGGCCATCCGCAAGTTCCCCATTTTCAACTTAGGCAAATACGGCGGCGGATTGATAGTTGAACAAAAAAACAAACGGATATTGCCGTTTAAATCGCTGGCTGCCCGTACAATCGGTTATAAAAACGAGAATGTAACTAACGGCGTTGGCTTAGAGGGTGCTTTTGTTAAAGAGATAAGCGGCGAGAACGGCAAGCGTTTAATGCAACGCATAGCCGGGGGTGTATACGTACCGGTTAACGAAGAGGACGATGAGGAGCAGGCAAAAGACGGCGCCGATATTATATCAACCATTGATGTAAACTACCAGGACCTGGCGCAGAAAGTGTTAAAAAAACAGCTGGACAGCATACAGGCTGATTTTGGTACCGTTGTTTTGATGGAGGTTGCAACCGGCGAGATCCGTGCAATTGCCAACTTTACCCGCACACCTGAAGGTGAATATAAAGAAAAGATGAACTATGCCATTGCGGCAGCAGCCGAGCCGGGTTCAACCTTCAAACTGGCATCGTACATGGCGATGATAGACGATAAGAAAATTGATACCAATAGTGTTATTGATGCGGCCCATGGCACTTTTGCTGTGATGAATCCGCGCAATGGCAGGGTAGCTTTAAAAATAAGAGACACAGAAGATCATGGCGGACCGATAACTGCCAAACGTGCTTTGGAAGAATCGTCAAATATAGCGGTGGCGCGTTTTGTAAATAAAGCTTACGGCAGCAATCCGCAGGCGTTTATTGATAAATTATACAGCTTCCATTTAAATGAACCTAACAGGCTGCAGATAAAGGGCGAAGGCAAACCAAGGGTAAAAAATACGCGGAGCGAGGATTGGAACAAGATCCAATCGCTTTGGCAAATAGCTTATGGTTATGAGTCGAAGTTAACGCCTCTGCAAATGCTTACTTTCTATAATTCTGTTGCCAACAAGGGTAAGCTGATAGCGCCATTGTTTGTTCGCGAGATCCGCCGCATGGGTAATACGGTTGAGCGTTTCAATGCAAGAGTTATCAACCCAAAAGTATGTTCAGACGAAACACTGGCCAAAGTTCGTGGCATGCTGGAAGGTGTGGTTTTGGAGGGTACAGGTAAGCTGATCATCAAAAATAAATTGTACAGCGTGGCCGGTAAAACAGGTACCGCCCAAATTGCCAACGGCGCAGCCGGTTATGGCAGCAAAAGCAGTCATCAGGCTTCTTTCTGCGGATATTTTCCGGCTGATAAGCCTAAATATTCTATGATAGTGGTTATCAGTAACCCGCGGGTAGGCTCGCATTTGGCGGCATGGGTGGCCGGGCCGGTGTTTCGCAAAATAGCAGACAGGGTTTACGCTAACGACCTTAATATTAACCAACAGCCTGCACCATTAAAGTTTGTGGGCAATACCAACCTGCCAAAGGTAAAGAGCGGAAACATAAAGGCCTTAAAACTTGTGCACGAGCAATTAGGTCTTAAACCGTTATATGCATCAGCAAATACCGGGATTGACACCAGCGCGGGTATAGCATTTGAAGATGTAAAATATAAAACAGGTACTGTTCCGGCTGTTGCAGGCATGGGTTTAAGTGACGCCTTGTATACGTTAGGCAATGCGGGTTATAAAGCGGTTGTGCGTGGCGCGGGCGCGGTTGCAAGCCAGTCGGTACCCGCAGGTAACGTATTGCGCAAGGGATCTAAAATATTTATTGAGCTGCGATGAAGTACCTGAGCGATATAATAAAGGGTGTTCCGTTTACCGAACTGCAAGGCAGCGCCGATGTTGAGATCAGCGCTGTGGTGTTTGATTCGCGTAAGGTAGTGCCCGGTTGCTTGTTTGTCGCGGTGAGAGGTACAGTAGTTGACGGGCATGATTATATAGAGCAAGCTATAAAGAAAGGCGCAGCAGCTATAATCTGCGAGGATCTGCCGGCTCATACCGCTACCGAAGTTGATTTTTTAATGGTGGCTGATTCTGCCAAAGTTTTAGGTACGGTTGCAGCCAACTTTTATGATAATGCATCTGACAAGTTAAAACTGGTAGGTGTAACCGGTACTAATGGTAAAACTACCGTGGCTACTTTGTTATATCAGCTGTTTAGGGAGTTGGGTTACAAATGTGGTTTGCTATCAACCGTAGAGAACCAGATAAACGGTAAAGTTATACCATCAACTCACACCACGCCCGACCCTGTAGCGCTTAATAGCCTGTTGAATGATATGGTGGAGCAGGGCTGCGATTATTGCTTTATGGAAGTAAGTTCGCACGCGGTGGCACAGCATAGGATAGAAGGCTTGAACTTTGCGGGTGGCATTTTTACCAACCTTACGCATGATCACCTGGACTATCATAAAACGTTTGATAACTATCTGAAAGCCAAAAAAGCCTTTTTTGATGGACTGCCTAAGGATGCGTTCGCGCTTACTAATGTTGACGACAGGAACGGCAACGTAATGTTGCAAAATACAAAGGCTCATAAAAAAAGCTACGCGCTAAAAAACATGGCCGACTATAAAGCCAAGATACTGGAAAATCAGTTTGGTGGCTTGCTGCTGATGATTGACGGCGAAGAGGTTTGGTTCAGGATGGTGGGCAGCTTTAACGCTTACAACCTGCTGGCTGTTTATACAACGGCTATGCTACTTGAGCAAGATAAAGCCAAAGTGTTAACCGCATTAAGCAAGTTAAGCGGCGCAGAGGGAAGATTTGATTACGTAGTAGCACCTAATAAAATAATTGGCATTGTTGATTACGCCCACACACCCGATGCCGTGCAGAATGTGTTAAGCACAATACACGACATCCGCAAAGGCAACGAAAAAGTAATAACCGTTATAGGCTGCGGCGGCGATAGGGATAAAACCAAGCGCCCGGTTATGGCAAAAGTAGCCTGCGAGTGGAGCGATAAGGTGATTTTGACGTCGGACAATCCCCGTAGCGAAGATCCAGTGGCTATTATAAAGGATATGGAGGCAGGTGTTGATGCGGCTTTTAAACGCGTTACCGTAAGCATAACCGACAGGCACGAGGCGATTAAAACCGCCTGCATGCTGGCCCAACCCGGCGACATTGTTTTGCTAGCAGGAAAAGGGCACGAGAAATACCAGGAAATAAACGGAGTGAAAAATCACTTTGATGACAAGGAAGAATTATTGAACCAGTTTAAACTTCTTTAATGCGCAGATGTGCGGATGAGAAGCCATATAATCGAATAAAAAGAACGAACAATTAAAAAACCATTTGCAGATCTGCATATCAGCAGATCTGCAAAATAGAGCGAAGCGTAAATGCTATACTATTTATTTACATACCTGTACGAAAACTATCATATTCCCGGGACGGGGGTAATGCAGTATATCACTGTGCGTATGGCTTTGGCTGTTATCACTTCGCTGCTGGTAACTACGGTTTATGGTCGCCGGCTAATAGATTATTTGCGCTACAAACAAGTAGGTGAAACAGTTAGGAATTTAGGTCTGGAAGGGCAGATGCAAAAGCAAGGCACCCCAACAATGGGCGGGCTCATTATCATCGCCGGTATACTTATCCCTACGTTATTGTTCGCAAGATTAGGAAATGTATACGTTATTCTGATGCTGGTTACTACTGTTTGGTTGGGTGCCATAGGCTTTTTAGACGATTACATTAAAGTATTTAGAAAGAACAAAGAAGGCCTGGCGGGCAAGTTTAAGATAACCGGTCAGGTTGGTTTGGCGCTGATAATTGGCTTTACCATGTATACCAATCCAAATATTGTTACCAGGCAAGAAGTTAAGCTACCTATTAAATACGATGCCCCGGTTGGTTACCATATAAAGAACGGCAAGCAGGTTTACACGCAGGACATAAAATCAGTAAAAACCACATTGCCATTCATAAAAAACAATGAGTTTGATTACGGTAAGGTAGTAGAGTTTTTAGGCGGCGATTACGAACGCTATACACTTTTGATATTCATGCTTGCCGTTATTATAATAATAACAGCGATATCCAACGGTGCCAATATAACGGATGGTATTGATGGCCTCGCGACGGGCACATCAGCCATTATGGGTTTCACGCTGGCCATACTTGCCTATGTTTCGGGTAACGTGTTGATATCAGACTATCTGAATATTATGTACATCCCACATACAGGCGAGCTGGTAATTTTTGCGGGTGCCTTTGTTGGTGCCTGTGTAGGCTTTTTATGGTATAACGCGTACCCCGCCCAGGTTTTTATGGGCGATACAGGCAGCTTAACTATAGGTGGTATTATAGCGGTTTTTGCCCTTTTGATACGTAAGGAACTATTGCTGCCGGTGCTGGCGGGTATATTTCTAATAGAGAATCTGTCGGTGGTAATGCAGGTAGGGTGGTTTAAATACACGCGTAAGCGTTTTGGTGAAGGCAGAAGGATATTCCTGATGTCACCGCTGCACCATCACTACCAGAAAAAGGGATTTCATGAATCAAAGATCGTAACGCGGTTTTGGATCATCGGGATAATGCTGGCAATAATAACGGTAATAACGCTGAAACTTCGCTAATGCGAGTTCATGGATCATTGTTGATGGTTCATGGAGGAAGAAAGTATAAGATAACAAAACAAAGGACCATGATCTAAGAACCATGATCCATGAACTAAAAGGATGAACGAAAACAAAAACATAGCAATCCTTGGTGCCGGCGAAAGCGGGGTAGGTGCTGCATACCTTGCGCAACAGCAGGGCTATGATGTTTTTGTGTCTGATTTTGGCGCTATAGCACCGCATTATAAAGAACAACTGCAGAGCTGGAACATCCTGTTTGAAGAGAACCAGCATACCGAGGCAGAGATACTAAAAGCCGATGAGGTAATAAAAAGCCCGGGGATACCGGATAAAGCGCCTATCATCAAGAAGATAAAAGAGCACGGGATACCGGTTATCTCCGAAATAGAGTTTGCCGGTAGATATACCCATGCCCAAATAATAGGTATTACCGGTTCAAATGGCAAAACTACTACCACCAGTCTTACTTATTTCATTCTGAAAAACGCAGGATTAAATGTAGGTCTGGCAGGCAACATCGGCAAAAGCTTCGCCTACCAGGTAGCAACAGAGAAGTTTGACACCTATGTGCTGGAATTAAGCAGCTTCATGCTGGATGATATGTATCAGTTTAAAACAGATATAGCGGTGCTGTTGAACATAACACCCGACCATTTGGACAGGTACGATTATAAGTTGGAAAATTACGCCGCGTCAAAATTCCGCATCACGCAGAATCAGACAGCCAATGATGTTTTTATTTATTGTGCTGACGACGAGGAAACGCTGAAGGGCATGGATGGGAAAGCCTTCAAAGCGCAGATGCTGCCGTTTTCTATTAAAAAAAAAGTTACGCCGGGAGCATATCTCGATGGCGACAAAATTATTATACAAACCAATCAACAACCTTTTGAGATGACCATTACAGAACTGGCCCTGCAAGGCAAGCACAACATTTATAACTCTATGGCATCAGGTATTGTTGCCCGCGTGCTTGATCTGCGCAACGACTCGATACGCGAGAGTATGGCGCAATTCAAAAACATTGAGCACAGGCTGGAGTTTGTTGCCAAAATATCGGGCATCAGCTTTATTAACGACTCAAAAGCCACCAATGTTAATTCTACATGGTATGCTTTAGAGAGTATGACCAGCGATGTGGTACTTATTTTAGGCGGTGTTGATAAAGGAAATGATTACAGCATGCTGCGCGACCTGGTGAAGCAAAAAGTAAAGGCAATTGTATGCTTAGGCAAAGACAATCAACGCATCCACGACGCCTTTGAGGATGATGTAGATGTGATAGTTAATACCAATTCGGCGCAAGAGGCAGCTACCGTAGCTTATCATCTTTCAACAAAAGGCGATACCGTACTACTATCGCCGGCATGTGCAAGCTTTGACTTATTTAAAAATTACGAAGATAGAGGCAGGCAGTTTAAAGAAGCGGTGAAGGAGTTGTAGATGTGCAGATGAGAAGATGTGCAGATATGCAGATGCGAGGATGTGCAGGTGTTTGATAGGAAAATATGCAGATTTATGACGTTATAATGTAAATGAAAGATAAGCCTAACCTGATTGTTGATTTAACATTTGATTTTTCTCTTAAAGTTATCCGTTTTTCGGAGGAGCTGGAATCAAAAAGAAAGTTTAATATGGCGAATCAACTGTTCAGGTGTGGTACATCAATAGGAGCCAACGTAAGGGAAGCGCAAGGTGCAGAAAGCAAGATTGATTTTAGACATAAATGTAAAATAGCATATAAGGAAGCAGAGGAAACGGAATATTGGTTGTCTTTATGTAAGTATTCAGACAGTTACCCATACGAAGTGAGCCTGCATAATGATATACAATCTATTATAAAAGTATTAGGAAAGATTATTTCATCAACACATTAAAAAAATTATGTGCACATCTGCACATTAGCATATCTGCACATAACTAACGAGTAACAAAGGGAATGAACCAAATAGTAAATAACTTAAAAGGAGATCGCTGGATATGGCTAATAGTCATATTGCTTTCGCTTATATCATTGTTATCCGTTTACAGCGCTATTGGTTCATTGGCTTATAAGCGTGGTGTTGGTGCCGAGTCTATATTAATAAAGCACCTGGCTATTATGATAGCCGGTTTGTTGCTGATGTACATTTCGCACAAGTTAGACTACCGTTATTATGCGGGTATAAGTAAACTGCTTATGTACATAACCATACCGCTGCTGCTGTATACGCTTTTGTTTGGTAGCCGATTGAATGAGGCCAGCCGCTGGATAGCAATCCCCGGTACAGGCTTAAGCTTCCAAACATCGGATATGGCCAAATTGGCTTTGATCACTTATCTGGCACGGTTACTATCGCGCAAGCAAGAGAATATAAAAGACGTTAGAAACTCTTTTATTCCTATTATGGGATCAGTTTGTTTGGTGTTTATATTAATCGCCCTGGCTAATCTTTCAACGGCTTTAATGCTGTTTGGGGTAAGTATATTATTGTTGATCATCGGCCGTATCAGTATAAAACAGATAGCTGTTGTATGCATGGCAGGCGCTGTTTTGCTTGCGGGCGTTGTGCTATTAGGCCCTCGTCGGCATACCTACATGTCGCGTATCAAAACTTATATGCACCCCGAGTTGGCTGATCCTGATAAATCATTCCAGGCAGACCATGCTAAAATAGCCATTGCAAGTGGCGGCTTTCTTGGCAAAGGGCCCGGTAAAAGTACCGAGGTTAACTATCTGCCAGAGGCTTACTCTGATGAGATCTATGCAATTATAGTAGAAGAGTATGGCATGTTTGGCGGCATTGTGCTGGTTGGCATTTACCTGTTTCTGTTATATCGCTGTATAAAAATAGTAACCCGGGCGCCAAAAGCGTTTGGTGCCTTACTGGCAGCGGGCCTAAGTTTTAGCCTTACTATACAGGCCTTTGCTAATATGGCAGTGGCGGTTGGGTTAGGCCCGGTAACGGGTGTGCCCTTGCCATTTGTAAGTATGGGTGGGACGTCAATGTTGTTTACCAGTATTGCGTTCGGTATAATATTATCGGTAAGCAGAGATATTGACGAGCCAAAGGGCGCGGAGCAGGAGAATAAAATGGGGAATAAAGTGATAGTGGGAGAGATAGCTTGATTTCGGATTTCGAATTTTCGATTTCGGATTTAAGAATTAATGAGAGAATAAAATTAAACGGTGAAATCATTCAGTAATCGGTGTAATCAATAAATAATAGATCGGTGGAATCACTAAAAGGAAAAAGGATCATCATTAGCGGCGGCGGTACGGGGGGGCATATCTTCCCGGCTATTGCTATTGCCAATGCTTTGAAAAAACTGGATCCTAAAACCGAGATACTATTTGTTGGTGCCAGTGGCCGTATGGAAATGGAGAAGGTGCCCGCCGCAGGTTATCGCATTATTGGGTTAGAAATACAAGGGATACAACGGGGTTCAATAATCAAAAACTTGATGTTCCCGGTAAAACTGATCAACAGCGTGCGCAAGGCACTACAAATTATAAAAGACTTTAAGCCCAATGCCTGTGTAGGTGTGGGCGGATACGCTTCGGGGCCTTTATTGTATGCCGCTTCACTTAGGGGAGTTCCTTATTTAATACAGGAACAAAACTCCTATGCAGGCATCACCAATAAATGGCTGGGTAAAAAAGCCCGCAAAATATGCGTGGCATTTGATGACATGGATAAGTTTTTCCCTGGTGCGGATATTATCAAAACTGGTAATCCTATACGGCAGGAGTCGGTTGCTATAGACGGTAAACGGAAAGAAGCACTTGAAAACTTTAAGCTATCGGCATCAAAAAAAACCATTTTGGTTACAGGTGGTAGCTTGGGCGCACGTACTTTAAACAACAGCATAAAGGCTGGGCTAGAGCACTTAATAACGGCCGATGTGCAAGTGATATGGCAAACGGGCAAATTTTATTATAAAGACCTTATTGCTGAACTGGGCGAGAATTATCACCCGAATGTGCGCATTAACGAGTTTTTAAACAGGATGGACCTGGCCTACGCCGCGGCAGACGTAATAATATCACGCGCCGGAGCAGGCACAATAGCCGAGCTGTGTATAATAAAAAAACCGGTTATACTGGTGCCTTCGCCTAATGTGGCCGAGGATCATCAGACCAAAAACGCACTGGCTTTGGTGCAGGAGCGTGCGGCGGTATTTATTGCCGACAGAGATGCGGAAGCCAAACTGGTTGATAAGGCAATTGCGCTTTTAAATGATAAGAACGAACAAAAAATATTAAGCGATAACATTGGTAAACTGGCTATGCCAAATGCTGATGAAGTTATCGCAAAAGAGGTTATCCAAATAACAATTAACAATTAATCCCAGCTCTCCTCTTTAAAAGGAGGAGGGCTTTTTTAAAAACATGGAACTACAAAACGTACAAAGAGTGTATTTGGTAGGCATAGGCGGCATAGGCATGAGTGGCCTTGCCCGCTACTTCCATAAATTGGGTTGTATTGTGTATGGATATGATAAAACACCGACTGACTTGACCAACGAGTTGCATAACGAAGGTATACAGGCAACGTTCGATGATAATAGCGAGTGTATCCCTAAAAGCTTCCGCGATTTTGACGAAGGGACACTGATAATTTACACTCCCGCTATACCAAAGGATTCGGTTATACTTAACTTCTTTAAAAATAAGGGCTTTACCCTATATAAGAGGTCGCAGGTGCTGGGGCTTATCAGCAAGGGTAAATACACCATAGCCGTTGCGGGTACGCATGGTAAAACCACTACATCAAGCATGGTGGCGCATATCCTTAAAGATTCAGGCAAAGATTGCTCTGCATTTTTAGGCGGGATATCATCCAATTATCAAACTAACGTGCTGTTTGGCGATAACGATATTGTTGTGGTTGAGGCGGATGAGTACGACAGATCATTCCTAACTCTGCATCCGGATATCGCCATTATAACATCAATGGATGCGGATCACCTGGATATTTACGGCGATCATGCGCAGCTAACAGAATCGTTCCGGTTGTTCGCTTCGCAATTAAAGCAGGGTGGTACACTAATACATTATAAAGGCTTGCCGCTTAACGGCGGACTAACCTACAGTATAGATAGTAACGCCGATGCACGTGCGGTTAATATACGTGTTGAGGGTGGCGACTTTTATTTTGACTTTAACAACGCGGCTATAAGCATAACAAATATTAAACTGGGTATTGCCGGTTTGCATAACATAGCCAATGCAACAGCGGCCATTGAAGCGGCGCTGCTGGTTGGTGTAAGTGCCGAAAGTATTAAGCAGGCTTTAGAAACATTCCGCGGTGTTAAACGCAGGTTTGAATATATATTAAAAAGCGATCAGCATATTTTTATTGACGATTACGCGCATCATCCTGAAGAGTTGAGAGCAGCTATTTCATCAGTAAAACGTCTGTATCCAAATAAAAAACTCACAACAATTTTTCAACCGCATTTATATACCCGCACGCGCGATTTTGCTGATGGCTTTGCCCAAGCTTTAGATATGAGCGACGAGCTGTTAATGCTGGACATTTATCCTGCGCGTGAGCTGCCAATTGAGGGCGTAAACTCGGATATGATTATGCAGCGCATGCAAAGCCCGAATAAGCATAAGTACAGTATGCAGGAAGCTGTTGATAAAGTAAGAAAAGAACAACCCGAACTGCTGCTTACAGTTGGAGCGGGCGATATAGATACAATGGTGCAACCATTAAAACAAGCGTTACAGCATGTGGAATAAAAGACTTTGGCGCAAAATTTTTATAGGATTTTCCTGGCTGCTTAGCCTGGGTGGCCTGGTTGTGCTGATGAGTTTTATTGAAATAAAGAAAGCCGGTGTGGTTTGTAAAGCGGTAAAGGTTTACATTCCGGGTAGCCAGTTGTTTATTGATAAAGAGGAGGTAGACCATATTTTGCAGTTGGGTAACTACCAGCTTGTGGGCATCAGGATGGATCATATTGATACACATGATCTGGAAAACACGCTTAAGGCCAATCCGTTTGTCGAATATGCCAAGGTTTACAGCGATATGGACGGCACCTTGATGATAGAGATCAGTCAGCGCCAGCCAATTGCGCGCATGCTGAACCGTTTTGATCAGGACTTCTACATTGATCAGCATGGTTTAAAACTGCCTTTATCGCCCAACTTTACTGCCCGTGTACTGGCTGTTAACGGATTTATTGAAGAACCATTTGGTGGCCGGGTAGATACGTTGCATACACAACTGGCTCGTGATGTTTTTAAAACTGTTAGCTATATCCACAGCGATCCGCTTTGGGACGCGCAGATAGCGCAGTTATATGTTAACGCCGACCAGGAAATTGAGCTGATACCCCGTGTGGGCAGTCAGCGGATCTTGTTAGGCAACGCCGACTCGTTAGATGTAAAATTTAAAAACCTGCTGGGTTTTTATAAACAGGCTTTACCGAAAGTAGGTTGGGCGGCTTATAAAACAATCAACATAAAATACACCAACCAGGTAATTGGTATAAAAAACACAAAGGCCGATTCATTAAATGCAGTAACACCTGTAGTTACAGATTCGGCTACATTAAAAAAAGATACATCTCAAATAATGCATTAATATGGATAAAAGTTCAACTCAGGAAAAAAGTTCGCCCATTGTAGTAGGGTTAGACATCGGGACTACCAAAATATGCGCAATAGTTGGTCGCCGAAGCAAGAACGGTAAAATTGAAGTGTTGGGTGTCGGCAAAGCCGAATCGGCCGGGGTAACGCGCGGTGTGGTATCCAACATTGACAAAACGGTACAGGGCATTGCACAAGCGGTTGATATTGCAGGCACGCAATCAAACGTAGAGATACGTGTGGTAAACGTGGGCATTGCAGGGCAGCACATAAAAAGCTTGCAGCACAGGGGCCTAATTACCCGTCGCGATCTTCAATCAGAAATTGGCCGCAAGGACATTGATAAATTGATTGAAGACATGTACAACCTGGTAATGCCTCCGGGCGAGGAGATCATCCATGTATTGCCGCAGGAGTTTACTGTAGATGGTGAGCCGGGGATAAAAGATCCTATTGGCATGTCAGGAGTACGTTTAGAGGCCAATTTTCACATCATAGCGGGCCAGGTCACAGCAATAAAAAACATAGTTAAATGCGTTAACAAAGCGCATTTAGAAAGTCAGGAACTGATACTGGAGCCACTGGCTTCATCAGAATCAGTTTTAAGCGACGAAGAAAAAGAAGCAGGTGTAGTATTGGTGGATATTGGTGGTGGTACTACCGATGTTGCCATCTTTCACGAGGGCATCATTCGCCATACCGCGGTAATACCTTTCGGTGGTAACAGCGTTACAGAAGATATCCGCGAAGGCTGCTCAGTAATGCGCAACATAGCAGAGCAGCTTAAAGTACGTTTCGGTTCTGCATTAGCCGAAGAAAACCGCGAGAATGAGATTGTATGCGTGCCGGGCTTGCGCGGCCGCGAACCAAAGGAGATCTCGGTTAAAAACCTTGCGTTTGTTATCCAGGCGCGTATGGAAGAGATTGTTGAGCATGTATACTACGAGATAAAATCATCCGGTTACGAAAAGAAACTGATAGCAGGTATTGTAATAACCGGCGGTGGCGCACAATTAAAGCATTTACCACAGTTAGTTGAATTTGTTACCGGGTTAGATTGCCGCGTTGGATACCCTAATGAGCATTTGGCAAAAAATGAGATGCTGCCTAAAAATGTTTATGAGGAAATGCAAAGTCCGACGTTTGCGACCGGCATAGGTCTGTTGATAAAAGGTATCCAAAAAATGGAATACGACGGCTTAACTGCTCCGCAGGTTGAGGCACGTACAGAAAAACAAAAATATACCGATGACCGCAAGTTTGGTTTGTTGGGAAAGATATTAGAGAGCGGAAAGAAGTTTATTAAAGATGATATAAAGGACGAAGACTTTTTGAAATAGGGTAATTTTCAACAAGCGTTTAACTTTTCCACATTATAGACAATTGTGGAAAAAGCTTGTGGAAAAAGTTATATTATTACAATGGTTTAATCTAATAGATCGTCAAATACCAAGTAGCTGAAAAACAAGGATTATGCAATTTGAGATGTTAAAAGAAAAATCGTCAATCATCAAAGTTATTGGTGTTGGCGGTGGTGGTGGCAACGCGGTTAACCACATGTACAAGCAAGGCATCACGGGTGTCGACTTTATTATATGTAATACCGATGCACAGGCGCTTGAGCTAAGCCCCATCCCAAACAAGGTGCAATTGGGTGCAAGTTTAACCGAAGGTATGGGCGCAGGCTCTATTCCCGAAGTTGGCAAAAACTCGGCTATTGAGAATATTGATGATATAAAGCAAATGCTGGGCACTAATACCCGCATGCTTTTTATAACCGCCGGGATGGGTGGAGGTACCGGTACAGGTGCAAGCCCTATTATTGCCAAAGCCGCCCGCGAACTGGATATTTTAACGGTTGGTATTATAACCACCCCATTTTCTTTTGAAGGCAAGCGTCGTCGTATGCAGGCCGAAGAAGGTATGGAAGAGTTTAAAAAATATGTAGACTCTTACCTGGTAATATCAAACGACAGGCTGCGCCAGATATTTGGTAACCTTACATTAGGTTCTGCCTTTGCACAGGCTGATAATATATTAACAACGGCTGCTAAAGGCATTGCGGAGATAATCACACTGCCCGGCTATATAAACGTCGACTTTAAAGATGTGCGCACTGTAATGAAAGACAGCGGCGTATCTATAATGGGCAGCTGCGCTGCTGAAGGGGAAAACCGTGCGCTTAAAGCAGTTGAAGGCGCGTTGGCATCGCCGTTATTAAAGGATAATGAGATAGAAGGAGCACGGTATATATTGCTTAACATCAGTTCGGGTGAAAAAGAAGTAACCATGGACGAGGTGAGCATTATTACCGATTATATACAGGAGGAAGCAGGTTTATCTGCAGATCTGATCTGGGGTAACTGTCGCGATGAGAGTTTGGGTGATAAGCTATCTGTAACTATAATTGCTACCGGTTTCCAAACTAAGGATGAACGTGAGAAAGAGCACAACAGCAAAAAAGTAGTATCTATGCTGGTGCCTGATGCGCCCTTGGTTAGACCTGTTAACGAGTTTATAACCCCGGTTACTGAAGCCCCTGCAACTGCGCTGTACTTAAAGAATCAAAAAGAGGAGCAGCCACAAACAGGTCTGTTTGACCTTTTTGCCAAACCGCAGGCAACAGCAGCAACAGAGGAAGATACAGATGTAGTAAAATACAATCTACAAGAAGAAGAACCCATAGCGCAGGCTGCTGAAAGCGATGTGCCTGAGTTCACTTTTAAACTGTCAGAACCAACTGCGTTGTTAGATATGCAGATTGAAGATATTGAGGAAGAGGAAGAAGAACAGGTACAGGAAGAAATAGCACCCGTAGCACTAAAAGGGGCCGACGACAACAAAACCGACGAATCTATTGAAGAACAACTGCGTAAATCGCGCGAGCGGATTATGCGCCTTAAGGACCTGAGCATGAAACTGCGCAGCGGTAACATCCAGGAAATGGAAAATGTACCGGCCTACAAACGCAAGGAAATAGCTTTACAAGAGCCACCTGCTTCTAATGAGACACAGGTATCAAGGTTCTCATTGCTTCCGGATGATGAAGGTAGGACAGGCATTAGAAACAACAACTCATTTCTGCATGATAATGTAGATTAGTTCATGGTTGATAGATCATAGTTAATAGTATAAAGGGGGAGGCTTAACAAGCTTCTCCCTTCTTGTTTAATCAAGTTGCGCTATGAACCATCAACTATGAGCTATGAACTAAAAACGTATATTTGCAATTTTAAAATACAGTACATTGGATTTATTTAATAAGATTTTGAAAACCATGGGCGGTCCGTTAGGACAGCATCAACAATGGGCGCATGGGTATTTCTCGTACCCTAAGTTGGAAGGTGAGATAGGACCCCACATGATGTTTAACGGGAAAGAGCACTTGGTATGGAGCCTTAATAACTATCTGGGTTTAGCCAATCATCCCGAGGTTAGGGAAGCTGATGCTAAAGCCGCTGCAGATTACGGAATGGCCTACCCAATGGGTGCCAGGATGATGTCGGGAAATTCAATCCACCACGAAGAGCTAGAGGCCAATCTGGCTAAGTTTGTAGGTAAAGAGGACGCTTATCTGCTTAACTACGGCTACCAGGGCATGGTGTCAATAATTGATACGCTGGTTGACCGCAATGATGTTATAGTTTATGATGCCGAATCACACGCATGTATAATTGACGGTTTGCGCATGCACATGGGCAAGCGTTACGTGTACCAGCATAACGATATTGTAAGCTGCGAAAAGCAATTGGAACGCGCTACAAAATTAGCAGAGCAAACCGGCGGCGGTATATTATTAATAACTGAAGGTGTGTTTGGAATGTCGGGCGCACAGGGAAGGCTGAAGGATATAGTAGCTCTGAAAGAAAAATTTAATTTCAGGATGCTGGTTGATGATGCACATGGTTTTGGTACCATGGGTAAAACAGGGGCGGGCACACACGAAGAGCAGGACTGTATTGACGGCGTTGATGTATATTTTGGCACTTTTGCCAAATCAATGGCAGGTATTGGCGGGTTTGTAGCTGCCGATAAGCAAATTGTTGATTACCTGCGCTATAACATGCGTTCGCAAATATTTGCCAAAGCATTACCAATGCCAATGGTAATCGGGTTAAAAAAACGTTTTGAATTGCTGGTATCACAACCGCAGCTGCGCGAAAAGCTTTGGACAATTGCCAACGCTCTGCAAACCGGTTTAAGAGAACGTGGTTTTGACCTTGGCGTTACCAATACAATGGTTACCCCTGTGTTTTTAAAAGGTGACCTATATGAGGCTACTGCGCTTACCCGCGATCTCCGCGAAAATTATGGCATATTTTGTTCAATAGTTATTTATCCGGTTATTCCAAAAGGACTGATCATTTTAAGGCTTATTCCTACCGCGGCGCATTCATTAGAAGACGTGCAGCGTACGTTGGATGCCTATACTGAAATGGGTGAAAAGTTGAAGGCCGGTTTTTATAAAAGTGATAAAGTCGCGGCTGTTTAAGAACTTGTTAAATAATATTAAGTAATAAGCCTGTCAACTATAGATCGGGAGTTGATTTTGTGTCAAACTGAAGCTATAAATTGCTCATAATTAACCATTTTAGGATTTAAACGTGGTATTTTTTCAAAAAAACACTTTACTTAATACGTAAAATTTTTTTTTTCAATAAAACGTATTAGATTAGCTTTAACAAAAACAAACAACCTCAAATTATATTTAAAAAGGAGTAATTAAATGGAAAAATTCACTGAAGTAAAGAACTTAATTGCGTCGCTGGAAGCAGATGCAGACAAGTTTTACAACAAGGGCAACAGCGCCGCCGGAACCCGCGTGCGTAAAGGTATGCAAGATCTTAAAAACCTGGCTCAGGCAATTCGTTTGGAAATTCAGGATGCTAAAAACAAAGCTTAATTAGTCTTTTTTAAAGCTGACTACAGGCAAAGAAATAGAAAAGCCCCCGTTAAACGGAGGCTTTTTTTATGCGGTTATTTTTTTGATCTCTTGTTTAAACAGGTCAACAGTGTTGCTACCAACCTGTACCAGCGGCAGGCGTACAGTGTCGCCACATACCCCCATCAGCTTCAAAGCCGTTTTAACACCCGCCGGGCTGCCTTCGGCAAAGCACAGACGGGTAAATTCTACCATACTAAGATGTGCTTTTTGCGCGGCAACATAATCACCTTTAAGCGCTGCTCTAACCATATCAGATGTTTGGCGAGGCAATGCATTGCCAATAACAGTTATAGCGCCCACAGCACCCAAAGCCATCATAGGCAGCGTTACCGGGTCATCGCCTGATATCAGTAAAAAACCTTCGGGTTTATCGCGCATTATTTGGTTAAACTGGTCAAAATTGCCCGATGCCTCTTTAGTGCCGATGATATTTTTAAAATCATGTGCCAGGCGCACGGTAGTTTCGGCACTTACATTGCTGCCGGTACGTCCCGGTACGTTATATAAAATAACAGGTATCGACGAAGCTTCCGCAATCGCTTTATAATGCTGATAAATACCCTCCTGGGTAGGTTTATTGTATGATGGACTTGCCGATAGAATAGCATCATAACCTGCGGTATCAAACGCCTTTATCTGTTCAAGTACTTCGGCAGTATTATTACCACCAATACCTGCAACTAAGCCTATACGTCCCTTTATTACTTCGGCGGTAAATGCCCATACCTTCTTCTTTTCTTCGGCATTTAATACAACATTTTCGCCTGTAGTGCCTAAAGACACTATATACTCAACACCACCCTCAATTAAATAATTGATCAGGTTTTCAAGGGCATCAAAATCTATCGCTCCGCTTTGTTGAAAAGGCGTTATTATAGCTACACCCGTTCCGTAAAATTTGTTCATTATCCGAATTAAAAGGTCGCTAAGATAATAATTTTAGTTGTGGATATATTGCAAAGGTTAGTTTTAACACGTTTAAATGCATATTTTAGACACTGTACTTACTAATTCAATTAAAAATTAATCCCTATCCTAAACGCCGAGTGGGCATTGCTTCCTGAATTATAGGAGCGGCCATACATCACCCTGAAACTGAAGTACTGCAAGCCGACACCAACCTCATAATAGTTTTTTAGTTGGGGTGTTGACAGATAGTTGACGTTTAAGATCTCCTGTAATTTTAGCTTGCGTATTAAAGGCAGCTTATTGGTGATAAAGCCCGAAAAGTTATGTTCAACATGGCCCTGAATAAATTCGGACTGCGTACTGAAACGGTAGTAATCTAACAGCAAAAAACTATTGATATTATCTTTATATGGCAAAACCTGGTTACCCGTAAAGTGGTGGTAATCGGTATAAAACAGACTGTTGTTGTTAAGGAATTTCCCCGCTGAAAAGAAATAAGATGTTCTGCCATAAACCCCCATGCTAACGTTGGATTGCGAAATATCAGCGGAGACTTGCGTATAATCTACATCAGATCCTAATATATTTTTAAGTCCTTTGGTTAACGTTACGCCAATATTGGGATACTTTGAGGGCACATAGCGTCTTCCCGTCGGATAGGTCTCGTACTTATTGCTAAAGTTGTAGCTGGTGCGTAAGCGTACTTTAAATGAGTTGTTATTCGGAAAAAGTGGAACATCAGCAGTAGGTATAAGCGGGTTGTTGGAGGTGAATGCTCTTTGCTCGTTAAAGAAACTGTAATTGGAAGCATTAGGTAACCAGCGCCTGTTGGCCCACTCTACGCCCATGCTACCTTGCCATCCCCCGGCAATGCGCCCGCCAAGCGACGCCGTTGCAAAGGTTTTTTGATACAGCTTTTGGAAATTCTGCCTTTGAAACAATGTATAAACCGAATTGATAAAAGGTGATATGGGGAGGGTATTGTTCATATCCACAACGTCAGATCCGCCGCTAACATTCAATATGAATTTTCCTGTAGGTATGTTTACCGCGGCATTGGCATTCAGCAGCCTGTTGGCAAAACCATAGCGCAGATTTGCGCGGATGTAGAAATTACGGTTGTTAAGCGTATCTACCCTTTTAATGTATGATGCGCCGTAGTTTATCGC
>NZ_CAMLHX010000063.1 GCF_946479965.1 uncultured Mucilaginibacter sp. | reverse complement strand
CATTCCATGGGAATGTAGCGTTACCGCTCAATATATCGCCCAATTGCAACATGGCATCCTTTTGGAAGGTAAACCACTGCCCCCCGCCATATAAGCTTGCCGTAGCCAGCCGCACATCGGCAGTGTTTTGGTAAAAGTTATTAGAGCTGATCTGTGAGTTTGACGGACGGTCTAAAAAACTCTTTCTGCATCCGGCAAATGCTACTGCAAATACCGCGAAGACTAAAATTTTATTAATTGATTTCATAATATTTTTCTTTTGTTGGTGATTGCCTTATTTGCTAAAAGTTATGTTTGCACCAATACTAAACACCCTTGGTTGAGGATAATAACCATTATCCCAACCTGCCTGAAGCGGATTCCATGAGCCAATTTCAGGATCCATACCTGAGTATTTGGTTATGATAAAAGCATTGGATACTGTACCATATACCCTAAGAGAGTTGATATGTATTTTTGACAAAACGTTTTCGGGCAGGCGATAACCCAGCGTTATGTTTTTACACCGAATGAATGAACCGTCTTCGATAAACAAACTATTAGAACGGTTATTATCGTTGGTATTGTCGTTTCTTAAACCAACAACGCTTGTACCGGGGTTAGTAACATGCACATTATCAATATCAGATGCAGAACCGGCCGGATTGATCAGGGCCACCCTTGCATAATCTAATACCTTTTTAAAATAGGCGCTATTATTTTGCGAATTGGTTTGTCTTATTGATTGTTCATTAAATACTTTGTTGCCGTAACTGCCACTTAGGAAAATATTCAGATCGAAACTTTTGTAAGTGAATGTATTGTTGATACCAAATTGGAACTTAGGAATAGGCGAGCCTAAAAAAGTCTGGTCTTTTGTATCAATAATGCCGTCGCCATTTAAGTCTTTAAACATACGGTCGCCATACCAGATACCACCACCTGAAGGTGAAATGGGATAAACAATACCACTCTGGTTAACAGGCAATGCATGTGTTTTAAAATCTTTAGCTGTTGCGAAAATCCCGTCGAACACATAACCATAAAAGTCGCCTACAGATCTGCCAACTACTGTTTTTTCAACCACCTGGTTAATTGTATATGACGTTTGGGTTAAGCTGGCATCAGCGCCGCCAGATCCCAAAGCCAACACTTTGTTAACGTTCCGTGATACGGTAACATCAGTTTTCCATGTGAAATTTTTAGAGCTAACGTTTGTTCCGCTAACCCGGAAGTCAAACCCTCTGTTACTTACAGCACCAATATTAACATACGGGGCGTCCATAGCTCCCGCAGCCCCATTGGTGGTAGTACCACTATATAAAGGCAATGGCACTTTTAGCAATAGCCCGCTTGTTTTGCGGTCATACACATCGAATGAAAAGCTCAATCGGTTGTTGAAAAATGCTGCATCAATACCCGCATTATAATAGTCAGTTTTTTCCCATGTTACATTTTCATTTAGTAAATTATTTTGAAATTGCGCTATACCTGACAGACCGTTAGATACGGTTCGTAACTGAGTTACGAACGTGTTGCCCGGTATGCCCTGGTTGTTGGTTAGCCCGTAGCCGATCCTTAATTTCAATTCGTTTATAGCTTTAACATTTTTCAAAAACGACTCATTATTGATCTTCCATGCAAATGCTCCTGAGTAAGTAGTAACCCAACGGGCAAAAGACGGGAAATTTGATGAACCATCAGCCCGCACGTTAGCGGTAACCAGGTATTTATCATTCCATGACATATTTAAACGGCCGAAATAAGATTCCTGCGAGTTTGAACCATAATCGCCCGAATTTTTGGCTGTTGTAGCGTCACCCGAATTAATGGCCTGTACATTATTTGAAGGGAAATTTGACCGCTGTCCGCTCGAATTTTTGTAAGAGCCAACCTGCGATTCGTGTCCCGCCAATGCATTGAAATTATACCTGCCGAATTTGTGATTATAAGTTAAAAAGTTGCGTATTACCGTATAGAAATTTTGGCCCAGTGACGTTGAGGCATAATTGGTGTTATTAACGGTTTTGCCGAAAGTATAAGTTGGTGTAAAATTATCCTCGCCGTAAAAATCGAAATTACCCGACACTTCGTTCCGTAAAGACAGATCTTTGGTAAATTGTATTTCGGCGTATAAGTTGCCGAATATCTGGTTTCTTGTTTTAAGGTTTTTTATGAGCTGGGCAATAGCCACAGGGTTAGGAACCGAAGACACCCAACCATCGGTGTTAGTAATACCACCCCATGAGCCATCAAGGTTTTTCACCGGGATATCGGGCGTGAGGTACAGCGCCGAACCAATAACTCCCGAAGCTGTTGAATTTTGGTTTTCGCTAACGCAGACCAATTGAAGGCTGGTTCCAACTTTAAGCCAGTTAGTAGTTTTGTTATCTAAATTTAACCGTACCGAAGTTCTTGTAAAATCAGACCCAATGGCTATACCGTCCTGTTTAAAATAAGAGGCTGACAGCAAATATTGCGTTCTGTCATCGCCGCCGCTTATAGTAAGGTTATGATTTGTCATAGGGGCTTTGCGGAATAATTCCTTTTGCCAATCGGTACCTTCACCTAAATACTTCGGATTGGCATATTCAGGTCTTTTATCAAAGCCCCATACTTCCCCTCTTGCATTAAGGAAACCGGCGTGCTCTTGCAAATTCATTGTAGGAAGCCTTTTCGCTATCATCTGGTATCCTGTATAAAAATCATAGCTTATTTGCGGTGCTCCCTGCTTTCCTCTTTTTGTGGTAATAACAATTACACCGTTGGTTGCCTGCGAACCGTAAATAGCAGTTGCCGATGCATCTTTCAATACATCTATTGATGCTATTTCGTTGGGGTTGATGGAATTCAACGGATTACCGCCTTTTCCCGGGTCGTTGGTTGGAGGGATAATAATACCGTCTATTACGTACAGCGGCGAGTTGGTGCCACTTATTGACGATACACCACGTATCTGGATAGACACACCACCACCCGGCTGTCCAGACACTTGCTGAACAACAACGCCGGCAACTTTGCCTTGCAAGGCCTGGTCAAAAGTAGTTGGCTGCGTTTGGCGCAATTCATTGCCCGATATTGAGCTTATTGAACCGGTAACATCTGGTCTGCGCGCCTTTGCATAACCTATAACAACTACTTCATTTAGTTGTGCGTTGGTTTCTAGCAATCGTATTTGAAGCGGATCATTATTTGCAATAACCACTTCTTTTCGCTGGTATCCCACCATTGTAACTATCAATACATCGCCTTTGGATGCATCAACAGTAAATTTACCGGCTATGTCAGAGCTGATAGACCGATTTGTGCCTTTTAGTGTAATGGTTGCTCCGGGCACAGGCTCAGACGCACGTTCATCCAAAATTGTTCCGCTAATTTTTGCAGTTTGCGCAAAAGCGGATACGAATGAAAATGACAATCCAATAATACCACACAGTAGCAGTAGTCGCAACCGAGTCGTTTTGTTTGATTTCATATAGTTTATAATTAAGTTTAATTGTTTACGTTGGTTATAATTTTATTATTAGTTTTTTTCCGTTATAAATTACTTCTTTGTCTGGTTTGTCCTCATAATCAAGTGGTTTAGTTTTATTTGGGGTAAATAAATTCAGGCGAAATGTTCTTTTTTGAAGCATCCCATCAAACGATCCATTCCTATCAGCAATGGTTATCGTCTTCGTAGATTCGTTGTATTTAATTTCGATAACTGCAAAAGCACCTTTTTCATAATTGTAATTAGTTCCCTCGTCTTCATACAATTTGAAAGTTGCATCGGCTCCGCTATAAATGTTGAGTGTTACAGTATCGGCCAGCTTCTCAGAAGTGTACTGCAGATCAGGTCCGAATGGTATAATAGAACCTGCCTTAACAAAAATTGGCATACGCTCATAAGGTGCGTCGGCAATAATTTTTTGGCCGGCTGCATACCACTTGCCTGCGTAAAGGTCATACCAACCAGCACTTTGCGGCAGATACACGTCGCGTTTGGTTTGCTGGTATTCATATACAGGATTGATCAGCAATGACGGGCCGAACATGTATTGGTCTCCAATATTCAATACAGCGTTATCCTTCGGAAAATCCATCGCCAACCCGCGCATTATGGTGTAATCATCGTGATAAGCAGCGCCGGACAGTGAATAGATATAAGGCATTAACCGGTAGCGAAGCTTATCGTAATAGACGAAACTTTTATATGCAGGATGAGCTTCGGGAGCGATATTGAATATTTCGCGATAAGGGAATTGGCCATGCGACCGGAAAACTGGCACAAATGCGCCAAACTGGTACCAGCGGGTATTCAGTTCTCTCCATTCTTCCAGACCATCGGAATTCGGGTTCTCAAATTTCGACGGCACCACAAATCCACCGATATCCATAGTCCAGTAAGGAAGCCCGGACATTGAGAAATTTACACCTGCCGCGATCTGATTTTTCATATCCCGCCAGGTCGATCCTATATCGCCACTCCAAATAGTAGCAGCATATCGTTGCGAGCCTGCAAAACCGGAGCGGGTTAAAAGAAAAACTCTTTTATTCGGATCCGACGATCGTTGCCCTTCATATATTCCTTTGGCGTTTTGTAAAGGATACGCGTTTAAATACTCTGCAGATGGGCCTAACGCAGTCGGACTCATTTGGAGTTTTCTTTTTTCCGGGTCAACATTTGAAAGAATATCCGGCTCGCTCGCGTCCATCCACCAGGCATCAATTCCTTTAGTATATAGTTTTTTGTTTATCAGCTCCCAAAATCCCTTTCGTGCTCCGCTATCAAATGCATCATAGAAAGTTGAGGTATAACCTTTACCTATCCAATCGCGCTGCCTATCGGCGATGTTCTTTTTATAGAGCCATCCGTTTTTATCAAATTCCTTGTATGCAGAAATACCTTCATAAAATTTTGGCCAAACCGAGATCATGATCTGAGTGTTATATTTTTTATGCAACACGCTTATCATACTATCCGGAGATGAAAAGCGAGTGGCATCAAAATCCTGGCTCCCCCATTCTGCTTCTTTCCAATAGCTCCAGTCCAGAACTATATTATCCATGGGGATCTTTCTTTTTCTAAATTCCTCAACAGTGGTAAGAATTTCGTTTTGTGTTTTATATCGCTCCCTACTTTGCCAAAACCCCAATGCCCACTTTGGTACAATAGGTGCTTTGCCTGTTAGGGTTCTGTAGCCAGAGATAACCTCGTCCATATTATCACCATAAATAAAATAGTAATCTATTTGTCGCCCGGCTTCTGAACTGAAGCTGAATCTATTTTGCTGCTCCTGTGAAAGAGGCTCTTGCCATTTTAACGAAAGATAAGATTCGGCACCCTCCGGTGTCCATTCTATACGTATGGGTAACTTCTCGCCGCTTTTTATATTTATCGAAATCAATGCCGGAGCAGGATTCCAAGCTTTGCGCCAGTTATTAAAAACAAGTTTCCCGTCAAGCCAAACTTTCAGAGAGCCGCCGAAAACAAAGTGAAATTGATGTAGGCCTGACAGATGACTTTGCAAGCTACCCTCCCAGGTTACGGCACCTGCCGCAGGGTCAAATTCTACAGGAAGCCTAAGCTTTG
Source organism: uncultured Mucilaginibacter sp. (assembly GCF_946479965.1). The sequence continues at coordinate 17,749 of NZ_CAMLHX010000063.1, read as the reverse complement.
ATTCGCCAAGAAACTCCATACTGATATTTGTTTCCGCTCTCTCGAAATTCTCCTGAGGTTTGCTCTTATCATTGGCATATGAAGCAGTAAGCCATCCAGCCTCGTTCCTTTTTGAAAAAAGCTGCATATCTGAAAGCTGATGGAGTGGTCGTATATCGCCGGCTCTGGTAAGCGAATAATTGTCCCATAGTACGCCGTAGTTTTTATTAGAAATTAAAAATGGCACAGCTACCTCTGTATTGTTTTGAAAGAACGTAACCTGTTGGCCTTTGTAATTCATTACGCCCTCCTGATGTTGCCCAAGGCCATACCACGCATCGTCTTTTGCTGTCTCAAACGTTTGCGTAATATTATAATAGCGCTTGCCATCAAATACAACCGGTCTAAACATCCTTCCGCTTAGCTTTCTTTCAGCCATGATTGCTTTACCATGATTATCAAAGAAAGAAACAGCACCTGTTTTAAGATTTACAGAGGCGGTGAGGTGCTTTGTTTTAACGGCTACGCTCCCTTTAGCAGGCACCAAACTCCAGGATAGGTCAGAAATCCTGGAGTACACTGTGATTAAACTTTGTGAAGCGACTATTTCTTGTCCCGGTGCGGCTGTAATTCTTATTATATCGTCTGATACAACCTCAAGCTTAACCGCTTTTGAAGTACCTGTAAAATCAGGATCTGTAAAAACGATAACCCCATCTTTAGTTTTAACATAGGGCGTACGTTCTGCCAACGCGGCACTAAAACATACGGCACAGATGATGGTCATCAGTAATCTAAATTTCATAAAAAGGAATCGTTTATATATTGGTTTATAATTCAATTCAGATACTACTGCTCTGATTTGATGATACAAATTAACATACCGGTAATCTGAAACATGGTGCCAAAATGTTGCAGATTATGGTATTGAATGTTACAGGAATGTTACAAAAGCGTGCTTCGGGCCTTATTTAAACAAATTAGGAGTGGTAGAAATGCTTTTTTGAGAACTTTGAAAGCCGATGAGCGGCAACGCTACAGAATGTTTTATGAAAGCAGTTATTTTTTTAATATCTATACTATCCCATCTGCAAGCCAATAAGTAGCTGATGCTTTCGGGTAGGGAATCAATAAGGTTTAATACCTATTCGGTTTAGCACTTCCTTCAGATAGAAGAATGATGCTCTTCTTTTTCGTGGTTATTGGCGAGATATTGCGAAGGGGGCATTTTAAACTCTTCCTTAAAAAACTTCGTAAATACTTTAGGGCTGTTAAATCCCACAGCATAAGCAACTTCAGCCACAGACATGCCACTTTTTTCCAGTAATTGAACTGCTCTTTTTAAACGAATGGAACGAATAAATTCTATTGGCGTTTTTCCTGTTATTGAGAGTATTTTTCTGTAGAGCGTAACACGATTCATAAACATGTCATGACTGAGGTCCTCAACAGAAAATTCAGAATTATCCATGTTTTTTTCAACTACTTCCAGGGCGTGCTTTAAAAACTTCTCATCAACCGGTGTAATCGTTATATCTTCGGGATTTACTTCTATTTGCTTGTGGAACCTTTTCTGCAACAGTTTTTGCTGCGCAATCAGGTTCCTGATGCGTGAGGCTAAAATTTCAAAAGTAAAAGGCTTCGTAATATAGTCGTTCACTCCTACTTTTAAACCTTCCAGTTGTTTTTCTTCGCTGCCCATGGCCGTCAGCAGTATAATAGGGATGTGGGCAGTAATGGTTTCCGTTTTAATTTTTCTGGCCAATTCAACGCCATCCATAAGGGGCATCATAACGTCGCTTACTATTAAGTCCGGATTAAATTGCCTGGCTTTTTCCCAACCCTCTTTTCCGTTTGTAGCTTCTTCAATGTGATATTGGCCTTTTAAATTGTCTTTTAGATAAAATCGCAGATCTTCATTGTCTTCAACTATCAGAATGGTTTTCTTTTTACCCTTTTTGTGATCTTCGTCACCATACATTTCCTCGGTCTCATCTTCCAACACGCTAACGGATGCAATTTTGGCCGAAGGATCAAAAACTTTCTTTGCGGGAAGCAATACTGTAAAACAAGTACCCTCATCTGGCTGGCTTTTCACAGTTACAATACCATTATGCAGCCTAACAAACTCCTTGGTTATTGCTAAACCAATACCCGTACCCTGGTTAGCCATACTTGTCGGAACGTCGGTTTGGAAGAAACGCTCAAATATCTTATTGTGCTTATCTGCAGGGATGCCAATTCCGTTATCCTTTACCTCAAAAGCAATCGTACCATCGTCATCGTCATTTACCGGCGCATTGTATATAATGTTGATACTTACGGTTCCATCATTATGCGTATACTTAAACGCGTTAGACAGAAGGTTGAATAGTATCTTTTCAACTTTGTCTTTGTCGAAATAAATTTCGAGACGGTCGACATTAGATAAGATGGAGAAACTAATATTCTTTTTTTCGGCGATATCCATAAAAGAGTTGCTTATCTCTTTGCTGAATTCAATAATATCGCCAATTGATGGGTGCAATTTAATTTCCTGCACTTCTATCTTCCTAAAATCAAGCAATTGATTTACCATATTCAACAGGCGTTTTGCGTTTCGTTGCATTACGCTTAGTTGTTTTTTGTGTTCCTCATCGGCAGTTTGCTTAATCAGCCGATCTAACGGAGAAATTATCAGGCTTAAAGGTGTGCGAAACTCGTGGCTTACATTAGTAAAGAACTTTGTCTTTAACTGATCCATTGCGTGGGCCCTTTCTGCTTCTCCGCGCTGCAATTGCATCTCATAACGCATATGGATCCTGTCCAGCGTAATTCGTCGGACAAGTAAAAATAATCCAGCAGCAATCAGCAAATAAATAAAATACGCTATAGTAGTTCGCCAAAATGGTGGTGCTATATTAATTTGCAGCGTTCTTTCATCACTCCACACTCCGTCAAGGTTTAATACTTTAACTTTAAAAGTATAATTGCCTGGATTAAGGTTTGTATAAGTTGCTCTTCTTTGGTTGCCGTTTACATATAGCCAATCCGAATTAAAACCCTCCATCATATAAGCATACTTATGCCCGGCGTTGCGGCCGTAATCAAGAGAAACAAATTCAATAGAAAATACATTCTCTTTGTACTTTAATTCGATGTTTTGAAGTTGCGATAGTGGTTGAGGCAACAGCACGCGGTTATTGATCTTTTCGCCCGGCTCAACATTATTATTCAATATTTGCAAACCAGTAAAAACGGGTTTGGGCCGATGAGTTGCTTTCGGAATTTTGTCGGGATCGATAATATTAAAACCGGAAGGACCGCCAAAGATCAATTTGCCGTTGCGCGTTACAAGCGCCGCATTGTCATTAAATTCCCGATCCTGCAGATTGTTTGATTCATCATAATTGGTGATTGAAAGATCCAACCCGGTTTTCGTTGGTTTGGGAACAACGTTGTACAGCCCGTTTGGCGTAGATATCCAAAGTGTTTGATGCTTGTCTTCGAGGATGTTTAATATCATATTATCCGGAAGCCCTTCGGCAGTGGTAAACCTTTGAAATTGCTTTGTTTCTCTATTAAACAAATTCAAACCATCCCGGGTACCCACCCAGATCCTTCCCCGGCTGTCTTCAATGGCGCAGATTACATTGTTGTTACTTAAGCTATTGTTGTTGCTTGTTTCCTGATAAAAAGCAGGTCGTGCCACCTCATTTTTTTTAAAAACAGACATGCCTTCAGAAGTACCTATCCAAATTTCCCCTTTTTTGCTCTCTAAAATAGAAAAGACATAGTTAGAAGGTATCAGGTCAGACGGTTTGTCGTTATAGGGATAATGCTTAAACCGATGGGTATTTCCGTCTAAAATATCTATTCCCCCGCCTAAAGTGCCAATCCATAGTCTTTGCTCGCTGTCTTCAAATATTTCCCACACATTGTCACTGGCTAAACTGAATGGATCATTGTCATTATGCCTGTAATGCACAAAATTCTTTCCATCGAAACTGTTAAGGCCCCCTAAATAAGTTCCAATCCAAAGAAGACCTTTACTATCTATACATAGGCTTACTATAACGTTGTTACTCAGGCTATTTTTGTCGTTTGCGTTGTGCCGATACTGTTTAAACGTGTTGTTTTTCCTGTCAAAAAATATTAGTCCTCCGCCATTAGTACCTATCCAGATATTTCCTGATTTATCTTCTACAAAACGGTTTACATCATCAAAGGGAAGACTGTTTGTATTAGATTCCTGATGACGGTAGAGCGGGAACGATACAATATTGCTGTTAAAATAACTAACCCCCTGCTTATATGTACCTAGCCAGATAATTCCCAAGTCATCTTTGTACATAGCTGTAATACTGTTCTGACTAAGGCTCCGAACGTCTTTCGGATCGTTTAAAAGATACCTGACACTAAAGTTGTTCTTCTTATTGATCAGATTTACACCACCGGGATCAGTTGCTACCCATATCAAACCATTATTGTCCTGCACTATCTGACTGACAAAATTTGTATTCAATCTTGATGGAGAAGAATTCTCATTGAGTTGCTTTACTGAGTTATCGCGGCGATTGTAGACAAAAGCTCCTCTGTTTACACCCCATACCCATACATCGCCGTCATTGTCAATAAACAGGTTATAAGAGTCGCTTCCCTTATTTAGTTTTTGCACTGCATCGGTCTGAAAAACAACTTTATCTTCCTTTATACTATATTGTTGTAGTAATCCATTCTGGTACACCACCCATAACTTATCGTCGGTGCCTTCCTTAATAGTCGTGATTTGCAGATTTTTAAAACCGGCAGGTCTTGATACCTTGAACTGCTTTGCTTTTTTATCTTTTGCTGAATACAAGTACAGCTTGAGGTAGTCAAAAACAAACCAAAACCGACCGGTATTTCCCTTGACAATTGACGTAACAGCTGCCGAAGGTAAACCCAGCGAGCGTAAGTAACCTTCGTCGTCACTATCAAACTTTTCTGTATTTGAATCATAGATACACGCTTCAGATACACCTTTCACCCACATTTTCGAACCAGGAAGTTCGTAAAGAAAGTACACAGGGTTATCGCGAAGAGAGGTTTTGTCATTATAGCTCTTGCGAAATATTTTATAAGAATACCCGTCATATCGGTTAAGTCCATCTATGGTGCCAAACCATAAAAAACCGTCGGCATCTTTTAATATGGTATTAACCTCGTTGTGCGAAAGGCCTGTAAAAGTGTTGAGTTTCGAAAAATTATATGATTGGCTTTGAGGGAACACCGAAAGCGAAGAAAGCACTAAAAAAAACAGGATAATACAACGCGCCATACCTGGTTTCAACGGTTTATTATCACTATAGGTTGCCTCGCGCAAAAAAATCCGGTGGGTAAGGCGGTTTTCGGCCGGAACAGGCTCGTTGTAACCACCCGCTTCTTTTTTTAAAAAATATAACCCTATGCGCACTGAATTTAATTGGTTTACTAAAGCTAACGTTTTCCCCGACGATGAAGAAGATTTACTTTTTTATTTAGAGTATACCATCAACGCAGCAAAACGGAAAGCCGAAATTAATCTTTTATTTATTACGCGTTTTACTTTTTAAATCTTTAAAGACTGTTAATTAATAAAGCACAAAGGGGATTTCTTGTTTAAGAAATCCCCTTTGTGCTTTATTACAGTAAAAACAATCAGGTTATTGCCATCCACCACCGAGGGCCCGATAAAGGGAAGACACGGCGATCAGTTCATCACGTTTAATGGCCGTAAGTTCTAATTCGCTTTGCAATACATTGCTTTGCGCGGTTATAACTTCCAAATAATTGGCCATGCCATTCCTGAATAATAAATTGGCATTGCCGGTTGCCTGCTGTAGTTTGTTAACACGTTGCAGGGCAATTGCCTGCTGTTGTTTTAACTGCTCAATGCTGGCTAGCGAGTTGGATACCTCTCCCACCGCATTTAAAACTGTTTGCCTGAAACGTAATACTACTTTTTCGCGCTCTACCTGGGCTATTTTATAGTTGGTACTCAGTTGTTTTTTATTGAGCAGGGGTTCAATAACACTGCCGGATACTATACCAAATAAAGATGCCGGTACATTGAACCAATTGCTGGCCTTTAATGAGTTAACTCCGCCACTTGCAGTTATCCGCAAAGCAGGATACATCTCGGCTTTAGTAATACCAACATTTGCATTGGCTATGTTTAATGTAAATTCTGCGCTGCGTACGTCTGGCCTGCGGCTAATTACAACTGAAGGGATGCCGGTAGCTACGTTGTCAGGTATGTTAAACTGATCTAAAGCTGCGTTCCGGGTTACTTTATCAGGCAAGGCACCTGTTAAAATACGCAGTGCGTTTTCCTGCAGCGTAATTGCCTGTTCAAATTGCGGCACCAGTTGTGCCGCAACTAAGCGCTGAGCTTCTGCCTGTTGCACACCTAAAGATGTAACCTGGCCGGCATTGTATTGCAGATTTATAATCCGTAGTGTACTATCATTCAACGCTACATTCTTTTTTGCAATAGCCAACTGCTTATCCAGCATCAGTAGGTTATAGTACCCCTGCGCAACGTTAGCAACAATATTAGTTTGTATCAGCTTTTTCGCTTCGTTGGTTTGCAGATAGGCAGCCAGTGCCAGCTTATTTTGGTTGCGGATCTTACCCCATATATCAGCTTCCCATGATAGGGAGACGTCGGCCTGATAAGTTTCAATATGGTTTTTACCAATGTTAAACTGACTTAAACTTAGGCCTGTCAAACTATTATCAGACGGGCGGTTGGAGTTTGCCGTAACGTTGAATGCCAGCTGCGGAATATTGTTCCATTTTGATTGGCGCAGCACTAACTGTGATTGCTCCAAATTCTTTACCGCCAATTGCATATCGTAATTATGTGTAATGGCGCTATCAATAAGCCCCTGCAAAGTCGGCTCAGTAAAAAATTGCCTCCATTGTATATCAGCAATACTGCTGCTATCGCCAATTGTTTTAATATCAGCCCCCCTAAATGCTATAGGCGTTTCTGGCGGGGGTGTTTTTATATCTTTTGATACGGAGCAAGCACTTATTATTAAGGTAATGAGCGCAAATCCGGTTATATACTTTTTCATGTCTTTATATTTTATGGTGATGTGAAGCAATTAAGCGTTCAAAGCGGGTTCCAATTCGTGTACCGTATGTCCGTTTAAGTGATGCCCTTCGCCTGTTGCAATTGATTTGGGTTTACCCGTCATTTTTTCCTGTAATCCCTGGAAGATGACAAACAACACCGGTATAATAAATAAGCCCAATACCACGCCGGAAACCATTCCCCCGGCGGCACCAATACTAATAGAGTGGTTACCCTGTGCAGATGGACCTGTTGCAATACTCATTGGGAACAAACCGAAGATGAATGCCAGCGATGTCATAATGATAGGTCTTAGCCTTAATTTGGCGGCTTCCATGGCAGCATCAACTAATGATAAGCCTGCTTTTCGTCGCTGTACGGCAAACTCTACTATCAAAATGGCATTCTTGGCCAATAAGCCTATCAGCATTATAAGCGCCACCTGAACGTAGATGTTGTTTTCTATGCCGGTAAATCCAAGCACTACAAACGTTCCTAAAATACCGGTTGGGATAGACAGTATAACTGCCAGCGGAAGTATATAACTTTCGTACTGGGCTGCCAGCAAGAAATAAACGAATATTAAACACAGCATAAAGATCACACTTGATTGCCCAAGGGATGATATTTCCTCACGGGTTTGACCCGAGAACTCAAAAGTAAAGCCCGATGGTAATTCCTCTTTAGCAGTCTCTTTTATCGCCTCAATGGCGTCACCGGAGCTGAAACCCGGTTTAGGTATCGCGTTAATGTCAATTGAATTGAAGAGGTTAAAGCGCGATGCTGTTTCCGATCCATACACTCGGGTTAATTTTACCAAAGTACTTATAGGTACCATTTCGCCTGTTTTGTTCTTAACAAAAACTCTGTCAATTGACGCCGGGTCGGTGCGGTCGGCAATATCGGCTTGAACTACAACCCTATAATATTTACCAAAGCGGTTAAAGTCCGAAGCTTGAGCGCTGCCAAAATACGCCTGCATAGTTTGCAGCACATCCTTAACGCTAACACCTAACTGGTTGGCCTTATCATCGTCAACTTCTAATTGCAACTGTGGATAATCAGCTTTAAATGTAGTGAAGGCTTGAGCGATAGCCGGCTTGGCCATAAGCTTAGCTATAAAATTGTTAGCCACACCGCTAAATTTATCAAGTTTGCCCCCTGTTTTATCTTGCAATACAACATTTAATGCCTCTACATTACTAAAGCCTGGCACAGTTGGAAAGCTGAAAACAAAGAAACTTCCGGCTGTAATTTCCGCCAGCTTGCCACGCAGAATATTTTGTATCTCGTCTATATTCTTAACCTCTCCCCTTTCATCATACGGTTTAAGCAATACAAAAAATACTGCCGATGATGGGCTGGTTGAGTTGGTTAATAAGTTAAAGCCCGAAATACCCGTAACATAACGCGCAGATGGCATGGCATTAGCCGCATCTTCCGCTTGTTTAACTATAGCAGTTGTACGATGCAGCGAAGCTCCAGACGGCGTATTTACCGATATAGCAATAAAACCTTGGTCTTCTGTAGGGATGAAGCCCGACTTTGTTGTGTTAACCAGATAAACGGTCGCGCCAATTATAAGCACCAAGCCTGCAATGGCTATCCTCTTGTTTTTGATAAGGAATTTTACACCGCCAAGATATCTGTCCGTCATGGCGCTGAAACTGCTGTTAAAACCGGCGTAGAACTTTTCTTTAAAGCCTTTTTTTGGCGCGTTTTCGCCGGTAGTTTTGTGATTGCTTTTCAAAAACAGCGCCGCCAAAGCCGGACTAAGTGTTAACGCGTTTACAGCTGATATGACAATAGCAATAGACATGGTAAAGGCAAACTGCCTATAAAACACCCCGGTTGATCCCGTCATAAATCCGACAGGTAAAAAAACCGCTGCCATTACCAATGTAATGGATATGATTGCACCGGTAATCTCGTGCATCGCTTTGTTGGTAGCTTCCTTTGGCGGTAAATGTTCGTGCTCCATTTTGGCGTGCACTGCTTCTACCACTACAATGGCATCATCCACCACAATACCAATGGCTAATACCAATGCAAACAGCGTAAGCAGATTGATAGAGAACCCAAACACATTCATAAAGAAGAACGTACCCAATATGGCCACCGGCACCGCGATTGCAGGGATAAGTGTCGAGCGAAAATCCTGAAGAAACAGGTATACGACCAAAAATACCAATATAAAGGCTTCTACCAGCGTATGCTCCACCTGTGATATAGATTCGTCCAAAGCTGTTTTAGTGCGGTAAAAATTGTTATACTCAATTCCTGATGGGAAATCCTTCGATGCTTTCTCCATCAATTTGTCAACTGCAATTTGTATCTCGTTAGCATTTGATCCCGCTAATTGTATAACGCCAATGGCAACACCATCTTTACCATTAAGGTGCGTCATACTGGTATAAGAGTATGAACCCAATTCAATCCTTGCTACATCTTTTAAATGCAGTACAGATCCGTCAGCATTGGCGCGGATAGCTATATTCTCATATTCTTCGGGTTTGCTGAGTTTTCCTTTATACTTTATTACGTACTCAAAAACCTCGTCACTGCGTTCACCAAGCTTACCGGGGGCCGCCTCCAGGTTCTTATCCTGAATGGCATTCATCACTTCGGCAGGGGTAACTTTATAAGCTGCCATTTGCGCTGGGTTAAGCCATACGCGCATAGAGTAATCTTTTACACCACCAAATATGCTCGCCGAGCCTACTCCCGGTATACGTTTCAACTCAGGAATGATGTTGATCTGGGCGTAGTTGGCAACAAATGCCTGATCGTATTTTTTAGGATCATTTGTAAACATACCCACAGCGCCAATTAAGCTGTTTTGTTGTTTGGTGGTAGTTATGCCTTGCTGAACAACCTCCGCAGGTAACTGACTGGTTGCTTGCGCCACCCTGTTCTGCACATTTACCGCAGCCTGATCCGGGTCAGTGCCTTGTTTAAAATAAACTGTAATAGCAAGTGTGCCATCGTTACTAGCAATTGAGCTCATGTAGCTCATGTTTTCAACACCGTTGATAGATTCTTCAAGTGACGGCGCTACTGAGCGTAATACCGTTTCGGCATTGGCGCCGGGATAAACAGCTGCTACCAACACCGCCGGCGGGGCTATATCCGGAAATTGCTGCAAAGGCAATCGGGTTAGGCCAAGTATACCCAATATCACCAGTAAAATGGAGATCACTGTGGATAGTACGGGCCGTTCTATAAATTTTTTGAACATGACTTTAATTTTTTGTTGTGATTTTTTAGAGCAAACGCTCCCTGATTCGCTCAAAAAAGCGATGATGAAACGTTCAGTTTAGCTCTGTTATGGAGCTGTATTTACAATAGTTTAGTGGGTTACATTTACCGCTACTTTGTCGGTTTTTTGCTGCGGATTTATAACCGCACCTTCCTGCAAGTGGTCTACTCCACTGAGTACTATGCGGTCGCCGGGTTTTACACCTTCTCTAACCAGATAGTTGTCTCCGCTTTTACCGATAATACTAATGGGGCGTTTTTCTACCTTGTTGCTATCAGCAACAGCAAAAACAAACACCTTATCCTGCATTTCAATCGTTGCCGATTCAGGAATCACAAGGGCATCTTTGTGCTGCAACCCAAGGCGTACTTTGCCTGTATTACCTGCACGCAGTAAACCATCCGGATTAGCAAAGCTGGCGCGAATGGTGATGGCGGCTGTTGTTTTATCAAACTGGCCATCTATCATGTCTATCTTACCTTGTTTGGCGTAAGCAGAATTGTCGGACAACAGCAACGTTACCAGAGGTAAATGCTTTATCTTGTCTTTCAAGGTAGTACCCGGATATTGCTCTTTAAAGGCGACAAAATCTTTCTCGCTTAATGAGAAGTATACATGCACATCATGCACGTCTGACAGTTGTGTGAGTTCCTGCACATCTGTAGGACTAACCAGGCTGCCTTGTTTTTTTAACAAGCGACCGATATAACCATTAACAGGCGCTTTTATCAGTGTATAGCCCAGGTTGATTCTCGCAGTAGCTACATTAGCTTTAGCTTGTTCAATATTCGCTTTCGCGATATCATAAGCAGCCTTCGCGGCATTTAGCTGGTAATCTGCAATTACTTTGTTCTGAACAAGTGGGGTATACTTTTCAATTTCTAAACGCGCATTAGCTAAAGCGCCTTCTGCAGCGTGCTGACTGGCCAGGGCATTGTTTAACGTTGCGCGGAAAGGCTGATCGTTAATTTTGAACAGCGGCTGACCTGTGGTTACGTATGCGCCTTCATCAACAAATACTTTATCTAATGAGCCACTTACCTGCGGGCGAACTTCTACATTAACTACACCTTCAATAGCCGCCGGATATTCCTGATAGGTGGTATCAGTTGTAGTGTTTATGGTAGCCACTGGTAATGATTGCGGTGGTGCTGCTGCTGTTTGTGGTTGTGAAGAGCAACTGGCTAATACTATAGCTACAATAGCCAAAAGAACAACCTTCATAATATTTGTTTTTGTTGTGGGATGAATTGTACTGACAGCTTTGCGAATGCTATCAAGGTATACGGTACTCGGCTCGTCCGAGTTATTAACGACATAATATTTATTAATATCGTTAAAACCGTATGGTGAGTTAAAACTATTTGTTGTCATGATTTTAGTTAATTATTGTTGTGGTAGATAGATTAATATATTGTTTATATTACTTAGTTAGATTACTTAACAGTGTTAAATAATTGTTAGCATTGAGGGTGTGTTTCATAAGCATATGTATTAAGTGATGAATTTAAATTAATTTATTACGAGCGCTTTGGCTTTATCGTACTGATAATACCGGCTATAGCGTCTTTTAAAACTTCCTCGTTAACTCCGTCGGGCACGCCCTGGCGTACTAAGTTGATAGAGATCAACCCATGTACTACCGACCAAAATGTATAGTAGCGCTTGCAGATCAAATCCTCCGGCGGGTTTTCCAAGCCGGTTAACTTGCCTATCACGTCCCAAATCATATTGGCAGGAACTTCTGCTTCGGGTAACGGGTTATCCCAAACACAACAATTGATCTCGATACCAAACATCAGCTGATAAAGCTCTTTTTGGGCAAAGGCAAAGTTCCAGTAAGCAAGCCACATGTCTTCCAGTTGCTTTTCAGGCAATGTATGCCTATCCATTGCAGCTTTAGTATCTTTCGCTAACATTAGGTAACCCTTTTTAGTTAGCTCAAGCATTAAAGCTTCTTTGTTAGCAAAGTATTCGTAAATAACCGGTGGCGTATATTCTATAATGTCGGCTATCTTACGCATACTTAAGGCCTGCCATCCCTCTTCTCTCCCAATACGCATGGCAGCATCCAGAATATTTTTCCGGGTGTCGTCTTTTAAGCGTTGTTTTCTATCCTTACTGGCCATTTTATCACTGCATTAAATTATCTAACAGTGTTAGGCAAATATAAAGGTGTTTATTTAAAAAAACATTCATCTGTTTGTCATTTAGGTTAGGTTGTTTTTGTACGGTTAATTGCAAGCATTTTTTAAATAATGTATCTTGCTTTACTTATTGATTGCCCCGTTTTTATAACTCATGCTTACCCTATTCACAGACAACCCTTTACGCTTTCAGTTCTCATTCCATAAAATAATAGAACAACTGGAGGCAATAGCTGCTAATAGCGCGGATTGGCGAAGTGCGCACGCCGCCGATCTGTTAGTGAGGGTTAACCAACATCCCGAACTGCACAACGGAATAACAGGCATTGAACAGATCAATGAAAATGAAACGCTGATTGCAGAATTATTGGCCGATGTGTTCCCCGAAACATTAACGCTTAATGAAATAAAAGCGGTGAGTTTGCCATACCAATCGCTGATATTTAACAAGACCCAGCGTTTTCAGAATATTTTGAAGGATGCCGGTTCGGATTTTGCCATCAACATCCGCGATTTTAACGAGCATCAATACTACGTGTTAAGTTGCTGTATTATTTTAAGCAGGTTATATAATGTGCATCTTGACTTTTCCAGGCCACTTTTTTATGACATTCCCACAGCCGACGGCTTTATAAAACATTATCGCATTTTGTACAACGGCGATTTTTTTGACGTATTGCCAACCGCCCAATCGCCCAAACTTACGCAAGCCGACATAGACGATTTGATAGACAATTATGACGACCTTACACTTTGGAAGAAAAAGTTTCCGGCTAATCACTGGATAATAAAGGGATTTGTTATAATGAACGTGGTTGATGTAACCATGGAGAGTGCCCTTTCTGGTTTAAAGGAAGATCTGTTAAGCAGGCAATCGCCGCACAAAGTTAAAGAGAGTTTGCAGAACGCTTTCAGATCTATGTTTAGATTATCTGATCTGAGGATCGGCTTTACGCGTTTTGATGCTGACGAAGGTTATTTTAACAATATTGCGGTAGGCTTAAATTTCGACAGCTTTATTTTAGGGGATAAAGCAGACACAGTTTTAAGCGGCGAAGCGTGCCAAACTATTGTATATAAGAAAACTTATTTTGCCGGGTCGAACGTAGGTAAAATGCTGCAAGAACAACCTGATAGTGAACTGTTACTGCATTTAAAAAAACAGGATATACAAAGCTTCATTTTGGCACCCGTAGTAAAAAATGATCTATTGCTGGGCGTTTTAGAGTTGGTATCGCCCTACCAAAAAGATTTAAATAGCATTACGGCAAACAAGTTAGCCGTTGTGATGCCTTTTTTAGTTGATACTATTGACCGTATAATGCAGGAAATGCAAAATCGTGTCCAAGCCTTAATACAGGAGTATTATACCACCCTGCATCCAAGTGTATACTGGAAGTTTAAACGCGAGGCTGTGAATTTTATCAGTGAGGCCAATAAGGGTATCAGCCATACTTTTAAAGAGATAGCCTTTAAAGACGTTTATCCGCTTTATGGACAAGTGGATATCAGCGAATCGTCAATTACCCGCAACGAAAGCGTACATAAGGATCTGAAAAACCAGTTATTCGCTATCATAGCCATATTGGACGAAGTGCAATCACCCGTCAATTCGCTGGCTATTGAAGAGGTATTATTTGACTTGCGCACGTTTACAGATGAGTTGATTTTAAACATACTTGCCGATTCAGAACAGCATATTCAGCACTATATCGAAACAACTGTGCATCCACTGCTTAAATCACTTCCGGCAACAAAAGAGATAAATAACTATTTTGAACAGGCCGATGCAAAAACCGGAAGCTTTCATCAAAACCGTCGCAACTATGAGCAAACATTGGAGCTTATCAACCAAAAACTAGCTACCGTGCTGGACAACCGGCAGGCGGAGATACAGCAATTTTTTCCGCATTACTTTGAGCGTTTTAAAACCGATGGCATTGAACATAATTTATATATGGGTGCCGCAATTGCTCCAAAGCTGATATTTAAGCCCGGGCATTTGCAGCGCCTGCGCCTTTGGCAATTACGCGTTATTGCAGAAATGGAGATAGAGCAGGTTAACCTGAAACGCAAATTGCCGTACCCGCTTGGCGTTACCTCGCTCATATTGGTTTCAACTGCGCCAATTGCCATAAAGTTTCGGATGGATGAAAAACGTTTTGATGTAGATGGTGCCCATAACATACGTTATGAAGTAATAAAAAAACGAATTGATAAGGCACGTGTCAAAGGCTCTGCCGAGCGCATAACAAGGCAGGGAATGATCACAATTGTTTATGCTAAGGCCGAAGAGGCGCGCGAGTATAAAAAGTATATTGAGATATTGCAGACAGAGGGAATATTGGATACTACAGTTGAATTTTTGGAGTTGGAGAATATGCAAACGATCTCGGGCCTGAAAGCATTGCGCGTTGGTATATTACATAATCAAGATCTTGCTGTATTAAGAAGCACGTCATATAACAGTTTATATGCGCAGTTGGAAATTACCGATGTTCAATAAAACACGTCAAGGCTTAGGCTTAAACTTTAAAACGGTGCCCCGCGTCAATTTATCGCCTTCGTTGGATATGTATAGATTGTCCTGATCATCAAAGGCTATCCCTTCGGGTTGTACAAACAATCCAGCATCAAGCGGATATGTCGTTTTGATCTTCCATGCAGCATCGGTTACAATTAGCGCTTTATTGACAGACGAAAGCAAATACCACTCATTAGTTTTCAAATTTTTTGCCAGGGCCGACGGGTGGAACTTGGTTTTGTGTTTACCCGACCGCCCACCTTTATCTTTAACGGTGATAGAAAATTCGCCGGCTGGACTTAACACTCCGGCATTACCCATTTCAAAAATATAACCCCTGCCAAATTTTCCGGCATTATTGCCTTCGCAACTTTTACAAAGTATATACAGTTGTTTACTTTTTTCATCGGCATACATACCTTCATATTCGCCTGCAGGCAATAACCCCGCCAATGTTTGCACACCATCTATATTACCGCCACGTATTTGCTTGAACGGAAAAGTAAAGATAGTACCGTCACTTCGCAATATAAAAACCTGATCGAGGGCGATGGCTATATCCTCGTAATCGCCGTGACCGCTAAACTTTGACCAAGCGGGTTTATTACCGCCCGGTTTAAAGTAATAAATCCTCCCATCCTCATCCTGCACCGCGTATATTGAATCGACACGGCCTTTATAAAGAGCTATACCAGAGATCTCTTCCAAACTACCGGATACATAATACTTTTCGGGATTATCAAGATCATAAGTCGAATAAACGCTTTTAGACTGATTATTAATACAAGCTAAACCCGACAAGCCAGTTATCCAACCAACAATAACCCAAACAATTACACCTTTTTGTTTTATACTCATATTATTTCTATTATCTGCCTTTAATGCAAATTGAGGAGAGAAGCAATGGTGTATGCCAAAACGGCTATAATAAGGCCAAACATAAATATGTTGTATGCAACACGCAGTAACCTGTATTTACGGCCCAGTACAACGCCCTGCGAATAAACATCGCGTATTAGTGTGCCGTATAGAAAGTCTTTATCGCCCATTACCTTTTTCATTCCGGCACTGTACTCTTCAAAACCTACCCTGTAAAAGTTACCGAAGAAAAGCAGGTTTACCCGTTTGCTGTCAATATCCTCCCTTGTAAAAATACCATTAGGAATAGACGGGCGTGTTGCCAGTATAGAAAATGTTATAGATAGCAAACTTACCCCAAGCAAAATAAAAGTTGGTATGATAAAAATGCTGTTCTCGTCTAATTTTCGCAAAACCAAACTTATAATAGCCGATAAAATTATGGAATTGACGGTAATTAATATATGGGCCTTATTGTCGGCCATATCGCTTAGACGTTGATTATTCCCTGATGTTATTCTGAACATTGTTTCAATACCGCGGCCAGGCTTGTTTGTTTTGTCCTGTTTTGCTACCTGCGGTGTCAGTGAAGTCTCAACCGCTTGTTCTACCCTGCCGGCATTGACTTCCAGTGCCTGTTTACGCAACAATGTCTGCAAATTTTGCTCCAACTGATCTTTCAGTTCCTGCTTAACAAAATCTGTGTAGTATACGTGGCTACTCAGCATTTTAATATTCTCTACCAATTGAACCTTTTTATCTATTTTAATATTTCCCTCAGCTTCTATCTCTCTCATTAACAATTTGCTATTGGCTTCAAATTGTTTGGTACCTAAGTGGTACAGATCGGCATCACAAACTATTTGCTGTAAAAGGCCTACCGCTCTCTGCGGCATTTTTGTGGCCAGTATGCAGCCTTTTACGTGTTCAATAATGGTATCACTTAGCCCCAGGTGGTTCAAATATTCGGCCGCCAGGCGCGCGCCATTCTCTTCATGGCGCGTTTTATCTATCAAAAAACCAGTGTCATGAAACCAGGCTGCTGCCATAACTATAAAGTAATCCTCGTCATTTAACTGGTAGTGATTGGCTATATTACCTGCATATTGCACCACACGGCGTGTATGCCCAATGTCGTGGTAAATAAGCGCCGGGTCGGCATGTGTAGCAAAATAACTGGTTACATATTGTTTTATCTCATGCAATAACTGCTGAAAATTCATAGCGATGGCGTTACGGGTCATCCAAATTTACTTAAATAACAAATAGTTTTATCTCTATTACCAAATTATAATCGCAGGATATTTCTAAGACTTTGTGAGTCAATTCCCCCCTTATCCTACTTTGTAAAAAAGTCTAAAAACAGTATCTGTTCAGCCTTTCAATCGCATAAAACGAATAGTATATGCGGGAAAGGATTTTCTTTAAACAAAAACCCTGTAAACAAAATATTTACAGGGTTTAAGATTGTTAAATATCTGACCTTTGCAAGAAAGTGATGCCTACATATTTTGCAATCCAAGAAGGAAAAGCGCTACAAAACAGATAATACCGAACAGCGCTAATCCGATCACTCCAAACATGATCATTTTATTTTTCCTAGCCAGATAAGCTGCAACTATCGTTACGATCAAGGCAAGCAGGATCAATACAACAAGAATCATATTATCTTCTATAAAATTCTGAAAAAATAATTTCGCAGAGATAAGCCGCCATAGCTATCGTTCCCAGAGTGATAATAACAACCATTACACCTCGGTTTTTTTTTACCAGATAAGCTCCTACTGTTGTTACCACTAAAATAACCGTTATTATAATGGCCGGGAATATGAATTTACTCATTTCGTTACAGTTCTCTCAACCACACATTACGATAACTGATCGGCTCACTTTTATCGCCA
>NZ_CAMLHX010000062.1 GCF_946479965.1 uncultured Mucilaginibacter sp. | reverse complement strand
AACCGCTGGATTTTGTTACTACTGCCTTGCAGGACCCGCAAACAAAGGTGCCGGTTAAAAACATGCTTACCAAAGAGGATGGCAGTTTTGAACTTTCTGCACCAGCCGGAAAAAGCTATCAACTGGTGTTGGCTTTTGTTGGTTACGCAACAAAAATTATTAACATCACCAAAACCACCGGCGATACAGATGTGGGTAAAATACTTTTGTCTGTTACCACCAGCACTTTAAATGAAGTATCTATAACAAGTGTTAAACCTTTAGTAAAGCGCGAGGTTGACCGCATTGCTTACAATGTACAGTCTGACCCAGAAAGCAAAGCCATAACCGCGTTGGATATGATGCGTAAGGTGCCTATGCTTTCGGTTGATGCTAACGATAATATTAAGCTGCGCGGAAGCGGCAGTTATAAAATATTGATAAACAACAAAGAATCAGCGCTTATGGCGCGTAATCCGTCTGATATACTGAAGGCCATGCCGGCAAGCAACATTTTAAGGATTGAGGTCATAACAACACCACCTGCCAAGTATGATGCAGAGGGTTTAGCAGGTATAATCAACATTATCACTAAAAAGGACGCTGATAAAGGTTATAATGGCTCTGTAAATACCGCCTATAATACAGTTGGGGGTTATCGTGCCAATTTAAACCTTACTGTAAAGCAGGGCAAGTTTGGCTACAATGGCTATGTTGGCTTTAACAAGCGCAGGGCGCAAACTTCGCCATTTGAAAACCAAACTACCTTTTATGTAAAAGATACCGAAACAATAACTGATATTTTGCTGCAAAAGGGCACCCGCACCAATGGCAACCACAATGTATACACCGGCAACGAACTGAGTTTTGAAATGGATACACTTAATTTGTTTACCGGAACTTTTAACTGGTATAGCGGTGGCAATAATAATAGCAACACGCAAAGCACTATTCAACGTGATGCAAGCCAGACCATAACCAAAGATTATAGCACGCAGAACAATGGTACCTATGGTTGGAAAGGTGTTGACGCAGGGATAAATTACCAGCACGGTTTTAAACGTAATAAAGAGCAATTATTAACGCTTTCTTATAAATTCAGTAATTCGCCTAACGAGCAGCAAAGTTCCATTACATCAAATGGTGGTCTGGGCTATAACCGGCCAAACTACATGCAATATAATAGCAACGGAACCAAAGAATACACCACTCAATTAGACTACGTCCATCCGATGAAGAAGATATTGACAATTGAGGGCGGAGGTAAAATGATACTGCGAAATAGTTTCAGTAACAGTATAGCTAATGTGGCACAACCGGCTAATAACTTTATTTATCATCAGGATGTTTATAGCCTATATAATACCTACCTGCTTAAATACGCCAAATGGGCTTTAAAGGGCGGTTTGCGTTTTGAACGAACCAATGTAAATACCGAAGGCGGATCTGTAGATCAGGCTTATAACAATCTGGTACCGTCGTTTTCTGCCCAAAGAACGTTAGATAGCGTAAGCAGCCTCACTTTTGGCTTTACACAACGAATACAGCGCCCAAGCATTTACCAGCTTAACCCATTTATTGATAATTCAAATCCGCAATACATATCCGGCGGTAATCCAAATCTGCGTCCGGCTGTTAATAACAATTTCGAGCTGGCTTATTCTAAAACAGGTAAAGGCTCGCTTAATATCACGGCCAGTTATTCTTTCGCCAATAATACTATTGAAAACGTAGCCAATGTTACAGGTACTATCACTACAACCACGTTCTCTAACGTTGGGCAAAACCGTAGATTGGGCATAAATGGCGACCTGAATTACCCTATCACCAAAAAGTTGAATATCAATGTTAACGCGCAACTGTTCCATGTATGGTTAAGGGGTACTTACAACGGGGCTTTTTATAACAACCGCGGCTATCAAGGATACATTTTTACTTACACCAGTTATAAATTTAGTAATGGCTTGAGAATAGGAACCAACCTTGGGTTTGATAGCCGTTACGTTATGCTGCAGGGTACAGATAATTATTGGATAGACTACTCCTTTAGTGCGCAGAAGGAATTTTTTAAAGGCAAATTGAATGCTTCGTTCTCAGCCAATAATCCCTTTAAACAATTTATTAAACTCGATTTCTCCACAAGAACGCCCGATTTTCAGAGCTATAACGTTAATTACAATTTCTATTGCACCTTCAATTTTGGTTTAAATTATAAATTTGGTGGTTTAAATGGTTCTATCAAAAAGAATCAACGAGGCATTAGTAACGACGATACAAGCGGCGGCAGCAAATCTCAATAAATGTTTTTGGGCAGGTGTATGTATTACTGCGCCTATTATACTTAAATTTGCTGTATGAAAGTTTACGGAATCCCCAACTGCGATACAGTTAAGAAAGCGTTGAATTGGTTTAAGGCCAATAACGTGATGTATGAGTTTTATGATTTCAGGAAATTGGGACTTCCGTTAGAGAAATTGGCCGAGTGGGACAGTAAAGCAGGTTATGAGAAGTTTTTAAACAAGCAATCGACGACCTGGAAAGAATTGGATGGGCATGTTAAAGACGGCATAAAAACCAACGCCGATGCCTTGCAATTACTTCATCAAAAAACGAGCATTATAAAGAGGCCGGTTATTGAGGATGGCGACTTTCTGCATTTTGGCTTTGATGAGAAGATCTACACGGAACATTTTAAATAAAATAAGCAAGCAACAAAGACACCAAAAAGGTGTCTTTTTGTTTTAGAAGCGGAATTAAGAGGTATATTCTTTAATTTCGTGCTTTAATAAAAACATTAACTGATGAGAATTAATTTAATTGCCGGGATAACCCTGGCTGTTTTTGGCGTTACTACCGCCATGGCTCAGCGTCCAAAGCTGCAACCCCCTGATCCGAACGCTCCACCAACCAAGTATGATTACCACGAGGCCTTCGGCCCTAACTTTTATACGAAGAATGGAAATGAATACCGCGCGGCAAGCGGGGAACCCGGACCGAAGTATTGGCAAAATCGTGCCGATTATCAGCTGGACGTAAAGCTTGACGAAGAAAAGAACGAAGTAAGCGGAAGTGTTATTCTAACTTATACCAACAACAGTCCGCAGAAGCTTGGCTTTGTGTGGCTGCAGCTTGATCAAAACCTCTATAGACTTGATTCAAAAGGTACCGCCATTGTTCCACTACAGGATGGTGTTCCTGTTAGTCGTAGCTGGGGTTTGGGCCAGGCATTTGATGCAGGTTATAAGATCAAATCTGTTAAAGTGCTTAGCGGTACCAAGAACGAAACCGCTGTTGATGTTAAATACCTGATTGAAGACACCCGCATGCAGGTGTTCTTACCAACCGCTGTAGCACCATCAGGCGGGAAACTAAAACTCAAAATAGAGTATTCATTTATTTCGCCTGATTTTGGGGCAGACCGCATGGGTATTCAGACCACAAAAAACGGAAAGATCTTTACGATAGGGCAATGGTATCCGCGCGTGTGTGTGTTTGATGATGTAATGGGATGGAACACATTGCCTTACACAGGTCCGGGAGAGTTTTACCTGGAATACGGCACATTTAACGTTAATATAACAGTTCCTGCTAAAGTTATTGTAGTTTGCTCGGGCCAGCTACTAAACCCCGCAGAGGTTTGGACGGCTGAGCAATTAAAACGCTGGACCAAAGCTACGCAAAGCGATAAAACGGTTATTATACGCTCGGCCGCCGAAGTTACCGATCCGGCATCGCGCCCGGCAGGAAAAGCGCTGCTTACCTGGAAATATAAAATAGAAAACGCGCGCGACGTGGCCTGGGGTGCATCATCATCTTTTATTGTTGACGCTGCGAAAATGAATATGCCAAGTGGCAAAAAGGGCCTCGCTATATCCGCTTATCCTGTTGAGAGCGATGGCGCAGGCGCGTGGGGACGCTCAACAGAATATGTTAAAAAATCAATAGAGTATAATTCTGCGAAATGGTTTGAATATCCATACCCAAATGCTACCGCTGTAGCCGGCGCCGTTAGCGGTATGGAGTACCCCGGGATAGTTTTTTGTGGTGTAACAGCTGTAGGAAAAAGACTATGGGGTGTTCACGACCATGAGTTTGGCCACACCTGGTTCCCGATGATAGTTGGATCAAACGAGCGTATGTACGGCTGGATGGACGAGGGGTTTAATACATTTATCAACGGGCTTTCATCTACCAACTTCAATAACGGCGAATACAAACCGGACCCTAATGATTTTGAAGCTGCGGCAAAAGTTATTACACGCCCGGACCTTGAGCCAATTATGAGTCAACCGGCTAATCTTAAAGAGCCTAACACGGGTACTTTGTTATATAACAAACCCAGCGTGGGGCTTACCTTATTGCGCGAGCAGATACTGGGGCCTGAGCGATTCGATTTTGCGTTTAAAACCTACATTCAACGTTGGGCCTTTAAGCACCCAACACCGGAAGATTTTTTCCGCACCATTGAAAACGCGGCGGGCGAAAACTTGCAATGGTTTTGGCGCGGCTGGTTTGTAAATAACTGGCGGTTGGATGTTAATGTACGTGAAGTTAAGTATGTTGATAATAACCCCGCCAAAGGCGCATTTATAACTATTGACAATATTGAAAAATTAGCCATGCCTGTTGTGTTAGAGATAAAAACCAAAAGCGGCAAAACCGACAGAGTGAAATTGCCTGTAGAAATATGGGAACGTAGCGTTAGCTGGAAGTTTATATATCCATCAACGGAAGAAATTGAATCAGTAACCTACAACCCCGACAAACAACTGCCTGATTATAATCCGGCAAATAATGTTTGGAAGAAATAGGATATGAATAAAAGGCCATCGGAAACGGTGGCTTTTTTATTTTATATATTCTTATGTTTATTTTTATTATACCGTCTTCGGTAGAATATTAGGAAGCTATAGAGTTTGTCTCTGCTGATATCAAATTCAGCTATATCAATTTCCTGATGCCCGCTGGGGCAATCATAAATTAATAACGAAGTCGCGTTATCGCCGTAGCCAACCAATTTAGCACTCTCGTTATGAATTTTATCCCAACTGTAGAATGGCGTTTTGGCCGTTTCTAACCCTTCGTTGCTGATAATAATTTGTGGATTGCGGTTTTTAACTTGCTTGTAGCCTGTAAACGCTGTGTAAGTTCCTGCAAGTGCTAATATTACTCCGAGCCAAACTTCGAAGTTGTTTAACAGAAAATATATTGCTCCGGCTACCATAGCCACCCCAATTATAGCAGTTAGTATTGAAGTTTTTAATGCGTAATAGATTAATGTTTCCGCGCCGATGCTGTAATCTTCAATAAACACATCAGGTTTATTTAATTTTTTTGAAAAAAAATCCAGTTTTTCCTTTTGCGCTGCTGTTCTTATCTCGGTTTTTTCAAACATGCTTCCATCCGGCCAAATCAATTGCCCACTTATTGCCCTGGCCTTTAACTCTTGCACATTTCTAATATTTTCGTAGGCCCATAGCCTCCATTGCGTGATAGCTAAACTCCAGTATAACCAAGCCAGTACAAAACTCAGAATGGCACACATTATTACAAGCCATACTGGTGCATCGGTACTCGTACCTAAAAAAATACACAATCCCCACATGCCAAGCATTATAACGACAACGGGTATGTTTACTACCCGCTGACCCTTTTTTATCGCCTCATCAACAGAAACAGTTTCGTACATATTGTAAAAAGATTGGTTATCCAATTATAAAAAAAATATTATCGAAAAAAGCGCAGGCTAATCTTTTAGATAGTTGTTCCGTGCGAGTAACAAGCCCGTTCATAATTGCAATACTCGGCCCTGAATTTTAACTTCGCAATTATAATCTCTAATAAAAACCTCTTTTATGAAACACATATCAAAAATCTGTCTGTCGGCATTATTTGTAGTTGCCGCTGCTGTAACGGCTGAGGCGCAGCACAAAGTAGAAAAAATATGGGAAACCGAACCACTGCTAAAAGTGCCGGAATCGGCTTTGTTTACTAAGGACGTCATTTACGTTTCTATTATTGATGGCCAGCCTTGGGAAGCCGACAATAAAGGTGGCATAGGTAAGGTTGGTAAAGACGGGAAAATTATAAATGCCGACTGGATTACCGGGTTAAGCGCTCCTAAAGGAATGGCCATTGTAGGTGACTTGCTTTATGTGGCTGATATACATGATGTCGTTGCCATCAGCATAAGCAAAGGAAAAATAGATCATAAAATTGCCGTTCCTGAGTCAGGCGGATTTAATGACGTTACTGCTGATAAAAATGGCGTTGTTTGGGTAAGCGATTCACAAAAAGGCGCTATATATAAAGTTCAGGCTAAAACCGCCACTTTGTTTATGGATAACCTACGCGGAATTAATGGAATAAAAGCAATTGATGATAAGCTTTATGTATTAACCGGAAAAGAAATGTTTGTAACCGACGCTTCAAAAAACAAAACCACAATTGTTGCACTTGAGCAAGGCGGCGATGGCATTGAGCCTGTTGGTAACGGCGATTTTATAGTTACTGCCTGGTCTGGTTACATGTATTACGTAAATACAGCTAAAGGTACCAAAGACTTATTGCTGGATACACATACCACTGCAAAGACTGCTGATATTGGTTTTGACCCGACTACAAAAACTATCTATGTGCCTACTTTTTCGGCTAACTCTATAGCTGCTTATAAGTTGAATTAATACTCAATATGTAATTTAAAAATGCCTGGCTTTGCCGGGCATTTTTTGTTTTATTCGGATACAGGGGGTGGCTCAGAGCCGGGGTGAGCCACCCTGAGCCCTGTGAGCCCCCGTGAGCTCCCGTGAGCCACCCCCTAAATTGGCAGACACTTTAGTTTAAATTCCTCCTAAAAAAACCTGCCCACTGCCCACTAAAAACTACCAACTTTTTTCACCATCCACCCAATTTTAGGCAGAATTTGGCCTACTTGTTATGCATGCATAAAAACCATACTGAATACCGTTTTGAACTTTGGTATAGTAGCTTAAAAATTATATTCTTATATTTATACTTATTTAGATATATATGGTATGTATCTGTATTTAAATTAGAATAATATATCTTTTTAAAATTTTCGTGATAAGCTATTGCCAGTTTATAAGGGTATCTCTATCTTACATAAACAGAAATACAAGGGGCGAGAACCCTAAAACCTAAAGTGAATAATACTTAATAAAAATGAGTTCATCTAACATCAGTAACGGAGTGGAATTGAATAAGTATAGCAAAACCTTTACGCAGGATCCAACACAACCTGCGGCTCAGGCTATGCTTTACGGCATTGGTTTAACTGATGAAGATATGCAAAAAGCCCAGGTTGGCGTTGCCAGTATGGGTTATGATGGTAACACCTGTAACATGCACCTGAATGATCTGGCTAAGATTGTTAAGCAAGGCATATGGGCCGAAGATCTGGTTGGACTGATCTTCCACACAATTGGTGTAAGCGACGGCATGAGCAACGGTACAGAAGGTATGCGTTATTCGTTGGTTAGTCGTGATGTTATTGCCGATTCGATTGAAGCGGTTACCGGCGCACAATATTATGATGGTTTAATTACCCTGCCGGGCTGCGATAAAAATATGCCGGGCTCTATTATGGCAATGGGCCGTTTAAACCGTCCGTCTATAATGGTGTATGGCGGTACAATTAAACCTGGTCATTGGAAAGGTGAGGACCTGAACATTGTATCAGCATTTGAGGCTTTGGGTAAAAAGATCGCAGGCCAGATCAGTCCTGAGGATTTTATGGGCGTAATTAAAAACGCTTGTCCGAGCGCGGGTGCCTGTGGAGGTGTTTATACTGCCAATACTATGGCTGCAGCTATTGAAGCTTTGGGCATGAGCTTACCATACTCATCAAGCAATCCTGCATTAAGCGACGAGAAAAAAGCGGAGTGTTTAGCAGCCGGTAAAGCCATTAAAATACTTTTAGAAAAAGATATTAAGCCAAGTGACATAATGACCCGCGAAGCATTTGAAAATGCGATGGTGATTATAATGGTATTAGGCGGAAGTACTAACGCGGTATTGCACATGATAGCCATGGCAAAAAGCGTTGGTGTTAAATTAACGCAGGACGATTTCCAACTGATAAGTAACCGTATCCCGGTATTGGCCGATATGAAGCCAAGCGGTAAATACATGATGGAGGATCTGCACAATGTAGGTGGTGTGCCTGCGGTAATGAAATATTGCCTGGCACAAGGCTGGTTGCATGGCGACTGCGTTACTGTTACCGGCAAAACCATTGCCGAGAACCTTGCAGAGGTGCCTGAAATGTCATTTGATACACAAAAAATTATATGGCCGGTTGAAGCACCAGTTAAGGCTACCGGGCACTTACAGATACTTTACGGTAATATTGCCAAAGGTGGTAGCGTAGCTAAAATCAGCGGTAAAGAAGGAACTCATTTTGAAGGGCCTGCCCGCGTATTTGATGGCGAATTTGAACTTATAGCAGGCATATCAAGCGGCCGAGTCAAAAAAGGTGATGTGGTGGTTATCCGCAACGTGGGCCCTAAAGGCGCGCCGGGTATGCCCGAGATGCTTAAGCCAACGTCAGCCATATTTGGCGCAGGTTTAGGCAGCTCGGTAGCACTGATTACCGACGGCAGATTTAGCGGCGGAACGCATGGGTTTGTGGTAGGCCACATCACCCCCGAGGCATACGACGGTGGGGAGATAGGTTTAATAAAAGACGAGGACAAGATCATTATTGACGCGACAACCAACCAGATCAATGTGATATTAACCGACGAAGAAATGGCCGCCCGTAAAGCTGCATGGCAGCAACCGGAACTAAAAGTGAGCAAGGGCTTGCTTTACAGATATGCCAAAACCGTAAAATCAGCAGCCGAAGGTTGCGTTACGGACGAGTTTTAATTGAAGTAAAAGGTTAAAGGCGAAAGCTTTCACCATTAAAGAAAAAATAAATTCGAAATCGAACATTCGAAATTCGAAATAAAAAATAGCAGTATGGAAGTTGCACAACAGGAAATACTAAACACGCCGGCTAAAGAGACTGTAAATATCACAGGATCGGCAGCGGTATTAGAAGCATTGATAGCAGAGGGAGTTGATACCATTTTTGGTTATCCGGGCGGGGCAATTATGCCTATTTATGATGCTTTATATGATTATAACGAAAAGCTGAACCACATTTTGGTTCGCCATGAGCAAGGCGGTATTCATGCAGGTCAGGGTTACGCACGTACATCAGGTAAAGTGGGCGTAGTGTTCGCTACCAGCGGTCCCGGCGCAACTAACCTGGTAACAGGTTTAGCTGATGCACAGATAGACAGCACGCCTTTGGTATGCGTAACAGGTCAGGTTTTCGCGCATTTATTAGGTACTGATGCTTTCCAGGAGACGGACGTGATCAACATTACCACACCGGTAACTAAATGGAACTACCAGGTTACTGATGCTACCGAGATCCCGGAAATAATGGCCAAAGCTTTTTATATAGCAAGAAGCGGCAGGCCTGGCCCGGTATTGATAGACATTACAAAAAACGCGCAGATCCAGCTGTTTGATTACGAAGGTTATACACCATGTAATCACATCCGTAGCTACAGGCCAAAACCAATTGTGCGTTCGCAATATGTTGAACAAGCTGCTGCGCTGATCAATCAGGCTAAAAAACCATTTATACTATTTGGTCAGGGCGTTATTTTGGGCAGCGCAGAGCAGGAGTTTAAAGCTTTTGTTGAAAAAAGCGGTATCCCCGCTGCATGGACAGTATTAGGCGCAGGTGCTATACCAACTTCGCATCCGCTTAACGTGGGTATGTTGGGTATGCATGGCAATTATGGCCCTAACGTTTTAACTAACGAGTGCGATGTGTTGATTGCCATAGGTATGCGTTTTGATGACCGCGTTACCGGCCGTTTAGATAAATATGCTAAACAGGCACAGGTAGTGCATCTGGATATTGACCCTGCCGAGATTGACAAAAACGTAAAGGCAACCGTACCTGTTTGGGGCGATTGTAAAGAAACGCTGCCAATGCTTACCGCTTTGGTTGAAGAAAAACAACACACAGACTGGGTTAATAAATTTCATGATTATACCCGCCAGGAAGTTGAAGCGGTCATCCATAAAGAATTGAACCCTACTAAAGGTGAAATGACCATGGGCGAGGTAATAAAGCAATTAAACGACCTTACCAATGGCGAAGCTATAATAGTTACCGACGTTGGCCAGCATCAAATGGTGGCTTGTCGGTATGCTCAGTTTAACAAAACACGCAGCAACGTTACCAGCGGCGGTTTGGGTACTATGGGCTTTGCATTGCCTGCGGCTATAGGCGCTAAATACGGCGCTCAGGACAGAACAGTTGTAGCCATTATAGGTGATGGCGGTTTCCAAATGACCTGCCAGGAGTTGGGTACTATTATGCAAAGCGGTGTTGACGTAAAGATCATCATTCTTAATAATCACTTTTTAGGCATGGTGCGCCAATGGCAAGAGTTGTTTAACTCGCGTCGTTACTCTTTTGTTGATATTGAAAGCCCTGATTTTGTAGCCCTGGCCGCGGCTTATCGCATACCGGGCAAGAGCATAAAAGAGCGTACTGATCTGCCGGGTGCTTTAAAGGAAATGTTGGAAACCAAGGGTTCATTCCTGTTAGAAGTGAATGTTTTGAAAGAGAACAACGTGTTCCCGATGGTACCACAGGGATGCAGTGTAAGCGAGATCAGATTAAAATAATCAGGGAGGAAAAGACAATGAGCGATCATCAGGATATAGAAAAGAAAGAGTTTAATATCACCATCTACACGGAGAATCAGGTAGGGTTGTTAAACCGTATAGCCATTATATTTACACGCCGTAAAATCAATATAGACAGCTTGAACACTTCGCCATCTGAAGTGGAAAGCATACACCGTTTTAATATAGTTATTACAGAGTCGGAAGAAGTGGTACGTAAACTTACCCGCCAGATAGAAAAGCAGGTAGAAGTATTAAAGGTGTATTATAACACCAACGAGGACATTATCTGGCAGGAGCTGGCACTTTATAAGGTGTCTACAGATGTAATTGCCGAGAAGGTAAGCGTTGAGCGTTTGCTGCGCGAAAATGGCGCACGCGCGGTGGTTATCCGCAAGGATTATACTGTGTTTGAAACTACAGGACATCGCGAAGAAACGGACAACCTGATCGCCATTTTACAGCCTTACGGCCTGATAGAGTTTGTACGTAGCGCAAGGGTGGCCATCATAAAAAACAGCGAGGGCTTTAACACCAAGCTGCGCGAGTTTGAAAGAATGGAACCTGGAGAGGAAGTGATGGAAAACGAATATTTGAATAAAGGGCAGAAAGTATTTACAATGTAATGCCCCCCAACCCCCTAAAGGGGGAGTATTGAAGAAATAGTAATCATTAAACTAAATCAGTGAGATCACAGTAAGATTAGTGAAATCACAATAAAATCAATAAAAACAAAACAATGGCAAAATTAAATTTCGGTGGTACTGAAGAAAATGTAGTAACCCGCGAGGAGTTTCCTTTGGCAAAAGCACAGGACATCCTTAAAAACGAAACCGTAGCAGTTATTGGTTATGGTGTTCAAGGTCCTGGCCAAGCGCTAAACCAAAAAGACAACGGCATCAACGTAATTGTTGGTCAGCGTAAAAATTCAAAAACATGGGATAAAGCTATTGCTGATGGCTTTGTACCGGGCGAAACCCTTTTTGAAATTGAAGAAGCTTTAGAAAGAGGAACTATAATTTGCTATCTGTTGAGCGACGCGGCTCAGATCGCATTGTGGCCAACAGTTAAAAAACACTTAACCCCGGGTAAAGCATTATACTTCTCTCATGGTTTCGGTATCACTTTCAACGAGCAAACAGGTATTATTCCTCCTGCTGATGTTGACGTGTTTTTGGTTGCTCCAAAAGGATCTGGTACTTCATTGCGCCGTATGTTCTTGCAAGGCCGTGGCTTAAACTCAAGCTACGCAATTTTCCAGGACGCTACAGGTAACGCATTTGATCGTGTTATAGCTTTAGGTATTGCTGTAGGTAGCGGTTACTTGTTTGAAACCAACTTCAAAAAAGAAGTATACAGCGATTTAACCGGCGAGCGTGGTACGCTGATGGGTTGTATCCAGGGTATCTTCGCTGCTCAATACGAAGTATTACGCAGCAATGGTCACTCTCCGTCTGAGTCTTTCAACGAAACTGTTGAAGAGTTAACCCAATCATTAATGCCATTAGTTGCAGAAAACGGTATGGACTGGATGTATGCTAATTGTTCAACTACTGCACAACGTGGTGCTTTAGATTGGTGGAAAAAATTCCGTGACGCTACTAAACCGGTATTTGAAGACCTATACAAAAGCGTTGCAACAGGCGTTGAATCACAACGTTCAATTGATTCAAACAGCAAAGACGATTACCGTGTAAAACTTGATGCTGAATTAGCTGAGTTACGCGAAAGCGAATTATGGCAAGCCGGTAAAACAGTACGTAGCTTACGTCCTGAGAACCAAGCTGTAGAAGCATAGTTAAGTATCAAGTAATTAGTATCAAGTAGCTAGATTAATAGCAAGTTGGTATTAATTGATATAAACACTTAAGTAGACTAGTATCAAGCGCTAAGCAAAGTGTTGCTACTTGATACTAGCTACTTACTACTAAAAATAAGGGCTCGTTATAATGCAAACAGTTAATAAATACATTAAACGGGATCCGGACGTGAATAAAATATTCGACGCGCGTAATCTGGATAACGATTACGCAACGTTGAAAAGCCTGTTAAAACCGGGCATGCAGGTTTTAGATGTTGGCTGCGGAACAGGCGCCATATCAAAAGACATAGCAAAAAAGGTAGGGCCGCAAGGGCATGTTACAGCAATTGACAATACGGAGCATTTTATTATCAGCGGAAAAGAAACTTATGGTGATGTTGAAAATCTGGAATTGATCTGCATAGATCTGTTTGAGTTTGATACCGATAAGAAGTTTGATCTGATAGTAACCGCCAGAACTTTACAATGGTTAAGTAACCCTGTACAGGCTTTGGCTAAAATGAAAAGCATGGTCAAGTCAGGCGGATGGTTATCTGTTTTGGATTACAACCATACGGCGATAGAATGGCAGCCCGAACCACCGGCAAGTATGCTGGTATTTTACGCTGCATTTTTAAGGTGGCGCAACGATGCCGGAATGAACAACCGTGTAGCTGATGATGCCGCCGGATATTTTGAAGAGTTAGGCATTAAAAATATTGAGGTGCTTAATGCTGATGGAACGTATAAAAGAGACGAAGCTGATTTTGTAAGCAAAATTGGAATATGGTCAAAAGTGGCCCAATCAACTCAAATGGTTGATGAAGGCTATATTACCAACCAGGAGCGGTTAAAGGCTATTGAAGATTACAATAATTGGATAGCAACTGATGCCGAGCAAATGGTAATGAAATTAAAAGAGACAAGAGGCCAGGTTTAAACGCCTGTTAATAATATTAAGGATAATAGATAAAGATATGTTACACGATCCCAACCGAGTCTACGTTTTTGATACCACGCTACGCGATGGCGAGCAGGTACCGGGTTGCCAATTGACAACCCCCGAGAAAATAGAAATTGCCCGAGAACTGGAGGCGCTGGGCGTGGACATTATAGAAGCAGGCTTCCCTATATCAAGCCCGGGCGATTTTCAGAGCGTGGTAGAAATATCAAAAGCTGTAACTCACCCAACCGTATGCGCACTTACCCGCGCTAACAAAGGCGACATTGACGCTGCTGTTGAGGCTTTAAGATACGCGAAACATCCCCGCATACATACCGGCATTGGCTCATCAGACATGCACATTAAGCATAAATTTAACAGCACCCGCGAAGAGATCCTTGAACGCGCTGTTGAAGCTGTAAAATATGCCAAAAAATCAGTTGAGGATATTGAGTTTTATGCTGAAGACGCCGGTCGTGCCGATGTTGTTTTCCTGGCGCAAATGGTTGAAGCTGTTATTGCAGCGGGGGCAACGGTAGTTAACATTCCGGATACGAATGGCTATTGCCTGCCTGACCAATACGGCAGCAAAATAAAGTTTTTGAAAGAGAACGTTAAAAATATTGATAAAGCCATTATTTCGGTTCATTGCCATAATGACCTGGGTTTGGCTACTGCAAACTCGGTAGCGGGTTTACAGAACGGTGCCCGTCAGATTGAAGGCACCATAAACGGTATCGGCGAACGTGCAGGTAACACTTCTATTGAAGAGGTGGTGATGATATTAAAAACGCACGCTACACTAGGCCTGCATACCAATATCAACAGCAAAAATTTCTTCGAGATAAGCCGCATGGTAAGTACGCAAATGCGTATGCCTGTGCAGCCTAATAAAGCCATTGTTGGCAGCAATGCCTTTGCGCACAGCTCTGGTATTCACCAGGATGGTTTCCTGAAAAACAGGGAAAATTACGAGATCATTCGTCCGGAAGATGTTGGTTTCCCGAGCGCTACAATAGTACTTACCGCACGCAGCGGAAGACATGCGCTAAAGTATCACCTGGATCGTTTAGGTTACAACCTGAGCAAAGAAGATCTGGCTGATGCTTATCACCGTTTTTTAACATTAGCCGATGGCAAACTGGATATCAACGATGATGATCTGGTTGCATTGATGGCGAGTGAGAAGGTGAGTGGTTGATTAAGTGAGTAGTGAGTAGTTTAAAATACAGACAATCTTTTGAATTAAAATTTGAAATTAAATAAGTGAGTTAGAACGGGCGATAACCTAATCAACCCAATCAACAACTCACTAATAACTATAAAAACAATGAGCAATACATTATTTGATAAAGTTTGGGACAGCCACGTAATACGTAAAATAGAGGGTGGCCCTGATGTAGTTTTTATTGACCGTCACCTTATCCACGAAGTTACTAGTCCGGTGGCGTTTTTAGGTTTAAAAAGCCGCGGCGTTAAGGTTTTATATCCTGAGCGTACATTCGCCACTGCCGACCACAACACACCAACTATTAACCAACACTTGCCGGTTGCAGATCCACTTTCGGCTAATCAACTGCACATGCTGGAAACAAACTCTAACGAGTACGGCATCAGCTACTGGGGATTAGGTCATCAAAAGAACGGCATTGTGCACGTGGTTGGTCCGGAGTACGGTATTACCCAACCCGGCGCTACCATAGTTTGCGGCGATTCGCATACATCAACCCACGGTGCTTTTGGTGCTATTGCTTTTGGTATCGGTACATCAGAAGTGGAGATGGTATTGGCATCGCAATGTATTATGCAGCCTAAGCCTAAAAAAATGCGCATTAACGTTACAGGTAAGCTGGGCAGAGGCGTTACCCCTAAAGATGTTGCATTGTTCATTATCTCCCAACTAACAACATCAGGCGCTACAGGTTATTTTGTTGAGTACGCCGGTGAAGTTTTTGAAAACATGACCATGGAAGGCCGCATGACGGTTTGTAACCTGAGCATTGAAATGGGCGCGCGCGGTGGCATGATAGCTCCCGACGAAACCACTATCAACTATGTGAAAGGTCGTGAGTTTACGCCTAAAGGTGAAGCATGGGATAAAGCATTAGCTTATTACAGAACATTAAAAACAGATGCCGGCGCGGTGTTTGATAAAGAATATAACTTCGACGGTTCTACTATTGAGCCGATGATAACCTACGGTACCAACCCGGGTATGGGCATGGGTATATCTCATGATATCCCTGATGCTGACCAGGTTGAAGGAGGTGCTGCTACTTATGAGAAATCTTTAGGTTATATGGGTTTCCACGAAGGCGACAGCATGATCGGCAAACCGGTTGACTATGTTTTTGTGGGCAGCTGTACCAACGGTCGTATTGAAGATTTCAGGGCTTTCACATCATTGGTTAAAGGACGTCACAAAGCAGATAATGTAACAGCATGGCTGGTACCAGGATCGCACATTGTTGAAGCGCAGATCAAGGAAGAAGGCTTACTGGCTATATTGAACGAAGCCGGTTTTGAACTGCGTCAACCAGGTTGTTCAGCTTGTTTAGCTATGAATGATGATAAAGTACCTGCAGGTAAATATGCAGTAAGCACATCGAACAGAAACTTTGAGGGTCGTCAGGGCCCGGGTGCGCGTACTATGCTGGCCAGTCCGCTGGTAGCAGCGGCAGCAGCCGTAACAGGTGTAGTAACCGATCCGAGAACATTATTAACAGAAGAATACGCTTAGATAGATAGTTCATAGTTGATAGTTCATGGTTCATAGCTCTTTCGCTTGTAAACCATGATCCATGATCTATGAACCATGAACCCAAAAAAACATGGCATACGATAAATTTACAGTATTGAGAAGTACGGCAGTGCCGCTTCCGATTGAAAATATAGACACCGACCAGATAATCCCTGCGCGCTTTTTAAAGGCCACAGAGCGTGTTGGTTTTGGTGATAACCTGTTCCGCGATTGGCGGTACAATCCAGACAATTCCCCAAAGGCTGACTTTGTGTTGAATAACCCAACTTACAGTGGTAAAATACTGGTTGGTGGTAAAAACTTTGGTTCAGGTTCATCGCGCGAGCATGCTGCCTGGGCGGTTTATGATTATGGGTTCCGTTGTGTAGTATCCAGCTTTTTTGCTGATATTTTTAAAGGAAACTGCTTAAACATTGGTGTATTGCCGGTACAGGTAAGCCCTGAGTTTGCTGATAAGATATTTGCAGCTATTCACGCTGATCCGAAGACAGAATTGGAAGTAAATCTGAATGATCAAACCATCACTTTGCTTTCAACAGGCGAAAAGGAATCATTCGATATTAATTCTTACAAAAAGAACAACATGCTTAACGGCTTTGATGATATTGACTATCTATTGAGCCTTAAACCGGATATTGAGACCTTCGCTGAGGCAAGGCCTTTCTAATAAAGTGACCTCTTTCGAGAGAGGTAATCACGCAGGCAATAGCTTATTGTGCTAAAAAAATAAGCGTTTCATAAAATGGAACGCTTTTACGTTATAAATCCAGTAATGGGAAAAAGAAGAATAGAGATAATGGACACCACACTCCGCGATGGGGAACAAACATCGGGCGTGTCGTTTTCCGTATCCGAAAAATTGACCATAGCACAACTGCTGCTGGAAGAACTGAAGGTTGACCGCGTAGAAGTTGCTTCGGCACGGGTTTCTGACGGTGAATTCCAATCAGTTAAAACTATCACCGCCTGGGCGGTTGAAAATGGCTATTCAAATAATATTGAAGTTCTTTCTTTTGTTGACAACGGTGTGTCTATAGACTGGATGCTTAGGGCGGGAGTGAAGGTGCAAAACCTGCTTACCAAAGGCTCGCTTAACCATCTTACTCATCAGCTTAAAAAAACACCTGAGCAACACTTTGCAGAGATAGCACATGTTATACAACTGGCAGCCAGCAACGGAATTGCCACCAATGTATACCTGGAAGACTGGAGTAACGGCATGCGTAATTCGGCAGACTACGTTTTTCAATATCTTGACTTTTTAACCCAA
Organism: uncultured Mucilaginibacter sp.; assembly: GCF_946479965.1. The sequence goes on along the minus strand of NZ_CAMLHX010000062.1, from coordinate 6,047 downwards.
CAACCTGTTAAAAGGATCATGCTGCCAGACACGCTGGGGGTTTTAACGCCACTGGAGACCTTCCTTTTCATCACTAAAACCAAAGAGCGTTACCCAAAAATTCACTTTGATTTTCATGCCCATAACGATTATGACCTGGGTACGGCCAATGTGCTTGAAGCTGTAAAGGCAGGCATCAACGGCTTGCATTTAACCGTAAACGGTATGGGCGAACGCGCAGGTAATGCGCCTCTCGCCAGTGCGATTGCGGTTTTGCATGATTTTGTTCCGGATGCTGTGGTACAAATCGCGGAATCGTCTATTTATACAGTTAGTAAACTGGTAGAAACCTTTTCGGGTGTGCGCATACCGAGCAATAAGCCAATTGTTGGCGATAATGTATTTACCCAAACTGCCGGGATCCATGCCGATGGCGACAATAAAAACAACCTTTATTTTAACGACTTGCTGCCTGAACGTTTTGGCCGTAAGCGCGAATATGCTTTAGGTAAAACATCCGGCAAAGCCAACATAGAGAAAAACCTGCAGGAACTTGGACTAAAGCTGAATGATGCGGACCTTAAAAAGGTTACCCAACGTGTTATTGAGTTAGGTGATAAAAAAGAAGTGGTTACAAAAGAGGACTTGCCTTACATTATTTCGGATGTATTAGATAGCAGCCTTTACGAAAATAAAGTGATTGTTGAATCGTACGTGCTGATGAATTCAATGGGATTGCGCCCTTCGGCAACTATTGCTATGAAGATAGATGGTGAGCGATTTGAAGAGAACGCACAAGGCGACGGGCAGTTTGATGCATTTATGAATGCCTTAACAAAAGTATACGGAAAAATAGGGAGAGCTTTGCCACGACTGATAGATTACGCAGTGCGTATAGCGCCCGGCAGTAGCTCGGATGCGTTGTGCGAAACCATCATAACCTGGGAAACCTGCGACCGCAAATTTATAACCCGCGGTTTGGATTCAGATCAGACGGTTTGTGCCATTAAGGCAACGCAGAAGATGCTAAACATTATTTGAGGGAGAGTCAAGAATCAAGAGACAAGAATCAAGATAAATCATAATTCTAATTAATCGGTGAAATCAAAGACCATCGGTGAAATCAAAAACTATAAAATGAAATTAAACATCGCCCTTTTAGCAGGAGACGGAATTGGTCCTGAAGTTATAGATCAGGCCGTTAAAGTATCAAACGCGGTTGCCGCAAAATTCGGTCATGAAATTGCATGGACCGCAGGTTTAACCGGCGCTGCCGCTATTGACGCGGTAGGTGAGCCTTACCCCGATTCAACCCACGAAATATGTATGGCTGCTGATGCTGTACTTTTCGGTGCAATCGGTCACCCACGTTTTGATAACGACCCAACCGCAAAGGTACGCCCTGAGCAAGGTTTGTTAAAAATGCGTAAGGCTTTAGGCTTGTACGCTAACGTACGCCCAACTTTTACTTTCCCATCTTTAATTGATAACTCACCTTTAAAGCGCGAGCGCATTGAAGGTACAGACCTTATCATCCTTCGCGAGCTTACCGGCGGTATTTATTTTGGCGCACGTGGTCGTTCAGAAGATGGCAATACTGCTTTTGATACCTGTACTTATACTAAAGACGAAGTAACCCGCTTAGCTAAATTAGGCTTTGAACTGGCCATGACGCGTAGCAAAAAACTTTGCTGTGTTGATAAAGCTAACGTGTTAGAAACATCACGCCTTTGGAGACAAACCGTACAGGCGATGGAGAAAGATTATCCTGAAGTTACTGTGAGCTATGAGTTTGTTGACGCTGTTGCTATGCGTTTGGTACAATGGCCAAACTCATACGACGTATTGATAACTGAGAACCTATTTGGCGATATTTTAACCGATGAGGCGTCAGTTATTTCCGGATCAATGGGATTAATGCCGTCAGCATCAAAAGGTGTTCACACCTCTTTATATGAGCCCATACACGGTTCTTATCCACAGGCTGCAGGTAAAGATATTGCTAACCCTTTAGCAACTGTATTATCAGCTGCTATGATGTTTGAAGATGCGTTTGGTTTGAATGAAGAGGCTGAAGCTATACGTGTCGTAGTTAACAAATCATTAGCTGATGGTATAGTTACCGAGGATCTTTCAGGCAAAAATAAAGCTTACAAAACCAGCGAAGTTGGCGACTGGCTGGCTGCGAATGTGTAGGTAATGATTAGTTGAGACGTATATTTATCGAGTTGTCATATTGTCCCGAAGCTTTCTATTCATAATTACCGGTATAACCGGAAGGATGGTTAGCATGGCAAGGGCATAGTGGTGATAGTAGATATTTAAAATAGCGCCAAGCACTACAATAGCAATCAAAAGCATTAGTACCAATGGATGGAATTTCATATCAGGATTTAGTTTATCAAATATATGGAAAACTAATTACCGATTTCTAATCATAAATCTCTAACCCAAAAACCGTTACCTTTGAACAGTAACGGTTTTTTTATTTGATACGAATATTCTAATGGACGGTAAATTAAACTCAAAAACGGCGGCGCAACGATTAAAGGATATTGCTAAACATACGCCGCTTATTTATCATCCAAAGCTGTCGGCTAAATACAATGCAGAAATATATTTAAAGCGCGAGGACCTGCAAGTAGTACGCTCTTACAAATTGCGTGGTGCTTATAATATGATAAGTCAGCTTAACGCTGATGAATTGAACAGAGGTGTGGTTTGCGCCAGCGCAGGTAACCATGCGCAGGGCGTGGCATTCTCCTGCAAAAAACTCGGCATTAAGGGCGTAATATTTATGCCCGAGATAACTCCCCGCCAAAAAGTAAAACAAACCGAAATGTTTGGCGACGGCAACGTTGAGATAATTTTAGTGGGCGATACCTTTGATGATTGCCTTGCTGAAGCGCTGAAATATACCACCGAAAATAACATGACCCTCGTTCCCCCATTTGATAACCTGAGTGTTATTGAGGGCCAAGGCACTGTTGGCGTAGAGATACTGGAAGATCTATCGGGTGTTGAAGTGGTTATTATGCCGGTAGGAGGTGGCGGCCTCTCTGCGGGCGTAGGCACTTTCTTAAAAAACCACAATCCCGCAATACAAATAATTGGCGTTGAGCCCGATGGCGCGCCGTCCATGTTAAAAGCAATTGAGAACGGCGGGCCTGTTACATTGGACACCATTAACCGTTTTGTAGACGGAGCGGCTGTTAAGCGCGTTGGCGATATCACTTTCGATTTTTGTAAAAACGTATTAGACGACATATTCACCGTTCCCGAAGGCAAAGCTTGCACCACCATTTTGACTCTTTACAATGAGGATGCCATAGTTGTTGAACCTGCCGGTGCGCTATCTGTTGCCGCGTTGGATGCCTGCGCTGATAAGGTCCGCGGCAAAAAGGTAGTATGTGTTATCAGCGGCGGCAATAATGATATTGACCGCATGGCAGAAATCAAAGAGAAATCGCTATTGTATGAGGGCTTAAAGCATTACTTTATCGTTCGTTTCCCTCAACGGCCGGGCGCTTTGAAGCTTTTTGTTAACAACGTATTAGGTCCGCATGATGATATTACCCGCTTTGAATTCATCAAAAAAACAGAGAAGGAGCAAGGGCCGGCCTTGGTAGGTATTGAATTATCCAACCGCGAAGACTACGACGGCTTGCTGCAGCGCATGAAGGACTATCGCTTTGAAATAATAGAGCTTAACCGCGACCAAACCTTGTTTGAATATCTGGTTTAAGTTATTTCTGTAATCCCTGTAAAAAGGCAATACTTAAAGGCACCTGGGTAATTGAAGAGCTGCTCTCATCCTCAATATAATAATGTTTAATGCCCGCTTTTTTGGCTGCTTTTATTACAGCGGGAATATCAATTTGGCCTGTTCCCAGCACCACATCATTTTCTACAGATGTTCCGCCGGATAGGTTGCCCTTTACACCTTTACGAAGATCTTTTAAGTGAAGCGCTTTGTAACGTTTGCCATAACGTTTAATCAACTGGGCAGGATCATACCCCGGGAAAAAGGCCCAAAGTATATCCAACTCAAAACTAACGTAACGTCTATCGGTGTTTTTTACAATGTAATCATACAGCGTTCCATCTTCGTAAGGTTCAAACTCAAAACCGTGGTTATGGTAAATAAAGGTCAATCCATAACGTTCTTTTAGCGTTTTACCAACGCAGTTAAAGGTTTCGACAACGCCCTTTGCATCTTCCAGAGTGAATTTACCTTTATGAGGGATAGCAGCTACCCTTATGTAAGTAGCGCCTAATTTTTTAGCGTTTGCCGCCACTATGTCGGTTTTCTCAACCGCATCTTCATAGTTTACGCCGAATGATGAGCATTTTATGCCCCGCTCATCAAGCAGTTTCCTTATATCCTCGGCCTTTTGGCCAAATAGATTAGAAAACTCCATATCGGTAATGCCGTTTTGTTTAACAATATCAAGCGTGCCCGCCATATCTTTTTGAAAGTAGGTACGGTAGGTATACGATACAATGCCCGGAGCTTCCGGAAAAAGCGGCTTTCTTTTTTGGGCCTGCACACAGAAGGTAAATAGCGTAAGTAATGTTATTAAAAGGAAATTGAAAGAAAGTTTCATAAATGGTTTAATTGTGGCAATAATAACAATTATATGCCCAAAAAATTTCCGCGAAGCCTAAAGTTTTTATCCGCGCTATTGCCCCACCAAACTGCTCTTTTTTCTTTGTTCAGGCGTAAGCGCTTTATATTTTATGTACGAATCGTTAACGTAGGCAGCCAGGGTAGGGCCGCTGTTGCTTTGTATAAAATCATAGCTTGGGCGGTACATGGCCATAAAGGTTTGCAGTTCAATCCCCCTTAATGGTATAATGCTACTCACATAAGCAATACTGAAAGCCTGGTCAACCGCGCGTTCCTTTTCTTCCTGCGCGAAATATTTTTTTAACCGGCGGGCGTTTTTTGCCTCCTTTGAAAAAATGGTGCTTGGCGATAGGATATACACCTTGCTCTTGGTATATATTTCGGGGTATTCTGTATGCGGATCAAATGTCCCCCGGGTTGAATTAATATTTACCTCGTTTAGCAGCGCAGGATTAGTTTTTAGCCTGATGGACAAAGTCCGGGTATCCACCACCAACAGCGTATCCGAAACATAACCCGGAGAAGTAAATATAAGCAGGTTGCCTACCGTGCCCTGAATTTCAAATTTACCGTCCTCGTCCGTAACAGTAATTTTATTCTTGGTTACGTTCTTTATAAATACATCGCTCAAGCCTTTGTCGGTGGATGAATCAACCACTTTTCCTTTTAAATAATCCTGGGCATTGGCTGCGCTTACAACGAATAAAAACGGCAGTGCGGCAATAAAAAATTTCGTTCTCATAGGGCAGACGAATTATACGGTGAAAATAACCATTATTTTGATGGCAAGCCATTGGTAATAGAAATTTAACAAAGGTTGTACCAAGTTTGAGTTATAGGTTGTGAGTTGAATGGGGAATTGTTTAAATAAAAAACAAAAAAGCCTTCCCGGTAAACGGAAAGGCTTTTTTGTTTTTTCAAACTCCCCCTTTAGGGTGTTGGGGGGCGTGGCTATTTGTGTTCTATGCCTTCGGCTAAAACAACCACTTTATTGTTTGATGCTTCAACAACGCCGCCTTTAATAAAAAAAACGTCTTCTTGTTTACCCGCACCGCGAACGGTTAATTTACCATCTTGCAGGGTAGAGATAATAGGAGCGTGGTGATTCAATATTTCAAAAAATCCCATGGTGCCGGGTAAAGTTACCGAAGTAGCTTCGCCTTCAAACACTTTTTTATCGGGAGTAAGAATTTCTAATGTCATGTATTTTGTATTAAGTAGTTAGTATCAAGTATCAAGTAGCAAGATAAATATATGTCTTGCTACTTGATACTAATTACTTGCTACTAATTAAGAATTAGCTTCAGCTAACAATTTCTTACCTTTTTCAATAGCATCTTCAATGCCACCTACAAGATTAAATGCACCTTCAGGGTATTCGTCAACTTCGCCATCCATGATCATGTTAAAGCCACGGATAGTTTCTTTAATGTCAACT
>NZ_CAMLHX010000061.1 GCF_946479965.1 uncultured Mucilaginibacter sp. | reverse complement strand
CTATCGAAACCCGAGCCCTACCAAAGCTGCCTGTTGGCCTTGCGGGATATTATTCTGCGAGCCAACCCGGATATCTGCCATGTGCGTAAGTACCAGGTGCCTTTTTTTACGTATAAAGACAAAAAGTTAGGCTACCTGTGGCTTAACGGCAAAAAACTGATGCTTGGTTTTTGTGTGGACAAAAAATTACAAATGGAGATTAACCCGGATGTTAAACCAAAAGACAAGTATGAATCAATACAGATAGACCCCAACGCTGATCTGCCCGTTGAGTTTATCCTTCAAAAGCTCCAACATTATATTGGCCTTATTAAAAAGGTACAGTAATTACCGTACCAATCCCCCTTCCCAAAACCAATGGCCGTTGGCATCGCGGTACCAGGTGCTATTATTATTAACAAGCATGCCCTGGTGGGTTAATGCGGTATAATTAAGCACCGTATTAGGCTGAATAACCTCTACAACCGCGCCGGCGGTAGACGGGCCCGGCCTGAGGTTGAGTTTTAAGGCTGTTGTTACAGTACCGGTTTCTGGTATAATGGTATATCCCGGCGCAGACACAGGCAGCCCTATGCAATCCTGATATTCGGTTACAATGTCTTTAAGTAATTGCTCATACGTGCGTCTGCTTTTCAGCAATCCGGTAACGGGGTCGGTTTTTCGGTTAGGATCCAGTACGTGATGCCCTACAATATCTTTAGCAGGATCCAATTTAAAAACGTAGCATATTTTAGCAATCACCCATAAAAATTTAGCGTAGGCTTTGTCTGCATCTATGCTGCCGCCAAAGCAATATTCAACGCCGATTGCAGCATCATTGGCATTTACGCCATACATTTGGTCGTCCTTTGGCACATTGTATAAAACATGCCATGCTTTTTCGGGAGGGGCAGTTAAGGCCGGTACGCATTCAAGTATTTGCTTGTCATCAACAAACAAATGGGCTGATGCCGTAGGCTGTGCATCTTTGGTATTGATATAATAGCTGATATTACTCAAAGCAGTAGATCCGGGATTTCCGGTATCATGCACCACTATAAAACGAACTTTATTGATCAGTGCGCCCGATCTTCTTCGGGATGGTTTGGGGATGTATTTTGCCCCGATGGTATATTTTTCTTTAAATGACATGGTTTTAGGTTTAGGGCTATCCAACAGGTTGTTCTTCTAAATTAGTGTCAGCAGTTACATTGGGGCCTGCTTTTTTTTCCGTTTCTGCAGAGTTCGACCTGTTTTCGGTGGTTTTTATGGCGGCGTAGGTAGCTGAACTTAAACCAAGTAAAACAAGGTTGTTGTTGTCAATAAGTGGCATAATGGCGTCTACACTCCCGGATGTGGCGGTCGGAAGGTGTTCCATTACATAAGCAATAAACCACAGGCCGAAAACAAAATTGAAAACAACGGTTTGAAAACGGGTTATGCTTACGTTGTTCTGATCTGAAAGAATATCAAGAATAAAGTTGGCCCCGTTCTTATCCTGGTGCCGAGCGATATTTGGGTCTGTCTCATCGCTTACATCAATAACCTTGGCGGTGGCAATAGTTGCGGCGCTAATACCTAAAAGAATAACAGTTGAGGTATTTAAGCCTGGTGCCTGGTTAAAATTAATAATTATTGTGATAAAAGAAGCTAAGACGATAATGGTCCACCAGGCAAGCTGTACACGAGACCAGCTGTAAGGTTGTTTTTCGGCGTTGCTGCGATCTTTAAGCATGCAATAATTTTTATTGCAATAAAGCACAGCAATTGATAAGAGGGCAGATACGATCCAGAAAATGGTAATTGATGACATAGTAATTTAGGTTTTAAGTGATGCCTTATCGGGGCCGATTAGATAATTAATATACCTGTAACAGCTTATCAGACAATCAAATATAATAAGAATAACTACTGGTGCAACTATTCGGCTAATGTTTTTTACCCGCTTTATTCTGATGTAATAACACCAGGTAATATATATCGCAATAAAATGAGTTAGTTGCTTAATAGTAAAGATTTGAAAATAATAAATACTTTTACGTACGCTTAACATCCACAATTAGACCACGCAGCCGGTAATGAAATACGCCCTTTATGCTTTGTTATTTAACCTGGCATTTATTTTTACTATTAAAGGCGTCAAGGCTCAAAATACTTACCGTAATCAGATAAGTAACAGGTTAGACAACGATCAGTATGTTAACCCGTATAATGACCGTTACTATATGGCGGGTTATATGTTAAACTTTACTACGGTCTTAAACAGCGGTAAAGATTGTGCAAGCCTTTTAGGTGGTGGCACTGTAAAAAAAACTCTCGAATTTGAAGTTGGGCAACAAATATACGGCCCTTTTGCCACCTGGGCCCGGTACGATTGGCTACAAGACCGCCCTTATACGGGCTATTTATATGGAGGCGCGGCCCTTACCTGGTTTAATGAGGATGAAAGCGCATTAAAGATCAGCGCGCAGGTAGGTACTATTGGTCCGGCATCAATGGCTGAGAAGGTGCAGAAAAGCTTTCATCACGCCTTTGATTTAAAAGACCCCGAAGGCTGGGAATACCAACTGAATAACGAGGTAGGCCTTAACCTTGAGGCGCAATATACCCGTTTGTTATATCGTAATAATGATGAATGGCTGGATGTAGCCGCTACTCCGTCGCTGCGGCTGGGTAACACCTTTAGCAACGCTACGGCGGCTGTACAGTTGCGTATTGGCAGTTTAGATAAACTCTACCAATCAGCCAGTACCAATAGTCGCGTAAGTATGGGTGGCGACCGCCAAAAGCATGAGCTTTACTTTTTTGCCATACCGCAGCTAAGTTATGTGGCCTACAATGCCACTATACAGGGCGGTATGTTTATTAAGGACAAAGGCCCTGTTCATTACGATGTGATCAATTTAGTGTTTACCCAGCAATTTGGTATGCAATACGCTACTGACAGATGGTCGGCAGCGTATACCGCGATCATCCGTACCAGGGAGGTGGGAGGCGGAAGCAGCGCCCTTGGCCAGCAGTGGGGGACGCTGGCACTGGCTTATCGCTTTGGTGGTAATTAGGCGAATTAGGGGGTGATCCAAAATAAATGCGTTACCAAAAAATTAAATAAGTAATTTATTGAATGTTAAGTACTTAACTATTTAATGTGAAGCTACTTATTCGTCAGTAAAATTAGCTGTGGATTGGGTGTAAGTTACTGATTATAAGTTAATTGTAAAATGATAAAAATAGCGATTTTTGGCTTTTTTTGGATCAGTTTGGATCACTTTTGGATCACCTTAGCAACACAATAGCAACACTTTCGCAACAGCTGCTTTTACCGCAAATCCCCAATATTAACCACATCCATATCGCTGTAATCCTGGTTCTCGCCGCCCATGCCCCAAATAAAGGAGTAATTGCTGGTGCCGCAGCCTGAATGGATAGACCATGGCGGACTGATAACTGCCTGGTGATTGTGAACAGTTATATGCCGCGTTTCCTGCGGCTGCCCCATAAAATGAAAAACCGTCTGGCCGTTCGGTACATCGAAATAAAAATAAGCTTCCATCCGGCGGTCGTGGGTGTGGGCAGGCATGGTGTTCCACACACTGCCGGTGTTTAAAACTGTTAGGCCCATTACCAGCTGGCAACTTTTTATGCCATCGGCAAAAATGTATTTATAAACAGTACGATGGTTAGATGTTTCTGCTGACCCGATTGTCATGGGGCTGGCATCTGCCGCTTTCATTAGCTGGGTAGGGTAGGCCGTATGCGCGGGTGTTGACAACATATAAAAAACAGCGGGTTCGTCTGTGTCGGCAGATGCAAAACTAACGTCCTTACTTCCGCGGCCAATGTACAGGCAATCTTTTTTCTCCAGATCGTATATAGTTCCGTCAACATTAATTGTACCGGCAGCTCCCACGTTAATAACACCCATTTCGCGCCTTTCCAAAAAGTGTTCGGCCTTCAGCGGCGCGAAGTTTTTGAGCGTCAATGTTTCAGTTTCGGGCGTTGCACCACCAATAATCACCCTATCATAATGGCTGTAAGTAAAACACATTTTGCCGGGCTTCATCATTTCCTCAATCAGAAACTGCTCCCGCAGCTCTGCGGTGTTCATGCCCTTTACTTCTTTGGCGCTGTTGTGGTATCGCTGTTGCATGGTATTATAGGTTTGATGATTATTGGTAACGTAAAATTACAAATATTACAACAACAGTTTTTCGATTGATGCACTTTCTGGCTTAATCGATCATTATTTTTTCACTTGATAAGGAAGATAGTTTTCCCACTTCCAGGGGGTATAAGTATCTGCAATAGTAATTTTTAAAACTTCCCTGAAAATGCTCTCCGCATTATCGCTATTAGAAAGCATCACTACCCCGATCTCTTTTTCCGGAAATAAAATAGTGTAATGTTGAAACCCATCGCCATGTCCCTCTTTAAACGCGCCAAATCCAAAAGGCGATTGCAATATGCCCCATCCTAGACCATAGTTTAATTGTATGTTGTCGTTTTCATTTGACTGTATTAGCGATAATGGGCCAAACTGCGCTTTGGTTCGGATGGGGAAATTAAGTTTGAACATGGTGTCGGTTATCGGCGATCTTTGCTTTACCAGCGTCGAAATGTGTTTTATAAACAATGAATAATCTATTAAATTAGTTTCCATTGAACCTGCGGCCTGTGCTTCTTCTCTTTTCTCCTTTGTTATTACTTTTTGCTCATTACTGTGCCCGTTGCAATAGCTTTTGTCAAATCTGTCCTGCCATACATAGCTGGTATTATGCATTTGCAAAGGCTCAAACACTTCTTCTTTGGCCAGTTGTTCAAGGTCCTTTCCGGTAATATGTTCTATTACATATTGCAAAAGCATAAAGCCTTCGCCCGAATAATAATACTGTGTTCCCGGGTCAAAATAAATTTTAAGTTTACGCTTGTTTTCAAGATCATCTGGTCTTGGTATCCGCCTCCAGTTTTGCAATCCCGATGTATGCGACAGACACATTCTGGCCGTTATTTGGGTATAGCGTTTATCAGTTTTCAAATCCTGAAAGCCGCGTTGTTTATCACTCTTAAACTCCGGAATAGGAACATTTAAATATTGTTGAAGTGGTTTGTCAAGATCAATTGTACCCTTAACAACCAATTTAGCCACCAAATAGCCAAAGACCGCTTTACTTAACGATGCGCCATAGAAGATATCGTTGATCTGCAAGGGCAATTTTTCATCAACGTTAGCATATCCGAAAGCCTTATGGTAAACAATTTGATTGGCATTAATTACAGAAATAGCCATTCCGCTAACCCGGGCCGAATCCATCAGGGCTTTTATCCTTGTATCTAATTTCGATACTTCAATTTTCGTGCTGTCAATTCTCTCTATAATCGTCCGGGTAGAGTCTGTCAGTACCTTAATATCGTTATCAAATTGGTTTTTTCTGATCTTTTCTGATTCTTCTTTTGAGATACATGACACCGCTATCAAGCTGACAATCAAAAATCTTATAGCATACTTTAATTTGCTCATTATCGTGCTTCCTATTTTAAAAAGGCAAAACTTGGTTTATAGTCAGCCTGTCCGTTACGGCGGAATTTTATCGTATTGGTTATGATGATAACTATATTAAATAAATACATACACCATATTACAAACATGGAAAGCCCAATGAATAGAAATGTAGTGAAGATAAGCAGAAAGAACGCTATGGCCCAGGTAATTTGAAAGTTGATTATTGCCTTTGCCAGTTGGTCAATATCTTCAACCTTATCCTTTTTAAACAGCCATATTGCTAATGGTATTATAAACCCTAGCAGGGGAAATATGATAAAACTAAATTGCGATAGATTTAAAATTGCCAGAATATCGCTGCCTTTATTGGTTTTCTGATTAATTAGCTCGTTTTCTGAAATATCCAGTGGCAATGCTAATCGTTTTAATATGTCTCCGCGTGGCACAGAGCCTCCATTCTCAATCCGTTGAACGGTCCTCAGGCTTAATCCGGCTTTGTCAGCCAGCTGCTCCTGAGAAAGTCCCTTTCTTGTTCTTAAATCTTTTATTTTTTTTGCCAGATCCGGACTTTTCATTGTGATAATATGAAATCAGATAGCAAAGGTATAGAGTTATTTTAGTTTTCTTTAGGACTTATATGCGCCATTTATACGACAAGTGCGGCCGCAAAGTATTCATATACTGGTATTTGATAGGTTAGGTTCTAAATTACCTATCCCATGCGGCGACATTAGATATTGTTCGGTAATTTCCATATTAAGCTCAACACTACTTAACAACCAATGTATACTCCCCCCACATTTCCGTTTTATGCGATTGATAATCCCCGTCAGGATCAGCCATGGGCAAACCTGTGCGTATAACGGCAGACCTTGATGTAACCTCAACTGATGTAGAAGCTATTCTTTCTGACGGTACCTCCTCACGTGGTTTGTTGGGATCAAATTGGGGTATATCCAGTTTAATACGATGGCTAAAACTTTTACTGTTAGTCAGATCAAGCCCTAAATATTTCAACGGAATGGCTATCTCAAAAACGGGTTGCGTGCCTTGCAATTTACCAGCGGCTATAATTTCTTTATCGTTATAAAGCGGCAGAGCTGTTTCTGATATTCCTTTCAGGCCCGACACGCCTATTTCTTTAAGCACCGTTGTTAACCGCTTGTCCGCTATTTTCCTTATTGAGTCTATTGTTCTGAGGTGGGCCAAAGTATCCCGCTTAAATTCCCTTAAGCTAAGCAATGGCATCAACACCGTCATCATCGCATTATTGCTCAGCGAAACCGGAAAGGTAACGGTTGCATTACCCACTGCTTTTGCCCTTGCCTTTTTATCTAACGTATGGCTGGTAGTGAAGGCGATACCTCCGTTAAGCACCTTTGTGGTTACTGTTACGTCAACACCGCGAATGGCTAAGTAGAGGTTAGCACCATCATTGGCCACTAAATAATAAATGCGGTTAGTTTCGTTATAAACCACGGCATGTTGGCCCATTCGGTTAAACGGCCATCTATTTTTACGTTCTGCGGGGCACGTGCGCTGCCTTGCTGTATCAGTGGTAGCTTTTGTGCGTTAGTGGCTGTAGCAATGCGCAAAAGCAATGCAGCTGCAGGTAAAATATTAAATTTCAGTTTTCTCACGGGCTTGGGGCAGGTTTATATTTAGCTCATCTAATATAACAGGAATAAGTAAAAACTACAATTTTAGTTAAGTAAGATTAAAATGTACATGGTTATTATGCAATGAGTGAGTTGAGGAATAGCACAAAATCGCTCCCCGATTTTGCCCCAAAATCCGTATTTTTGCGATCTTATGAGTATTGCTAAAACCTATTCGCCAAAACAAGCCGAAGAAAAATGGTACAGTTACTGGCTGCAACATAAATTTTTTAAGTCGGTGCCCGATGGGCGCGAATCCTACACCATTGTAATGCCTCCGCCCAACGTTACCGGGGTGCTGCATATGGGCCACATGCTGAATAATACCATACAGGATGTACTGATACGCCGCGCGCGTATGAAGGGCAAAAATGCATGCTGGGTACCCGGTACAGACCACGCCAGCATTGCTACCGAAGCGAAGGTTGTTGCCATGCTTAAAGAAAAAGGCATCAGCAAAAAAGACCTTACCCGCGAAGAGTTTTTAGCTTATGCATGGGAGTGGAAAGAGAAATATGGCGGCATTATACTAGATCAGTTAAAAAAATTAGGCGCATCATGCGATTGGGACCGTACCCGTTTTACTATGGACCCCGATATGAGCGATGCGGTATTAGATACCTTTATCCACCTGTACAAAAAGGGCCTTATTTACCGTGGTATCCGCATGGTAAACTGGGATCCGCAAGGGAAAACCGCCGTAAGCGATGAGGAGGTTGTACGTAAGGAGGTTAATCAGAAGCTTTATTATATTAAGTATAAAGTAGCAAGTAGCAAGTATCAAGATGATAAGCAAAAGTCTAACGACTTGATACTAGATACTAACTACTTAACCATAGCTACCACCCGCCCTGAAACTATAATGGCCGACGCGGCGATATGCATTAACCCCAACGATGAGCGGTATATGCACCTGCATGGGCAATCGGTTTTTATTCCGTTGATCAACCGTGAGATACCCGTTATATTGGATGAGTACGTGACAATGGATTTTGGTACAGGTTGCTTAAAGGTTACACCCGCGCATGATCTGAATGACTATGAGTTGGGCCAAAAACATAAGCTGCCCGTTATTGATATTTTAAACGACGACGGTACGCTGAATGAGAAAGCGCAGATATTGGTAGGCGAGGACCGCTTTGCAGCACGCAAGAAAATTGCTACTATGCTTGAGGAAGCAGGTGCTTTAGAGAAGGTGGAGGAATACAAATCGCAGGTAGGTTTTTCAGAGCGGACCAATGCGGTTATTGAGCCTAAACTATCTATGCAATGGTTCTGCAAAATGAGCGAAATGGCGAAACCTGCGCTTGATTATGTATTAAAAGGTGAGGTTAAGCTGATCCCGGAAAAGTTTACCAATACCTACCGCCACTGGATGGAAAACGTTCAGGATTGGTGTATAAGCCGCCAGTTATGGTGGGGGCAACAAATACCCGCATGGTATTTACCCAACGGCGAATATGTGATTGCGAAGACTGCAGAAGAGGCATTAGAAGAAGCGAAGAAACTTACAACGTATAACGTACAACTTACAACCAACGACCTAACACAGGAAGAAGACGTTGTAGACACCTGGTTCTCATCGTGGTTATGGCCAATTTCTGTCTTTGATGGATTTAAAGACCCTGAGAATGCTGATATTAAATATTACTACCCAACAAACGACCTGGTAACGGCTCCGGAGATCTTATTTTTCTGGGTAGCGCGTATGATAATGGCGGGGCACGAGTTTAAGGGCGATCTGCCTTTCCGAAACGTTTACCTAACCGGCATTGTGCGCGATAAGCAGGGGAGAAAGATGTCAAAATCATTAGGTAACTCGCCTGATCCGCTGGACCTGATAGACCAGTACGGTGCCGATGGCGTGCGTGTGGGTATGCTGCTGAGCTCGCCTGCAGGTAACGACCTGATGTTTGACGAAAAGGATTGTTTACAGGGCCGTAACTTCTTTAACAAGGTTTGGAATGCCTTTTTGCTGATAAAAGGCTGGGAGGTTGACGATACCTTACAAAACCCGAATACTGTAACCATTAACTGGTTTGAAAGCCGCTTTAACCAGGGGCTCCAGGAAATTGAAGAGGCTTTTACACAATACCGCTTGTCGGAAGCATTAATGTCTACCTACAAGCTGGTTTGGGATGATTTCTGTGCCTGGTACCTGGAGATGATAAAGCCAGCCTACCAACAGCCTATGGATAGGGAAACGTACAATAAAACAGTTAGTTTCTTTGAAAATATACTAAAGATACTGCATCCGTTTATGCCTTTTATAACCGAAGAGTTATGGCATGACGACCTGTTTAAAGAACGGGCGGATAATGATTGCTGCATCGTTGCTCAATTACCAACAATTGGGGAAATTAATGCCCGTTTGGTGAATGATATAGAAACGATTAAACAAATAATTGCCCAGGTTAGAAATATTCGTCAGAATAAACAAATATCGCCAAAAGAAACTTTACAACTCTTGGTTAAGCCCGGTTCCGGAATTGATTATGAGGCGTACCGTTACATAATTGTTAAGTTGGCTAATCTCAGCGAGTTCTCTCTTGTAAATACTAAGGTGAGCGACGCAGCAGGCTTTTTGGTATCAACAGACGAGTTTTTTATTCCGCTGCAAGAAACGATAGACCCTGAGGCTGAGCAGGAACGCCTGCAAAAAGAAAAAAGTTATCTGGAAGGTTTCTTAAAATCGGTTGATGCAAAATTAGCTAATGAGCGCTTTATGGCCAATGCGAAACCCGAAATAATTGATAACGAATTGAAGAAAAAAGCGGATGCTGAGGCGAAATTAAAAATAGTTGAAGAAAACCTCCGCGGATTGGCAGGCTAATTGCGCTGCTTTAAACGCTATAGTTGTGAGAATTAATAAACATATTTTTAATATTTTGTTAATTTAGAAACCACAGTTATACCCATGAGATAAGGCGTTGTAAATGAGCGGTACTGCAAGTTTTCTTAATTTTTCTATTGATCGGATATTGTCAGACAAGCAATCCTCGCTTGACAATGCCCGTATCCGGCTTTTATATTATGGTTTAGCGCTGTCTTTTTTCACCTCGCTGCTGCTGTTTTGCGAGGTTGTTTACAAAGAGCATCTAATCATAAGTATCATAACAGGCACTTTAGCGCTTACAGCAGCCGTATTATTTAAATATTTAACCTCTAAGCCAAATTATCGCGCTATATCTCATGCCGCACTTATTGTTGGCACAATTGCACATTTAATAAATAGTTACATAGTAAAGCAAAATGTTGATGCTATAACGGTGAGTGTAATAGTTTTAATGATGCTATTTAGTTTTAATATGCTTGGCCAAAAAATGGGCTATGTATATTCTGCGCTGAATATTTTTCCAACGTTGTTATTATTAGTGCTGCAAAATGGTAATTCTTTCCTGATAGAGCTTAAGCCCGAAAAAATTGACGACGCGACATTTATCATAACCATCTCGTCCTGCTTTGTGTTGATATTGTTTGTTTACAGCCACTTTTATGCTTCATTTACTAAAGCATTATCACAGCTTTCTCAAACCACAGAACAACAGGATGCCCTTGCCACCCAATTTGAAAGCGCGATAGAAAAGGCGCAGAAATCATCAGAGATTAAATCAGAGTTTCTTTCTACCATGTCGCACGAGATACGCACACCGCTTAACGCTGTTATTGGTATGACGGATCTGTTGATAATGGGTGGCCCACGTGCCGATCAAAAAGAAAACCTTGAAGTACTTAAATTCTCTGCAAGTAATTTACTATCTATT
Source organism: uncultured Mucilaginibacter sp. (assembly GCF_946479965.1). Next base: position 13,159 of record NZ_CAMLHX010000061.1, on the reverse strand, counting down.
GTAAATGATGTTTTGGATTTTAACAAGATAGAGTCGGGTAAGCTGGTGTTTGAAAAAATACGCCTTAACTTATATGAGCTCATGAGTAGTATTTGTGGAGGCCAAACAATAACCGCGCAGCAAAAAGGTTTGAATTTTTCGTTGGATATTGACAGTGCCTTGCAAAGTAAAACGTTATTCGGCGATCCTACGCGCATTACCCAAATTGTGTTTAACCTGGTTAGTAATGCAATTAAATTTACCACCAAGGGCGATATACTGGTTAAGGTATCATGCATAGAAGATCGTCATGATCGCCTTACCGTTAATTTTTTGGTAAAAGATACAGGTATTGGAATACCGCAGGATAGACTCGATGTTATTTTTGAGCCATTTACACAGGAATCAGTTAGCACTACCCGGCAGTATGGCGGTACCGGTTTAGGCCTGGCAATTGTTAAGCGCCTGCTTGAATTACAGGGTTTAAAAGTGTGCGTGACCAGTGTTGTTGACGAAGGTTCTGAGTTCTCATTTAATATGGAATTTCCGGTAGCTACTGAAAAGCAAGCTATTGTAGATAAAAAAACGCCATTGGTTGTTAAAACAGAAGCGGAAGCGTTTGGTTCAATGCGGGTGCTGATAGCCGAGGATAACCCGGTTAACGTTATGCTGATGAAAAAGCTGCTGTCAAAATGGAACATTACTCCGTTTATAGCTGAGAATGGCGAGCGTGCCATTGAATTTGTACAGTATGGCAACTTTGATATTATTTTAATGGATCTGCAAATGCCGGTAATGAATGGTTTTGACGCTGCAATTGAGATCCGTAAAATGGCCGATCCTCAAAAAGCTAATATCCCCATAATAGCTTTAACCGCTTCGGCCCTGTTTGATATAAAAGAACGGGTGTTTAGCTCAGGCATGAATGATTACGTTTCAAAGCCATTTAAGCCTACTGAGCTATACGATAAAATTCTAAACCTGGTATCTACGGTCCCCGATATTAAACACCCGCGTATACCGGAAGTTGCTCAATAAACCGGAAAGATCCGTCTTCGAAATTTATAACGCAGAAATAATGTTGCAGCCCGTTGGTAACTGCCAAAAGCTCAATTTTATGTACCATGTTATAACGCGCTATTTGCTCAAACACCTTCTGATTTATGGTTACGCCCGGCGCTTTACATTCCACCATCAAAATTTTGCGCCCCTCTTTATTGAAAATTATTATATCTGATCGTTTTTGCATGCCGTGCAGCTTATGGCCGCCCTCCAGCTTTATCAGCGTTTTTGGATATTTTTTTTCTTTAATAAGGAATTGAACAAAATGCTGGCGCACCCACTCCTCGGGAGTAATGATGATGGTTTTCTTTCGTATTTCATCAAACAGTGTTAGTTGCCCGTTAACCTCGGTTATTTTAAAGGGGTGCGGCGGAAGATTAAGAGCTTGTAGCTGGTGCATGATCTGTTTAATGTTCAAAAATAGAAATTCAAACTACAAAGTGAGCGTCCGCTAAGGTTTTGTAAAACTAATCTCAAATCTCCAATCACTAATCACTATTTTTGGACACATGACCGCCGTTGATATTCTAAAAGACCTTAAAAGCCGCAAGTATAAGCCTGTTTATCTTTTACACGGCGAGGAACCTTATTTTATTGATCAGGTAAGCGATTTCATAGAGCATCAGTTACTGCCCGAGGCGGAGCGTGGCTTTAATCAAACAGTGCTGTATGGCAAGGATACGGATATAATGACCGTGCTTAACGCCGCCAAGCGCTACCCCATGATGGCCGATTACCAGGTGGTACTGATAAAAGAAGCCCAGGATATGAAGTGGGGAAATGACAGTGATGATAAAAAAGGAATCAACCCGTTTTTAAGCTACCTGGAAAACCCGCTGCCAAGCACTATACTGGTTTTTTGTTACAAATACGGAAAGTTTGACAAGCGCAAAAAAACATACAAGGCCATAGAAAAACACGGACTGGTGTTTGAATCGGCAGCATTGTATGATAATAAGATACCTGCCTGGGTAGAAGGGTATTTAACAAATGCAGGTTACAAGATAGGGCAGCAAGCGATGCTAATGGTAGCTGAATATTTAGGTAATGATCTGTCAAAAATTGCAAACGAACTGGATAAACTGATGCTGAATGTTGCCAAAGGGCAGGAGATCACCTTAAAACATATTCAGGACAATATTGGGATAAGCAAGGAGTACAATGTGTTTGAGCTGCAAACAGCCCTCGCTAAAAAGGATGTTTTTAAAGCTAATCAGATAGTAAATTATTTTGCTGCTAATCCTAAAAATAACCCTATTGTGCTGGTGCTGGGTAATCTGAATAACTATTTTACCCGGGTATTAATGTACCATTACGTAAGAGACAAGTCGCCGCAAAATGTAGCTAAAGAGATAGGGGTGAACCCGTTTTTTGTGAAGGATTATGAGCAGGCGGCCCGCAGTTATAACTACGCGAAATCAATTCAAATAATTGGCTACCTGCGCGAATATGATCTGAGAAGCAAAGGGGTTGATTCACTCACCGACCACGGCGAACTGTTACGCGAGTTGATGTTTAAGATACTGCATTAATTCGCATCAGATTTTCAGAACTACGTCGCCGCTTATAGGATGCCCCGTGCAGGTTAACACCCAGCCTTCAGCCAGGTCAGCATCTAGCAGAACATCATTTACAGACATTTCAACTTTGCCCGAAACGCATTTTGCAGTACACGTAGAGCACATACCTGCCCGGCAACTGTAGGGCAAAGCTATATCGTTTTGCAGCGCCGCTTGTAAAATAGATTGGTTTTCGCCAACGGTAATACTATGTACTTCGCCGTTAAACTCCAACTTTATATTTTGTGGTGGATAAACAACCGCATTATCAGCGACGGGGATTGTCTCTAACACAAAGTTTTCCTTTCGGATATTGGCGGGCTCAATACCCATAAAAAGCAGCGTGAGGCGTATCATTCGCATATAAGCAAATGGGCCGCACATATAATATTGAGCATTATAAATATCGTCCTGTAAGTGCTGGTTTAGTAAGGATTGGAGGTTGAGATTACTAAGCCGCTTGCGTTCGCTGCTAATTAGATGAACAACTTTTAAGCGATTTGGATGCGAAGTTTGAAGCGCGATTAATTCTTCATCAAAAAGTATATCCGAAGGTTTATTGTTGCTGTAAAACAAAACAACCGTACTGCTACCCGCTTTTGCCAGCAGATACTTAATTTGAGAACATATAGGCACTATCCCGCTTCCGGCAGCAAAGTAGATAAGTTTACCGACTTTAAACGTTTCATTACTTAGCGTGAATTTACCCGCAGGAGGTACAGCGGTCAGCACATCACCCTTTTTTACTTTTGCAAGCATAAAGCGCGATATCTCTCCATTGGTAACGCGTTTAATCGTTATAGCCAACATCTTCTCATCAGGCGATGAGCTTAGCGAGTAGGAGCGTCTTATTTCTTCGCCGTGATGGGTGAACACCAGTGTAAGGAACTGACCTGCCTGATAAGATATATGTGCGCCTGTTACATCCGACAAAAAGAAAGTGGCAGCATCAGCAGTTTCTTGTTTTATATCTTCAACCCGTACCTGCAACATGGTCTACGCAGTAAATACCAGTTTGCCAAATTGAGGGGACGAAGCCATATTTTGTACAACTTCTCCTGCTGTATGCAGCGGAAAAACCTCATCAACAACTGGCACAATGTTATGCGCGGTCATCAGGTTTAACATTCCTTCAAAGTCAGATCTTGTACCCATGGTGGTGCCTAACAACTGCAATTGCTTCCAAAATATTTTGCGACCGTTTATTGCGGGCATATCGCCGGCTGTTCCGCCAAAAAACACAATGCGTGCGCCTGGTTTACAAATGTCAGGGAATTTGGCAAAACCCTCGCCAAGTGCGCTGTCTATTATCACATCAAATCCGCCTGATAAATGTAGTAGCTCTTCGGCCCAATCCTGCGCTTTGTAATTTACTCCCGCTAAAGCGCCGAGCTGCCTTGCCTTTTCAATCTTTTCGCCCGAGCCCGACGTTACAAACACCTTGCAGCCCAGCGCGACTGCCCATTGCAATGCAAATGTGCCCGCACCGCCCCCAACTCCCGAAATTAATACCGTATCGCCTTTTTTAACGCGCCCTTTAACCACCAATGCCCTATAAGCAGTCACTCCCGCCAACGGAAATGCAGCAGCTTGCTCCCAGGTTAGGTAAGCCGGTTTTTCAAATAAGTATTCCGCACCAATTTTAACGTATTCCGCAAAGGTGCCGTCTTCCGGCAGTCCCAATATTTTGAAATCTTTGCCCTGGTAATCTTCGCTGTCGCCCCAGTTAGTTGCAGCATTTATAACCACTTCCTTATTAAGCCAGCTTTTATCTACACCATCGCCAAGTTCTGCAACAATCCCCGCACCGTCTGATCCTAAAATAGTGGGATATTTTATGCCGGCATATTTGCCAATGGTTATCCAGTAGTCGCGGCGGTTAAGCGCGGCAGCTTTTATTTTTACCAAAACTTCGCCGGGTCCGGGAGTAGGGGTTGGTACATCTTTCCAAACCAGGGTATCAACAGATTCTATAACGTTAGCTTTCATAGGGCGTAGTGTTATAACAAAAACGGCGGCTATTAGCCGCCGTTCTCAAATATAAATTTCAAATAAAGAAAATCAGAAATCGAAAATTCGATATCCGAAATTAAGCAGTCGCTTTCGCGTACAACTCAGCAACGTGGTTCCAGTTAATCACGCTCCATATAGCCGCTAAATAATCAGGGCGACGGTTTTGATATTTTAAATAGTAAGCATGCTCCCAAACGTCAATGCCTAAAATAGGAGTACCTTTTACTTCGGCAATATCCATTAAAGGATTATCCTGGTTAGGAGTTGAAGTTACCGCCAGTTTTTTATCGGCAGTAACAATTAACCATGCCCAGCCAGATCCGAAACGGGTAGCGCCTGCTTCATTCAATTTTGTTTTTAACTCGGCAACTGAACCGAAAGTGCTTTTAATAGCATCGGCTAAAGCGCCGGTAGGTTCGCCGCCACCGTTTGGAGACAGAAGGGTCCAGAACAATGTGTGGTTATAATGACCGCCACCATTGTTACGTACTGCAGGCGGAAATTTAGAAATGTTTTTAATGATGTCGTCAATGTTGCTATCAGCTTCAGGTTTGCCTTCCAACGCCTTGTTAAGGTTGGTTACATAAGCCTGGTGGTGTTTGCCATGGTGAATTTCCATGGTTGCTTTATCAATGTGCGGTTCCAATGCATCAGTCGCGTAGGATAACGCCGGTAGTGTGAATGCCATAAAATTATTTTTAAAGTTTAATGATCGTACAGCAAATATAAGTCGTAAAGCCGGATATTGTTCTAAATAAATCTCAAATTTTGCCTGTTGAAAGTCATAAAAATTGCAGACTCGTTTTTCTTATCTGTTCCTCAATTCGCGCAAGGCATCGGCTGCTATCCATTTAGCCGCTTTGGTGTTTTGTTGTAAAATACGTTCTGCGGTAGCAATAGCCAAAGGTTTTAATGTGTTGTTACGCTTGCCTATTTGGCGCAATGCCCAGTTAACAGCTTTCTTTACAAAGTTCCGCTCGTCCCAGGCTTCGCGTTCTATAACGGGGAAGAATTTTATAAACACTATATCATCGGCTTTTTTATCATGCACGGCTAATTCTGCCATTAACACAAAGCCGGCGCGCTTAACAAATTCTTCTTCCCGGGCACTAAACTCAAGTGCTTTTTTTATAGCGAAAGGCGTACTGTCAAACAAGTTTCCGCAGGCCTGGTCGCATATATCCCAGGTTTCAAAATCAAGCACCCATTTATCAATTTGGGCTTCGGTTACTTGTTTTGGATCATCTATCATAGTGGCAAGTAGTTGCGCCTCATGTATGTCTGTATCCCAAAGCTGTTGAGCAAGTTGGTGATCTCTTTTTATTTCTTTAGCCAGTTTGCGCAGCTCGGGCAGCTTTACGCCAAGCGCTTTGTTATTGGCAATGCCAAAACGAAGCATGCCCTCGCGGTAAACAGGCGAGGCAACTTCCAGCAGCATATCAATAACAATCGAAGCTTCCATATTGAATCAAAATTATGTTAAATTTAAGCGAACTTTGCAGCGTTAAGATCGTTATTCCCCTAAAAAAACGAATATCTATGCTAAAAACTTTATTTTTTTCGTCGATACTATTATGCAGCGTAGTAGTAAACGCGCAAACACGAACTGATACTTCCACCGCTAAGTCTCCTGTACGAACATTAACCCGCCAGCAATATGATGCTTATTTAAAGGGCGATGCCGCTAATGAAATGGCAGCCGTCGGCGAACTGAACCATTATCCAATGCCTGACAAGATTTTGAAACTAAGCAACCAGCTTGATCTGAGTGCGGTACAGATACAGAAGATAACTGACATTAATACGCAAATGCATCGCCGCAGGCTGCAGATAGGTGGTTCTATCATCAGCAATGAAAAAATGCTGGATAGCTTGTTTAAATATCGAAAAATAAGCGACGGTAACCTGATATTTTATACCAACCGCCATGGCCTGTACCAGGGCGAACTGAAAAACGCCATTTTGCAAGCTTGCCTGGCTACAGAAAAACTTTTATCGCAGCAGCAAATAGCAAAACTGGAAGCTTTGCAAAAAAAATAGATGGCTGTTAAGCTAATATCACGTGATTATTAAGATGCAAATTGCCGTTTGATTTGTTTATTTTAGCGCCCTCATTAACAGGTATGAAAATAACGTTTGATTTTGAAAAGCCTTTGGCAGAGCTGGAGCAGCAGATAGAGAAGGTGCAGCAGATGGAAGACAAGAACAAGCTGGATATGTCTGCCACTATTAACGAGCTGCAAACCAAGCTCGACGAGGCCCGTGCCCAGGTTTACGGCAACCTTAACGGCTGGCAGAAAGTGCAAATTTCACGTCACCCCGAGCGCCCATATACTTTACAGTACCTGGAGCTAATGTGTGATGATTTTATTGAGCTGCACGGCGATCGTACAGTTGGTGATGATAAAGCTATTATAGGTGGTTTTGGTACGCTTAACGGGCAGACAGTGATGTTTATTGGTCACCAAAAAGGCCGTAACACCAAAGAGCGCCAGTACCGCAATTTCGGTATGGCTAATCCCGAAGGTTACCGCAAAGCTTTAAGGTTAATGCGTTTGGCCGAGAAGTTTAATAAACCAGTAGTTACACTGATAGATACGCCGGGAGCATTCCCTGGTTTGGAAGCTGAAGAACGCGGACAAGGTGAAGCCATTGCGCGTAATCTGCTGGAAATGTCAATTTTGAAAGTGCCCATTATCTGCGTTGTTATAGGCGAAGGTGCATCGGGCGGTGCGCTGGGTATTGGTATTGGCGATAAGGTAATGATGCTGGATAACTCATGGTATTCGGTTATATCACCAGAAAATTGCTCAACCATTTTATTTAAAACCTGGGAGCACAAGGAACGTGCTGCGGAGATGCTGAAGCTTACGTCAACAGAAATGTTTAAGAACAAGTTGATTGATGGCGTTATAAAGGAACCCCTTGGCGGCGCTCATCAGGATCCTGTTGCTATGGCTGCTACGTTAAAGAAACAGCTGTTAAAGGACCTGAAAGTTTTAAAAGAACGTAATATTGACGAGTTGGTAGCTGAGCGTATAGAAAAATTCTGCTCAATGGGTGTTGTTGTAGAGTAAACCAACATTTCTCATAAAAAGAAAAGGCCCTGTTATATATCTGCGCCTGGAGCGCAAAGCGATGTAACAAGGCATGCAAGATGCGCTATGAACGATTCGTAGCTAAAGGAAAAGCAAAAAATTGGCATTAATAGCCGTAGCAAATAAACTGCTGAAACAGACAGTTGCTATCGCAACACATTGGCCGGTAGCTACCCAGTTAAAAACATGCATAGCTACCGGCTTCTATATTTAAGGGAAATTACTTTTTATAATATTTCATCGCCTCAGGAATAGCCTTTTGAATATTGGCAATACGGGTAGCATCTGCAGGGTGTGTGCTTAAAAATTCGGGCTGAGAAGCCCCATTTTTTTGTGCTGCCATACGCTGCCAAAAAGTAACCGCTGTATTAGGATCATAACCGGCCATAGCCATAAAAGTTAAACCTAAACGGTCGGCCTCAGTTTCCTGGTTGCGGGAGTATTTTAATAAAGCCAGCTGACCGCCAATGCCATACAAAGCATTAATTACATTAGCCGACGATTTATTGTTGGTAGCAGCCCCAATAACGCTTCCCCCGGCTTGCGCTGCCAACTCCTGCGACATCCGCTCGGCAGAGTGACGGGCTATAGCGTGGGCAATTTCGTGTCCCATTACAACAGCAAGGCCAGCGTCTGTTTGCGTTACCGGTAATATACCGCTGTAAATGGCCACTTTTCCACCCGGCATGCACCAGGCATTTACTTCCTCGCTTTGTATCAAATTAAACTCCCATGCAAACTTGTACTGATCGGCATACCCGTTTTGAGCCAGATACCGCTCAATAGCAACTGCCAGTTGTTGTCCAACTCGTTTTACGCGCTGTGTTTCTGTGCTGTTGGTGCTTATTACCTTGGTTTTCGGATCGGATAGCAATTGCTGATAACTTGCAGCAGCAGCTTGATTTATTTGTGAATCGTCTACCAGGCTCAACTGTCTGCGACCGGTTAAAGGTACGGTTGAGCAAGAATAGATAAAGGTGATGGTTAGGAGGGCAAGGAGAAATTTAGTTGTTTTCATAGTAAGTTGATTATCACCCAAAAAGGTGTTGTTTTCAGTATAAACCCAATATTTTTAAGATTGTTTCGTCTAAAAATTTAAACTTCTTTTTTGCGGAAAAAGTTGACTTTCGACTCTTTACCTCTAATAAGGCGTTCAATGTTTTTTTGATGGGTAACCAGTATTAAAACGCACATGCACATGCCGTAAATAATGACTGATTTTATGTAGGTGGGAAAGATAAAAGTAACGCCTATGGGATACATAAACCCGGCCATTATTGAGCCTAATGATACGTAACGGGTAACAAGCAATACCAAAATAAATACCGACACGCAAAGTAGTGCCGACGGCAGGTTAACGGCCAGGATCATACCAAACAGGGTTGCAATGCCTTTACCGCCGCGAAACCCCGCAAAAATTGGAAACAGGTGACCCATAACCGCGGCAATACCTAAAGCCAATTGATAATTAGTAAATGAAATTGTGCCGTAAGGGCCGGTTGTAGATACGCCTATCATATAGGCCAGGTTGGTGGCTGTCCATCCTTTTAAAATATCAAGCAGCATAACGGGCACCCCTGCCTTTTTGCCCAACACCCTGAAGGTATTTGTTGCGCCTGCATTGCCGCTGCCATACTCCCTTACATCTATGTTAAAAAATGCCTGTCCTATCCAAACAGCCGTAGGGATTGAGCCGAATAGGTAGGCTAAAATAAGTACGGAAATAGAATAGACATTTATCATTCAAAAAACAGATAATAAGCGATCAGTACACTTAACAAGTTTAATAATATTTAAGCGCGGTTGCGAAATTTTTTTTCGAAATATATAAAATTATAAGCAGGCATATAAAAACCGTCAACTCAGTAAGCAGCTTTCAGACTAAGGTCCAGGCTTTTTACTGAATGTGTAAGCTCACCTATAGAAACATAGTCAACACCACAATTAGCAAAATCGCGCACGGTATCAACAGTTATTCCTCCGGATGCTTCAGTTATATATCTGCCTTCAATAATATTAACAGCTTGTTTTAAGTCGTCAAAATTAAAATTGTCAAGCAATATGCGGTTAACGCCTCCTGTAGCCAGCACCTGCTCCAATTCATCCATATTACGCACTTCAATTTCTACGGCTAATTTTTTGTTTTGTTCGGCCATATATTGAAGCGTATTTTCAATGGCGTTTCTTATCCCTCCGGAGTAGTCAACATGGTTGTCCTTTATCAGGATCATATCATACAAACCAAAACGGTGGTTAACCCCTCCGCCAATACGAACGGCCCATTTTTCAAGGTAACGCATGCCCGGTGTGGTTTTGCGGGTATCTAATACTTTAGTGTTGGTTCCAGCAAGCAGGTCTACTATATGGCGGGTTTTTGTGGCAATGCCACTCATGCGCTGCATGCAATTAAGCACCAGGCGTTCTGCTTTAAGTATGCTCTGCGCGTCGCCTTCTACCAATAGAACAATATCTTTCGGCTTAACAAGCGCGCCATCCTTTATCAGCACCTCCACTTTCAGCGCCGGGTCAACCTCGCTAAATATCAGCAGGGCCAATTCAACCCCGGCAATTACGCCTTCATCCTTAACTAATAATTTGGCTTTCCCCGGGGTGCCCTGGGGTATGGTTGCCAATGATGTATGATCGCCGTCGCCTACGTCTTCGGTAAGGGCGTTGGTTATAAACCTTTTTAAAAGTTCCGTATCCAAATTGTACAGGGGTTATTACGCCTCAAAAGTAATAACATTTTTTATATGAAGACAAATTACGATGCCAGGAAGGTAGGTTAAGTGGGTTGTGATTTGATGGTTAGATAGTTACCATCTTAAAATCCGAAGCCTAATTGCACACCGCCGTGTATTAGCTGTATATTTTCTGAAGAAACGCGGGTAAAAGGAACTTTAATAAATGGCGCAAAGTGTAGTTTACCTTTGCCAAAATTGAGTTTTTTACCGGCAGAAAATGTATAAAAGCCAACATAGCCGGTTAATTTTTCGTTGCTTTTTGCGGTAGATTCTTCGGTTACCACGCTGATGGTATTAGCTAAACCGTTTGCAGAAGGCGTGCTTACCGCACGGCTATTTAAATAATTATAAGAAAGATCATTGCCAATTACAGACATGGCCGATAAGCCCGCGCTAAGATAAAATCCACCCTTGGTTTTATATTGAAAGTTTAACGGAATTTCAAGACCAGATAAAGCCAATTTTACATCCTTTACACTTTGCGAGGATAAGGGAGAAAAAGTAGCAGAATTTGTAGAGGCTAAGGTATTATATCCCTGCAAGCTATAATTTTGTTTAGCCTCGGCAGAGCCGGGGGTTCTGTTTGAACCGGCGTTTACATAAGCATATGTTATACCACTGCTTACAGAAAAATTCTTGTTGATATTATAAGCTATCTCAACGCCCGTCCCAAAATTCATTTTCTGATTACCTACAGATGGCGATACCATTACAGCATAGCTTAAATTTTTACTCTTTTTCTCGTCGGCAACTGATGGTTTAGGCTTGCTTAAGTTAGCCAGGCTATCGTAATTAAGTCTTTGCGCACCCCTGTCATATCGCCTGGGTTCAGTCTTAACCACAGGCGAAACATCCTTATCTACAACCGGCTGTTTGTTTGTGTTATTTGAGGGTTGAATAGCAGGCGGTTTAATAGTACTAGCAACAGCGGTAGAGTCGGTCTTTGGTTTAGTTACTTCTGCAATGTTAATTGTCCCGGGCGGCCTTTTAGCTTCTTCTGCTTTTTTTATGGCAGGGACAGTTTCTTCAATAACCTTAGGCCTTACAACAGGTTCGTTAACCGCAGGCTGTTTTGTTGCGGCCAACGGGACGGGAACGGCCAAATCATCGCTGTTATTTTTTTGAGGCACAACAACGCCATTAGTTACAGCGCTGTCGTGTCCCTCATTGTTTTTAGGATAGATAGAGGGTGGTTTTGTAATGTTTTTTGTCTGATGATTTTGGGTATCAACGGGAGTAAAAGGCACAAAAAGCCACGCCGCGTAACCCAGGAATAATAATATAGCCGCCGCAGCTATCATACGTATGTACACAATGCCTCGTCTGCGTTTTTTCTTTTTTATAAATTCTTCCCACGCACCATCCACGTAAGCATCCTCGTGAGTATGCAGAACGTTTTCTATCTCGTAAAACAGATCTTTCTCGTTCTTCATTATGCGTGTTCGTTACGGTTATACAGCGCGGCAAGTTTTGCTTTTGCTCTTGTTAAATAAACCCTGCTGGTACTTGCCGGGATATTCAGCTTAACGGCTATCTCTTCGTGCGAGAACCCTTCAATTTCGTGCATGTTAAAAATAAGCTGCTGTATATCGGGCAGGCGGCCAATAAGCGTTAAAATATCCTGGTAGCTCAGACTGTCGGGAGTTTCAACAGAAATGTCGGCCTGGGCTTCGCTGTTTATATCCTCCAGATATATTATAGCGCGTTTTGCGCGTATGCGGTCAATGGCAACATTGGCGGTTATCCGGCCTATCCATCCTTTAAAAGCTTTGTGTTTTTCGTCGGGCGGGCCGTTAAATGCGAAGCTATCCAGCTTTTTAAAGATACGAACGAATGAGTCGTTGATCAGTTCAACCGACTCATTACGTTCTTTTGTATACCTGTAGGCCACACCTGATAAATAACCAAAATAAGTTTTGTACAAAAGTTCTTCACTCCTGAAATCCTTTTTTATACATCCCTCAATCAGTTTTTCTAATGTCAGCTCTTTATTTCGCACAAACAAATATCATAACATGGCCGCGGTTTTAGTGCAAAAAGCTGTGCTACCTAGTAATTTATAAGCACATCGCCACTTAAAGCTGTGGTGCCCGTACCGGTGTAGAATCCTTTTGCTACAATCGTGTAAATGCGACCGGCTTGTATAGTTACAGAGGGAAGTAGAACTTTATCAACCGTTGAACCATTAGCACGAATAACGAAGTTGTAATTTTGGTTACCGTCAATAGCTGCAAACGCGCTGCCGGCTTTGTACGCCGTGTTGCTTATAACGGAAGTACCGGTGTTGGTTACAAGGTCAAGCGCCGGAGAGCCAACACTCATATTAACAAACCTTACATTAGCCTTGCCCGAAGCAGGATTAGTAAGCTTGTCTTCTAAAATAACAAACTCAGAAGATGCCCACGGGCCTGTTAACCAGGCAGAATATATGGAGCCTTCAGCCAGTGTTGTGGTAATGTTTGTTTTTTTAACTTCCCGCTGATAAGCTGCTAATTCTCTGCTGCCCGAATAAGCGTTTAAATAGTAACCGTAAGTGCCATAAGCTGCAGAGTCAGTACTTAATGCGCTGTTATTTAATTTAAAAAGAAGTTTTGGTGCATCAGGCGAGACATGGTAAACCGCAAGGGTTGATACAGGGGGCCCGGGATCATTGTTTGTTTTGGCACAACCAGCTGCTAATAAAACGGCAAAGCCCGCTACAGCA
>NZ_CAMLHX010000060.1 GCF_946479965.1 uncultured Mucilaginibacter sp. | reverse complement strand
GTCAAATTAGGAGCAGATATGATCAGTTTGGCCAGCAATGTTTCTAAAATACCCGCTCCTTATTTTAATGAGGCCAGCGATCTTAACTTTATTAACGGAACCTGGGTTTATAGCTATTGTACGAGTTGGGATGAACGCACTGAATGGCCCTATACCGACATTAATAAACCAACGGCGTGCAACATATCTTACATGACGAGTAAAACACCGTTAGATCAGAATAGCTGGAAGTATCGCGATAATTACTTTAAGAATACCGGCGAAATTAACGTGGGTCCTTTTACAAACAATCATAGTCACTTTTTCAAGTTTAAAGAGAAGTATTATCTTGCCTACCACGCCATGTATTTACAGGATTATTTTGGCACTAAGGGTGGTTTTCGTAATGTGGGTATCGAGCCAATGCAGGTGGATGAAGGGAATGATGTAAATATCCCCATGGTTACCGCAACTTTTAAAGGCCCGTCACAAATCGGCCAGTTAAATCCATTCGTTATTCAGCAAGCAGAAACTACTGCGGCCACTTCGGGGCAGGTCCAGTTTGAAGATGCCGGTAATGAGGGTAATATGGCTGCCAAAGGAACACTGGATAAACAATGTCTGATGGTCAGGGGAGCCGACTTTAGCAAACAAACCCCTACCAAATTGGAAGCCCGGGTTAAAGGAAAAGGTAGAATTGATGTTTATGTAAATAATCTTAAAGGCCCGGCTATTGTTTCCCTTACATGTGACGAGAAGGAATGGACTACGCTCTCAAAGAAAATAGACCTGAACATAGACAAAGGAGTAGGGAATATCTATTTCGTATTTAAGGGAGAGGGTTTTTTGTTTGATGAATGGAAATTCATTTATTAAATGAATCCAATGACCTCGTTTTATAGTGTTAAACCTCATATGCTCATGATAAAAACTTCACATTTAAAATATATTTTGGTTGGCTTATTTTTTATAAGTATTACAGCCTGTAAAAAAACGAGTAGTCCGGACCCGGAACTAACGGTTAGTGCATCCACAATAACTTTTGCGGCTGCCGGGGGTACCCAGGACATATCCGTTTCGGGTACTGATTGGAGCATCAGCAATCCTGTTTATTCGTGGTTGCAATTAAGCACGACATCGGGTAGCGGTAGCGCTGTTATTCATTTAACAACGCTATCAGACAATACGACAGGGGCAACCCGGTCCGGTATTTTAAATATAAACTTTTCCAACGGCCAGGCCAGAAGGGTGACAGTTACCCAGGCGCCTACCCTGTACCCGGGTTATAATACATCGCCCATAGCGCCTGACGCGACCGGAATGAGCAGCAATGCTGTGCAACTGGCGGCAAAAATGCGTACGGGGATGGCAACAAATTTTGGCAATACCATGGAGTCGCCAAACGAAGGTGATTGGCAGAATAGTAAGTTGACCGAGGCGTATGTGAAGTTTATAAAACAATCAGGTTTCTCTGCTGTACGGCTTCCCGTTAACTGGGTTTGGACTCATTTAAGCGACCGGAGCAAAGCAACAATTGACCCTGCATGGCTTGCGCGGGTGAAACAAGTGGTTGGATGGTGTGTGGCTAATGATCTGTATGTGATAATGAATTCTCACGATAGTCCCCCTGTCAATGCACTTAAGCAAGATTCTGTTAATGCGATGCAAAAAGCAATTTGGGAGCAGATTGCTACAACCATGCGCGATTTTGATGAGCACCTTGTTTTTGCCGGCTTGAATGAACCTAGTGCTGATAATGCCGCGCAGATGGCCATATTGAATGGCTATCACGAAACATTCATCAAGGCAGTTCGCTCTACCGGGGGCAGAAACAGCACCCGCGTGCTGGTTGTACAGGGGCCAACTACTGACACTTATAAAACTTCTGACCTGATGACGACTATGCCTGCAGACCCGGTACCTAATCGTTTGATGCTTGAGGTACATTACTACACGCCTTCTACATTTAATTTACTAAACGAAGGAGATGCAAGTTGGGGCAAAATGGCCTACTACTGGGGTGCCGGGAATCATTCTACTATTGAGCCGGACCGCAACGCCACCTACGGAGAAGAGAGTTCGGTCGTTACCGATTTAGGAAAGATGAAAAAGTTTGTTGATCAAGGTATCCCGGTGATACTGGGTGAATATGCATCCTGGAGGAGGACTGCCGCCGTCACCAACAGCGCTTATCTTCCTAAGGAGATGGATAAGCACAACAAGTCTGTAGATGACTGGGCAACGTTTGCGACCAAAACGGCTAAAGCGAATGGTATGATACCATGCTGGTGGGAGATAGGTTTTACTTTAGACAGAAAAAATAATGTGATAAGGGACCAGGCTTTGTATAATGCTATTAAGGCTGGATATAACTAAAAAATAATGTTGGATTTAATGCTGTTTCTGAAGGGCCATGACAAGGTGATTCTAGGTGATCCAAAGTGATCCAAAATGATCCAAAAAACGGGGAAAAGCGCCAATTTTATGATTTTGCAATAATCTGATAATAAGTTACTTACATTCAATATACAGCTACTTTTTCTGACGAATAAGTAGTTGTATGTAAAATGTATAATATACTAACAATCAAGATATTAGCTTTTTAATTTCACGGTGACGTATATTTTTTGGATCACCCGCCGCGTACCTCGTGGATATAAATAAAATGAATATTAGATAACCCGATGAAAAAAAACATAGCGTTACTTATAATAACGATATTACTTACAGCATCTGTTGCAAGATCTCAGGATGGCGGCAGGTTTTTTCCGGAGAGCGATCTGATAACGCCCGGTATCTACTATTACCCTGAGCATTGGAGTGAAAACCAGTGGGAAAGAGATATAAAAAAGATATCAGATATGGGTTTCGAGTTTGTTCACCTGGCAGAATTTGCCTGGTTTAAAATGGAGCCCGTTGAAGGTAAGTTTAATTTTACCTGGCTTGACAAGGTGGTTAGCCTGTGCACAAAATACCATTTAAAGGTATTAATGTGTACACCATCTGCCACCACGCCAACATGGATGCGGTTAAAATACCCTGAAACGTTTATTATGGATGGCCATTATATAAGGGCAGAAAACGGTACACGCGGATTAGGATCAATTGTTAATACTAAATATCGCGACTTTGTAAAAAAGATAGTTGCACAAATGGCCATTAGGTATGGGAAAAACCCAAATGTAATAGGATGGCAAATAGATAATGAACCCGGCGCAGGGGCGGACTATAGTCCCGCTTCGCAACGGGAATTCAGAGCATGGTTGAGAAGGAAATACAAGACCATTGGCGAACTGAATGTTGCATGGGGCGCAGCATTCTGGAGCCAATGGTTTAGTAGTTTTAATGAGGTGATAATACCCAATACCAACCTGGTAGGTTGGTGGGGTAATAACCCTCATGCCTTGCTTGATTTTAAAAGATATTGTGCAGATGCCCAAGCTGAATTCCTTGATCTTCAGGCAAATGTTTTACACAACTACATTTCAAAGGCCCAATTTGTTACTACTAATTACACTGCCGTTAGTACAGGGTCAGACCCAAATCGTACAAAAAAGTTGGATTTTGCCACCTATACAGCCTATCCCAACGGAGGCTCTAATAACATTGGCGATTTAGGTTTCCGGTTAGGCAACAGCGACCTGGTTCTGTTTGCCGCGGAATACTTTAAATCTGTTGGCGGCGTGTCTGGGGTAATGGAAATTCAGCCCGGTCCGGTAAATTGGGGTAGTTACAACCCCTTGCTTTTGCCGGGTACTGTTCGTTTATGGTTATATCACAGTTTCGCGGCCGGAGGAAAGATTGCATGTTCCTACCGCTTCCGTCAGATATTATACAGCTCAGAGCAATATCACTCCGGCGCGATATTAACCGATGGCGTAACACCTTCAGAAGGTGGTAAAGACTATATGCAGTTTATAAAAGAAATTGCCGGACTGCGTAAGCAATTTAAATCGGGCGCGAAGATGCCGGCAAAGCTAGCAGCGCAGTCTACGGCGCTTGTGTGGAATTTAGAGAATTACTGGAGCATTGACAGGCAAAAACAAACCAACCAGTGGAACACGTGGGATTATCCGGTTAAGTTCCTTAAAGCAGCACGGTCATTAGGCGCACCTGTGGATGTAGTTAAAGAAACGGCAGATCTGTCAAAATATAACTTCGTAATCGTTCCGGCGTACGAAATGGTTGACGCCGCGTTGGTAAAAAAGTGGAATGACTATGCAGCAAATGGCGGGCATCTTATCATAACCTGCCGTACCGGTACCAAAGATCGCAGGGGCCATTTTTGGGAGGGAGAAATAGCCGCACCCATCTCGGGCCTTATCGGTGCACATGTAAATGCTACCGATATGCTTTCGCCTTACACTAAAGGCGATGTACTAATGAATGCTAATCACTATACATGGAACAACTGGGCCGATTTACTTACGCCGGATGCCAATACCACCGTACTGGCCACTTATAATGACCAGTTTTATAAGGGAAAAGCCGCCGTTGTAAAACACCGCGTTGGCAAAGGAGATGTAACTTATATAGGAGTTGACACTGATGATGCAAAATTAGAAAAAGTCTTACTGAAGAAAATATATACGGATGCCGGTACCACAACAGAAGACTACCCGCCCGGTGTATTTGTTTACTGGCGCGATGGTTTTTATACCGCATTAAATTACTCATCAGACAATTACACGGTAAATGTGCCGGATAATGCAAAAATTTTAATTGGGGAAAGAACACTAAAGCCGGCAGATGTGCTTGTGTGGACGGAATAGTTATAAAACATTAAAAATGAATTTATTTATATCAAAGTTGAAAATAGTAGTACCATATTGTTGTGTGCTTTTGCTTACTGTACTGGCTACAGAAACGGCAAATGCACAGCATAAGTTGAATGATAACGATAATAAAGAAAAGATCCGCTTATTAGTGAGCAAGATGACACTGGCCGAAAAAGTGAGCCTGCTGCACGCAAATTCTAAGTTTAATGTTTCGGATATTAAAAGATTAGGTGTTCCGGAATGGGCACTGAGCGATGGGCCGCACGGCGTTCGCGCTGAAATTAACAGGCAGAATTGGAGTTATTCAGGCTGGACTACAGACTCTGCCACTTGTTTCCCTCCGGGTACCGCGCTTGCCGCCACATGGAACCCGGCATTGGCCTATAATCAGGGCCTTGCATTGGGTGAGGAAGCCCGGTTTAGGAAAAAAGATATTTTATTGGGGCCGGGCATCAATATAATACGTACGCCACTTGGCGGCCGCAATTTCGAATACATGAGCGAAGACCCGCTGCTTATTTCAAAAATGACTGTTCCTTATATCAAAGCATTGCAATCAAAAGAAGTAGCGGCAAGCGTAAAGCATTGGATAGCCAACAATCAGGAAACAGACCGTGGTACGGTCGATGTAAAAATGAGCGAAAGGGCACTGCGTGAAATTTATTTACCGGGTTTTAAAGCTGCTATTACCGAAGGTGGTGCCTATACCGTAATGGCCGCTTATAATAAATTCAGGGGCGATTGGTGTTCTGAAAACGAGTACCTCAACAGGCAAATCCTTAGAAAAGAATTTGGATTTAAAGGTGTTTTAATGACTGATTGGGCAGCTGCGCATACAACAGTAAAAGCAGCATTAACCGGCCTTGATCTGGAAATGGGTACTGAAATAAAAGATTACAACGATTGGTATTTTGCCAATCCTTTAATAAAAGCCGTGCAAGATGGGCAAGTGCCGCTATCGGTGGTTGATGAAAAAGTAGAGAAT
The DNA here is from genome assembly GCF_946479965.1 of uncultured Mucilaginibacter sp. The sequence goes on along the minus strand of NZ_CAMLHX010000060.1, from coordinate 18,438 downwards.
GTGTTGCGGGTGATGTTCAAAACAAAAATGTTTGATGAAGCTAACCGCGAAAAAGGAAAAATGAATACACCGGAGCATCAAAAAGCAGCTTACAATGCGGCAGCAGAAGCTGTAGTATTGCTACAAAATAAAGGCGGTATCCTTCCTATCAATTTCAATAAAATAAGATCTGTTGCCATAATTGGTGATAATGCTACCCGTAAACACTGTGGAGCGGGCCTTAGTTCTGAAATAAAAGCGCTGTATGAGATAACTCCCTTGCAAGCCATTCAGCAGAAGTTTGGTGCTAAAGTGAAAATAAATTTTGCTCAGGGGTATAAAAAGTTGTCTACTTTTAAAGAGAACAGCAACGCCGGCCAGGCCAACTCAAATAAAGTTGATCAAAATATGTTGGACGAAGCCGTTAAGGTAGCAAAAGAGTCTGATGTAGTTGTCTTTTTCGGAGGTTTGAACCATGATTTTGATACGGAGTCATCCGATAAGCAAAATATGGACTTGCCTTACGGACAGGAAACCTTAATCCAGGAAATAGCAAAAGTGAACCCAAATGTAGTTGCGGTTATAATAGCCGGTTCTCCGGTAAAATTGGCGGGCATCGTTAATAGAGTGCCCGCTATTTTGTGGCCCGGATATGGCGGCATGGAAGCCGGTAATGCCGTGGCAGATGTATTGAGCGGTAAGGTAAATCCATCAGGCAAGTTATCCTTTACAATTCCTGTGGCGCTTGATCAGTCGCCGGCACATGCCTTAGGCAATTTCCCCGGTACGGATCTAAAAGTAAATTACGAGGAGGATATTTTAGTAGGGTATCGCTGGTTTGATACAAAGAAGATCCAGCCGGAATTTCCATTTGGATATGGCCTTTCCTATACAAAATTTGCGCTTGGCAACTTTTCAACAGATAAAAGTATCTACGGAAAAGATGACATCATTCATGCAAAGTTGGTGATCAAAAACACAGGTGCCCTGTATGGTGCAGAGGTTGTACAATTGTATGCAAGCGATCCTATTTGTTCGGTTTTGCGCCCGCAAAAAGAATTAAAGGCTTTTGAAAAAGTTTTTCTGCAACCCGGCGAAACTAAAACCATTAAGCTGGATATAAAGGTTGCCGAACTAGCTTTTTATGATGAAGCAAAAAAAGCATGGAATGTTGAGGCTGGTGAGTTTGTATTGCAATTAGGTAATTCATCGCGCAATATTTCAAAAACGGTAAAAATAGCGGTTAAATAGAGTTTTGATACCGGATTGGTTTCAATAGGCTAATACATTAAGGTAGAGATAAAGTAGCATAAGTTTTAATCTGATCAAGCCATGCCAAACGTCGTAAGTTATATCGAAAAATTATTAGGAAAGCCGGGGAGAAAAACTGCACCGGTTGCTAGTTATCTTAACCGTTCAATCAAAGGCTGGGGAGAGGTAATTAGAGGTGAAGGCTGCGGTAATCGTTACTATAATAAGGCTAACTTGTGGGTTGTATTTAACAGATTTGACATGGATGCATCGGAACGTATTGAAACATCCAGGAGATATCCGCTTAAAAGCCATAACCAGGAAACTACAGGACTACTGGGTAATTCTTAACGCGTTTGTAGCCTCCGCACAAACAGGTTTATAGTTCTAAAAATGAAATTAAAAACAGCAATATTTTCAATTCTTTCAGTCCTTTTTTGCTTAATTCAAACACATAGTTATGCTCAAATAACGCTGCCGAAAATATTTGGTGACAATATGGTTTTGCAGCGTAACATAAACATTCCGGTTTGGGGAAACGCAAAACCGGGAGCGCTTATTACCGCAACGCTAGGTAAGGTAAATGCTGTTGCAAGGGCTGATAATGATGGAGAATGGATCTTACGCTTCCCTAAATTTAAGGTCGGCGGTCCTTATGACCTTAAAATTACTGAAACCGGAAAACTGGAATTTACAATAAGCCTTAAAGGGATACTAATTGGCGATGTATGGCTGGCGTCGGGACAATCTAATATGGAGTGGCAGGTGCAGCAGGCGCAGGATGCACAAAAAGAAATTGCCAAAGCAAATTATCGCAACATTCGTTTTCTTATCGTTGAGCATAATAAAGAGGTAACGCCTCAAAAGGATATTCTGGCAGGCAAATGGAAAGTATGCGACTCTGCAACTATAAAAGATCTCTCGGCTGTTGCTTACTATTTTGCCCGCAAAATACATCAGGATGAGAATGTGCCTATAGGTATAATTCAAAGTACCTGGGGCGGAACGCCGGTTGAATCATGGACAAGTCGTGAAATGTTGCTTTCCTCGCCAATTAGTAAAACGAAAGCACTTGCCAATGATACGCTCACTAAAAAACACTTTGAGCAGGACAGCCTGGACATGGTGCGGTTTTGGGATATTGTCTATAATCCTAAAGGTGATTCTGATAAGATAATCCCTTTGCCACAATATGATGATAGGGATTGGTCTGCTGTTGAGATGCCCGGCTTAATTAAAGACTTTCGAATTGGAAGTTATGAAGGATTGATATGGATGCGAAAGAAGATCGTTTTACCGCCAACTTTTACGGGAAAAGATATTGCGTTAAATATCGGCCGCCCGGAAATGAATTATTCGCTTTATTTTAACGGTGCCGAAATTTGCAAAACCGTTTGGAACAGTGCTCCAAAACATCTTTACACCATCCCCGCAAGCCTTGTTAAAAGCGGCGAAAACACAATATCCATCCGTATCGCTGCGCTTTGGGCCGGCGGTGGCATAAACGCTCCGGCAGGAGATATTTATCTCACCAATGGAAACACTAAAGTCTCTTTAGCGGGTACATGGTTGTTTAAAAGGGATATTGAATCACGCCTTCCTGTTATTCGCAACTATCAAAATTATCCAGAAGTACTGTACAATGCTATGATCAAGCCCATAATACCTTATGGTATTAAAGGGTTTATATGGTACCAGGGAGAAGCAAATGAAAGCAACGCATACGACTATCGCACATTATTCCCTATGATGATAAACGACTGGAGGCAACGCTGGCAACAGGGCAACCTTCCATTTCTATACGTTCAATTGGCCAACTTTAGAAATGTAAATGATCTTCCGTCAGAAAGTGGGTGGGCCGAAGTAAGAGACGCACAAACTTCGGCATTAACACAACCCAACACGGGTATGGCATCCGCCATAGATATAGGCGAGGCAGACAATATTCATCCGAAAAACAAACAAGAAGTTGGACGCAGATTAGCGCTTGCCGCAGAAAGACAGGTTTATGGAAAAAGTGTTGTCGCGTCGGGACCCATGTATAAAAGTTACACCATCAAAAAAAATATTGTAACCATAACTTTTAAAGATTTCGGTGCCGGCCTTACAATTCGTAGTGGCCCGCTGAAAGGGTTTGCCATTGCCGGAGCTGATAAAAAATTTTATTGGGCGTCTGCAAGTATAAAAGGTAATAAAGTAGTGGTAAGTTCTGATAAAGTAACGGCCCCAGTGGCTGTACGTTACGCCTGGGCAGACAACCCTGTTTGTAATCTTGTTAATAACGAAGGATTACCTGCGGTTCCGTTTAGAACGGATACATGGAAATTGATCACGGAGAAGTAGGGTTTTAAAAGTAGACACCAAAATGAATTAACAAACAACATAAAAAAAATGAAGATAAAATTTATTGTTGCCGTAAGTGTATTGTATTGCCACACGTTGATGGCGCAGGAAAAATTCCCGTCACCGGTACGGCCGGGCAATGAGCCGGTTGCAAAAGGTAAATTTGAACCAACTTGGCAGTCGCTTCAGCAATACCAGGCTCCCGAGTGGTTTCGTAACGCCAAGTTCGGTATATGGGCGCATTGGGGCCCGCAATGCCAGCCGGAACAAGGCGATTGGTACGGACGATTAATGTATGACGAAGGGAACCGGCAATATAAATGGCACGTAGCTAATTACGGCCCTCCTTCAAAAGCCGGCTTTAAGGATGTTATAAACAGCTGGAAAGCCGAAAATTGGGATCCGGAGAAGCTTGTGGCGCTGTATAAACGCACAGGGGCACAATACTTTTTTGCTATGGCCAATCATCATGATAACCTTGACCTTTGGGACAGTAAATACCAGGAATGGAACTCCGTCCGTGTCGGTCCGAAAAAGGATATCGTTGCAGGTTGGGCAAAGGCAGCTAAAAAATATGCGCTTCCGTTTGGATTAAGCGTGCACGCATCGCACGCCTGGACATGGTATGAAACCGCGCAACGCTCAGATAAAAGCGGGCCATTAGCCGGCATCCCTTATGATGGTAAACTTACAACCGCCGATGGAAAAGGAACCTGGTGGGAGGGATTAGATCCGCAACAACTTTATGCACAAAACCATGCATTAAGCACCGGCAGTGATAATATAACAACTTTATGGGGCCAATGGGACTGGAACAACGGAGCATCAATACCATCACAGGATTATAGCGACAAGTTTTACAATCGTACTATGGATCTCATCAATATTTATAATCCTGATCTGCTTTATTTTGATGATACCGCGCTGCCGTTGTATCCGGCAAGTGATGCCGGACTAAAAATTGCCGCCCACTATTACAACCGCAGTATGGCCACTCACAACGGAAAACTGGAAGCGGTGTTGTTTGGCAAAGTGCTTACACCTGATCAGAAAAAATGTATGGTATGGGATGTGGAACGCGGTGCGCCTGATAATATTCAGTCTACGCCATGGCAAACTTGTACCTGCATAGGCGACTGGCATTACAGCAGATCTGTCTATACAAATAACGGCTACAAATCTGCAAAAACAGTTATTCGCACACTGGTAGACATTGTAAGTAAAAACGGTAACTTGTTGCTCAATATTCCTGTACGTGGTGATGGTACAATTGATGAAAAAGAAGTAACCATACTTGAAGGTATTGCTGCTTGGATGAATATTAACAAAGAGAGTATTTTTGATACCCGCCCTTGGAAAATTTTTGGCGAAGGCGCCGCAGCTGATGCATCTAACCCTGTGAATGCACAGGGCTTTAACGAAGGTAAGATTCAGTTATCTGAAAAAGATATTCGCTTTGCGCAAAAAGGAAACATTGTTTACGCAACTGTATTGGGTGAGCCGGCAGGAGACATCAGCATCAAATCACTCGGAAATACCAAAGCAGATAAAAAGATAAAAAAGATAAAAATGCTGGGCAGCAAGGAAAAACTTTCGTGGAAACAAAGTGCCGACGCACTGACGATAAAAAAGCCAAAAATATTGCCAAGCAGCATCGCAGTTGTATTTGAAATACAATAGAATTTATAACATGAGGCATATAAATATGAACTTACAAATAACGTTGCCGATGTGCTAAGAAAATGGCAATTAACGTATAAAAGAAGAGGCCATATCATTTGATATGGCCTCTTCTTATTTTAAGATTTTAACTATCACAAAAGACAGTCTCTTTTTTTGGAAAGCCTATTGAGGCCAATCTTTGGTTTGGGTTATTTGAGGATTACGGCTTAACTCATTCCGTTCAATAGGAAGCAGACTCTTATAAGCCTGGAATGTTCCGGTTTTATCCAACAACACTATTTTTGAATACGTCTTTACCCCGGTTATTACATTTTTAATAACATCAAAACCGTAGATTTTAGCATTCTCAGTAGTAGTGGCTATTCCCCAACGCCTCACGTCAAAGAAACGATGCCCCTCAAAAACCAGCTCAATTCTTCTTTCATTGTAGATCCGTTGCCTTAAAGCTTCTCCGGTAACAGTTACAGGAATGCCCGGAAGGTTAACACCAGGCCGGCTTCTTACTTTATTAACATATTCTCTTGCAGTGGCCTCGTCACCTAACTCAAATTTGGCTTCTGCATAGTTCAAATAAATTTCTGCCAATCTAAAAAACGGCCATTGATTCACTTGTGGAGTTGCTGAATTGATAGGGCCCGAAGAAGGCATAAACTTTTTCATAACTGTATTCGTACGGGGATTGTCGCCTGTTTTTTTATACGAATCAAACCCAAATGTAGTACCATCTTGTGACACCCACTTTTCATAAGTCGGAGGTGCACCTGCTACCGCTGCGCCGGGATTAAATACGGTACCATCATGAATAACTGTAGCCTCAAGTCGAGGATCGCGGTTAGCCCAAGGGTTTTGCGGATCATACCCTGATAAAGGATTAATAGTTCCATCAGGCAGGTATGGCTGAATTCCGTTAGCCATATCGTAAGAATCAACAAGGTTGGCGGTGGGTCCGCTGCTACCCCACCAGCCGCCATTGGCTCCAAAACGGCGATCTAAATGATCCATGGGTGCATTGTGACCATTGGTCGCCGAGAAACCCCGCGAATAAATAATTTCATTCTGTGCATCACCCTGTTTCGTTTCAAAAAGCTTTTGATAATCTGGATACAGCGTATAGCCACTGTTTAACAGTGCCTCTGCTGCATCAGCGGCTTTTTGCCATTTTTGCACGTCCTTGGTAGGGCTGAACAAAGGAGATGCTGCATATAAATAGGTACGGGATAGCAGGGCCTTGCAAGCATCGCCGGTAGCCCTTCCGTAATTGGCATCAGTTGATGCGTATTTAGCAGGCAGATTGGGTAGCGCTTCCATCACATCCTTTGCAATGAATGTTACGCATTCTTCAAAAGTGTTTCTTTTGAATGTGGCCTGATCACTCAATTGGTAAACCTTGTCTACTATAGGAACGCCACCATACCTTTCAATAAGATTGAAATAAAGAAAGGCTCTCAGAAACTTAGCTTCCGCAATCATTCGCGCTTTATTAGGCAAGTTAACGGTAGTCCCATTCATTTTTTCCAGGAACACATTGATCTTACGCATATATTGGTACGCAAAATTCCAATTATACAGGTAACCGTTTTGCACCTCCCAAAAACCCCCAATATTTGCTCCTAATGATCCGACATTGTCGGGAGTGTACGTGTTAAGTTTAAAAAGGTCACCTCCGCAACAGGCAAGGCTGTTGAAATTTTCATCAGTATATTTAGAATACGCCATACTTACGTTAAAGCCATGAACCTGGGAGTTATAAAGTTCATTATGGTAGGCTTCTATTAGCTTTGGATCGCTCCAAACGGCATCTTCAGCAAGTTTGTCCTGCGGCGATAAGTCCAGGACGTTTTTCTTACAGGACATGCTGAGCATTACAACAAACACTGTAGGAAGTATTAATTTAATTGCTTTCATCGTTATAATTTTTAAAATTGTAGATTAACACCAAAACTTACGATCTTCAAAGGCGGGTAGTTTAAATAACTTTGATTTGCCAACTCGGGATCTCTGTATTTAATTTCTTTTGCCCATGTTAATAAATTGGTACCATTAACAAATGCACGGAGACTCTTAACGCCTATTTTTCGCATTAAATCGCCGTTAAAGGTATATCCTAATTCAGCGTTTCTTAGTCTTACGAATGTCGCGTCATATAAGAAAAAGTCTGTTGCGCCGCCTGGTAACAAATTATTTGCCCGAGGCATAGTCGCGCCCTCTTTATTATTTACGGTCCAACGGTTAGTGGCCCTGTAAACAGGGGCATTGTCCAAATCCTCTAAACCAAACTCGTCAACAATGGCGTCATTAACAAACGCGTCGGCTTGCCCCTGGAAAAACAGGGTTAGGTCAAAACCCTTATATTGCAAACTTGTGTTAAGGCCAAACACGTACAAAGGCGTTGGAGATTGGTTGGTTATGTAGCGGTCATTTCCGTCTATTTTACCATCATTGTTTAAGTCAAGAACTTTAACGTCACCTAACTTGGCCGCAGCTATGTGTGGGTAACTATCCAACTCAGCCTGGGTATTGAATATACCGTCAGATTTGTAATAAAGGCCGGCACCAAGCGGCATCCCGGTGTTGGCTTGATATGGTTGTGCCGGTGGCACTTCGTCCATAAAAATGATCTTACTTTTTGCATAAGCTACGTTTGCGCTAACTGAATAAGACACCTGCCCAACCTTGTTCCTATGTGTCAAATCCACTTCAAACCCACTGGTATTCACCTTCCCGATATTTTCTTCGGGCAATCTGGGAAAACCGTTGACCGCGCTAACTGAAAGATTACGCTGACGGAGGATGTTTGATCGCTTTTGATTGAATACAGTAATGTCTACATCAAGCTTTCTGTTGAATAAAGAAGCACTCAATCCGAAGTCCAGTTTTTTACTCACTTCCCAGCCAATATTCGGATTGGAAAGAACAGTGGAGAAAATACCAGGTACGGTACTGCCGCCAAAAACATAATTATTCCCAAAGTCAAAAGTCTGCAAGAATTGGAATTGACCCACCTGGTCATTACCAAGCTCGCCATACGAAGCCCTAAGCTTTAAAGTATTGACAAATCCCACAGATTTCATGAAATCTTCCTCAGATACTACCCAGCCTGCAGATGCAGACGGGAAGAATCCATATCTGTTATAAGTAGGAAATATGGTTGACCCGTCAGAGCGGAATGCAAATTCCAGCAAGTATTTGGATTGATAATTATAATTGAACCGACCCAAATAACTATTGTAGGCTCCCGCAGAAGCATTGCCGGCATTGCCTAAATCCTCTGGTCTCGTGCCCCCTAAACTAACTTGCGGAAGTGCCGCGCTAAGAAAGTTTCTGCGTGTCGCCGATGCAAACGTATTGGAATTTCTCTGTTGTTCTGCACCTAACATTGCGGCAATGTTATGATCTTTGCCAATTGTAGTTCTGTAAGATAGCCTGACGTTGGTAAGGGTGGTGACCCACCTGTCGTATCTATCGGTAAGTTGTATCGGAGAAGTTGATGCTATACGATCATACTGCTGAGTGTTTGGATTGTACACGTGCCAGTAATGTGGCTGAGAGAAGTTTTTTTGGAACTGGTTTCTCAAGTCGTAATTATAGGAAGCATCAAGCACCAATCCATTTACATGAGGCACTTTAAAAGATGCTGTAAACGTTGTAGTTATAGGATCATCTTTCCATTGCTGGTACCCTCTCCGGTCTGAAAGAAGCGGGCTGTTATCAAACCGCCCCCCGGCAAGCAGCCCGTTAGGGTATATGGCTGGTAGCGTTGGATTTGCCTGCAACGTGGTAGAGAAGTCAGTTCCATTTGCTGCAGTCCGCTGAGTGAACACGCCAGCGATATTAGCACCTACGGTTAAATACTGTGATAGATCTGCATCAATTCTTACTCTGGAGTTATACTGGTTATATTTGTACGGTTGATTTTTAAAATTACTGCCTTGGCTAGCTGATCCGAAAGAAAGCAGGTATCTCACCTTATCCGAGCCTCCGCTCGCCTGAAAATTCAGCCTTTTCTGGGGAGTGTTCCTATTTAAAGATACATCCGCCCAATTAGTATTCGGGTATAAAATGGGGTCAGACCCGTCACGGTATTTTTGAATCTCTGCAGCCGACTTATAGGGCCCTCTTCCCAGGTAAGAATAAGTTTCATTCACCACCTCCGAAAACAGTGCCGCATCCATCATTTCCGGAATTTTGGTAGGGTTAGTAATACCATATACGTAAGAGAAATTATAACTGGTCTTGCCTTTGGCGCCTGGTTTGGTGGTAACCAAAACTACGCCGTTGGCGGCTCGGGCACCATATATAGCTGCTGAACCATCTTTTAATACGGTTATACTCTCAATATCCTGCGGGTTAAGGGTTGAAAGAATCCCTGTACCACGCGGCACACCGTCAACTACAATCAGAGGGTTATTGTTACCAAAAGTACTTGCACCGCGTATGACGATGTTGAGATCTTCTGCCCCAGGTACGCCGTTACGCTGATTGACAACGAGGCCAGGTAGTCTACCTGCCAGGCTGGTTGTAACATTCACAGACTGGTTTTTAGTTAGATCTTCCCCCTTAACTCTTGATATCGAACCCGTCAGGGTTTCTCTTTTTTGCGTACCATAACCCACCACAACAACTTCATCAAGTTGTGTATCTATGGGTACAAGTTTTACATTGATAATTGCACCATTGCCTGCAGGTAAATCTTGGGGTTGATATCCCAGTACTGTAAAAGTTAGTGTAGCATTACTGGGCACTGTGATAGAATACTTACCATTTCCATCGGTTATTACCCCGTTTGTTGTTCCTTTTACTGTTACACTAACGCCGGGCATTGGCTGGTTAGTTTCGTCTGTTACAGTACCGGTTTTGGTTACGTTTTGCTGTTGCAGCAAGGCGGCGGTATTGAAGTTTTCTATCCCATGCACACTTTCGTGAGCGCTTGAAATATTGACTAAAGCGATAGTCGCAATTGATGTTGCAATTACCGTTTTTTTGGACAATACCGTCCATGCTCGAAGCATGACCTTCGAATTTAATGTCATAATTTTAAGTTTTAGTTTTTTTGTAGTTGGTTAATTAAAATTGGTGATGACAGACGTCAAGCAGTGTTTAGTTTTGTTTTCCTCATAAGCATTATAATAATTTAATAATTTAGTTAGATGCAAAGCATTGGAGTGCTTTGTGGTAAAAATGGTTGTCAAATTAACCTGTAAAAAACTGTATAGCGTTGCACGTAATTACCGTATTATTAAGAAATATTACCATTTTATGGAAGATGCTTTCTAAAATTGGTATGTTTACCTCAGTTAATTATGGAACCGGAATTACTCAAAGTTTCTAATCAGTCAGCCTTTTCTTTTAGTATAAGGTTAGACCGTGTGCCAAACGTAAATAGCAGATGGCATTTTCATCCCGAAGTTGAGCTTATATACCTTCATCGCGGTTCAGGGATGCAGTTTATAGGCGATGGCATAAAAAGGTTTCACGAGGGTGATATAATTTTAATTGGATCAAATTTGCCGCACTACTTCAAATTTGATAAAGAAAAGCAGGTAAATAGTAGCAATGAAAGTCCTTATTCAACCGTTATTCATTTTTACGAGGACTTTTGGGGTAGGGCATTCCTTGAATTGCCTGAAAATGCTATTATTAAACGCGCTTTGGAAAAGGCAAAAAGAGGTATTCTGATTTCAGCTAGAAAAGAACCTATAATCTCCAATTTGATAAAGCAATTGTCCGTGTCTGAAGGCCATTCACGCATAGTATTGTTAATGGAAGCTCTTGCGTTAATCGGTTCCAGCAGTAGTGGAAAATTACTATCATCAATAGGTTTTAAATATAATTTCGAAGAATCTGATAAATATCGCATAAACCTTATTTATGAATATTCTTTTGCTCATTTTAAAGACAAAATTTCATTGCAAAAGATTGCTCAGATTGCTAACCTTGCGCCTAATTCCTTTTGTCGTTATTTTAAAGCAAAAACAAGGAAAACTTATTTTCAATTTGTTAATGAGATACGCGTAAGCCACGCTTGTAAATTGCTTATTGAGGACGAGGTTAGTATAAAGCAAATATGTTATGAAAGTGGCTTTAATAATTTTTCCTCTTTTCATGCTGTTTTTAAGCAAATAACCGGGAAAACACCACTTACTTATAAGCAACATATTATTCCAAGTTCAGCGCTTGATAATTAGTGGACTAATTAGCAAGGTTTTGGTAATGGTAATATTCCTTAATAGTAAGTTAATTTCCTGCAATCGCTAACAATTTTTAAGCAGTTAATTTGAAGTCCCGATCAATTATAGCCAATATTAAAATGATGCCCCAAAATCATAAATTATTAGCATTTTTTTGAATGGGCACCACAACTACGTTTTTTAATTACCATATGGTTGTTTATGCAAATCATATTATTAACGCAGGCCACTTTATGCGTAATTATAGAATAGGGTTGAAGAATAAATTGATATCTTTAAAATTAATTATAAGGTTATTTATGGCTGAATATCGAAGTCGCAAATAATTTCGAACGAATTATGACCAATATCCTAAATCGATCAACTCCGAATTTGCCAAAAATAGTTTTTGGCACAAGCAGCCTTGGAAATTTATTTGTGGCGCTTAACGATACCGTAAAGCGGGATATAGTTGCGGAGTGCGTTAAGCATTCGCCAGGTAAGGTGGTATTTGATTCGGCCGGTAAGTATGGAGCTGGTTTGGCACTTGAATCACTTGGCAGAGCATTAAGTGATTTAGAAGTTAACCCAGACAATGTTGTTATAAGCAATAAATTGGGATGGTTTAGAACAGAATTAAAAACCCCTGAGCCAACATTCGAAAAAGGGGTATGGGTGGGTATAAAGCATGACGCTGTTCAAATGATAAGTTACGATGGCATGATGAAGTGTTTTGAACAGGGTAATGAATTATTAGGCGGATGGATTTCTGAAATGGTTTCAGTACACGACCCTGATGAATACCTGGCAGCTGCCACTTCGCCCAAAGAGGAAGCTAAAAGATATAATGACATACTGGAAGCCTATAAAGCATTAGCCGATTTAAAAGCAAGTGGGCGGGCAAAATCAGTAGGGATAGGAGCCAAGGATTGGAAAACAATTGTCAGGATAGCAAAAGATGTTAAACTTGATTGGATAATGGTGGCCAACAGCATGACAATAAAAAGCCACCCGGCGGAATTGTTGGAATTTATGGCAGATATGAAGCGGAAAGGCATTCCTATTATTAACTCAGCTGTATTTCACTCAGGTTATTTAATTGGCGGTACTCATTATGATTATAAACTGGTGGATGAGAATTTTCCGGGACATAATGAGCTCTTAAAATGGCGCGAAGATTTCTTTGCCACTTGTAAAGAATTCAACATCACACCCGCAGCCGCCTGCGTGGCATATGCATTAAAGGTGCCAGGTGTAGAAAGCGTTGCGTTAAGTACTACTAACCCTTTGCGGGTTAAGGATAACATAAATATGGCCCATACAGTCATTCCAAAAGGTTTTTGGGCGAAAATGGTTGAAAGAGGTTTGTTGGATTTCTCTTTTAACTAATAAGAATATGTCAAAAATAGACTCTCATCAACACTTTTGGAAATATAACCCGATACGGGATTCGTGGATAACGGATGATATGGCCGTAATTCAAAGAGATTTTTTCCCAGAAGATCTTGAACCGGTACTTAAAAGTAACGGAATTGACGGTTGCGTAATAGTGCAATCTGATCAATCTGAAGAAGAAAACCACTTTCAATTAAAAAACGCAGCAGATCATAGCTTTATTAAGGGAGTTGTCGGTTGGGTTGATCTTTTGTCGGCAGGTGTTGAGCAAAGACTTGAATATTACAGCCAATTTAAAAAATTGAAAGGTTTTCGACATGTGTTACAGGGCGAGCCACAGCGCAATTTTATGTTGCGCCCCGATTTTTTAAAAGGTATATCGTTGCTTAACAAGTATAATTTCGCGTATGATATTCTAGTGTTTCCGGATCAGTTGAAATTTACCAACGAAATGGTTGCAATGTTTCCTGAGCAGAGATTTGTTTTGGATCATATTGCTAAGCCATATATTAAAGATAAAGTTTTGACAGGCTGGGACTCGGATATTAAGGCGTTGGGCAAATTTGATAATGTGTTCTGCAAAATTTCAGGGATGGTTACAGAAACCACCTGGAATAATTGGCAACCTAAAGAATTTGATCCTTATATAGATGTTGTGGTTGACGCTTTTGGGGCAGACAGAATAATGTTTGGATCTGATTGGCCCGTTTGTAAAGTAGCCGCCACTTACAAGGAAGTGCATGGCATTGTTGAAAATTACTTCTCTGGTTACAGTGAGAGTGAAAAAGGGAAGATCTTTGGAGAAAATGCAATTAAGTTTTATAGTTTATCAGAATAAAAAATGAATTCGTTGGTTTGTGCCCATCCGGGAAAATTTGAATATAAGCAATTTGAGCGGCCCGTGTTAACTCCCGGAAATGCCATTATAAAAATAAGAAGAATTGGCATTTGCGGGACAGACCTCCACGCCTTTAGAGGTACGCAGCCATATTTTAATTATCCGCGTGTGTTAGGACACGAACTTTCCGGCGATTTAGTTGAAGCTGATAATGCGCCTGGATTTACGATAGGGGAGCGGGTTACTTTTATACCTTATATTAACTGTCAGCAATGTATCGCCTGTAGATCTGGCAAGCCAAACTGTTGTGTAAATATCAAGGTATGCGGAGTGCACATTGATGGCGGTATGGCCGAATATTATTCTATTCCTTCTCGTTTATTAGTACACGGCGAAGGATTGAGTTATGATGAATTGGCGTTAATTGAGCCGTTGGCAATAGGTGCGCATGGTATAAGGCGTGCAGCGGTTGTTCCCGACGAATTTGTGTTAGTAATCGGTGCAGGTCCTATCGGCTTAGGCACCATGGAGTTTGCCCGTATAGCGGGTGCGCAGGTTATCGCTATGGATATAAATGATAACAGACTTGCTTTTTGTAAGGAAAAGTTGGGTATACATTACACAGTTAATGCACTGGAAGACGCAAAAGAGCAAATAAGTAAAATTACCGGTGGCGACATGCCTACTGTAGTAATAGATGCTACGGGCAGCCAGAAAGCTATAAACTCGGCGCTTCAATTTATGGCACACAGCGCTCGTTTAGTACTGATAGGTTTGCAGAAAGAAGAAATATCGTTTAGTCACCCTGAGTTTCATAAACGCGAAGCCACGTTAATGAGCAGCAGAAATGCAACCCGCAAAGATTTCGAACATGTTATTGATTCGGTAAAAAAAGGGCTTATTAATCCGCTGGCTTATATAACTCATCGTTCAGATTTCAGTAAACTTAGCGTTGATTTTCAAAGTTGGCTTGATCCGGCTTCAAACGTAATTAAAGCTGTCGCTACATTATAAAAAATAGATTTACGATGGATGGACAGAATGCAGCGATGACAGGCGTTAAACTTGCACACCTCTCAGGTAAAACCGTAGGGCAGATCAATGCCCCCGATGTGATTACGCCCTCTATAGATTATTTGACGCTTCCCGTCAAAATTTTACAATTTGGTACTGGCGTTCTATTACGTGGACTTACAGATCACGTAATAGATAAGGCCAACAGAGCCGGCATATTTAATGGACGCATTGCTGTTGTAAAGTCTACAAATACAGGTGGTACTGACGCTTTTGCCCAACAGGACAATCTGTATACGCTGCAGATGAAGGGTATTGAAAATGGGCGTTTAACGGAAGAAACTGTTATTAATACTTCAATAAGCAAAATATTATCTGCTGCCGGGGAATGGGATCTGGTTTTAAAAGAAGCTGAAAATCCCGAACTTAAAGTTGTTATTTCTAATACGACTGAAGTTGGACTTCAATTAGTAAATGAAGATATTACTCAGCAACCACCTTCATCATTCCCTGCAAAGTTGTTAGCCGTATTACATCATCGGTATAAAACTTTCAACGGTAACAGTGAAAGTGGTTTGGTAATTATACCCACAGAGCTTTTACCCGAAAACGCAACCATACTCAAATCAATTATAAAGAAGCTTATTACTTTTAACAACTTGAGCGCTGATTTTGAGAATTGGATAAATGAAAGTAACTATTTCTGCAATTCACTAGTGGATAGAATAGTAACCGGCAAGCCATCAGCCCAAGAGCAACGTCTGTTCGAAGAAAAGAATGGGTACCGTGATGACTTGTTGATCGTGTCAGAACCTTATTGCCTATGGGCTATTGAAGGCGATGATAAAGTAAAATCAATTTTGAGTTTTGAACAAGCAGATCCCGGTGTTATTATTATTCCGGATATCGAAGTTCACCGCGAGTTAAAATTGCGCCTTCTGAATGGTACGCATACGCTGAGTTGCGCGTTAGCGCTCACTATGGGTTTTGATCTGGTAAATGCGGCAACCAACAATGCGGAATTTTCTTCCTTTTTGCAAAATTTAATGGAAGAGATAAGGTTGGCCATGCCTTATAAAGCTGAACCTGCGCTGATGGAAGACTTTTCTCAACGGGTTTTAGACAGATTCAGGAATCCATATATAGAGCATCAATGGGTAGCCATTGCGCAGCAATACACTACCAAAATTATAACAAGGGTGCTTCCTGTTCTGAAGGAACATTATAGGTTATACAAACATGCCCCTGAAAACATAGCAAGGGGATTTGCTGCTTATATTTCACTTATGAGTAAGGTTATTAAGGATAATGATCAATACTATTTACTTTATAAGGGCGAGCGGCATCTTCTGAAGGATGAGAAAATAGCTATCGTGGTAGCTAAGTGGGCTGCACATTCAACAGAGAACATTGCATCAGAAGTTCTTGGCAGTAGTGAAATATGGGGAGATGACTTATCACAATTACCAGGTTTTGTAAATACAGTTCAACACCATTTAAATAACCTGATTAAATAAGATTGCGGCGTTAGTAAATGATGCAACTTGTATAACGAATAAAGTCTGCCTGCTTGCCATTTGAAGCAGAAGTACACTGTCCGATAGATAAAAATCATTAAAAAAAATGAAAATTAATAAGTCCGCCGTTTTTGGGTTGTGTATAGCAGTTATATGTAATTCTGTTGCATTAGCACAAAAAATATCGGTCCGATCACCCAACCAAAAAATAAACGTTGGGCTGTTTAATCAGCAAAACGGCAACAGCGGCGAATGGTATTTAAAAGTATCATACACGGACGGCGACAAATTAACCGAAGCTATTTCGCATATCGATCTTGGATTAGTAAGAGTCGACCAGGAATTTGCAAAGGAATTGACGTTTGTAAAAGCAGGGAATCTTACGCCGATAAATGAGCAATATAAAGCAGTTTACGGCAAGCGCTCAGTTAGAAATAATAGCGCAAACGAAGTAATGATATCGTTTCAAAATCCGGATAAAACTAAATTGAATATAATAATACGAGCTTACAATGATGGCATGGCATTTCGATATGAATTTCCGGACAAACAAGCCGCTGTTATGGTTAAGGACGAGTTAACAGCATATAGTATCCCAAAGGAAACCAACCGGTGGATGGAAAAATGGAATGCAGCCAATGAAGGTTATTATACGGCGATGAGTGATGACAGGGTGTTGCAGCAGGAGTGGTGCTACCCCGCACTTTTCAATACAAATGATAATGCATGCTGGTTTTTACTGCATGAAGCCGACCTCGACAGAAATTATTGTGGAACCAAGTTGAGTAACGTGACCGATGCCACAAAGTATAAACTTACCTTTCCTAATCCCAAAGACGGACGCGGAACAGGGGTATCTGAGCCAACAATAAATTTCCCTTGGAAATCACCTTGGCGGGTTGTAATTATGGGCAAATTGCAGGATGTGGTTGCTTCAACACTGGTTGATGATATATCCACTCCGTCCGTAGTTAAAAACACCGATTGGATAAAACCGGGTCTGGTATCATGGAACTATTGGTCAAGCAATCATGGCACGAAAGATTATAAAATAATCACCCGTTTCGCAGACCTGGCTGCTGATATGAACTGGCCGTATACTCTTTTAGATTGGGAGTGGGATAGTATGGGCAATGGCGGCAAATTAGAAGACGCGTTAACTTATATAAAGGCAAAGGGTGTAAAACCCTTAATGTGGTATAACTCCGGAGGCAACCACACTACAGTAACTTCAACGCCGAAGGACCGTATGCTTACGCATGAAAGCCGGGTGGCTGAATTTACAAAACTCAGGGAACTGGGTGTCGCGGGAGTTAAAATAGATTTTTTTGAGAGCGAAAAGCAGAATATGATCCAGTATTACCTGGATATTTTAGATGATGCTGCTCAATTTCAGATCATGGTATATTTTCATGGTTGCCTGGTTCCACGCGGGTGGTCAAGAACCTACCCGCACTTAATGACCTATGAAGCAGTTCGCGGTGCGGAGTGGTACAATAACGTACCCGATTTTACGATGGCTGCGCCTGAGCATAACACTATTTTGCCATTTACCCGTAATGTCATCGGGCCAATGGATTATACACCGGTTACATTTACCAATTCGCAATATCCACACGTTACATCTTATGGCCACGAGCTGGCCCTGAGCGTGCTGTTTGAATCAGGTTTGCAACATTTGGCAGATAGGCCCGATGGATACTATGGGCTACAGGATGCGGCAAAAGCTTTTTTACGAAACGTGCCTAATGCTTGGGATGATTCAAAGTTAGTGGATGGTTATCCCGGTAAGGATATAACGATGGCGCGCCGTAAAGGCAACAATTGGTATATAGCAGGTATAAACGGCGAGCAGCGCGAGAAAAGAAAGAGTATAAAGCTTGATTTTTTAACTGACAAAGTAAAATATAAGCTAACGCTTATTGAAGATGGCGCTCATGACAAAGAATTTTCCATACAATATATGGTGGTAGATAAATCCAGTACAATAGATATTAAAATGTTGCGTCGAGGTGGCTTCGCAGGCGTTATAACAAGCGAACTTTAAACATAATTATAAAAAAAATTCTAATTTTTATAACTTACAACGTTTTCGTAAGATTTGTATCTTAATATAAATAATTAACCAACTATCTATTCAAAAATTAAATGAAGTTTAACAAGCTAATAGTCTCGCTGATTCTGCTAGGGTCGATGTTTGCGCAGGCCCAGACGCCGGGCCTATCCTTAAGTGATTTAACGCCATCTGGTG